>CAZSBG010000011.1:0-95252 GCA_964605145.1 uncultured Cytophagia bacterium | reverse complement strand
GTGAAAAATAAATTATCAAAGAACTTTTTACCATAAATTATTGAGCGGATACTATTCAGTCAAGTTAATGAATTGAATTAAATAATCTTAATTCAATTTTAATTTTCAGGTATTACCCTTTTCTGTTCTTTTAAAACGCTCTTCACCAAATGAATCGGAATTTTGAAAGGAGGTGATACATTTTGGCAGAGCGTGAAACAGGCATTGTTAAATGGTTTAACAATATCAAAGGCTATGGTTTCATCACCCGTGAAAACGGTGATGACATTTTCGTTCATTACAGCGGAATCCAGGGTGATGGGTATCGCTCCCTCAGGGGCGAGCAAAAAGTAGAATTTACAATTACACAAGGAGAAAAAGGACCGCAAGCACAGGAAGTAACTGTGATAAATTGAATTAAAGGGTTTCAGAAAGCGGCGTGTTGATTTTGGATCGGGCGCCGTTTTTTTTATTTGAATAGCGTTTTTCGCTACTGCATTTCAGTATTTCATACCACTGATTCAATTCCTCCAAAAGCAAAAAAAATCCCGAACCAAAACACTGATTCGGAATTTTCAATATCTATTCCAAAAATATTTCTGTTATCAATCGCTGGCCATGATAAACAATGGCTTGGATTCGAAGCTTTTGTAGTAAGGACGCAGCCGGTCGGTGCTGTAGTATTTTTCCACATCAACCACTTTGTTATAGCTGGTCACAACTTCGATGGGCGCGTTATCGTATCGGCCGTTGTTCAGAATGGTGAGTCTGCCCGAAACGCCATCCATGATCAAATCGAGCGCCAGGTTGCCGTATGCCATTGGGACGATGGAATCAATGGCGTCCGGATCGCCGGATCGAACCAAGTAGCCCAAGCGCTGATTAATGACATTGATTCGCGTGCCATTGTTGAATTTGGGCGTCAGATTTTTCAATTGGTCGGAAATGCGATCGCCAATACCGCCAAGTTTTTTGTGGCCATACGCATCGGTTTCCAGATCCTGGAAAACCATTTCGCCGCCTTCGAATATAGCTCCCTCAGAAACCAGGACCACGGAATAATGGCTTGGATTGGTGAACCGATCTTCAACCAGCAGTTCAGTGAGCCGGTTAATATCGAATTTGTATTCAGGAATGACACAGCGGTTAGCCGCGCCAGCCATGGTCGGCAGCAGAGCGGTAAATCCGGCATAGCGGCCAAACACTTCGATAACGAGAATTCGTTCGTGAGAGCCGGCCGAGGTTCTCAAACGGTGAGTCATTTCAATGGTTCGGGTGACGCAGGTGCTGAATCCGATGCAATAGTCGGTGCCGGGCACATCATTATCCATGGTCTTGGGGATGGCGATCACTTTCATGCCTTCCTTGTGAAGCCGCACGCCATAGCTCAATGTATCGTCACCACCGATGGGGATGAGATAATCCACGCCAAGAAAATCCAGATTTTTCAATACGTCCGGAGTCAGATCATTCATTTCATCTTTGTACTTGTCCCGCAAAAATTCAGGCACGTTTCCCTTTGGAACGTGACTCGGACGGGTTCGGGATGTATGCAAAAACGTTCCCCCGGTTCGACCGACCTTGTTCACAATCTCTTCAGTCAAATGTATATAATTCTTACTGTTGTCAGCGCCTTTTTCCGGGTTGATTTCAATCATGCCGCCCCAACCACGACGAATGCCAATCACTTCGTAACCTTCACGAATGGCGCGAATCGTCACCGCGCGAATTGCCGGATTCAATCCGGGGACATCGCCGCCACCGGTTAGAATTGCAATTTTACCTTTTTTGGTCTTGATGTTAGCCATGTTGATCACTCCATTTAATTAATCGTTATATAGTTGCGTTCACTCAAATTAAATCAAGAAACTATCGAACCATATTTCTCAGGACACAATTCAATTTCATCATGTTTTTCTAATTATCAGTGAATCAAATTAGAAAATGGTAACAAATTATTGAGCGTTCAATTTTGAAAATCCCTTATCTCCGTAATTCAGTGATTTACAATTACTGTCGAGAAGGAAAAAATTCACGCTTTTTTGGGATGTTTGAAACGAAACAAATTTCTAAAAAAGCTTTCAGCATCCCCCAAAAAAATTGACTTAATTTAGTATCCGCTCAATAAGAAGGGGATAAGTACGATCGTTCAGGATATTTATCCTGAACGGGAAATTAGTTGGGATATATATCCCAATTCATTATTGGGTTCAGGAGGAATCTCCTGAACCATCACTATCCTAGAGATTTTCCATTAATTATTGAATGGATACTTAATTTAATTCGTAAATATAACGTATTAAAAAGACATAGTCAATATTTTTTTCGGTAAATCTCCTCCAATCTTTTGTTGAATAACGATGATATTCCAAAATGAAATTATTCGACTTCAGCAAAATCAGGCATTTCGAAAAACTCGAATTCCCGGCCTTTTTCATTTTGATTCAGTTAATTCATAGCCTGGGTGAACTTTATTCTAAAAATCACTCGATAACTCTTATTTACTTTTACGAACTGAATATTCTTGATTTTTCAGGAAGTTTTCTCTATATTATCGTTCGAACATTTCGTCAACGAATTATTCAAAAAGGAGTCGCGCATGAAGCGAATTTTTCTTTTCACAGTATTGTTTGTATTCGTATTCTCATTTCATCATCCTCTTTTTTCAGCGGAAACCGATCAATTAATCGGCGCCCGATTTCCTTCGGTATCGCCGGATGGAAACATTGTTGCCTTCTCATACATGGGCGATCTCTGGACCGTTCCGGTGAAAGGAGGAAAAGCCACCCATTTAACCAACCATACGTCGTACGACAAAGAACCAATCTGGTCGCCGGATGGCAAATGGATAGCCTTCACCTCCAGCCGTATGGGAAATAATGATGTTTTCCTGATACGCGCCAAAGGCGGAACGGCGAAACAGCTCACCCATCACAGTGGCAATGATGTCGCTACCGATTTTTCACCGGATGGGCAATGGATTATTTTCACCTCAAATCGATCATCCAGCATTAGCATTTTCAAAGTAAACATTGACGGAGGAAATCCCATCCCGCTACTGGACACCTACTGGAGCTGGCCGCATAAAGCCAAACTTCACCCGGACGGCAGCGCTGTTCTTTTCTCACTGGGGATGGAAAATAATTACTGGTGGCGACGCGGCTATCGCGGTAGCAATAGCGCTAAAATCTGGACAAAAGATTTGAACGCCAAACTGGCACAAATGATTGTCTCGCATGAAAGCAATTGTTTTTGGCCCAACTGGTCCAACGATGGTAATTCTGTTTATTTTGTCACCGATAAAAAATTCGATACAAAAAATATCTGGGCTGCATCAGCAGATGGCGCTGATATGAAATCTGTGACGGATTTCAATGAGCAGGATGTGAAATGGCTTTCGGTTGCCAGAAATGTACCCATTGCAGTGTACGAACGCGATTTCGGCATTTGGAAAACTGATTTGTCAACAGGTGAATCAGCAGCTATTCCCATCGATGCTCCGGCAGAGACGAAAGACAACCGTACCTTTTTTGTTCAAAACGAATCGGTTTCTGAATTCCAGCTTTCGCCGGATGGCAAGAAAATCGCGGCTGTGGTTCGGGGCGATATTTTTGTGTTAGCCAGCAACGGCGGCTACGCCCGCAACGTGACCGAATCGCCGTGGCGTGAGCGCGATATTATCTGGGACAAAAACAGTAAAAATCTCATCTATGTCTCTGATGTCAGCGCGAACCCGGACTTGTATTCTATTTCTGCGCTGGGAAATAAAAAGCCAAAAAAATTAACTGACAGCGACCTGGACGAGCTTTCTCCCAAACTATCCCCGGATGGAAAATGGATCGCGTACTATCGCGGGAAACGTCAAATCAGGCTCATTCAGCCGGATGGGAAAAAGGATAAGCTGTTGATCGAGGGCGATTTCGGCGGACGCTTTGCTTCGGAGTTCTCATGGTCCCCGGATAGTCGATTCCTTGCCATTGTCGACCAGAGCAAATCCAACGATGATATTTACGCGATCAACATCGATACCAAAGAAAAGCACCTGCTCACCAATACGGCCTACGACGAATCGTCCCCGGTGTGGTCGCCGGACGGCAAATTTCTTTTATTTTCTTCGAACCGCTTTGGGCATAGTTTTCCTGAATTCACAGGCAAGTGGGATATTTACCAGGTCTATTTCGAACCTCAGCCGCCGGAATTCGATGAAGATGATTTTGAAAAACTCTTTGCAACGAAAGAAGAAAAGAAAAAAGACGATTCAGACAAAAAAGAGAATAAAAAGAAAGACGAAAAAAAGGAAGACCTGAAAATCGCATTCAAACTGGAAGATCTGGATCTTCAAACAAAAACAGTGACGAATACCTTAGGAAACGATCGTGCGTTTGTGCTTTCTCCCAAGGATACCAGCACGGTATATTTTATCTCCAACATCGATGGAAAGAATCATTTCTGGAAGACAAGCTTGAAGAAAAAGGAGCGCGGGAAGTACGAGCCATACATGAGCGGCGTAAGCAATCCCCGAAATCTTCAATTCGACAAAAAAAACAACAAACTGTATTACCTGAGCGGCGGGAAAATTGGATACATTGAAGGCAGTAAAACCAAGCGCGTCTCATTTAACACCAAAATCAAAGTAGATAAAATTGCCGATTACGAACAAATGCTTGCTGAATTGTACTATACGTTGCAGCATTATTTTTATGATGCAAAACTCCACAACATCAACTGGAGTGAATTGTACCAGCAATTCAGGCCGGTGCTGCAACAGGTCCGTGAAGACCAGGATTTTTATGACTATGCCAATGAAATGATCGGATTTTTGAATTCGTCGCACACCGGCATTCGGGGGCCAGGCTCAGGCAGAACTGAGGAACCCAGCGCGCACATTGGAGCTGAATTTAATTTTGCCAACAATAAAATTACCATCGCGCGAATTCTGAAAAATAGTCCGCTTTACAACCACAGGGACAGCGTATCGGTTGGCAACGAACTATTAGCGGTGAACGATGAAAAAGTGCTCTTGGAGAAAAATATCTGGCAATCATTGAATGGCAAAATGGGAAAGCGCGTGAAGCTCGCCATTAAAAGCCAGCAAAAAGGCAAGGACATCGAAGTTGCAATTGAACCGATTTCTTCCGGCGCAGAACGAGGATTGAGATATGAGGAATGGGTGAAAAGTCGTGAGGCTGTTGTGAAGCAAAAGACAAAAGACGATGTGGCCTATATTCACATGAGCGCCATGGGTTACGGCGATCTGGAAAAATTTTTAAAAGAGTTGGAACGGGATGCTGTTCCGCGAAAAGGCCTGATTCTCGATCTGCGCTATAATTTCGGAGGGAATGTCCACGATCGCGTGCTCCAGGCGCTCACGAAACCGGTGTACGCCAAATGGCGCATCCGCGGCCTGTCCGAGTCACCGCAATCGACTTTTGGATTCGAGCATAAGCCAATCGTTCTGCTCATCAATGAAGTCACCTTGAGCGATGGCGAAATGACAGCCAATGGTTTCAAAGCGCTGAAGCGCGGCCCGATTATCGGCAACACCACCTACGGCTGGCTGATTTTCACCACAGGCGCTGGTCTGATGAATGGCGGCTATTTCAGGCTGCCATTTTGGGGCTGCTACACACTGGACGGCGCCAACCTTGAAACAAGCGGTGGCGTTACTCCTGACATTTTTGTGATTAATGATCTGAATGACGACCTTCAAAACCGCGATCCGCAATTGGACAAAGCCATTGAAAAAATATTGGAGATGGCAAAATAAGTAAGTATCTTCGGATAAAGAATGATAATAAACCGATCCCGCGGTCTCCGTGGGAGCGGTACTTTTTTTCATGATCAATAAAAAACCTTTTAATTTGCATTGCTAATCAAACAGCAATCTGACGCAAAACTATCCCGCCGTAAAAATAGGAAAGAATCCCGAAGGGATTGGACATTTGTAGTTGGAGCCAGCAAAACAGAGAGAAACAACTCCGAAGGAGTTGAACATTCATTTCGTGAAAATAATCTATAAATCTGATTCACAATGTATGGAAAATAATTGTTCAACCCTTTCAGGGTTAGAAATTCTCTCTATCCATACGTTAAAATTATTTGAGCTTGTTGTATCATTAATTTCTTTCCAACTTTCTGACTCAGGTCTGTCTGGATAATAATTCTTCCGCGTATTCCGTGGGTTAATATTTTTCTTACCTGCCAGGCTCCTCCTCCCTATCAATGTTTTCTTTCAACGTTTGAATTTAATTACATCTTGACATTTTGTTCACATTTTGTTATCTTAACCATTATTTTATGAATGAAATATGTTGATTTTCCGATTGCATTTGGAAGGAGTAAATGATGGATATGGAATACAGAGCACTGGGTCGTTGTGGTACAAAGGTCAGTAAATATGGTTTAGGCGGATGGGCCACTTTTGGAGACAGTGTGAACAGCCAAAAAATCGTTCATGATATAATTCACAAAGCATACGATGCCGGCATCAATTTTTTCGATATGGCCGATGTTTATGCAGGTGGCGAGTCAGAAAAAATGATGGGAAATGTGTTAAAGGAGTTCCCGCGTCATACAATGGTGCTGACCAGCAAAGCCTATTGGCCGGCCAGTGACGACATCAATGACCGGGGATTGTCCAGAAAACATCTCATGGAATCCGTCGAAAAAAGCCTGAAACGAATCGGCACGGATTACCTGGACATCTATTTCTGTCATCGATTTGACGCAGAAACACCCGTCGAGGAAACAGCGCGCGCCATGGATGACCTGATTCACCAGGGTAAAATTTTATACTGGGGAACCAGCGAATGGACCGGCGCACAACTCTTGGAGGCGCATCATATTTGCGATCGCCGCAATCTGTATTGCCCACAGGTTGAGCAACCCATGTTTAATCTCATTGAACGTGACAAAGTTGAAAACGACGTCTATCCTGTTGCTGAAAAGCATGGCATGGGTTTGGTCACATACAGCCCGCTTGCCTCAGGATTTTTGACAGGAAAATATGACAAGGGCATTCCCGAGGGAAGTCGGATGTCGCGTTATGACTGGATAAAAGATTGGCTGTATAATGACACGAATTTGAACAAAATGAAAGAATTCAAAAAAATTGCAGATGATCTTGGCTACAGTCGTTCCCAGCTTGCCATCGCCTGGGTTGCTGCCCAGCAGGGAATTTCCAGCGTGATTCTTGGCGCAACACGAGTGGAACAGCTTTCAGAAAATTTGAAAGCTGTTGAAATAAATATTACCCAGGAATTAAATGATGATTTAAAGCAGCTTTTCACAACTGAGAAAAAATAATAGAGACCCACACATTCAGCCTTCTGACTCACGAATATTTCAGGAGGCTGAGCTTCATTTGAGGGAAAAAAGTATTGACTTCAAAAAATTTCTCCCTGTCATCGTCTGTTCGGCATAAACTGCTCGTCTTTCAAAAAGACGAAATAACAGCGCATTATATTTATGCCAAACTTTCAAATCAAATAACGGATCCGGAGAACCGAAATATTTTACATTCAATTGCCGGGGACGAATTAAAACATGCTGAACTTCTGAAAAAATATACCGGCGCGAATATCAAGCCGAACAAGCTTAAAATTTTCTTTTTCTACTGGATTTCACGTCTATTCGGTTTGACGTTTGGGCTCAAGCTATTGGAAAGAAATGAAGAACAAGATCAGATCGATTACCGGGGCATCGAAAAGGACATACCTGAGATCAAAGATATTATTGTTGATGAAGAGTGCCATGAACAGGAACTGCTCAGCATGATCAATGAGACAGGGCTCACGTACGTTGGGTCCATTGTCCTTGGATTGAATGACGCTCTGGTGGAACTCACAGGCACCCTGGCCGGGCTCACGTTCGCATTTCAAAATACGAAGCTCATTGCCCTGTCCGGAATCATCACCGGTATTGCAGCGTCGCTATCCATGGCAGTTTCCGATTACCTCTCCAAGCGCGCCGAGGGCGGTGAGAAAAACTCGGTGAAATCGGCGGTTTACACCGGCATTGCATACATCATTACGGTGGCGCTGCTTGTTTTGCCATATTTATTTTTTCAAAATTATTTTCTCTGCCTCGGCATAGTTTTAAGCATCGCCATCCTGATTATTCTCGTATTCAATTTTTATATTTCTGTGGCAAAGGATTATTCGTTCAGGAAACGTTTTTTGGAAATGTCGGCGCTGAGTTTGGGAGTCGCCATTATTTCGTTCGGAATCGGTTATTTGCTGCGCGTGTTTGTGGGCGTGGATGTTTAACGCTTGTTCTTAATCTTACTCTTAATCATAATCTTAATCTATTTTTTAGAAGGGAGGAAGAGCAAGATTAGGATTAAGATTATGATTATGAAAAAAAGGAAGACACTATGAAACCCATTACATTAGGCATTATCGGAACCGGCATTGCCGCGCGCGATCTTCACTGGCCGGCCCTGCAAAAGCTCAAAGATAAATTTGAAATCACCGTTGTTTGTAATCACACCGAACCCAAAGCCAGGCAATTTTCAGAACTGGTTGGCGGGGCGCCATACGTGCTGGATTATCGAGAGGTGCTACAAAATCCGGATGTGAAGGCCGTTGATATTATCCTTCCCATTCACCTCAATTTCGAATCCACAAAAGCCGCGCTGGATGCAGGCAAACACGTGATCGTCGAAAAGCCGCTGGCTGCCAATTTGACCCAGGCAAGGGAAATGATGACTTTCGAGAAAAAGTATCCACAGGTGAAAATGGTGGCTGAAAATTTCCGCTACCGGCCCCTGTTTTTCCGCGTGAAAGAAATGATGGACAGCGGGAAAATCGGTTCTCCCTATGCGGTTTTCTGGAATGTGTTTTTCAAAGTGGACGACCGCAATAAATACGCTTTGACCCAGTGGCGACTCGATCACCAGTACCCGGGCGGATTCATTACCGATGGCGGCGTGCACAATATTGCGGCGCTTCGATACTGGTTCGGGGATATTGTGTCCGGCAAAGCGTTCACAAAAAGCGTGAATCGCGCCATCGGCGAACTCGACTCCATGAGTTTTCAATTTCACAGCGAATCCGGCGTGGATGGCGTGTTCAACGTATTTTTCAGCTCCAATGGATATGCCGAAAACCGAATCATCATCTTAGGCAGCGAGGGGAGTCTCGTCATCGAAGGGAATAAAATTTCAATTAAAAGAACAGGAAAAGAAGACCACGCAGAAACAATCGAGGATGACGGCGGTTACAAAGGAGAATTCGAAGATTTCTACCGGGCCATTCGTGAGAAGCGCCCGGTCGTGAGCACATTTTCCCAAGCCTGTCGCGATCTTGAAATTATTATTGGAGCGTTGGAATCGGCGGAACAGAGATAAAGTTGCTAAAATATTCTTGAGTTCACTCTAAAAAGGGGCTAAAGCCCAAAATTAATGGGAGGACTCTACTCCCCGACTTAAAAGTCGGGGCTATTCAAAATGTCTAACATCAAAATATTCAATTGAATAGCCACGTCATTTATGACGTGGACAAATATAGTAACCAAATAATTAAAGCCTTTTAAGGCTTTTTAGAGTAGACTCATTCTTCAAGCAAATTTTAATTTCTTTTTTTGGATTTTTTTTATATCATACAACGTGCAATCACTTGAATTAAATAGTTTTTTCTAATCGAATATTAAGGGGTTAATTCTATGAAATTAAAAGTAATAATTCATGAAGCGGAAGAAGGGGGATATTGGGCGCGCGTGCCGGCAATTCCTGGTTGTGCAACGCAAGGAGAAACGTTTGATGAACTTCTTAAGAATATATATGAGGTCGTTGAGGGTTGTCTGTCCGTAAACTCTCTGGTTTAAAGTTCAAAGGATTTGCTCACCGTTTGACACCCATTAAAATCAGCAAGTAATTATTAATTTTGAGTGAACAATGAAAATCAAAAATTTAATTCTAATCGCTCTTCTCTTTCTTATATTTTCAATTATGTCCACAACCAATTTCGCACATGCAATGACAACATTAACTTCTCCTCAAAACTTAACCGGCAACTGGCAGGGAAACGCCGTCATCATCGTTTCCTGGTGCGAGCAGGATAGTCTGCTAATTTCCATTCAAATATTTAGGGATGGAAAAGTCACAGGCACCGTCGGAGATGCCACACTGAAAAACGGCCAATTGAAAAAAAACCGCGGCTGGTTGGGCAAATTACTGCACATCAAATCCTATTTCATCATCATAGCCGATTTACAGGGGCCGATCGTCGCCAAAGAAAGCATCTCCCGGAAATCGGTCAAAATAATATTCGACCTGAAAGACAATAAAATTGAAGGCGGGCTGCATACCAGCGGGGCTAAAATCGCCGGCAAAAAATCGATGACACTTTCCGCGACCGGGATGATATTGGAAAAACAATAATCGAATTTATGCAATGCAGCTTTTATTCATTGAAAAAATCTATTTCTGCTGTTGCCGTTCGAAAAATCCACTATTGAACATTCAATCCGAACAGGAAAAACATGTCCAACAAACTTTGCCCGAAAATCATTCTCGAAGGAACCCGACTCACCTTCAAAACTGAAATTGCGTTTGCCCTGAACGAACACCCGAGAATCGTCGGCCCGCGGAAATATCGCTACCACTCCCCTCTCGTGTCTGCGGAGTGGTGCGCGTTCACGAATTTTCCCTGGGGCCGCGGACTCATCAATTTCAAGCCTCACGAAGAAGCCAAAGCCATGGAGACCTACGACACCTGGTTGCGGCTCTTCGAACTGCTAAAATACTATTCCTGGATTGTCGACCGATTTCATCTCTCCACAAAAATGTACCAGTTTCAAACCTATGGAAAATCATATGATTTCAGCCGATTGGAGCAGCGACTGCGGGCGCTTGGCTTTCAACTTGTTTTTTGCACCCGGTCCACGGAGTCATTTGAGCAAGCTCGCGCAGAGCGGCTCAAAGTATCCGGCAAGCCATCCCAGTATGACGATCTTCATGTATTCATTGAAGAACAGAAACTGATGCGCCGCTTCGCTAGCGAATCCATTTTGCCTACATTCGAACTGGACATTTCCGACAACAACGTGCCCGGCGCGGTTGAAAAAATAGCCGACTGGTTAGAACAAAACGGCGGACTCCGGGCCAATTATTGAATCACTCGAAGTATAAAATTTATTCGCAACTATTACTACTTAGTCAGATTACCATTTTTCAGTCATTCCTGCACGTTTTTTGCAGGAATCTCATTCTAAATCACGAGGAGATTCTCGTCCTCCAAAAAGATGGCGGATCTACGACTAAAAGCAAAGTCTGCATTCATTTAAAAATATAATGAAACTTTGCAGGCGTGCGGGAATGACAACGGGAAAAAATTCAAGTTTCTTGAAAGTTACATTTATTCTTGCATAAACCAATTTTTTTTCCGATATTACAGGTCGAAATCTGATTCTCATTCACAAGCCTTCCTTCTTAACATTCATTTCAATTTATTCGAAAATGGTTTTCATTTTCTTTTTAATATTTTTAATTGGAATATCAAAACAAGGAGGAAACGTTGAAAACAATATTTAAAGTTTTACTCATCATTCTTTTTTTAGGGAGGATTCACTGCATGTCTCAAGGTCCTGATTTTAAAAACACCTCTTTGCCTACAGAACAGCGAGTCGATGATCTCATCAGCCGCATGACACTCGAAGAAAAAATTTCCCAGATGAAATACAACGCCCCGGCCATCGAACGGTTGGGCATCCCGGAATACAACTGGTGGAACGAATGTCTCCACGGCGTTGCCCGCGCCGGCATTGCCACAGTTTTTCCCCAGGCTATCGGTCTGGCCGCAACATGGAATACCGAACTGATGCTGGACGTTGCGACAATCATAACTACCGAAGCTAGGGCAAAGTATCACGAATTTGTGCGGCACAACGAACGCGGCATTTACCAGGGACTCACGTTCTGGTCGCCCAACATCAATATTTTTCGTGATCCGCGCTGGGGTCGCGGACAGGAAACGTACGGTGAAGATCCGTTTCTCACCGCGCGAATGGGTGTCGCGTTCGTTCAGGGCCTGCAGGGCGACGATCCCCACTATTTCAAAGTGATTGCCACGCCGAAGCACTATGCCGTGCATAGCGGGCCGGAGCCGGATCGCCATCATTTCGACGCGTTCACCAGCGAACAGGATTTGCGCGAAACCTATTTGCCGGCGTTCAAAGCCACGGTGGTCGAAGCCGAAGCCTTTTCCGTGATGGGCGCGTACAATCGCTTCCGCGGTGAAGCCTGCTGCGCCAGCGAAAAATTGCTCCAGAAAATTCTGCGGGATGAATGGGGCTTCGAAGGCTACGTGGTCTCGGACTGCGGCGCCATCAACGACATTCACGCGAACCACAAAATCGTTCAAACGCCTCCCGAAGCCGCGGCCCTGGCTGTGAAACGCGGCTGCGATCTCAACTGCGGAAATCAGTATCCGTTCCTCGTGGAGGCCGTTAAAAATGGGCTCATTTCTGAGCAAGAAATCGATGTGGCTCTGAAACGACTTTTCACGGCCCGCTTCCGATTGGGCATGTTCGACCCGGACGAAAAAGTGCCGTACGCTCAAATTCCCTATTCAAAGAACGATAGCGAAGAACACAGTCAGTTGGCGCTCAGGGCAGCGCAGGAGTCCATGGTGCTGCTGAAAAACAGTGACAATTTCCTGCCGCTGAAAAAAGACCTCAAATCCATTGCGGTCATCGGGCCCAATGCGGATGATGTGGGCGTGCTGTTGGGCAATTACAACGGAACGCCATCGCACCCGGTCACTACGCTGGAGGGAATTAAGGCCAAAGTCTCATCGGGCACGAAAGTCAGATATGCGAAAGGCTGCGAGTTAGTTTATCCTTCAACTGTGCCCATCGCAACCATTCCGGGCTCCGCGTTAAAACCGCCAAAGGAATTTGAAAGTGAAAAGGGCCTGCGGGGCGAATATTTCAACAATAAAAATCTCGAAGGCCAGCCGGACACCATCAAATACGATGAAACGCTGGATTATGTGTGGCGCGAAGACGCGCCGGCCCCGGGCATTCAAAAGGATAGTTTTTCGGTTCGCTGGACTGGCCTGCTCACTCCCCCGGTTTCAGGAGAATACACCATCGGCGTGACCGGCGATGACGGCATTCGGCTCTATTTGGATGACGAGCTGCTCATTGAAGACTGGACTGACCACGCGCCGATTACCCTCAAAACAACCGTGAACCTGAAAAAGGATCGCGACTACCGAATTAAAATCGAATATTATGAAAACGCCGGCGGCGCCACGATTAAATTAGGCTGGATCAAGCCCAATGACAAAGAAGAATTTTACAGGTCACTGGATGAAGATTTTCAAAACGCGGTCAGGCTGGCGGCGCAATCGGATGTGGCGGTGTTCGTCGGCGGAATTTCCCCGCGCCTGGAAGGCGAGGAAATGAATGTGGATGCCAAAGGATTTGCCGGCGGCGACCGAACCGACATCGATCTGCCGGAATTCCAGGAAAAAATGCTGAAGGCGCTGCACAAAACCGGCACGCCGGTCGTGCTGGCGCTGATGAACGGCAGCGCGTTAGCGGTGAACTGGGCCGAACAAAATCTGTCAGCCATTGTTGAAGCATGGTACCCGGGACAGGCCGGCGGCGCCGCTCTGGCGGACGTGCTGTTCGGCGATTACAATCCAGCAGGGAGATTGCCGGTTACATTTTACAAATCAGTCGAGCAACTTCCGCCATTCGAAGATTATAACATGGCCGGTCACACGTATCGCTATTTCACCGGCGAACCGCTGTATCCCTTCGGTTATGGCTTGAGTTACACCACGTTCGCGTATGGTGATTTGAAATTATCGGCTGATAAAATCAAGCAAAGCGATGCGCTCACCATTTCGGTGGACGTGGAAAATACCGGCAAAGTCGCTGGCGACGAAGTTGTGCAGCTTTACGTGACCGATAAGAAACGCAGCCTGCCAACGCCGATCAAATCACTCAAAGGCTTTCAGCGCGTGCACCTGAATCCCGACGAGAAAAAAACGGTGACGTTCAAGCTCACATCGGAACATCTTTCCTGTTACGACGAAAATCAAGGCTGGATCGTGGAGCCGGGCGATTTCGAAATTATGGTGGGGCCGAGTTCCGATTCCGGGAAAAAAGTTACTTTTGCAGTGGTTGAATAATTTACTTCACAAATCTCGTTACTTCGCTCTGCGGGGTAACGAGTTTATATGAATAAATGACCAATTGAAATCTTCCGTAACTTATTTTTATTAAAGTTAGTTATGTAGTGGACGCATATATGCGTCCACTACGTAAATTGAAATATGAATTCTAAAGGATTTTTATTAACTGGTCATTCACATTATATATTTACTATTAATTTCGCGACAATAAATTCGTGTATTGATGATTTAATTTCCATTGTAAAAACGTTCCCGCGGAGACCATGTGAACAAGAAATTGATTTATTCCTTCCCACACAGCGAAACCAAAGGACCAAAAATGAAACGAATTGCGTTCATCTTCATTGCTACACTTTTGTATTTCCTTCTCCCAACAAAAAAAATATATGCGCAAAACGATGCGCTCACACTCGCAACCTGTCTGACTGCAAAAACAGACCAGACGTACAGACAGCCCGTATTGACCGTCGATCCGGTCGAAAAAATGTTTGTCCTCGGCACGTGGTCATCGCCGGCCGGCATTTCAGCGCTGACGACTGAAATGGATACAACCCTTGCCTGGGAAGCCAAATCCATTGACGATAACGGCTGGTTCATCGACAATTCGCTTCGCGGGGGCTACGCGTACTTTTCTGTGGATATGAACGAGGACAGGCTTTTCCTGTTGGAGGGCATGGGACACGACATGGTTTACGTCAACGGAGCGCCGCGCGGCGGGAATCGATACCAGTACAAAGAGCAGTTTCAGGCATGGGAACCGAATTTCAACTTCTCGCTGATACCCGTCAAATTGTTGCAGGGAAAAAATGAACTGGTATTCAAATGCTCGCGCGGCCAATTGAAGGTGAAGCTGCACGAAATCGGGAGCAGTGTGATTTTTAACAGCAAAGACAGAACGCTGCCGGACTTGATTTTGGGAGAAGCCATCGATACGTGGGGCGGAATTGTTGTGATAAATGCCACGGCGCAACCGCTGAAAAATTGCGTCATTTCCTGTACATCGGAAAATGGCATCGCTGCCGAAACGTCGCTTCCGATTATTCAGTCCATGAGTGTTCGCAAAGTCGGATTCGGAATTCAGGGTAAGCCCCTCACGGAGCCAGGGCTCGAAGAAGTGACGCTTCGAATTCTCTCCCCGCAAAAAACAGAACTGGCGCAATGCGCCATTTCCCTGAACCGCGTCCCTTCGACACAATCGCACAAACGCACGTTCATCAGCGACATCGATGGCAGCGTGCAGTATTTCGCGGTGAACCCGGCCAAAGCAGCCGGGGATGAACCAACAGCCATGTTTCTTTCGGTGCATGGCGCAGCCGTGGAAGCCATCAATCAGGCAAACGCCTATTACGGAAAATCGTGGGGACACATTGTGGCGCCGACCAATCGCCGGCCGTATGGATTCAATTGGGAAGACTGGGGCCGCCTCGACGCGCTGGAAGTGCTGAATTTGGTGAAGCAGCAGTTCAACATCGATCCGAACAGAATATACCTGACCGGCCACTCCATGGGCGGACACGGCGCGTGGCATTTGGGCGTCACATTTCCGGATCAGTTCGCCGCCATTGGCCCGAGCGCCGGGTGGATCAGCTTTTGGTCGTACCGCATTCGCGAGGAATTGGTCCAGGCCACACCCATGGAAAAAATGCTCATGCGTGCGACGTCGCCCAGCAACACGTATGCGTTGGCTGAAAATTTGAAACCGATTGGCGTTTACATTCTCCACGGCGCGGATGATGACAATGTCCCGGCCGACCAGGCGCGGCAGATGAGCGACAGTCTCAAAAAATTCCACAAGGACTTCATCTATCACGAAGAGCCGGGCGTGGGCCACTGGTGGGACAAATCCGATGAACCCGGCGCGGATTGCGTGGACTGGCCGCCCATGTTCGACTTTTTTGCGCATCACGCGCGTCCCCAAAACACCATGCTGCGTCAGGTTGAATTCAAAACTGCCAATCCCGGCATTTCGTCCCAGTGTTACTGGCTCACCATCGAAGCCCAGCAGCGTCAACTGCAATTCAGTTCCGCGAAAATTCAACTGAACCCGGGGATGCGGCAATTCATCGGGGCAACTGAAAATGTGGCGCGATTGTCGCTGGACATATCTTCTCTCGAACCGAACCAGCCGCTGAACGTGAATCTGGATGGCCAGCAATTGGCGAACATTCCCTGGCCTGTGGATTCAAATAAAATATGGCTGGTACACCGGGCGAATAAATGGCTCGTCACCGCGAGACCGACGCAGTCCGAAAAAGGTCCGCATCGCTACGGCACATTCAAAGACGCGTTCAAAAATCGATTTGTCTTTGTTTACGCTACAAAAGGCAGCGATGCCGAGAACGCCTGGGCGTTCGACAAAGCCCGCTACGACGCCGAACAATTCTGGTACCAGGGCAACGGTTCTGTGGACGTGATCGCGGATGTCGAGTTCAGCTCCGGTCAATATAAAGATCGAAATGTGATTCTGTACGGAAATTCATCCACAAATGCTGCGTGGGAAAAGGTGTTAGATAAATCCGACATTGAGATCAGTTCGAATCGAATCAAAATCGGACAGCACACATTCAAGGGCGATAACTTTGCCTGCCTGATGGTTCGCCCGCGAAAAGGCAGCGATTTAGCCAGCGTGGGAATTGTGGGCGGCACCGGTATCAAAGGGATGAAACTCACGGACAGCCGCCGCTATTTATTCCCGGGATATGCGTTTCCGGATTGCGTGATTTATTCCACGGCTATTTTCGAAAACGGAATCGACGGCGTGTTAGCAGCAGGGTTCTTCGGGCTGGACTGGAGTCTGGCCGGCGGGGAGTTTGTATTTCAATAGTAAGTCGAACCACGAATTTCGCAAATTAAAGTCTTTCCGATCCCGAAGCATCGGGAGAGGAATCTGTTTAAGTGCCTGTTTTCATTGAAATCCAGATTTCTCATTCCGCTTCGCTTCATTCGAAATGACAAGCATTTTTTTTCGGATAAATAAATGAATACAGAACTACATACAAAGTAATTTTTCTTGATAATCTTTTCTTAGCGTCCTGGCGGCAAAAAAATCATCAAAATAAAAAAGGAAAAGCAATGGAAAAAATACTGGTTGTTTTCGCAGTGGCAATTTTTATTTTATCCTGCACCTCCACGCCTGAAAAAATCATGCAGATCAAACAGGTGCCGTTCACCGCGGTCAAAATCGAAGATAATTTCTGGAAACCGAGAATGGAGACCAACCGCACGGTCACCATTCCCTATGATTTCAAAAAGTGCGAAGAAACCGGTCGGATCGATAATTTTGCCAAAGCCGGCGGATTGATGGAAGGCAAATTCGAAGGCATCCGCTACAATGATTCGGATGTGTTCAAAGTTATCGAAGGGGCGTCGTATTCGTTGAGCCTGCACCCGGACCCGGACCTGGAAAAATACCTGGATGACCTCATTTTCAAAATTGCCGCAGCCCAGGAAGACGATGGCTATTTGTACACCACGCGAACCATCGATCCTGAGAATCCGGCGCGAGCCGCCGGGGAGACGCGCTGGTCGTATCTCAATCACAGTCACGAGCTTTACAATGTGGGACACATGTACGAAGCGGCCGTGGCGCATTATCAGGCTACCGGCAAACGAACGCTGCTGAATGTGGCCATAAAAAACGCAGACCTCATCGACTCGGTTTTTGGCCCGGGAAAACGCCACGATCCGCCGGGCCACCAGGAAATCGAGATCGGGCTGGCAAAGCTCTACAAAGTGACCGGCGAGAAACGCTATCTCGATCTTGCCAAATTTTTCCTCGACCAGCGGGGCCGATACATCAATCGCGAGCCGTATGCTTCCGGTCAAAATGCGGAGTACACGCAGGATCACAAACCGGTGGTTGAGCAGGACGAAGCCGTGGGACACGCTGTGCGCGCCGGCTATATGTATTCGGCCATGGCCGACGTGGCGGCGCTGACCGGCGATGCGGACTACATTGCTGCTATTGATAAAATCTGGGAAAATGTCGTCACCAAAAAACTGTATATCACTGGCGGCATCGGCGCCAGGCACGCCGGCGAAGCCTTCGGCGACAATTACGAGCTGCCCAACCGAACCGCGTACAATGAAACCTGCGCTGCCATCGCCAATATGATGTGGAATCACCGGCTGTTCTTGCTTCACGGCGACGCAAAATACATCGACGTTTTGGAACGCACGCTTTACAACGGATTCCTCTCCGGCGTGGGCATGAGCGGCAGCGAATTTTTCTACCCCAATCCGCTGGAATCTGCCGGCAACCACAAACGAAGTCCCTGGTTCGATTGCGCCTGCTGCCCGGTCAATGTTGTGCGGTTTCTTCCCTCGCTGCCGGGATATGTTTACGGCCAGCGTGAAAATTCGATTTTTGTAAACCTGTTCATTCAGGGCGAAGCCTCCATTCAATTAGATGAAACGAACGTTGATTTGAAGCAGGAATCCAATTACCCGTGGGACGGCGCCATTAAAATCACCGTGAATCCGGACACAGTGAAAAATTTCACACTGAATATTCGCATTCCCGGCTGGGCCAGCGGCAACCCGGTTCCCGGCGATTTGTACAAATACGCTCCCATTTCCGATGGAGAGGTAACGCTGAGCCTCAACGGGGAAGCGATGAAACTCAATCTGCAAAAGGGCTACGCCCGAATCGAGCGAACCTGGAACAAAAACGATATCGTTGAACTTAACTTGCCCATGCCAACCCGAAAGGTGTTCGCCAATCCTGAGGTGAAAGATGATGTCGGCAAATTATCGCTGGAACGCGGTCCCATCGTGTATTGCGCCGAATGGCCGGACAATGGCGGTCATGCGCTCAATTTGCTCGTGCCGCAGAACACGGAATTGCAGGCAGTAAGTGAGCCGGACATGCTCAGTGGTATCACCATTCTCACCGGGCAGGCTTTCGGTTTGTACGGCGACAAAGACAATGTGCAAAAACGGGAGCAGGATTTTGTGGCGATCCCCTATTACGCCTGGGCGCATCGGGGACAGGGCGAAATGACGGTGTGGCTGCCCTTCGAAGAAAGCGTTGCAAAACCATTGACTCCCCCAACCGCCGGCACCAAAGCGCATCCCACATCATCGCACACATGGATGACAGACAGCGAAAAAGCGCTGAACGACGGCATCGATCCTGAAAGTTCCAATGATCAATCGGTTCCGCGATTCACCTGGTGGGATCACAAGGGCACGCGCGAATGGGTGCAATACGATTTTCAAAAAGCAGAAAAACTCTCGGAAACGGCTGTCTATTGGTTCGACGACACCGGCGCCGGCGGCTGTCGCGTGCCGCAATCGTGGAAGCTGCTTTACAAATCCGGCGGAGAATGGAAAGAAATTCCCAATCCCGGCAAGTACGGCGTGGCAAAAGACCAGTACAACACCACTGCGTTCGGCCCGGTGGAAACCACATCGGTGCGGTTAGAGGTACAGCTTCAACCCGAATTTTCCGCCGGCGTGCTGGAATGGCGGGTGAAATAACTTTCAAATAAATCTAATTATTTCTTTGTGAACTTTGAGCGCTTCGCGGTTATTCAAATTTTTAGTCGAGTAGGTTCAATTCTTTGAATGAAGGACAATTCATGAAAATTCGAATTCTATTTTTTCTGATTGTTTCAATAACAGCAACCTCAACATGGGCAGGTAAACGATGAGTGAAACGCATTCCAACAATGATTATTCCATCATTCCGAAATTCGACAAGTCAGCGCATCGGTTCATCATCACGCTGGAGCCGGGCGAAAAACATTTGGACATTCACTACACGCTGGATGGCAGCGAACCGGATTCGTCTTCGCCAAAATATAATAAGCCGATGCAGTTGAAATCGACCGCGACCCTGAAAGCAGGAGCATTTCGCGATGGCGAGCCGTACGGCGAAGGGATTGAAAAAGAATTTTATTTTCACGCCGGATTGGGGAAGCCGGTCACTCTCACATCTCCTTACAGTTACAAATATACCGCAGGCGGCCCGGACGGCCTGACCGACGGCATCACCGGATCGCTGGTTTTCCGCGACGGATTTTGGCAGGGCTTTGAACAGGACGATTTCGAAGCAGTCGTTGACCTGGGGAAACCGATGGTAATATCGACCATCAAAACTAATTTCCTCCAAAATTCAGGTTCGTGGATTTTTATGCCCACATCGGTCGAGTTTTCTGTTTCGACGGATAATAAGAATTTTCAGCTATTGAAAACGCTCACGCATTCCATTTCGCCGAAGAAGCAGGATGGACTCATCCGGGAATCTGAACTAATTGATATGAACGTAACGGCCCGTTACATAAAAATATTTGCCAAAAATATTGGAACATGCCCGGAATGGCATCCCGGCGCCGGCGGGAAGGCGTGGATTTTTGTGGATGAAATAATCGTCAATCCTGAGGAGTGAAATTATAGCCACGGAGACGCAGAGGCGAGGAGAAAGATTTACGAAATAAGTGAAAAAATGAAACCAATTCTCATAATAAAAACCGGGTCCACATTTGCTGAAATAAAAACAGACCGCGGCGATTTTGAAGACTGGATCATCGATGGAATGGGTCTCGACCGCCGAAATTTTTCTATCATCGATGTGTCGCAGGGAGAATCACTGCCGGACCAATTCGAATACTCAGGAATAATCATTCCGGGTTCGCACGCCATGGTGACCGATCAACTTGATTGGAGCGAGAGAATCGCCGCGTGGATTCCGCACGCCATCGAGCAGCGGATTCCCATACTTGGTATTTGCTACGGCCATCAGTTGATTGCCCATGCGCTGGGCGGGACCGTTGATTACAATCCAAACGGGCTGGAATTCGGCACTGCAATAATTCGATTGACGCCGGCAAAGAAGCACGATCCATTGTTTTCGATTTTGCCCGAGGCTGTCGCATTTCAAGTCTCCCACTCGCAGTCGGTTATTTCGCTGCCGCACGGTACGGAGCTGCTTGCTTTCAATGACATGGAACCGCACCATGCATTTCGTTACAGCAATCACGTTTGGGGCATTCAGTTCCACCCGGAATTTGATGCAGATATTACGCGGCGATATATTCGATTGCTTTCTGGAAAACTCGAAGCCAAGGGGCTGAATCCGGCAGAATTAAGTCGCAGCAGTTATGAAACGCCCTTTGGCTCAGCGTTTCTCAAACAGTTCGCCAAAATTATCTCGGAATACATTTTTTTCAATTGAGAATAATGAGATAACTTGTTCCGGATCATTTGTATGCAAAAATTGCATTTTTATATCATTCTTGTTTTATGCCTAATTTTCATTTTATGGATACGGCTGGTTAGTTTCAAATAATGGAATTTATTCGCACGGTAGTTCTGACGTCACATTCGCCTGGTTAGATCCTGTGAACCAGATTGTGGGGCTTATTTTGACGCAAAGCCCGGGCAGCAATAATCCAAAAACTGAATTTATGTTATTACCCAGCAACTTTCCATATTTATGCAAAAGAATAATATTTGAATTGATCGTCAAATATTATTATGTACGATGTTGCCGCGCTGGGAAACTTGCAAAAAACTCTATTTTGAAATGAAATTTACACACAGGAGAATTTATGGCTTTACATTCCATTGATTGGGCCTTTGTCATCGCGTTTTTTATTCTCTCTCTCGGCATCGGAATAGCGGTGTCGCGAAAAGCCGGTACCAGTTCCGCTGAATTTTTTCTCTCCGGCCGAAATATGCCCTGGTGGTTGTTGGGCGTTTCCATGGTGGCGACCACGTTTTCCACTGACACGCCAAATCTGGTCACCGACATCGTTCGTCAAAACGGCGTGGCCGGCAACTGGGCCTGGTGGGCGTTCCTGCTGACCGGCATGCTCACAGTCTTCATTTACGCAAAGCTGTGGCGCCGCTCCAAAGTGCTCACCGATCTCGAATTCTACGAGCTTCGGTACAGCGGCAAAGCAGCCGCGTTCCTGCGTGGATTTCGCGCAATTTATTTAGGCGTATTTTTCAACATTCTTATCATGGCTTCAGTCTCCCTCGCCATGATTAAAATCGGTGGCGTCATACTGAATTTATCCCCGGTTCAAACCCTGCTGATCGCATTATTTGTCACAATGATGTACAGCGCACTCGGAGGTCTTCGCGGCGTACTGCTCACAGATTTTTTCCAGTTTTTCATCGCCATGATCGGTTCAATTGGAGCCGCCATCATTGTTATCAACTTACCTCAGGTCGGCGGATTAGACAACCTGTTGACAAACAAAGCGATTATACCAAAATTGAATCTTCTGCCGGATTTTTCCAACACAGATGCGCTCATCACACTGCTCTTTATTCCTTTAGCCGTGCAATGGTGGAGCGTCTGGTATCCCGGGGCTGAACCCGGCGGCGGCGGTTATATTGCCCAGCGCATGCTCTCCGCTAAAAATGAAAAGAACGCCATCGGCGCGACCCTGTTCTTCAACGCAGCCCATTATGCGCTGCGGCCCTGGCCGTGGATTCTTGTGGCGCTTTGCTCCATCGTCGTTTTTCCGGATCTGGCCTCTCTTCAGGCTGCGTTCCCCAATGTCGATCCCGGCGTCATTCGGCATGATTTAGCGTACCCGGCCATGCTCACCTATTTGCCGCATGGGTTTTTGGGACTGGTCGTTGCGTCGCTCATTGCCGCGTTCATGTCCACGATTTCCACTCACCTGAACTGGGGCTCATCCTACGTGGTCAATGATTTTTACAAACGATTTCTCAATCCCGACGCGAGCGAGCAAAGACAAGTGCTGGTCGGCAGAATTTCCACAGTGGTGCTGGTTATCTGTACAGGATTTTTAGCGCTGCTGCTCAGCAATGCGTTGCAGGCGTTTCAGATTTTGCTGCAAATCGGCGCCGGCACCGGACTGCTGTTCATTCTTCGCTGGTTCTGGTGGCGCATCAATCCCCTCAGCGAATTAACGGCAATGATCGTATCATTTCTGATTGCACTGTATTTACAAGTCATCCATCCCTATACTGGACTGCCGCAAATATCGCCGCATATTCAACTGGTGGCCGGCGTGACAATTACAACCATTGCCTGGGTCAGCGTAACCCTGTTCACTAAACCTACGAATGAAAAAACATTGCGTTCTTTTTATCGTCTTGTCAGGCCGGGCGGCCCGGGCTGGAAATCTGTTGTTGAAAAAGCCGAACAGGAAGGCGAGACACTTGAATCAGGAGAAAAAGGATGGGATGTACCGATCGGAATTCTCTGCATGGTCGTTGGTTGTTTTGCAGTTTACAGCGCGTTATTTGCAACCGGTTATTGGATTTACGGCAAGCATTTTCCGGCGATCATTTTAACCCTGGTGGGAATCGCTGCTATTTTTATTTTAATGAAATTGTGGAGTAAAATGAGAACCGAATAATGGTATCAAATATTTTTTCAGAAATCAGGAGAATTTAATTTTGAGACGTTTCATTCGAACTATCCTATTCGTGGCATTGCTTTTCATCGCGAATATTTTTTTGAATTGCAGCCAAGTCAACAGTCAAAAACCATTTCAAATTCGCTGCGTCACCTACAATATTTATCACGGTGAAGATATGAATGGAGAATCCAATTTAACTGCAGTCGCCAGTATCTTGGATTCGGTTTCCGCTGATCTTGTTGCCTTGCAGGAAGTGGACAAGAATGTGAATCGCTCACACAACATCGATATCGCGGCGGAGCTGGGCCGATTGACCGGCATGCATTCATTTTTCGGCAAAGCCATGGATTATGACGGGGGCGAATATGGCGAAGCGATTCTCTCACGCTTTCCCATCCTCGATTCGGCCAATTACGCGCTGCCTCATTCACCCGGTCATGAACCGAGAGCAGCAATTTCAGTAGTGGTAGAATTGCCGAATGGAGAAAAAATCAGATTTATGGGAACTCATCTGGATCATCCGAAAAATTCACCGGATCGTGTAAAACAGGCAGTCAGGATCAATGAAATAGTTGAGCACGATTCACTGCCCGTCATTCTCGCAGGTGATCTGAATGATACACAGAAAAGTGAATCCATAAAAATTCTAAAAAGTCGATGGACCGATGCCGCGAAAAATAACGCGGAAGCGACCTATCCCTCAGTGAATCCGGAGCGACGAATTGATTATATCATGGTCTTACCTGAAAATCGTTGGCGTATGGTGGAATCGCGCGTGCTGGCAGAAAAGGCGGCCTCAGACCATCGACCAGTCTTAACAGTATTGGACTTGCTTCCAAAAGCCAGTCGGTAGAAAAAAAACGAGAAAGCAGAAACATGGCAAAGAAAAATTATTACGTTGTATTTATAGGTCGGAAGCCTGGCATTTATTCGGAATGGTTTGGCAGAAACGGCGCTGAATTTCAAATACATGGATTTTCAGGGGCGCGTTATCAGGGATTTGCCACACTGAACGAAGCGAAACAGGCATTCAACCAATTCAAAAAAAACAATCACATAAAAGCTCCACCGAAAAAAGTGAAACAGAATTCAGCATCAGCTAATTTTCAACCTCCTGAAAAAGAGATTGATGTCTTTATGTACACAGATGGTGGTTGCATCATCAACCCGGGGCCTGGCGGATATGGTGTCGTCATTTTGAACGGAGAAAAAAAACAGGAAGTTTCCGGGGGATTTCGGCTAACCACGAACAATCGCATGGAGTTGATGGCATGCGTGGTCGGTTTGTCGTATATTCAAAATTCATCATCAGTGAAACTATATAGCGATTCCAGATATGTTGTCCATGGGATCACAAAAGGCTGGGCCAAAAGATGGCGCGCAAATAACTGGATGCGGAATAAGACCGACATTGCAGAAAATGCGGACTTGTGGGAGCAATTGCTGGAGTTATGTGAAAAACATTTGGTCCATTTTCAGTGGGTAAAAGGTCACGCCGGGAACCGGGAAAATGAACGATGCGACCAATTGGCGACAAAAGCAGCGCGACAGAAAAACTTACCCGCAGACAAAGTTTACGAGAAATCCCATTAAATTTCATCCGATTGAAAATCCTCTGCCCTACCAAAACCTGCAATGACCAGTTTTTACAACGATGGCATAATTATCATGCAGCATAATGTACCGCAATAATTACTAAAATTCGTCATCCAATTTTAATTTTTAAATGGATTGCGTATTTTTTATTTTGATTTTTAAAACGAATATTAATGCCATGTCTGAAACCATTACAATTTGATCGTGTTTCACCATAAGTTTCTGTTATTTTTGACATAAAAAGTGTAAATAAATTTTACCATTTTTCATTACAGTTTCCAACTTTTGATCTGAAAATCAAGAAATTTTTTCTTGTACGTGGAGTTTCTTTCCTGAATTGTTGCACATACAAAATCCGCTTCCGAAAGCCTCCGAATACTGTAGATTTTCAATATATTATTTTTAATAGATTAACGTCATTAAATGTTTTTCAAACCAACCGCCTAAATTTTGGTACGAGATTTGCGTTTAATTAGAATCGAAACTTTGCTTATTGCAGTAATTCTGAAATTAAAATGACAGATTATGGTGAGAAAATCGCGAGGATAATGTTATGGAATACATTGTATTTAGAATTTTGAGATTAATGGACCGGGAAATTTCAGTTTATCAAAAGCTTTATTCATGTGCAGACACACAAAATAAACTTATTTTGGATGATGATATTGTGGATTTAATGGTGATAATGGTTAAACAAAAAGAACTGATAGATGAGGTTTCGGCCATTGAAAATGAGATAAGTGAGGAAGTAAATGAACTTGGATTATCGCTGTATGGGGAAGAAACCAATCATCGTAATTTTTCTCTGTACGATATCCTGAATTCGCTGAAGCCAAGACACAAAAAATTAAACGAATTGATGAAAGAGAAATGCAAAATTTTAAATATACTGATTGATCGGATTAATTTTTTAAATACACAAAATATCGAGCATCTTCAAAATTCCAAAAATAATTCAGGTCGAGACATCTGGAAAGAAATTCAATTCAGCGATGGCCAGGAATTTTCTAAAGAATTAATCGACTTTGATGTGGACTTCATAGCTTCGAATGAATTGGTGCTGGAAAAACTCAGGCCACAATAATATCACATGGGTGAAATGCGTGAAAAATAAAAGAGGCGAGAATTTTAATGAATAGTTCTCGCCTCTTTTTTTCATCCTTGAAAAATTAAAAAATTTACTTGAGAAGCAGCATTTTCTTTGTCACTGAATAATCGCCGGCTTCGAGACGGTAGAAATAAATTCCACCAGACACGTTGCGACCGGTGTAATCTTTTGCATCCCAGGAAACTGAATAGCTGCCAGCCACTTTGTGTTCATTCACCAGTGTGGCAACTTCCTGTCCCAGCATGTTGAACACCTTCAACGTCACCCACGACAATTTTGGAGTTGAGTAAGTAATCATCGTCGTCGGATTGAACGGGTTGGGATAGTTCTGACGCAGTGAATAATTTTCAGGACGCCCCGTACCGTTAATCAACTCGTCAACCGCCAGTTCGATCGGAGGCTCTTCCACGTCCAGTGGCGGATCTTCAGTAAATGTGTCTGTCGGGAATACCCAGGTATCCGGGAATGAACCGTCCGGGTTGGGATGAATATAGCGCGTGCGGTAGCGACCATAATCAAATCCACCGCCTTCAACAATGTCGCCATATTTGAACGCGTATTCCATGCCGTAAATAGTGGGTCCGACCAGATCGAACGAACCGGTGTAAATGCCATCGCCATCCGGATCTTCGAATACTGCGAGGTCATCGTCGTATGGCTCAATGCCCTGGCCAACAGCCCAATGCGGATCCTGTGGCTGTATCTTCACCGTATCCGTCGCAGGATTGAATGGAGTCGCCAGTGAAAGGGCAGGATTCATATCGATATTGAAAGTCAATGTAATGGTTTGACCATCGGGAATGACGCCGCCATGAGGAATATCATTCATGTAAGAAATTGGCGCTTCCTGATTGGGAAGTCCCTCAAACTCGATATATCGGTTGCCACCGCCCTGTGTATACGGAACTTCGTAACCCCAGTCTTCTTCAACCCATTTTGTTGTATCAGCATATTTAATGAAATATTTATAATATACATTATCGCCAACGATTCCCTTATGCGGCATAACTCGTTCGAACATTGCTGTTCCCGGGAATCTTTCCAGATAATCACCGGCTGCCCAGCCATTGAATCCACCGCGGATCATTAATGAATCCAGGTTGCGATCAAAGAAACCTGCATTTTCCCAGACTTCCATGTCTACGGTGAAGAGAATGGCGCCTTCACGTGTCACACCGCTGAACTCTTCATCGCGGTCAAAATAGACAGGATCAAGCGTGGCATCTGCCATGGGATTGGCAAATTCGCGGTTTGGATCGCCTTCCCACATATCCGTGCCATCTGCTTTATGAATCACGTATTTATAGTAGATGGTCGGCTCGGTGCCAATATTGAATGTGCCGGCGTAAATGCTATCCGCATCCGCATCGAGCAATTCCTCGTTATTGCCATCCCAGTCATTGAAATTACCGCGAACGACAATCAAATCTTCGGCAGGAGCGAATACTTCTTCGCGCATTTTGATGCTCATGTTACATTGGAATGTAACCATAACATCGGCAGGCGCTGTATATTCGTCGTCATCATCAAAAAATACCACTGGAAGGGTCTGAGTGCCGGTGTTCGCGATAATTCTGTCACCAATGTTATCTTCCCATTTGGCGCTTCCATCGGCGTACACGATGACGTGTTTATACTTTACCGTATCCTCTGTACCAATATCAAACGTGCCGGTATAAATTGTATCTGCATCTGCATCCATCAATTCTTCAGCATCGCCACCCCAGCCGTTGAAGCTTCCGCGGACAACAACCTTGTCAGCAGCAGGATCGAATACCATCTCACGTTGTTTGATGCTCATATCACATTGGAACGTCACCATATTGCCGCCACCGATCACTTCGATGGGATTGACAAAGCTGGTATCGTAATATGCAGGATCACTAAAATCCAGTCCTGCATTGGATACGAAATAACCGATGTCATAATTGCCGGATGTATTACCGACCGTAAAATCAACGTAAAGATCGACATAACCTGTGTCCAAATCTGAGGAATATGGTTCGCTGGATTGGTAAACCATCCAATGCATCCCGACAGGTGGTGGGAAATTTACATTCAATGAATCAGTCCAGTAATCGACCTGGCCGCCCGGATCGCCATCAATACTATCCGGATGCAAAAACATACAGTAATCAGGGCCAAAATCACCTGAAAAATACACTGAGTCCACAGCCCAGTCTGTCGGAATCAACAAACCGACAATGCCATAATGTGGATTCACGTCCGTATCTTCAGTACGAACTTCAAGGTAGGTTTGAATCTGGTCACCACCATTGGCGGTTGTCGCCTGGTCCACGCTCAAAATTGTAAAACATCCACTGATAAGCGGGAGCAGGATAACGAGACTCAGCAAACCCAGTAATTTGGTAGTGTTGAGTTTCATCAACGTCCTCCTTAGTTAAATGATTAATCAATTAAGTGTAAAGTAATTTTTTTATTAGTTTGGCTTTACACGCACGAATGGAATTAAATCACCTCCTTTTGGTCAAAGTCATCAGTTCATTTTCAACTTAATTTTTGCCGTATCACCTCCTTTATCCATTTTGGTTTGAAAATGTGCACACGTTTATATTTCATTAAAACTTCACAGCCAAAGTAAATTGGTGAATATCATTCAGATGAACAAATTGTTCATACGCATAATCAATTTTTATGCGACGTCCGCCTCCCATAAAATAATTAAATCCAATGCCAATTCCAAACTTTTCTTCGCGATCTTTCATTCCCAGTGATTTCAGTCCGCCGCGGAAAGACACAATATTCCGAAGAGTCGAATATTCGCCGCCAATATTGAAGGACTCCGTATTATCGTTGGGATGCAAACCATCGACGGCCACAACAAGTCGATTGAAATCGGTGTTGATAATATCTTTTGAGATTCCAATTCGCATGGTGAGGGGTAAATCAAATTTGTCCGTGGCAAGGTATGCATTCACACTTTCGTTATTTCCGGCCTGGTTTCCAACGATGTCCTTTTGGACCAGCAGGTCATCGCCCATAATCTGCATTTTCTGACCAAAATTGGAAATGCTCGCGCCAAGTTTCACACCCTGAAACGGGGTGACAAATAACGTACCAATATCGATCGCGATTCCTGTTGCATTGGAATTCCATATATTTTCTGTGATGTACTTGACAGTGCCGCCGATGGAAAAATTTGTGGTTAAATTCCGGGCAAAGGATAGACCGGCAACAAAGCTCGCCGCTGAAAATGTTTCCCCTGTCCCCTCAGGATCATACTCTGTGGTGATATCCATTTCATCCATAGTCATGGCCGTGAAACTGAGTCCTACCGTTCCTGCATTGCCCATGGAAATAACCAATCCAACAAAGTCGAAACGAATATCAGCCAGCCAGTTGGAGTGCATGAATACAAATTCATTTCTATCGAGCCGCGCAATGCCGGACGGATTCCAGTATAGCGCAGTGGCGTCATCCGCAACGGATACGAAAGCGCCGCCCATTCCAAGGGCTCTCGAACCCACAGGGATGCTCAATACTTTTGCAGCGGTCGTCCCGATTTTGGTAACTTCCTGACTCTGCGCCGGGAAGGTCAGTCCAAGAATTAACAGCACGTTCACTGTCAGCATTATTCTATATGATTTCACCAGTAACTCTCCTGTATTTATTTGATAATTGCAAATTTTCCAATTTTCTCTCCAATACCCGGCGCTTCGACGTGATAAATATACACGCCATAAGCAAGGGTTAGATTATCGCGCGTCAACACACCCCATTCTGCAGAGCCATCGTCCATTAAACTGTGATGCTCGATGGTATCCACCAGTTCACCGCTCACGGTAAAAATCCGGATGGTGCAGTCTTTGGGCAGGTGATTGAAATGAATAGAGCGCGGTCCGCGTCCGGAAGTGAAGAAGCTCCGTGGTTCCCAACTGGCGGCAGCCACATAGGGATTGGGAACGACTTTAATTCTGTCCAGGTCATTCTGAGCTTCGCGAACATCGATTTTGGCGCTGTCTGTGGTGAATTCGAACACCACATTGGAAAGGAATGGTTTGGTAACGAACAATTCCGCAACATCGCCGCTTTCAGGATTCCGATGAAGTGTATCGAAAACAACCTTGAATCGCCAGCTTGGCGCCAGCTCTCCAAGTGCATTTTCTTCCATAAAAACAATGACGTCTGTTTCCAGGTAAGAAGCCGAGAAAATACCATCGTCTCCGTGGGTTTCCCAGAACGCAAAATCAACCCGCGCCGAATCGGTAATGTTATAGACAGTAAAATTCACCGGCGTGGGCTGCAGTTCAACACCTCTTCGAACATAGAGATAAACAGAAGTATCAATGCCCACATCACCAAAAGTGATTCTGTAATCTGCAGGATTGGGAAAACCAATCCAGAATCCTGCCTGAAATGGCAGCAGTGATAGCGGAAAAACTTCATCATTATTCCATTTGGACAACGTTTGATTTATTGCAATTTTGTCCTCGTTATCCAGAATCAATCTGAAACCATCGGTCATCGGCACTTCATCCGTACTTTTCAGTTTGTCGGAACGCCAGATTAACGTATCCACTTTTCCCTGATCTTCATGGGTCACATCGAACAGCGAAAAATCCAGCGTGGTCAGGGTATCCGTATCCGTTAATTCCTGACCTTCGATGAGCGTATCTCTGAAAGTGATTCTGTAGGTATGATTGTTCGGAATAATCCGGGAATCCACAATATCGTAGTTGATGGTGCCGGTTGTGGTGCCGAGCACCGGTTTCTCCAGATTAATTAACTTCGGGGCAATATATCCGGCGGCAGGCGCATTGGGCACTACGCGCGCGACATTGCTTCCCATCTTCACTTCACCGGTCGTTTCCACCGTAATTGGAATGGGAGTTTCGCTGGGAGGAATTTCTGCCCAGGCCGCCTGGCGGTCGTAGGCAGTGACAGCATAATAATATGCCTGACCATTCACAACATTTTCATCCACCCAGGAATGACGCAGTCCTGTGTCATCCCCCATATCGAAATGAGCGCCGTTGATACCTAATGAATCGAGTCCGGTGATGCCGTTCACCAGGTCGAATTGCGCCACAGGTTTATAATAGGTATAATTGCCATCTGCATCTGTGATTGTGTACGCGTCTTCAAATGCAGGATCGGTTGCCTTGTAAATTCGGTATCCCTCGAAATCATAACCCTCGGCGCCAATATCTGCCATGAATTTATCGTAAGATAACTCAGACTTTGTATCCCAATAGAGGGTTACCTTGTTATCCCCCGGGATTGCTGTGAGTGTTGGAATGATTGGCGCGGTGGCAAATGTATAATCAAGATCATACGTTTTTTGAGACATGTCTCTGTTTCGAATGGCGTCTTCCCTGTCCTGTCCAAGATTGACCGCCATAGACACGCGTTCGCGTTGGCCTGCTTTCAGCGGAAAGAATCCGGATGACACGAATAAATCGAATTCGCCGGTATAGTCGATGGTGGGATCCCAGAATTTACCCGGCGTCATCCATCGGCGCCAGGTGTTATCATCCTGTTCCGTGTGAAAATCTCCGGCTGGCTGATACTGAACATTGGTCACACCCAACTGATCCGATTCCGCCACATCCGTTTTATCGATATTGGGTTCGCCCGGAAAATCCGTTCCGGCGCCGCTCGTAGGAACACCGTCGTTCTGACCTTTGTCCACTGTCTGAGCATCACCATCGAGTCCGACGTCATCATTGAATGGATCCCAATCACCATCGTCATCGATAAAATTTTCGCGTGATTCATCGATCATTTCGTCGATGCCTTCATCGATGTTTTCATCCACAGCCCCGTTTCCATCATTGTCCACGCCGTCTGCGTACTTCATGCCCAAATCTTCCGGGCCTACATCGTACAATGCAATGCCATTCCCCACGACATATCGTCCGCCATTATCCACAGCCGCATCGACGATTTCCTGCGTAATAACCGGGCTGTTTTCTTCGCCGTTTCCATTATTATCGATCCAATCACGGTAGGCTTTTCCAACATCAGAATCATCTTCATCGTACAGGCCATTCAAATTATCATCTTTCCCGTTTCCGACAATTTCGCCGGCTAACATTTCCAAAGTCACCAGCGGACTGCCGCTTTCGCCGTCACCATCGTTATCGATGTGATCGCGATAGCCAACGCCTACCTGTTCACCAAAAGCAATATGTGTTTTGTTTTCATCGATGAGGCCATTTCCGTTATCATCGATTTGGTTGGTTGGGTCTTCATCAAAAATCATGGTTTCGGTGACAATTGGGCTGTTTTCCTCGCCATCGCCATCATTGTCGATTCCGTCAATGGCATTGCCGGGCGTTTCCAGGAACGAAGTGGCAGCAACGCCCACAGGATCGTCGCCGAACGCATTGTTGCCCTGGTAAGGCGGTGAATCCGTACACCAGGCCACATCATTGAGCAGGTCAAAATCGGAATGATCGTCCATATTGTCGCCATCGCCGCCGACCAAATCAAATACAAACAGGGTGACGGCAGCTTTATCCATATCTTTGGTCCCATCATTTTTTATGTCGTACAGCACAAAAACAACATCGTTGACAAGAATTTGGGACCATTGCAGGACCCGAACATCCACCAACAGGCCGAGTCCGCGACGGGAGAAATCGGTGGTATCCGGGTAATATTCATAGCGGTCATAGCTGTCATCCGATATTTTGTAGTATAATTCATAATCCGCTTTGAATTGATTTTTCCCGAAATAACCATTCCATGAGCCGGGCCAGCCCGGATCATCTTCATCGTCCAATTTGTCCGGCCATGAATCCGGCCATGTCTGGCGGTCTGCCGCTGTTGCAGCAAGCGTGGTTAGCGCAATATCCCTGGAATTGGGATTGCAGTATTCTTTAATTGGCTCCATCTGCCACGAGTCACCCTGGTCGCTGCTTCGTGAATGCACCGCTGTTATGGGACGAATGGTACCGTCCTCCAGCATGACCTCAGCGCCGATCATCAGCCCGGTTTGTGCAAGATAGTGTTTTCCGGTGTTTTTCGGCCACTCATAGGGAATGCCGTCCCCGGGCTTGGTTCGGCCGGTCGTGCCGTTATTCCAGATGGTTGTTCGAACCATGTTGCCGGAAATATCCGTCGTTCGCCGATAGCTGGAATTGCCCCGCTCCTTGCTGGGTTCGTGCTGTGCAAGGCCGGGCAACACCCATAGAAAAATGAAAAATAATATAAAAAAGCGTTTTACAGCCATTTTATTTCTCCTGTGATAACAAATTATAATTTGGACAAATCAATTTCAAGCCCAATTAGAATTTCGCGCGGGGCTGAATAAAAGTGTGGATAAACAAGGTATTCATCGATTGTATTCACGCGTACACCCTCGGTTTCAGCCACATTGGTCGCTTCCAAAGTGTTATTCGCCCGACCGGTGTCGCCAAAGACATCGAGTTCATTCTTACGATCGAATAAATTGTACACATTGGCAAACAATATGGCCCTGAGATTTCCCATCTTTAAGCTTTTGTGGAGCTTCATATCGAATGTGATATTCGTGGGTTTTCTTCGGCTGTTTTTCCTCAGTCCGGTGGACAGATTCTGGCCCTGACGCGATGCAACGCTGATGCTCGGCGAATACGGCAAACCGGAGCCATACCGGCCCAGCAGGCTTAAACCGCCCCATGACGATGCATAGGTAAACGCACCGTTGAGCGTATGCGTTTGATCCCAGTTAAGCGGGATAATCATTTTCGTGGGTTCTGCCTGGGTTTGCATGGCGTAAAATTCTTCATTGGGATCGGAATTGCTGCCCTCGGCCACCTGGTACGTGTAATCGAGATTCATGGAAAAATTATTCACCGGGCGCATATCTAACGACACGGTTACACCGCGGACATTGGCATAATCCTTATTGATATAATTCGAATACGAAACACCCGGAATGTACGTTTCAACCGCCACGCTGGTGGTCACCCAGTTTCGCACATCGCGGTAGAAACTGGTGATATCGAAGGCCATCTGATCGGTGAGTTGCTGCTGCAAACCAATTTCGTACATCACCGTGCGCTGCGGTTCCAAATCAGCATTTCCAAAAGGTCCGTGAATGCCGGTTCCGGACGGGACTTTATAGCCGGGATTGGCGTACAAATAAAGAAAATTTGGAATCTGCAGAAAATGCCCGTAAGAAAAATGGATGGTGCCCCGGTCGGTAATGGGATAGGCAATTCCAAACCGCGGACTCACCTGATATTTCGGAGTTGCATCCGAATACCAGTATTCAAGTCGATCATCCACAGTTTTCAGGTTCCCCGGCAGACCAAGCAGGGAGTCCGGCAAATTCGGATCGTGATAAATATTTTCAGGCTTAAACGGATTATAGACATTGGGATCCGTTTGATCATTCAGCACCCTTCCATTGGAATTGAAATAGTCGAACCGCATTCCCACATTGACAATCATGCTTTTGTATTCAATTTTATCCTGAACATACAATGAAAATTCAACAGGTTTTCGTGTGTACATGTTGTGATTGGGCGTATTGATATCAAGTATCGCTGTTTGAAACGGCGTAATTTCCTGGCCTTTATTATCCCGGGCGGCAACCAGGGTGTATTCATCCAGGAACAATCGATGCAATCGTCCTTCCATGCCGGCTTTTATCTGATGAAGTGGATTCAACTGAACGGTGTAATCGAATTTTCCCACCCATGTATTGGTGTTTCGTTTAAAATGATGCAAATTTGTGCCCTGATCCAGAAAGGCGTATGCCGGCACAATCATGGAATCAGGATGCACGTAATTTGTGTTGAACGGATTCTCATAAAGATATTCATTGAACCGTTTGTAGTAGTTAGACACATTCAATGTATAAAATGAACGAGCGCTGAGGGCATGCGTGAATAAAAGCGAGATATTGTATCCATCATCAAATTTTTCAACATCGCCGGTGGGATTCCATTTGAAGCCGTGATTATAGTCTCTGAAATTCACTTTGCTGCCCAGCACGCCAATATTGAATTTCATGGTTGGTGTTAATTTGGCGGTCAATTTTACCTGAGCTGAATATTTGTTATTGAATGCCATGGCTACCGGCTCATTATCGCCGGGAGTGCCATTCGGCAGATAGCGATTTTGGCCATACAACCAGCCATCGGTTGAATAGTAGCGCGTGGTGGCAAAGAAATTTATATTTTTCATAAAAGGCACCGGGCCGTCCAGGCTGGCCTGCATGTTATAATTGGCGAACGGATTGACATCATCGATGTTGTAGAAAATATCGTTCCCGCTGACAAAATCGCCGCTATAGCCGGAAAGGTTGAGGTGATAGTCGCTGCCGCCCTCTTTGGTCACGATATTCACAATACCGGACATGGCCTGACCGTACTCCGCGTTGAATGTACCGCTGATGACCTGCAGCTCCTGCACCGATTCATTTTCAACCTGAACCGAAATGGAACCGTCGTACACATCGGTGACTGAAATGCCGTCCACCCAGTAAGCCACCTCAGAGGAGCGACCGCCCCGAATGTGAATGCCGCCATCACGCCCCACGGTGACACCGGATTGCAGGGCCAGCACCTCGGACACTTCCTGGACAGGCAAGTTTTCGATTTGCTCGGCGTCCACGTGGGCTTCGGCAGATGTGAGGTCTTTTTTCACCATGGAACGCTCCGCAATAACTACCACTTCCCTTCCCAGATCGAGTATTTCGGTGGAAAGCTGAAAATCTACCGTCGTGGTCAAATCGATGGATACTTTGACATCGGTATAGGTCGATTTTTCGTATCCGATCATGGATGCGGTCACCGTATATCTGCCGGGGGGGACATTCAGGATAACATAGTAACCATTCAAATCAGTGGCAGCGCCCATGGTTGTTCCCTCGACAATGATATTCACCCCGGGTAGCGCTGAGCCATCCTGTGCGTCTTTCACATATCCGGAGATTTTTCCTGTTGTGCCGGCAAATCCCAAATTGTTCAGCAGCAACATACTCAGAAAGAGCAGGGGAAATTTTGCCCCCAATGTATTCATTTTCATGAAGTACAACCTCCTGTTTTCTATTCGAAAATATACCATCGTAATTTTTCTTTCAGAATTTCGATATCCGCTTCGTCACGAAGCATTTGAATCCTATTGTGCAGCCGAATTTTTCGCCATTTCCACAGAATCTCATTTTCAATCTGAGAACGCGCTTCGTCAAATGTTTTTGGCCGCTCATCGAGCCTGGCAATCATTTGAACGAATGAGTCGTTGCCATCTATCTGCAACGGCCCGATAACCTGTCCCGGCTGCATAGAAAAAATAGTATCCGCCAGCACTCCATATTTTGATCGCGGCGCCATGCCTAATTCACCGCCCTTTTCGCGCGCCCATTCCCGAATGGAGTATTTTTTTGCCAACTCCGAGAACCGCTCTCCGTTTGCCAGTTGGGCTGAGACGTCTTTCGCCGATTTGTCATCCGAGACCAAAATTTCCCTGACATTGGCCGAAGCCGGAAAAACATAATCGCCGGGATTTTTGTTGTAAACTTCCCTAACAGCGACATCGGGCACGGATGCTGTATCGGAAATCATTTTCACCATTTGACCGACGATGTATCCGTCGATGGCGTGGTCGATTTCGGATTTTGTCCCTTTGTCCTTTGCCCATGTGCTTTGCCGGGCCTGTCGCAGCAGTTCATCCCGAACCACGAGGCCGGCAATGTAATTCTTCAAATCACTGGCGCTTCGAATCCTGCTCTGCTGCCGCTGGCTGGTATATCGCGCTTTTTCCAATAATTGCTCGACCGTCCATGAACCATTTTTAAAAGCGACGACCGTTTCATTGCGGATATCTTTGAGCAAATCCGGCTCGAACATACTTTCTTTTTCAATGGATAAATTTTCCCCAGGCTCTTCCATCTCCGCGAACAGGAATTGCAGGATTTTTTCATTGAATTCGAAATCCATATCGCGGGACAATTTGCTGCCGAATTCCTGGGCCGCGGTTAGCGCTTTTTCCCGCTTCAGAATTTTGGTGATGGCCGGTTTCGCATCAAAAAATTCCTGCTCGCTCACGAACGGCCTGAAAAACCGATCCTCCACTTTGATGATGCTGTAGCCAAATTTCGTTTTCACCGGCCGCGAAATCTCTCCAACCTTGAGCGCAAACGCAGCTCGCTCGAAAGCCGGGTCCATCTCATCCTTGCCGAAATAGCCCAAATATCCGGCGTTGGCCGCCAGCGTCGAATCCTGAAATGTCAACCGGGCCAAATCCTCGAATCGGGCGCCGTTTTGAAGCTTCCGGTACAAGTCTTCGGCTTCCTCTTCCGTGCCGGCGTACAAATGCCGCGCGCTCAACTGCTGCGTGTAATAGCGGAATCCGCGCCGCAGTTCATTCTCCGAGACCGGGACTGTGTCGTAAAAGACTTTCCTGCGGAATGTATTCAGATAAAATTGATTTCGAATGCTCTCGAATTTTTGCCTGAATCGCGCCGAATCGTTCATTCCGGATTCATAAAAATTTTGAATGAGCAGCCGCTCGCCGATCATCTGATCGAGTAAATTTTCCCGCGTCTGCAAATTATCCCGGATGCCGGTCATCCGCGTGAAATAATCCAGCCGTTCAGCGAATTCGGTCACGCGGATAAATTCGTCATTCACCCGTGCGAAATATTCCTCGTTGGAATTTTTTCCGCAGTTGGCAAAAATCAATAAAACGAAAATGATAAAAGCAATGCTAATCCGAAATGTCGTCAATAATTCACCTAAATTTCTTAATGCTATTTTACGATACCTTATAATTCGCTATAGGTTATAACACATAAAAAATATATAACCGCTAAACACAAAGATACTATTAGAACTAATTCAACGTTTATTTGATATTAATTTTCAAGGGACACTATATTGCATTATTTGATCAGTAAAACCTTTCTTATCAAATGTTGATTATTGAATTCTAAATGAACAAAATATATTCCACCTGCTAAAGAGCTACCATCGAAGCTAACCTGATAAGTTCCAGCAAATTTTTTTTCATTCACTAATTCAGCTATTCGTTGACCCATTAAATTATAAATAGTAAGATAGACAACTCCTACTTTTGAAAGAGAATAAATAATATTTGTAGTTGGATTTACAGGATTAGGGTGACACACTACATTCATAAGTTTGAACTCCTCAGAACAATTATCTTTTTCACTGGAATTCATTGATTCTGGAATTTGTTTTTTTGAAAGATTGCCTGTAATATAAACTATGTCCGACCTCTCAGATTCAGGAGATTTTGATAATTTTGCTCTGACAAAGTAGTTGAAAGATGTTCCTTGCTGACCTATGGTAACACTATTGTCGGTCCACTCCAAGTTTGTTATATCTGTTGCAACTCTTCTCAAATTCCTAAATATTATATAATAGACAGTAATAGTTCTTTGTCCTCTTATTCCGTTAGGCCATTGAGTACCATCCCATACAAAATGAGGATGTTCACCTGTCTGATTAGCATTTGTACATCTAAAACCAAGGGGTTTTGTTGGCTGAAAGGCTTCCTTATTTGGAGGAGCTTCATCTAATAAATCCCAAATAGTTTCATCAACCAAGTCATAATAGGTATTCCCAGATCCTCCAATTCTATATTTCAACTCCCTGTTATCAATATCCCATCGGATAGTAATATCAAAAGGCGAACCATAATTTTTCGTCCAATCAGCATCTCGTAAATCGAGAATAAATGAAGTATCATCCTCACTTCCCGCTAAATTAAAAGTAAACTCATATTCGCCAAATGCTATATCATAGTGGCCACCTTCATGGCCCCAAGGAGTATGAAATCCAAAATTGGATATGTTATTTCCCCAGCCTTCAATATAAGCAGTTTCATAATCATCTGTGAGATAACATTCTTGTCCAGAAACGTCCCACTTGTATGTAGATATACACTGAGCATTTACCTGCCAGTAATCCATTCCATCTAAGCCGATAACTTCACCCATTATTTCACCATTATAGCGGTAGTCTTGTGCAAAAGAGATAGGACTGGATACGAAAAACAAGGAAAATATTACCTGGCAAACCAAAAAAAATTTTGTAGTTTCATAATTCAAACCTCCTATTCAATACAAAAAAATTGATATCTACCAGATAGATACAAACGACTATTTGCTACAGCCCCCATAATGAGTCCATCAGATAAAGAAGGAAGTGTACATTCGAATATTTGATTCCCTTGCTGATTTAATGCTAAAATATATGAATCTGTATGTGCAAAATATATTACACCCTCGCTATCGCCTATAATTGAATTGAACCACGTGTTTCCCAATATTGAACTACTCCACCTCAGATTACCTTCAAAATCAAATGAAAGAATGCGTTTATCTTCACTATATACATATATGTTTCCGTGTTTATCCATATGAAAACTGATCCAATAACTGAGGTTGTGATCGTTTTTCCAACGCAATTCACCTTGCGAGTTTATCGAGCAAAGATGAAAACCGGTACTATCAAATTGAGTGAAATAAATGTTACCATCAGAATCGACCATTGGCGATGCAAATAGCTTATGCCCGGTTGGAAACTCCCATAATATATCGCCTGTTTGCGAATCAAATGCATTTAAAGTGGAATCAAATGATGATCCATAAAGAACAGTGCCATCGGGTGACATAGTTAAAGAATACGAGGATAATAAAGCTTCTTCAGAATTCATCTTTTCATTGTTAAACCATTTTAATGTACCGTTAGCGTTAATTGCATATAACTTTCCATCTGTATCTGCAAAGTAAATCGTACCATCTAATCCTAATGCGGGGCTGAATGTACGATTTCGGATTACATTTCCATATTTCCATTTTAAGGTTCCATCTGAGTTAAACGCATGGATAGGTCCCCAATAAGTTGGTACATAAATAATATCACCGGCACCTACTATCGGTGTTGTCGTCGCAGCAAATCTTCCTTCGAGTTCGTTTTTCCATTTTAAAGTACCATCGGGATTTAGTGCATATAAATAGCGTTTTTGAATACCACCTGTCAAACCTGCTGTAAAATAAATCGTACTATCTGAACCTACAACAACACCTGAAATTTCATTAACAAATCGATCTTCTGTAAAAGTCCAGGCAACCTTACCTTCCCTGAAACCAATAGATTTGCTACGACCATTACATTGAATGTTTCCGCGAGGTGAAGGCCAGGGACTATCTGCTAAACTTGGCCAGGGTATATCTACCTGTGGATGAATATTATTTACTGGTGGCGTTTCTGTTGGGCTTTTTTTATTGCATGATGAAAATATTAAAATGCCGGCTACAAAAACAATCCACGCTATTTTTTTCATTGTACACCCTTTCTGGCTGAACATAAACAAAAAAATCTAAATTAATACTTTTCCGTTTATGTAGTTTCAAGTAGCAGCCAGTTGTTTTTAATCGTGCAGGTTCTTTCCTATGTGCCACCGCGCCTCCGTGGCCATCACCGGGCAGCCAGCCGCGTCTCCAGACCGGGAATTAAGATAAGCCCGGATTTGCTGTCGACCTTCAATTCAATTTTCCCATCGATGTCTAAGAATCGGTCCCCGCTCAGCAAGTCCATCCATTGTTTCCCGGCGGCATCCAATTGCAGCGGCTGAATTCGCTCGGAGTTATTCACCACCACGATGACTCTCTGCTTATCATAATTTCGCTCGAACGCATACATCGATTTTTCATCATCAACGACGAGCAACTGAAAATCACCCAGCATCAAAGCCGGGTGCTCTTTTCGGATGCGAATCAATTCTTTATAATAATGAAAGAGATCGGGATTGAATTCATTTTTATCCCGCGGACGCAGCGCGCCAAACGGATGGCTGACTTCATCGTCGTATTTCAGATCGGCCCAGAGCATGGGTTTTCGCTCGTCCGGGTCGCTGGCGCCCCATACGCCGGCTTCATCGCCGTAATAAATCATGGGCGCGCCCACGTACGTCATTTGGAACAGCGCGATGAGCTTCTGGATTTTTATCTCATCAGCCCGCGGCTTGCGAACGTTATAATTTTCATTGGCGTTCAACGTATTTTTGTGACCGTAAATCCGGTCCGGATTCACAATCATGGAAGGCAGCCGGTCCGTATCGTGGCTGTCCATTAAATTCTGCAAAACGTAGTTCACTTCGAATGGGTAATCGGTTCTGACCTGCGCCAGTTCTTTATCAAATTCTGTGGCAGATATTCGATTCTTCTGATCAATGAAAAACTTGGTCACAGCCGCTGCAAAACGATAATTCATTACCGCGTCGAACATGTCGCCCTTGAGCCAGTCCGCTGCGTTGAACATTTTTTCAGGCCATTTCTCCCACCAGACTTCGCCGGTCAAATAGGCTTCCGGGTTGATGGAACGAACCAGATTGCGAAATTTAACCCACGACGCGCGGGTCACTTTTTCGGCCACATCCAGGCGCCAGCCATCGATGCCATCCGAGGGATCTCCGTCGCCATTGGGATCCATCCAGCGCTCAATCGATGCCACCATATACGCCCACGGTTCAGCGGCAAAGCCATCGCTTCCCTCGCGAATTTCCGGCATGCCTTTCACCCCGGCCCAGCATTCGTAATCAAATTCATCCGCTTCCGTGTCCGGATTGTCCCACGATTTCACCTCGAACCAATTCTTGTATTTGGAATTTTGTTGATTTTTTTTGAGATCAGCAAACGCGAAAAAATTCACGCCCACGTGATTGAACACGCCATCGATGATAACGCGGATATTTCGTTCGTGACATTGTTTGAGCAATTCAAGGAAAAGTTTATCGGCGGCAGTCCACTGCCAGGTTGAAGGATCGGTGGGATTTTCATTTTCGAAGATAATTTTATCGCCGGCAGGATCGGGCCCAAAATTATCGTCGATGTGGTGATAAAATGTGCCATCGTATTTGTGCAGTGAAGGTGATTCAAACACAGGGTTGAAGTAGATGGCGTTGACGCCTAATTCCTGCAGGTAATCGAGCTTGTCGATTACGCCCTGCAAATCGCCGCCAAACCGCCGGCGCTGGGCATGATAGTAAAATCCCTTGCCATCCTGCTCCCACGGCTGAAGCTGGTACCAGTCCGAAGTCCAGGGCACGGTTTGAATTTCCCGCATGTCACCAAACGGCCAAGACCCGACAATATCTTCGAGCGACGGATCGTTGGATGGATCACCATTTCGGAATCGTTCCGGAAAAATCTGGTACCATACCGCTTTCTTGGCCCAGACCGGAACCTGGTAGTTAATTTGTTTTTCTTTTTGGCAGTTAAAAGTAAACGAAAATAAAATAAGCAGGATAATAACTCGGGCATCCCCTTTTCTCATAACAAATTCCCTCAGTCTTTAATTCGAAGTATCTTCGAGTTACATAATTGGACGAATTTTATGAGCCGCCTGTTCAAATCCTTATTCTCTGAACTTACTTCAATCCCTCATTGAGGTGAGTATGTTACTCACTCATGATGATAATACATTCAATTTACAATGAATTCTTTTTTTCAACTTTCTCTCTGTACAGTTCCATATCCCGAACTCGCACATACCATAATTTACCTGACCGTTGGGCAGATAATTTGCCTTTATTAATCAGATTCCTCAAATAATCCTGTGAATAATGATAGAATTTAGCCACATCGCGCAAGGGTAGCAGTGCATCCTTGTCATATTTTAATGTAACTTGATTTTTCAATCGATCATAAGCATCTCTTAACCGATCTTCAATAATTTTACTTAAAAGCGAGAGATTACTTTTATCAAGAAACCTATCCACATCATTCGTCGTTATTTTTTTTCCACTTTCAATAGCTCGAAGCAGAAGTTCGCAATGGTCATCTGCTATTTCCAAAGCTTCGTAGTATTTATTTCTATCTTCCTTATTCGTCCCTTTGATTGCAATATTCACGTAACCACAGCCAATTAAAATAAATGAAAGAAGGATTCTTCCGACTCTGCCGTTGCCATCACGGAACGGATGGATTGTCTCGAACAATACATGACTGATCGATGCGAGCTTCAATTTATCATATTTTGCATCCTCAAGCTTCTTATTGATCCATTTTACAAATAATCTCATGGCATGCTCCACAAAAGGCGCTTTTATCGGCTTGAATCGAGATTCTGTGACTTCAATATCGCCTTTTCTGAAATCGCCTAATGTACCCTGAAAACTTCCGACTTTCTTTTCGTACCGCATTAACAGAGAGTGTATTTGCTTAACATCTGCCAAACGAAGTTTGAATTCATTCACTTTGAGCAGATTATTGGCATATTCATAAACAGAACTTGCAGATTCAAAATATCCCAAAATAGCGGCTGTTTTTTGTGTATCCGTCCGTTTATTGTGTTCCAGCACATCCATTAAATCGTTGCGATTGGTGAAAATCCCTTCGATGGCTATGGAATTCCTTATTTCATCTTTGAATAATGAATACCACTCGCTGTTAGCCACTGCAATAAATGGTATATTCTGTTTTCTCAACCGAGTAAATTCACTCTTCAGGCTTTGCATATTACTACCTTTTTCCGAACTTTCCGAACCATGAAATTATTTATAATTAATTAATTAATAATAAATAATGAAAATTCATTTTTACCAAGAGTTCGGAAAACTTATGACTAATTATCGATAGATATGAACTGTAAAATATCGATTTATAGTAAGAGCAAAAATAATTTATAGCTTAAAACTCCAGCGCTACAGAAAACTGCTGGATGTCATTCAGCACGCCGAAATCCTGGTACGCGTAATTCATTTTAATTTTGAGTCCGCCAATTAAGTCAAAATAAAAGCCTGCGCCCAGGGCAATCCCTTCTTCGGAATCTTCAGCAAAAAGCGTTTTATAGCCAGCGCTGAGCGAAAATAAATTTTTAAACATGTACATGCCACCCAGGTTGAGAAATTCCACATCATCATTGGGGTGCAGTGCATCCGCGGCCAAAATGAGATTATTTCCGCCGGCGCCTTTCAGCACATCCATGGAAATGCCCACCCGGAACAACAGCGGCAAATCATAAGCTTCGGTCTTGAGATCGGCGTTGATGTTTTCGTTATTTCCGGAAATAATCGGATTTGTATCCACCTGAACGATCAAATCGCGCCCGCTCATTCGCATTTTAGTTCCGAAATTGCTGATGCTCATGCCAATTTTCAATCCATTGAATTGCGTTATAAATTGGGTTCCGATATCAAAAGCAATTCCTGTGGCAGATGAGTTATAAATGTACTCATGGATATATTTCAAGTTGGCTCCAATATTGAACCGATCGGTCAACCGCCGCGCGTAGGACAAATTGAACGCATACGATCCGGCTGAGAACATTTCACCATTTCCATCAGGGAATTCCACGGTGGTGCGTTCCATATCGTCCATGGTGAGGAATGTCGCCCCGACGCCTATGGTTCCGAATGAAAGCGGCACTACTATGCCGGCGAAGTTAAAACTCATATCCGCGATCCACCGGTTATGCGTAAAAATGGCTTCATTCTTTGCGACATTGGCAATCCCGGATGGATTCCAGTACATGGCCGTTGCATCGTTTGCCACGGAAACATACGCGCTTCCCATGCCAATCGCTTTCGCGCCAACATCAATATTGAGAAATCCGGCCGCAGTCGTTCCCACTTTCGTAACCTGGGCCAAACCCAGAACAGGCATTCCGAAAATCAATAAAATTATACTCAGTAAAAATATCTTTTTCATTGTTCAGCTCCTGTTATGCGTTATTTAATAACACAAAATTTTCCAATTTTTTGACCGTATTTTCCGGCATCGACATGATAGACATACACGCCATAAGCAATATCCAGTTCGTCTTTAGTGAGCATGTCCCATATTTCCGTTCCGTTCCAGATATTCATATCATCCCCGGACGTGATGGACCGGTGTTCGATTGTGTCTATCAACTGACCGCGAACATTGAATATTTTTATCGTACATTCCGGTGGCAGATGAATGAAATGCAAATGCCTGGGGCCGTGTCCGCTGGAATATGGATTGAGAGGTTCCCAGCTATTGGTGACGATGTACGGATTTGGCACGACTTTTATATCGTCCATTTCCGAAGCGGCCAGTTCGTCGTCGATGGTCTCCTTATGTGCGTTGAATTCCAGCACCATGGATGACAGAAACGGCTTTTTCAGAATGACGGTTGCCGTATCGCCGGCGGTTGGCGCTGACAATCGTTCGTCATAGACAGTTTTAAACTCCCACGTGACGATGAGCGAATCATTTTCATTTTCTTCCAGCAGAATGATGAGATCCTGGTTATTATAATCAGACGAGAATACTCCATCGTCCCCATGCACTTCCCAGAAAGCAAAATCAATATATTCCTCATTGGAAAGATTGTAAACTTTGAAATTGACTGGTTTTGGCACCAGAGCTACCCGTCTCACCTCAAGATAGGTCGATGTGTCCACACCCACTTCATCAAAAATAATCATATAATCCGAAGGATACATGGTGCCGGTGGTGAAGCCGTATTTAAACACCTTGAAGCCGATGGTATAGAGGCTGTCCCGGCTCCACGTGCTTTTCGTTCGGTCAATATCAATGAATTGGGCATTGTTGACAAACAACTGAAAACCATCGATGATGGGCTGTTCATCATAAATACTCAGGTTACGGCTGCGGTTAATTAATGTATCGATTTGTCCCTCTTCCTCGAATGTGACATCGGCCAATGTCCAGCATTTTGTTGACAAGGTATCGCCCTCTCCAACGCTGCCGACCTGTACCGTATCTTCGAATGTGATGCGATATCTATGATTTTCCTTGATTTCTGCAGGATCGATGATGCGATACGTAAAATCACCGGAGGGTTTCAAAATGGATACAGCCTCGATGGTGTCCAAATCGGCCGCGACATACCCGGCAACCGGCGCTTCAGGCCGCACGATTTGCACATTTCGGCCCTTGTCCACACGCCCGGATGCATCCACCGAAATTTGAATTCCGCTTTCAGTGGGCGGGATTTGTTTATCCGGACGAGGATCACCGTGATCGTATGCGGTCAGTGCGTAGTAGTAGGTGTAGCCATTTTTCACATCCTCGTCCACATAACTGTGTTGGAGACCGCTATTATTGCCGAGATAAAATTGCACGCCTTTGACCGGCACAACCTGATAATCTGTTGTGGAGTTGTCTACATTTCGCTGGGTGTAGGTAAAGCCATCATATTCATTTTTTAAATCGAATTGAGCAATCGGTTCCATGAACGTTTTGGATCCGAACGCATCCGTAATTTCCACCATATCGCGGAATTGCGTGTCTGTTGAGCGATACAGCCGATAACCTTCGAAATCATTGCCGGTAATGGGATCAAAAGACTCTTCGGCAAGTTCATCCCAGTAAAGCGTTACTTTATTATCGCCGGGCACTGCCACCAGCGTTGGCGTGTAAGGCGCCTGGGCAAAATTATAGTTCTCGTTATAGGCTTTGGAAACCCAGCCTTTGTTTCGGTACAGGTCGCTGTTCGAATCGTAGCGCGGGCCATCGCCAAAAATCATGGCAATGGAGAACCGCTCGGTCTGGCCGACCTTCAATGGGAAATAGCCGGAACCAAACTGGAAGTCTGCATCTGCATTTTCAATCGCAGCATTGAGATAGCCGGGTTTCATGTAACGCCAAACCTTGTTATCATCGTGCAATGGCACTGCATCGAATGGTTTGAAAAAATAAAAACTGGTCAAACCAATCATATCCGATTCATCAATATCCGTTTTATCGATGTTGGGCTCACCGGGAAATTCTGTGCCGGCTCCGGAAGTTGGCATACCATCTCCCTCCCCGGGATCACCGGTGCCGGCTTTTCCATCGAGACCAACATCGTCCGATAGGGGGTCCCAATCATTGTCGTTATCCACCCCATCGTCGCGGCGTTCGTCGATCAACGGATTGCCCAGTCCGGCGCCCATAATATAATCTTTGTAGGGCAAATCCACGTACAAATACACATGTGTCGTGTCTGGCGCGGTGCCGATGGTTGCTCCATTGTTCTCGTCGATGATGCCGTTTAAGTTGTTATCAATATTATCATGAGCGATCTCGCGCACGGTCTGACCGGGATTAACAGTGACGATATTTCCATTATAATTGTACGTAATGCCGTCGGCAGGCATGGTCGTTACAGTTCGTTCGTAGGTTTCATAATCTATCACAGCCACCCGATCATCCACACTAATGATTTTGGCATCGAACATATCCTCGGAGATTGTCGGACCACCAAACGCGGTGCCATCACCGTCATTGTCGATGCCGTCGTAGGGATTCCCCGGGCTTTCTAAAAATGCGTAACCGAGAACGCCCACCGGCCCCCAGCCTCCCTGTCCCAAAAAGTCGTTATCCCAGGTAAATGCTAAATCTTCCACCAGATCGTAATCGGCCGAATCGTCATTAAAGTCACCCTGATTGGTGCGTGTATTTCCCATCATATTCCCGATCATCATGCCGAATACCATTTTGTCGTAATTTGTGGTGCCGATATTGGTGATATCGTACAGCCAGAACAATGCATCTTCCACCAATGCATTGGACCACTGAAATCCGCGAACTGTGGCTCTCAGTCCCAATCCACGCCGGAGCGTATCGGTGCTGTCCGGGTAAAATGGGTATTCCGCATTTTGATAATCATCCATGACATAAAAACTTTCCTGATCCGCATTGAACACATCCTTGCCAAAATAGCCGTTCCATGCGCCGGACCAACCGGGATCGACCATATCTTCCATTTTATCCGGCCAGGTCATTGGCCAGGTTGCCCGATATCGTGGACTGGCATTGAGATCCGTCATGGCGACTTTTTTACTGTCCGGATTTGCAAAGCCAGGCAGGGGCATCCATGTAAACCACTCGCCATTGGGACCAATCTCTCCACGGCGTGCAGAGCCGGATCCTTTCTGCGGTCCGTCCGGTGTAATTACAATGGGCTGGCCATTGGCGCCGACCGTGTCGATAAATGTGCCGACAATAGTGCAGGCATCACCAACATAAATGCGCCCGGTGTTTTTGGGCCATTCACCTCCAAAATCATTTGGACTGTCTTCTTTGCGCCCAAAAAATCCGGTGTTATAGAATGTTGTTTTGATCTGATTTCCGGAATGAAGCCCGCTTCGCACTTCTCTTACATCACCGTGAGAAGTGATTTGTGCCAGCGAAAATTCAAAAAGAAACAATGTTAAATATATGCATGTAAATGTAAAAGCTGAAATTTTTCTCATACTTCTACCTCAATATTTTTGAAATATTTATCGAGTAATAATTGATCGCATCGCTTAAAAATTGATTGCTACTCCCATCTGAACCTGTCGCGGTTCAGTATACCATTCAGGATGGGTGAAAAATTCCTCCAATGTTCCCACGCGATTTGGATCGCCAAAAATGCCGACAGAATCCAGTGTATAATCTGGAGAACCGGTATCCGTATACACCCACGTTGCGTTTCGTGTGTCAAACAAATTATAGACATTGGCGAACACTGACAGATTTAATCCTCCAACTTTCAGGTTATAATTGACATATATATCGAATGAAAACTGGTTCGGCAGACGATCACTGTTTTCGCGAAGCTCATTGTATGTACCACCGCCCGTAACCGTTCCTTTGGGGAACCTCGGTGTGTAAGGCAGACCGCTCCAGAATCTGCTGAGGAAAGAAGTCCGCCATTTTTGCGTACCAATGCTCACGGTGCTGTTCAGGGTGTGGCGTCTATCCCAACTCAATGCAATGAGCTGCCGACGCGGCTCGCGCTGGCCCTGTTCTGCATTAAACGCATCTGTGGGATTGGAATAGCTGCCTTCGGTAATCATAAATGAATAATCCACCGAAGCTGAAAAATAATTGGAATAGCGTTTATTCAAAGCCAGCGTAAATCCACGCACATTGGAATAATCCTTATTTTCATATCTCGAATATTTCACTGTACCGTAAGTGGAAATGAGCGGACTGGTTCCAACCCAGTCGCGAACGTCGCGGTAAAACATGGTCACATCAAAACCGACATTTTCGGCGATCTGCTGCTGCAATCCAATTTCGTACATCACCGTTTTCTGTGGATTCAAGTCCGCATTTCCGATGACCCGGGCCCCTTCGGCCTCGGTCACTTTGAAATCCGGGCTGGAGTAGAGAAAGTCGAACAGCGGAATCTGGAAAAAGTGGCCGTACGAAAAATGGATGACGCCGCGCTCGGTGATGGGATAGGCAATACCCAGTCTCGGGCTGAATTTGTACTTTGCCGAAGCATCTTTGTACCAACTTTTCCGGCGCGTTTCAAGGGGGATAATATTGGAGGGATCGTTGAGTTGTGCTTCGGGCAGCGATGGATCCACGTAATAATTCTCTTCCAGTAGAGGAGAATAAATATTCGGGTCCATCGGATCGGCGAGCACCTGGCCATCCGGATCGAAATAATCGAATCGGATACCGATGTTCATAATCATATCTTTCAATTCGATTTTGTCCTGCACGTATGCTGCAATTTCCATGGGTTTATGATTGTAAATATCGTGATACGGGGTTGTCACAGAAGGCACATACGGTTCGAACGGAACAATTTCTGCATTGCCTTCGCGTTTTGGCTGAATGTTGAACCATTCGAGATTCAGGTCGTGCTGCCTGAATTCCACGCCGGTCTTGATCTGATGGGCGCGGCTCACCTGGCTCACCAGGTCGAATTTGCCAATCATATAGGCTGTGCTCCGGAAAAAATGATCCATCTTTGTGCCGCCCTGGTTGAAGCTGTACGAAACAGGCGTCCTCAGTGAATCCGGGTGGACATAGCCGGGAGGGCTATTCGGATCGATGATATATCTCTGTCCGGACGTATCTGCCGGATCGAAGATATATTGCACACCCTGCAGCGGATTTTCATAGACATATTGTTCGTAATCAGTATAAAATTTTGTGAATTTCAATTCGTAAAATGTTTTTGGAGAGAGGACATGATTCAAGGAAAGGATATGCGTGTTTCCGGATTCAAACTTCTGGTAATCGCCATCCGGATTGTATTTGAACCCATGATCAAAGGAACGAAACTCGTTTGAATTCCAGAAAAGTCCATAACTTAATTTGATCGTCGGCGTCAGACTGTAGGATAATTTCCCCTGGGTGCTTATTTTTTGAAACGGATTCAGCGCGACCCATTCATTTGTCGAAGCGTAGCCGGATGGCGCGAATTGCTTTCGTCCATAGAACCATCCCTCATTTTGAAAATATCGCACCATGGAGAAGAAATTTAGCTTCTTCTTCGTGTAAGGAACCGGGCCGCTCAGCGTTCCCTGGATATTGTACAACGACATCGGATCGATCTTATCGATGCGACTGAACAACTCCGTATCGTTACTGACATAATCTCCCATGTAAAATCGCGCTTCGCCGCTGTATTCGGAACCGCCTTCTTTTGTTACGATGTTGATGATACCGGACATGGCCTGACCGTATTCCGCGTTAAATGTACCGCTCACCACCTGCAATTCCTGAATGGACGCGTTTTCCACTTCCACGCCCATATTGCCGGAATACACGTCTGTGGCCGCGATGCCATCGATCCAGAATGCAACTTCGCCGGACCGACCGCCGCGAACGTGAAGCCCACCCAACGGGTCTTTCACTAAACCGGCCTGCAATTCCAGCACATCGCTTAATTCCTGCACAGGCAAATTCTGTATTTCCTCTGCGCTAACAGCAGAGAGCGAGGATGTCATATCCGGCTGGATGATCTCCCGTTCGGCCACGACTGTTACCTCCTCGCCCAAATCCATGACCTGGGTTTGGATTTCAAAATTTATCGTTGTTGTCAAATCAATAGAAACACGAACATTTTCCACGCGCTTGGGTTGGTACCCCATCATGGTGACCTTAAGTGTATAAACGCCGGGCGGAACATTCATCACAAGGTAATGCCCGTCCAAATCACTTGCGGCTCCCATCATGGTGCCTTCGAGCACAATGTTCGCTCCGGGCAACGGCATGCCAGATTCAGCATCTTTTACCATGCCTGAAATCTTCCCCGTGGTTCCGGCATTCAAAGAACCAATGAAACCAAAAGCAAAAATGAGGAATATTGCTAATGATCTTGATAATAGTTTCATACGCATTTCCCCTTTACAGATTTTTTAGCTTCTAATTATCCAATTTATTTATGTGAGACAATCATTCTGCTCTATTTTACGGCTGTTCAACTAATACAGATTCTGGATCATCTTCTATTACTTTTTTCTGATCATCTTTTCGCAGCCAACCCGCTCCGCATGTATCCCGAATGATGAGACGTGTATGAAATAATTTTTTAACCTTTTTTTTCGTTGTTTCAGGTGACAGTATTTTTTCGATGAGCCGCTCCACTGCAATCATTCCCATTTCAAACATGGGCTGCTTCATGGTGGTTAAACCCAGATATTCTGATAATTCAACGCCGTCGAATCCCATAATCGCGATATCTTCAGGAACGCTCAATCCCCGCTCGCGAATTGCTTTCAAAGCGCCGGCAGCCTGAATATCACTGGAAATGAATACCGCAGTCGGTCTGTTCACTTCTAAATTTAATAAACTGAGCATGGCTTCATAACCGGCTTTTTTATTGAAACCATGATTATGGTTCAGTTCTTTATTGTCAGTTTGCTGGACAATTTTAACTCGTTCTGCTTCAAACGGAATATTGTTTTCGGCCAGGGCAGCTTTGAATCCTTCCAGACGAATTTTAGCCGGTAAACTGTTCAGGTTACCGTTTATCATGCCAATTCGCGTGTGCCCGAGATCGATGAGATGTTTTGTGGCGATGAACGCTCCCTCGCGATTTTCAATAGCGATGGAATCCAGTTCATCATGGAAGCTATCCACCAAAACGATGGGGAACCTGGCCTGGGTGAACTTCTTCACATATTCATCAGTAATTGGCATGGAAATCAACAGTACACCATCCACTTTACGTTCGCGCAGGGTTCGTTTCAAAATTTCTTTTTCTTTATCCATCTGACCGATGCTGTAGAGAATCAAATCAAATCGATGGCGACTCAATGCCTGCTGAATGCCATTGATCAATTCCAAATAAAAATAGCCGGTAAAAGACGGAACGAGACATGCAAGACTGTTCGTTCGTTTGCGAGCCAATCCCTGGGCCATTGCGTGGGGTTGATATTTTAATTCTTTGATGACTTTGAGAACTTTTTCTCGGGTTTTCGGAGAGATTTGAGGACTGTTGTTCAGAACGCGAGAAACGGTGCCAATACCAACTCCCGCTTTTTTTGCAACGTCATAAATTGTTGTTGACATTTACCTTACTCCCATTTCATGGAAGCCCTTCCAAATTTCTTGGTTTCATTATACAAATTTTTTTTGTATTTGTCAAGTGTTTTTTGAATTTTGGATTAACTACTGGTTACATTATGAAGATATTTCTATTTCCTTTCAAGAATTGAAAGAAAATAATGAATTGCATGAAAGTGATCGATATGATCTGGGGCGGTATTTCCGGCGAATGCCAGGATGTGCAGGTCATTTTGGACGGTCTCGCTCACCTGCTGCATTCCCATGGGTCCCCATTGTAACACTGGTTTACGTTTTAAGTTTAATGAGCGAACCAGGTACTCAGCAGTTTCCGTGGTGCTGGCGTATGTGCCGGGAAATATTTCGGAATGGGTGATAATCATTTTCCTCTCTCCTGAGGCAGCAAGTTCCGCAAATTTCAGGAAATTTTCCAGTTTGGTTGTATTCAATGCGCCGCCTTTGGCCAGGGGCGTCCTCGCAGGGATGTAATCGGTATGCAGGCCATCGAGGAGAATGATGTCATCTATTTGATTCATATTTTCCGGGTATTTTATTATGGCACGAACCGCACCGTAGCCGGCGCTGAATGAACTGATGTAAATCGAATCGAAATTCTCAAACGCCGGCATTTCATTTTTCAAACGGTTATGAAGCGCAGCGATGAAATCATCGAAAATTTTTTCGGCTGAAAACGGTCTTTCATACGCGGAAGAACCGGAGCCCAGATGCACATTGGCCAGGACAATTGATTCTGTTTGAACCGACACCGCATGTTTGGCCACATAACTTGCACCGTGGAAATGTATCAGCAGGTTCGGTTTCTCCGTCGCAGCCGCTTTTGCCGGAATGAAAATTTCAATGGATTTGTGCAGCAGGCTATCAATGGTGAATGAATTCCCCGGCAACTTTTTGTCGGGAATTCGCTCGTGCTGCCGGATGTGTTCGTCCATTGGGGATGGGTTTTGGGGCGTTAATTTGGAGTGTGGTTTTGAAAAGCTGCAATATAATGAAATACATAAAATGATTAGCAAACTACCTATGAGCGAAATCTTCATTTTGCTTTTGGATAGAATTGATTTTCTATTTAATACTAACATTTGACCACATTGAGTTTAAGGTTAACCAATTCTACACAAACAATCAAAAATTTATAACAAAAGCTGAAGACTTCGGGCTGAAAGCTGACTGCTGACAACAACTCACTGCTCAAACCCAATCATCTCCACATTCTTCTTGTCCTCCGACTCCAGCGACTCAATCAGCTTTTCATTTATCCAAATTATATTTTTTTCTTGCTGAGACTTCAAAATAGAATCCGTGGCCAAACGAACTTTTGAATTCCACAAATCCTGTTTTACCTGTTCGCGAATTTGATCGAAAGGAATGACCTGCGGACTCTGCTTATCCACCAATTGTAAAATAATGTAATGCCCGCTGATAGGCATCGGTTCGGATATCTGTCCAATTGTTAAATCTTTCACTCGACTAACAATGTCAGGATTGTCCACACGGCTGATATAGCCTATCTCTCCCCCACGTTGCGCCGATTGCTCCCGAATAGAATACTGCCGCGCCAGTTCGCTGAAATCAGCTCCATCAAAGAGCTGTTGATGAATTTTTACTGCCGCTGTTGCATCGGCAATCACGATTTCTTTCAGTTTATATTTTTCCGGCGATGAAAATTTCCCGGGGAAGTTCGAATAATGCTTCACCACTTCCTCCTCGGAAATCTGAATGGATTCGACGATATCCAGTCGAACTAAATTGGCCACTAGTTTATCTTTTTTCTGCTCCAGCATGGCTTTTGCCCAGGGCTGGTTCTCCAGTCCCAATCGTTTCGCTTCCTCGGACAAAAATTCATTCCGCACCATGACCGCGATTTTTTCAGCGATGCTGAGATGGCTCGTCAAATCCGGTTGATCCTGCGGGAGTGTTTCCATCATTTTTTCGAAAAATTCCTTTATCGTCCAGGCGCCGCCTTCGAATTCAACGATCACATCGTTCAGATGCTCATCGATTTCATTTTGAACCGAGGTAATTTCTTCATCATTGATCGTGGGCAAATCCGATGGAAGCTGTGTCCGGGTGGCTTTTTCCAGGCGTCGCGCCGCATTCACCAAAAAGTTAATGGCATCGGCTTTGGCAACAACGTTTTTGGGCGCCATAAATTCCTTGACGTACTGCTGCGCCAATCGCTCCTGCTTTCGTTTCAAAATGACAGGTTCAATTTTATGCCGGTTCGTTTGAAATTCATTTTCAGTGACAATGGGCGATTCAATTTTGTCTTCCACTTTGATGATGTGATACCCCCATTTCGTTTTCACCGGCCGCGACACTTCTCCGACTTTCAAATCGTACGCCGCCCGTTCAAAATCCTCATCCATATCACCGAAGGAAAAGTAGCCCAGGTCTCCCCCGTTTTTCGCCAGCGTGGAATCCCGAAAAATGCCTCTGCTCAACTGCTGAAACGAAACGCCCTGGTTGACTAAATTCAACAGCGAATCGGCTTCCTGTTTTGTCCTCACGAATAAATGCCGCGCGCGGATGCTTGTTTTGGATTTGAGGAATCCATCGCGCAATTCGGCTTCGGTCACATCGGTCTTTTGTGCGACCTGTGTTCTGTAAAGCTGCTGCACCAGAATGTTCTTCGAAACCGCCCGAATCTGGCTGGCGATTCGCGGATCGTACTCGTAGTCGTGTTCAGCGCCGTAAAGGGCCAGCAATTTATTTTCGATCATTTTATCGAGATGCAAACGGGGCGTGAAGCTGGTTCGTGAAACAACCCCGGGCCGGGGACTCAATTCGTAATTCTCGATGAATTCATCCACGGTTATTTTTATCGGCCCGACGGTTGCCAGAATATTTTCATCGGTGCGCTTTTGGCAGGAGTTGAAAGGCAAGGAGATTATTATTATAATGAAGAGAAAAAGAAAAAAGCGACAATTCCAAAACTTCGATTGCATACTTTTCCTATTAAATGTCCGAAATTCTGTGACGCGTTGAAACGAATTCAATACAAAAACATGATATTATTCAGGACTGAAAGCTGAACGCTGCCAGCATAATGCTTTTTCATCGAATATCCAAAATCGAATATCGAGAATCTGTTCGCCTGTACAATCAAAATTGAGGTATAAAATTCTACGCAGTTCATTTCGAAAAAACCACATCCAATCCTTGCTGAAGCTCATCGATGCATTGCTCAACTCCCATGTTAATCCCTTTGACCACATCAAACGGTGTTTGCGGAGAAACGAGGAGTTTTCGTTCCAGAATTTTTTGCCAGACGATATGTTCATTTTTCATATCGAAAATATCGACTGCAATTTTCACCCTGGCGTACCACTGGTTTCCCTCATCCCACTCTTCCAGGGCCAGAATTGTTCCGTTTACAGTATAATTCACTGCGGCAAATTTGGGAAGCTCGATCACATTTTTAAACATGCCGGACGCGCCTAAATGCTCCACCACCTTGTCCGTGACCATATCGGCCGGGGGCGTTATCCAGGAATGATAATTATAATATTTTCCCTCGTAGGGCGAATCGCGATAAACGAGCCGCGTTTCATCATAAAGCGGATGCACTTTGAAGCGGTTCACGCCAATGACTACATCGTGTTTTGGGGTGGCGCTTTGATTGCTCATGTCCACCGGGTAATCGATTAAATAAAACCGCATTTCCGGCGCATTGCTCCCGCACTGGTACAGGAATAATAATATAAAAATGAATAATAAGCTTCCGGTTTTTTTCATTTTCTTGAATCCTTTATTCGCTTGTAAATTATAATCGTGAATTTCGTTATCGATTTTACAGAACAGTTTTTCTGTCGGTTTGACAAACACTGCTTCGTTTACTCCACCTTTCGCTCCTTTGGCGATGATTTTCGGATAAGGCTCCACGGCTTTTCTTTTATCGATTTGGTGAAGTCATCCAAATTACTGCTGGTGCGACGTAAATTTTCCATGATTTGATCATAATTTCCATTTTGTGTCACAATCATCTGATCCACATTTTTCATAGTGCGCTGAAAATCCTGAATGAGCGCCTGAGAATTGGTCAGCGTTTGCTCTAACTTTCCGATAGCCCCGGTGATGCTCTCCTGGTTATCCAACAGCAGCGTGTCCAGTTTATCACCCATTCGGTTCAAATCGGCCAGCACCGCATTCATATTTACCATCATGGAGGACACTGCCTGTTGATTGTCTTCCAGCAGTTGATTCAAATTGACAAACAACTGGTGAATTTGCTGCTGATTTTCATCGCCCAAAATTTTATTCACGCTCTCAATAGTCACGGATAGCTGCTGCGTAATTTTATCCACCGATTCTGTCAGCATCATCATGGGGAGCAGTTCCCGGCATTGAAGCATACTGCCGGACGGCAGCAGTTCTGAATTGGGCGTGCCGGTCGTCACCTCGATATAATATTCGCCCATAATTCCAATGGAGGTAATCAGCGCTTCGGAATCTTCCTTGATGGGAATTTCTTCGTCTACTTCCAGCGCGAATTCGATTTGTGAATTATTATCCGGCGCAATGCGAACATCTTTCACCTTTCCGATTTCCATGCCGCCAAAGCGAACCAGTGAACCCACTTCCAGTCCGCTGGTATTTTGAAATCGAGCGAAATAAATTTTCGTCGATTTAAACAGGTCCAGCCCGGAAATGACAATTAAAAATGCCACTAATAAAATGACACTGAAAATTACCAGACATCCTGCTTTTATCTCATTCGGGCGATATTCCATTGATGCTAACTCCTGCTACTTGGTGATTGGTAACTGGTTACTGGTGATTGGGTACTGGTTACTGGTGAGTGGTAACTGGTAATTGGGTATCGAATATCGCATATCCAATTTCCAATATCCAATATCTAATATCCAATATCTAATATCAAACATCCAATATCCAATATCTAATATCCAATATCCAATATCTAATATCTAATATCCAATATCCAATATCTAATATCTAATATCTAATTTCCAATATCCAATATCTAATATCCAATATCTAATATCTAATATCTAATATCCAATATCTAATATCAAACATCCAATATCAAATCCACAAATCACCATTCACCACTAACTACCCCGGTTCCCCGACCAGCGAATTAAAATAACTATCTCTGTCAATTTCCTCGGGATCGGGCATTCTGTTAAAAAATTGCTGAACCCTTGGATCGTCCGATTTTTTCAGGTCGCCCACAGTGCCCAGCGCGATTATCTTCCCGCCATCTAACAACGCCACACGGTCGGCAATCAAATTCACCGATTCCATTTCGTGGGTGACGATGACGATGGTCATGTGAAACGCTTTTTTCAATTTCAAAATTAAATGGTCGATGCCCACCGCCACAATGGGATCCAGCCCGGCCGACGGTTCGTCGCAGAACAGAATATCCGGATCCATGGCAATGGCGCGGGCCAGCGCAGCGCGTTTTTTCATTCCTCCGGAAAGCTGGGCCGGCAGAAAATCATCGAAGCCGCTGAGCCCGACCTGATCCAGTTTCATGCGCGTCATGATTTTTATGGTCGAATCTTCCAGTTTCGTGTGCTCGCGAAGCGGCAGCGCGACATTATCGCCAACGGACATTGAATTGAACAGCGCCGCGCCCTGAAACAGCATGCCGATTTTCTTCCGAATGGTCAGCATTTCCTGTTCGGACATTGCAGTAATGTTCTGCCCTTTGATGAGAATTTCGCCGGCAGTGGGCCGCGACAATCCAATCATGTGCCTGAGCAGCGTGCTTTTTCCGCAGCCGGACCGACCGAGAATCGTCATGGTTTCGCCGGGCATAATTTGCAGGTTAATTCCATCCAGCACCTTGCGCGATCCGTAATGGGTTTCCAGGTTTCGGATTTCTATGATGGGTTCAGTTTTTTTCATAAAATTATCAATAAATCAAATTATTTTCCTGAATGATGTCATTCCTGCTGGAACGAAGTGGAATGCAGGAATCTCGTCTGGCCAGGCAAGGAGATTCCTGAATTCGCCACAGGGCATCAGGAATGACAAACTACGTTAAAGTTCAACTTCAGTACTTTTGATACAACCCCGACATTTTAGTGTTTCAGTCTTACTCAATCACAACGTCGAATAAAAAAACATCGTACACAGCAAATCCGCTATGATGATCAAAAATATCGATGTCACCACCGACGTGGTCGTCGATTTGCCAACGCCTTCAGCGCCGCCTTCCACGATGGAGCCCTGGTAGCTGCCCACCTGCGCGATGATGGTGGCGAAGAAGAACGTTTTCACCAGGCCGGTGATGAGGTCTTTCATCACCAGCGCTTCAGCGGTTTGATTGAAATAGCGAACGAACGAAATATTCAAATTGGTCACGGCAAGAAAAAATCCGCCCAAAATTCCAACGACATCGGCAATGAGCGCCAGGCACGGCAGCACAATGATCAGCGCCAGCAGCCGGGGAACGACCAGAAAGCGAACCGGGTTGAATCCCATCGTCTGCAGCGCGTCGATTTCTTCGTTGACTTTCATCGTCCCAATTTCCGCGGCAATGGCCGAACCGCTTCGCCCGGCAATGATGATCGCCGTGAGCAGCGGGCCTAATTCGCGGGTCATGGAAACGCCGACCAGATCGGCCACGTAAATGGACGCGCCAAACCGCTCCAATTGATACGCCGCCTGCATGGCCATAATCAGCCCGACGAAGAAGCAAATCACCGCCACGATGGGAATGGAGTTGAAGCCGATGAGCACCATTTGCTGAATCGTGCTCTGCCAGCGAACGCCTCCCCGGCCCTTGAATGGCGCCACAAAAGTCCAGTACAGCGCATCCCGGGTCAGGGAAATAATCCGCGCGGTGTGGCTGACCGCAGTCAACATCATCCGCCCGGTGGAACCGAATGTTTGTTTGATTATATTCATGAATTTTATTTAATTTAAGCCCAGTGATTATTTGCGCATTGTAGCCAATAATTCGTACGTGTATGTGAAAGCAAAAGGACAAGCAGTCATTTCATCCTTAAACTCGCACATTGTATGAAAACCATAAATTTACAAAATTGTGTCATTCCGAAGCGCAGCGAGGAATCTGTTTATATGCCAGTTTTTCCTTTCATCCAGATTTTTCATTTCGCTTCGCCGCATTCGAAATGACAGGTGTTTTTATATTTGCACACAATCTGTCTGCGTGGAAGGACGTTTCCGAATTAACTTATTGAAAAAGGCTAATTCTTCAAGCTGATCGCTGATAGCTTCCCCCGCTACTTCCCCAATCCCGCAAGCGCCTTCTCTTCGCTCTCGCAAATATCGAACACCTTATCCAGCCGGCTCAGTTCGAACACATCGCGAATGGCGTGACCCAGATTGTACAGCTTCAATTTCCCGCCTTTTTTGTTGGTCAATTGAAGCGCCTCCACCAGCGTGGCCACGCCGGAGCTGTCCATATACGTTACGTCGGCCAAATTCACCAAAAGATTAGGATTCTTCTTATCTATCAAATTTACAATCTGTTCACGCACCCGGGGTGAAGAATACAGGTCAACATCTCCACTGATTTGCAGAATTGCGACACTGCCTTTTTTAAGAACCTCAACTTCCATGGGACTCCTTCAATGTTTTTGAATATACTTAATCAACTGCAACAAATTCCCTTCATTCACATCATTGTCGTAATTAACCACATCCATGACAGATTTAATCAAATGCACGCCCAATCCGCCGGGCCGCACATCATCCAGCTTTCGCGGCTTGATTTTTTTCGGATTGGCTTTAGCGCCAAAATCCCGCAACAGAACCTCCAACCGATCGTCGTGAATGTTGATGGTCGCTTCGATAAAATCGTCCGTGGGCCCGCAGTACGCGTGCTTGATGATATTGCTGCACGCCTCATCCACGGCAAGCGTGATGTTGTTCACCTCGTCCCGGGAGAAGCCAATTCGCTCGCACACGTGACTCACTGCCGATCTGACGATTTTCAAAAATTTCGGCCGCGCCGGTATTTTAATTTCAATCTTTTCTGCCATGAGGAAGTTCCTTGTGGGTGATTAAAATATTAATTTAAACGATAACTCTAATCCTTCTTACTCCTACTCACAATCTTAATCGTAATCACAATTCTAAACTGGATAAACCAGAAATTCCAAAACACAAAAATCAAATAACAAATACGCGCATGGTGATTTGGTTTTGTATCTTCTAACCTGGATTATTCATTGTAATTCATTAAGGAATCCAGATAGCCTGAATGGTGCTTAATTCAGAATTCGTTATATCAAATTCTGTTAAATTTCACACATCTCGTTAATCTTTTTAATAACATTTAGTTATATATGTTTAAGTTGAAATATTTGAATAACTCATGCTAAATCTCGTGATAGAATATTTTTTGCTCGATAACATCATCAGTGTTATTGTGTAAATATAACGTTATTATTGTACAACACAAAGAAATATTTTAAGACAATGAAAATTTTTTTCAGTGAATTTTTCATGTACTTTTATTTCACCACTCCGTGGTTTTACAGATAAGAACGACAAAATATGCTACAAATATTTCACCGCTGCGCGGTTTGTCATAATTCAACATTAAAAAAATCCCGTAGGGATGAGATATGGGTAGCCTGCTATTCCCACATTTACGGCCTCCTAATTTCCTTCCATTACAGCGATATTAAATGCTGAATATTTAATACTATCTGCTGAACTGTAACCGTTCACAGGGTAATCGTCATAAATCCTTTACGATATAAGGTGTTGGAGTGCGACGCCTTTATGCGTCGTAATGCAATCCACCTGTCCGCCTCTGGAGGATAAAGGGATTGCACTCCATAATTACAATAACTTATAACATCATAATTTCTGCCTTGTGAATGGTTACGTTTCTCGTTTTTCACTCGGTTTCCTTTTCAACGATTTATTCCTTATCTCGCTTTTCAATCAGCTTTTTTTCTAATTGTTCCAGCTCTCGCAAGTCTTCCTCGTCGGCAGCTCGCGCCTCGGCTGTTTTTCGCTTTCCCTGCATGAGTCAGCAATTCCTGCTCATCGAATTTCAGAATGGCATCGAGGTTGTAGTATTTTACCTGCTTTGTTTGCGTTTTATTTTCAATGGCCCCGTGCCGAGTGGTATGTTCCAAAATGGAACTGACCACTTGCTCGTCCAGTTCTCCGCTTTCAAAGATGTTTTTCAGATGCCTGGTGACAGCGGGGCGTTTTACATCAAACAACTCTGCCATTTTCGCCTGGGTCAGCCAGATGGTTTCATCCTGAAAGACCGTGTCTATCTTTATTTTGCCGTCCTCGGTTTGATAAAGGACAATTTCGGATGTGTCGGATGGTCGGGTCATTTTGTTGCTCCTTCTACGATCTTGATCTCCTCCTCGGTCAGGCCGTAGGGTTCATAGATCATTTGGTCGGTTTGTCTTTCGTATTCCTTGACCTGCACCTGCTTTTGCTGGTTTTGCAGATAATCGGCGTCTTTGGTGATGGCGAGGATATAGTCAACAAGGACAATAAATGGTTTCTGATTAATTGCCAGGAACTTCACAGCGCAAATACAGTGGATGAACTTTTCAAGGAGCTTGATAGTTGAGATAAATTTATTCGAGCCAATTTAAACGGGATTACAAAAGAATAAAAAAACAAAACAAAGATATTGATAAATTAAAAGCGCTGGTTGAAAAAATTGCTGACTGAAAATAAATTGGAACCCAAATATAAAGATCATCCATTGATCGGTGAATTCAAAGGCTACCGGGATTGCCATATCGAACCGGACTGGATTTTAATTTACAAGAAAACCAATGATGCACTTATTTTAGAAAGAACGGGCTCTCATTCTGAGTTGTTTAACTAACTATATTTTAATCTTTTTAAAACAGCCTGCAAACTATTCTTGCTTTACGATATTTTCTTCAATCTAAAAATTCAATTAATGGTATATAAACCACAGGTGCATTGAATTCTATGTAATTTTTGAATTTGAAACAAGAAATAACTGATTTAGATTCCAAATCATTCTTACTCCTAATCATAACCTTTTTATTTTAAAATAGAAAATTAAAACCAAGATGATGTGCAAGAAACGGACTATTTAACGCCAGGCTTAACCCGCCAAAAAAGCAGGAGACAAACTTGTTAATTGCAATAAATTTGATCCAAAACCACTCCAAAATCCAAAAAATCATCAGCTTTTTGGGTCGGCGTTGAAGCCGTTGTTAGCAGTTTTTTTACCACAAAAGTAAATGTTTAGTTGACCGTTAAAATCTTATATTTTTTGACCCGATTTACACCATCTATATCAAGATGTATTGTATATAAAATATCATTATTAACAAATATCGGTTTCAATCGGCCATCTTTTGTTTGTATAAATATTTTGTTCTTATATACTCCTTCTTGGTCAAATATATCAAATGTTATTCCCTCATTTTCTTTTTCAAAAGTCTGGACCCAGAAATCATTGATGTCATCTATAAAAAAACGATACCAGGATATCTTAAAGGCTGGTTTGGTGGATGGTAAAAGAGACATTCTTTTAGGATCTTTAGTTAATCTTTGCTTATCCTCTAAAGTTAGAGGAATCTGATTATACTGCCTTCCAAATTTCTTTTTTAAATTACCAAATTTATCAAATATCGAAAATAAGTATTTCGAGGATTCACCGACGATTAAACGACCCGAATTGGATACTGCATAATTGATCGCACCATGCTCATAACCAGTATTCCACAGTCCTCCACTGACTGTATTTTTTGTGCCATTTTGCCCAAATAATTCTGTGATGCTGTTTAAAATCTCCCCAGTGTTTGTTACACGGCTAAATGAGCGTCTTTCTTTTCCGTTTGAATAATTCCAAGATAATCTTTGCGTAATATAGAAATTATCCTCTTGATCAATTCCTATAACTTTGGTGGATTTAGCATAGTCTCCAATTGTAAAGTCAGAAATATAATTTCCATCTTTTGTAAAATAAGTTATTCGTTCTGATTTTTGATCATAAATTATTATTTGAGATTTTGAATTAATCAATATTCGCGTTGGTTCTATAAATTCTCCTGGTCCTTGGCCTCGCCTTCCAAATGAATTTAGAAAAATTCCATTTTTATCATAAATCCTGACTTTCTGATCTGAATAATCAAGTGTATAAATATTGAAGTCTTTGTCGATATTTAAATCAAAAAGATAATTGAATATATAGTTTGTATCACCTTCAACTTCGCCAATTGAGAGAATTTCATTTAGTTCATAGTTTTGGTTTGAATGTTTAGGATATTCAGGATTAATCCAAATTTCAGTGTCATTTTCGATTCGTTTTTCAATAGGATAATTTGAGTTTGATTTAGTGCAATTTGACCAAATTATGAAAGAAGATAGAATTAAGGATAGTAATTTTCGAAACGGTTTGAATCGTATTGGATTAAATAATCTTTGCATTAATTCTTCTTATTCAAAAGTCAAAATTATAGTTCTTATATTGTACTTTCATGCAAATTTAACTGCTAACCCAAGCTCACTGGTTTTCACGGAGCGCAGCGGAGTGAAAATCCAGTGCAGCGATTTGTTAGCCCATTTCACTAACTCCACACGCACATTTTTATTCTTGTATGGAGATTATTGTTTTACCCTTAACCTCTGCAAGCATCCGTTCCAGCATCCCGCCCTTGCCGGCAAACCCGATGACAACTTTATCTGCCAACTCTATCATAAACCGGTTTCTTTTTTCCGCTGTTTCTGCTGAAACGCGCTTTACGTTTTCCACAAACGGCGTAACAATCAACAATCTGCCGGCATCAACAGCGCGACTGATTTCCGGTGCGAGTTTTTCTTGCATTCCCCGCGCCAGAGCCATAATGATCGGCTGTGTGCCGGCAAGAAGGTAATGAAATACATCCTTCTCAATTTTTGAATGAAAGCCGCTGATGATACAGTTGCCGTTTTCACGCTGTTCGATTGCCCAGTCATAGCATTTAAGCACCGCTGAAGCAGGTATTTTACGGCTGCATAAAAACGCGGTCTTTCGCAGTTTAAAAAGTTCCGTATTTCCGAGGGTGTGCTTTACTGTCATTTCTTTTTCCTGGGAATACGTTTGTCCTGGTTCGGCTTTCCCAGTTTTTCTACCCGTTTTGCCGCCAGCAGAAAGTCTTTTTCTACCTTTGATAGTTGATCCGCAGTATTCTGCCGGTATTTCTCATATTCCAATTGTGCTTTTCTGACTGCCTCTTCGTGACTTACCTTTCCCGCATGGGTCAATATGTCTCGTTCGCCTAATCGTAAGAAGTCATCTAATTTTGAAATCCAGTCACGCATGTACATCGCCCGTTTGTTTAACGCCTGTACTTCAGCAAAGTCCAGATACGCTGTAACGATTTTGTTCAAGGCATCGAGTTCTTCACGATTCAGGTAGTTTTTTGCTATCGCCGCATCATCCTTGCGCGGCTTTTCGCCCGGCCAGTTAGTCAGTCCCATATACGGAAGTGCTCCATTGGCGCGCTCCGAAATTATTTCTGCCGCTGTTTTCCCATGGGCAGCCCAGTGCATTTTGTTCTGCACCGTGGCAAAGAACTGCTTTGTCACTTCTTCATTTGGGTCATAATCGATACTTGTCGCGTAGATGTCGAGCACCTGCCGCCAGAACACCTTTTCGGAGGTCCGGATATCACGGATACGGGCGAGCAGTTCCTGGAAGTAATTACCGCCGCCTGCGTTTTTGAGACGCTGGTCATCGAGTGCGAAACCCTTGATGATAAATTCCTTGAGCTGCTGTGTTGCCCATATACGGAATTGTGTGCCGCGGTGCGATTTTACGCGGTAGCCGACCGAAATAATGACATCGAGGTTGTAATACTCGATATCGCGCGATACCTGCCGGGAACCCTCGGTTTGAACTGTTGCATATTTTGCAACAGTTGCCGCGGGGGTAAGTTCCCCCTCATCGAAAATGTTGCGTATATGCTTTGAAATAACCGACTTATCTCGTTGAAACAGCTCCGCCATCTGGTTGAGAGACAGCCATGCGGTTTCCCCTCTGAACTGGACCTCTATGCGGGTGTGGCCGTCTTCGGTCTGGTAGAGGAGGAATTGGGAATCGGCATTTTGATGGGTGAGGGAGTTCATACGTCGTCACCCCCATCTGAATCCAGTTCCTTGCCCATGCGGTATTTGATGTCGTAGTTGATGATGAAATCCAGTTCTCCGCTTTCAAAGATGTTTTTCAGATGCCTGGTGACAGCGGGGCGTTTTACATCAAACAACTCTGCCATTTTCGCCTGGGTCAGCCAGATGGTTTCATCCTGAAAGACCGTGTCTATCTTTATTTTGCCGTCCTCGGTTTGATAAAGGACAATTTCGGATGTGTCGGATGGTCGGGTCATTTTGTTGCTCCTTCTACGATCTTGATCTCCTCCTCGGTCAGGCCGTAGGGTTCATAGATCATTTGGTCGGTTTGTCTTTCGTATTCCTTGACCTGCACCTGCTTTTGCTGGTTTTGCAGATAATCGGCGTCTTTGGTGATGGCGAGGATATAGTCAACAAGGACAATAAATGGTTTCTGATTAATTGCCAGGAACTTCACAGCGCAAATACAGTGGATGAACTTTTCAAGGAGCTTGATAGTTGAGATTTTTTTTACTCAAACTTTAGTTTCGGCAACCCGTTCACAATGTCCACCGTTTGAACACTGACATTGATAATGCTTAACAATAAATCCAGAATGTAACGAGGCTTGCCGGTTTCTTCTGCCCAATCGTTGGGATCATTTTTAATCCCGCTTTCTTTGTGCACAGTGATTTGATAGCGTTCCATAATCCATTCAATGGCTGATTTCCCGTTGACAACATATTCATAGGCTTTTGCCGGAATGTTTTCAACGCTAATCTGGCTGTTGTAAATAATGGTCTCTTTTTGGTCTTTTTTAGGGAAGCGCATTTTTTGAACTTTGTAGTTTACAGCTTTTATTTCCTCTCCTGATAATCCTTTTTCTATTTCTTCCTGCGGAATCCGATCGAAAAGTACCAACACTTCTTTCGCTGGTGGCACACTTTCGTAATTTATGTGCAGCTCTGCCAGTTGCCTGCCTGCTTTGCTGAATTTCCAAAAGTCCCGCACATCTTCCATCAGGGGAATGCGGGGCAACATTTTCTTTAAATCATTGGCAAAGGTTGTGCGGTAATTCGGGCTGTGCAAAATGCCATATACATAATAGAAAATATCTTCTTTGGTAACATTCTTCCCGTATTGTTTTTTTGCTCGTTCCAAAATAAAATCGGAAACACCATCTCTGCGGATATATTCGTCATTTCCTGCGGCATCAAAAAGGCTGGGGCTGTTCTTTTGGCGTTCTTCGTAGTAGTAGAGTGGAAAGCATTGGGATTTTGAGAGAGAATCATAATCAGGTAACACATTGGAAATGAGTACAGAGAAATTTTTGCTGGTTCCTAATCCTGAAATAAAAATCACCGGAGAGTCTAATCCTTCTTTAAAAATATTAGGCAATTGTCCACGTCTATGGATCAGATGTTCTCCATAGTATAAGAGCATTTTACAAAATGGCCTGTAAATACCTGTAACAATTTTTGAAGGCTCAAATTTTATTTTTACCCCTTTTTCAATTTTGGGTATTAAACTACTCGACCAACTAATTTTTGCTTCGTTTTTGTCAATAAAATTGTTAGCCTTTAACTTTTTATCGACAGATCTTGCATTCTTATATAAGCTTACTTGGTCATTATAAAACTCAATCGTCTCACGAACATTATTTTGCAAGGTGTTTTTTGAATAGTTGTAGACCCAACTATCTCTACTTGATCCAGTTCCAAGAGAATTCAGTACAAAGAATGATTTTGACCTACTATTGAACTTTTTGTCAGGTTCAATAGGTATATAGTTCCCAAAATTATCATTACGTTGATTAAGCCAATCCCCATGTTCGTTGGGTTTTAAAGTTTTCCATTTCATGTCAGCATTAGCTATGGATTTGAATTTACTCACAATTGCCAACTTTTCTTCCCGATTTAAATAGTCGCCAATGTCATTATAATGGATGTTAGCTTTCCCCATTTTAGCTTTTGGATTCTTCACTAAAAGTGTAATGGAAATGGGTGTACGTGAACCTGATCCAAAGATTTTTCCACCTTCTTTTCTACTCAATTCTCCACTGGTACGCTGATTTCCCCTTAAATTAAATACCCAAATACTCGAAAATTCTTTCTCAATAACTTTTCGAAAGCCATCTGTACTATTCGTATCTAACCAAGCTCCATTGCTCACAAAGGCAATTACACCACCGTGCTTTGTATCTAACCGATCAGTACTCCAACGAAAAGCTTTAAGGTATGAGTCATACAGTGAATTTTTGTTTGTGGCAGTGGTTTCATTTGCATAGGTTTCAGCTATCCGGGCATCCAATTTTTCATACTTCTGATTTTGAGCTGCATCATTTTCAGACCTTTGACCTACCGAATAAGGCGGATTACCCATAATTACCCGCAAAGGGGCTTTCTTTTGGCGTTCAACCCGTGCAGAGTTTTGTGGGAACATTTCAGAGAAAAGCTTTTGGCTTTCATCTGTTTCGCCCAATTGAAAAGTGTCGGTTAGGACAATGCCTTCGAAAGGTTTGTATTCTGAATCTTCACCCAATTGGTCATGATACGCATTTTCAATATTTACAGCCGCTATATAATAGGCCAAGAGCACAATTTCATTGGCATGTAGTTCGTGCTGATATTTTCGTTTGAGGTCTTTTCTGTCAATCAATCCGCTTTGTAGTAATCGGGTAATGAACGTTCCCGTTCCGGTAAAGGGGTCGAGAACATGAATGTTTTCATCTGAAATGCTGCGTCCAAATTCTTTTTTCAATACATCATTGACCGAATGGATGATGAAATCCACCACTTCCACAGGCGTATAAACAATGCCCAATTGCTCCACCATTTTCGGGAAAGCGGTTTTAAAGAACTTGTCGTATAATTCAATGATGATGCGTTGCTTGCCTTCGGCATTATCAATACCTTCTGCCCGTTTGCGCACCGAATCGTAAAACTTTTGCAGGGTTTCGGATTCTTCGGCTACCGATTTACCTTCCAAAGCATCCAACATCCCTTGCATGGCGGTGGAAACGGCATTGCTTTTTACAAAGGAATAACCTTCAAACAGGGCTTCAAAAATCGGTTTGGTAATGATGTGCTGGGCCAGCATTTCCACTGCCTGGTTTTCGGTGATGCTTGGATTGATGTTGCGTTGCAGACCGGCTAAAAAATTATCAAAGGCAGCCCGTTGATCTTTCTTTTCAGAGATCAAATATTCGATACGCTCCATTTGCCGTTCGGCAATAATAGCGACGTCTTTTGCCCACTGCTCCCAATACCTGCGGTCGCCAACCTTTTTCACCATACGGGCAAAAACCACATTCTGTAATTGTTCAAATTGCATAGCCAATTGCTTGCTTATTTCCTGGCTGGTTTTATATGCTCCTTGATCGTCGCTAACTACTGAAGGTTCGCCATCACCATCAAATGTATATTCAGGGCGGCCAACTAAAATTTGTTCTGGTCGTTTTTTGTTGAGTTCAATTTTATTTACCGTCGCGTTGAATCGGTCATCATGAGCACGGAGCGCATTGAGAACTGTCCATACGACTCTATATCGTACGTTATCATCAAGAGCCTTGTCAGCTTCCACATCTGCTGGCACCACCACTGGAATAATGATATAGCCGTATTTTTTATTTGGCGCCTTTCGCATGACTCTTCCAACGGATTGCACAACATCAATCTGGGAGTTTCTGGCAGATAAAAATAAAACAGCATCCAGAGAAGGCACGTCCACACCTTCGCTTAGAACACGAACATTGGTCAAAATGCGGCATTCGCTTTCTTCTGTTGTAGATTTTAGCCAGCTCAATAATTCGTCACGATCAGGGGCGGACATGGCTCCATCCATATGTTTTGAAGTTACTGAAACCATTTGTTCTTTTTTTTCAGGAGGCAAAGATCTGAGATAAACATCTGTTGCACTATTATAAGTTGCAGTAATTTTTTTTGAAACAGCAATACTCTGGCAAAAGGCAACTGCACGGCGCATCGTTTCAGGATCTGTTTCTTTGGTTTTACCATCATCGCCCAGGAACTGCTTGGACAACGCATTGATGGTGCCAATAAGTTTTGAAAGATCATCTGTTTTTATTTCAGCTTCGCCTGTCGTGAGCATTTGCTGAACTGCCGGTGGGACGTCTTTATCATTGAGCGTCAAAATCAGTACTTTATAATCAGTAAGCAAATCATGTTCTACAGCTTCACCGAATCCGATGCGATAGATTTCTTCACCATACAAAGCGGGATCGTCCATTGAGCACAGCACCGCTTCGGCTTGAGCCGCTTTGCTTTTAATATCATCACTGTACAATCGCGGAGTTGCGGTCATGTATATTCGTTTTTTGGCTTTGATGAAATTGTTATCATGCACTTTGGTAAAAGCGGATTCGTCTTCCCCGGACAGGGTAACGCCTGTGGTTCGGTGTGCTTCATCGCAGATAATGAGATCAAATTCTTTGTAGCCTTCTTTCAATAATGATTTTTGTGCACGTGCAATAACTTCAATGGATTGATAGGTAGAGAAAACAACAGTCATCCCCGTATGGCTAGTGCTCTTGATTTGATAGAATTGATGGAGAATGTTTCTTGTATTTGTAGAGGCTGGAAAAGCTAAATCCACGATGCTGAATGTATCCGTATCTTCTCGTCTGGTTTTTCTTTTGGAAACTTCAGGATCAGAACAAATGCAAACCGCTTTAATGGGTTCATTAGCGTCAGCGCTCCATTCTCTTAAAGCCTGTCCCAATAAAGCAATTGAAGGCACAAGAAATAAAATTAATCCTTTTCCATTTGTTTCATGTTCAGCAATTCGGAGCGTGTTGAATGTTTTGCCTGTTCCACAGGCCATAATGAGCTTGCCACGGTCTGCCGTTTTGAAATATTCATGAGCTTTTTCCAGCGCTTCTTTTTGATGCGGTCGGAGTGTCTTTTTTGGTGTTCTGGAAATTTCTCCGTAAATGCCTTCATCCAGTTTCTCCCAATCCACCGGGGCTTCGATTAAATCAAAGAGATTTATTCTCGTAACGGGCGGGCTCTGATTTTGAATCGCTTTTGTCGCATTCAAGCCCCATTTATTGGTCGTAGAAATCCAGAGACGGTGTGCAAAGCGGGTTGTTTGCATATTCTCATCTTTGAACTCTCTACTGGACGTGGAGAGAAAGCTATCAACTGCTGGTTTGTCAATAAAAGTATCTTCCTGAAAACATTTACACTGAATCGCCCAATAATCGCCTTCATTAGTAAGGGCAACAAGGTCAATTCCCGTATCACCTCCACCCAAATCAAGTTTACCGGGAAATTCTTTCCATAACCAAACTTTTTTAAACAGGTATGCATATTTGGGATCAGTTTTCAGATAAGCCTGCATCAGTCGTTCGAAGCGGTCGCCTTTGTCCCGCTCAGAAAAAGAAATCTTTCGATATTTTTCGAGAATTTCTTTAAACGCCATATTCAAGTTCTTCCACTTTATTAATCCCACTTTCCTGTATTAATCGGAATTGTGCAACTAATGGCTGCACTTTCTGCAGTACGTTTTATTGTATATTTTGCTTTTACTCAATTAATTTTAAATAATCCGTCCAATAATCCATCATTCCTTTTTCCAGGTAATTAATCCCCCCTACCCCCACCTCAACGCTAACAGCGTAATATCATCGTGCTGGCGCATGCGTTTGGTGAAGCTTTTCTCATTGTCCACGATTTTTTCGATCAGTTCCCGGGGACTGCCGCCGGGTTCAGCCACGATCTTTTCCAGCCGCTCCAGCGAGAACATTTCCTTGCGCGTGTTCTTGGCTTCGATGATGCCGTCGGTGTAGAGCAGAATCATGTCGCCCGGGGCCAATTGCACGACCCGATTGGAGAAATCCTGGTTGAGCATTATGCCCAACGGAATGCCGGCAATGTCGTTGACGACTTCGTGCTGCTTTTTCTCGAACTGGTACCAGAGCGGCGGCAAATGGCCGGCATTGGTGATGGTGAGCTCCCCGGTTTTGGTGTTGAGCACCATGTAAATGAGCGTGACAAACATGCCCTGGTGGCTGCGCTCCTGCAATACGTTGTTGATGGTGTTCATCAAATCGGCCGGGCGCTCGGCAATGTGGCAGTAATAGCGCAAATCGCTGATGAGCCGCGCCATGTACAGCGCTGCCGGCACGCCCTTGCCGGACACGTCGCCAATGACCAGCCCCAAATGGTCGTCATCAATTTGAATAAAATCGAACAAATCGCCGCCCACGTCCGTTGCCGGGATATTCTTGCCGTACAGGATAAATTTTTCGTCTTCGGAATGCGGGAAGGTTTGGGGCATGAAACTCTGCTGAATGCGATGGGCGGATTCCAGTTGCTGGCGCAGTCGCTGCTGCTCTAATTTGTACTGGTACATGCGCGCGTTTTCAATGGCCAGCGCGACCTGGCGGCAGAACGTGGAAAAGATGGCCAGGTTCTCTTCGGTGAATGGCTGGGAATCGCGGCGATTGATCACCTCGGCCACACCGATGACCTTGTTTTTCACTTTGAGCGGAGCCGCCAAAATGGATTTGGTCTGGAAGCCGGTGGAGGTGTCGACGTTGGAATAGAACCGCTTGTCCGTCGATACATCCGGCACAATGACCTCTTCCCCGCTCTCCGCAACCCAGCCGGCAATGCCCTGGCCCACTTTCAACTGAATTTTGTCTTTGACTTTTTCGCGCACATCACCGAGGGCTATTTCGCATTCCAGCATGCCGGTCTGTTCGTTGAGCAGCATCACCGAACTGGCTTCGGCGTTCATCACAGTCTGGGCTTTTTCCATGACAAGGTTCATCAATTCCTCCAAATCCAGCGTGGAATTGATGATGGCGCTCACTTCGATGAGGCTGGTCAGGTCGGTTATTTTTTTATTCAGCGATTCGATGGTGTCCATGGCTCAGGCTGCTGCTCGGTTTAAGATTGTGTGGAGAGAGATTTCCCCCCCACGGAACACGCTAAAAAACGCGGAAGAATTTCGAGCGGATTTGCGTGCTTGGTGCGTTTCGTGGGGAAAATATATTATTTCAATGACCGACATCCCCCCTTCCCCCCTTCAAAGGGATATTTTAAAATCCACCGTCGAAGATTTAAATGGGCCTTCTTTTTCGTGCAGGGGATTTGGGAAGATGTAAGAAATTAAACTTATTACAAAATTTATTGCACCCTATTTCAAGAGACCTAAAGATAAAAGAATCAAATTATAAAATCAAGGAATAAATCAAAAAAAACTTTTTTTTAACATTACCACGTTACTGTGTATTATTTTGCTAATTCACATCACATCTGCGTTTTTTTATTTCTCGATTATCTGCTTTGCCAGATGAGATTAAAACAGCGGGCAGGGGGCTGTACGTATAGTCTGTTTTCTTTTAATTTTAATCTTAATATTATTCAACAATACCATTTCTGCGAAGGTCGAAGATGCGCCTTGGCGTGCAGAAATATCCTGACTTTGCCAGAGGGGATTCCTGAACTCCTCCCGCAAAAGTGGGATCCATCAGGAATGACGACATCCTCAACATTTAATTGCAGGACTTTTGCCCCCCCCTTTACCCAACTCTTAAATGTGACAACGTAAAATTCAAGTTAAACAGAAAAAGCATGACAGGGCCGCCACGCCTGGTCATGCTATCTCTGAAACGAATGAAGGTTTATTAACTGGAGGTACTCATTTTTCAACTCAATTCCGTTTTTGTAAATATCAATTGTCCGTCCGGGCAATGCACATAAAGATGGTCGCCGGACATGATCTCTTTTTTGAGAATCTTTTCAGCAAGCGCATTTTCAAAATACTGCTGGACAATTCTCCGAATGGATCGCGCGCCCCGTTCAATATTGAATTCACGCTCGATGAGGAAATCTTTGGCGCTATCCGTGAGCGAAATGGTGATATTCATTTCCCTGGTTTTGCTCAGGAGGTGTTCAATTTCATGCTCTAAAATGGTGATGAAGTGCTTTTTATCCAGATTGCGGAAGGGAATCACTTCATCGATTCGATTGATGAATTCCGGGGGAAACAAACGACGCAGAAATTTGTTGTGTTGTTCGTCGGCCAGAACAACTTCCCGGTCGTCCGCATGATGGCTGAATCCCAACCGCGTTGCTTTTCCGCCATTCAGCGTGTGATTGACCGTCATAATAATGAGCGTATTCCTGAAATTGACCTTCCGTCCCATGCTGTCGGTGACCATGCCATCGTCCAGAATTTGCAGCAGAATATTGAGCACATCCGGATGGGCTTTGTCGATTTGATCCAGCAGAATCACGGAATAGGGATGTCGCCGCACCTGTTCGGTCAACTGGCCGCCCTCTTCGTAGCCCACGTAGCCGGGAGGCGCTCCGATCAATCGCGATACCGCAAACTTTTCCATGTATTCGGACATGTCCAGTTGAACCAGAGATTCCGTTTTATCGAACAAGCTCATGGCCAAATCCTGAGCCAGCTTTGTTTTTCCCACCGCAGAAGGTCCGACGAAAACAAACGATCCCACCGGGCGCCGCGGATCCTTCAGGCCTGTTCGCGCGCGCTTGATGGCTTTGGTGATCTTTTCAACTGCTTCGGCCTGTCCCACCACGGATTCGTTCAATTTTTCATCCAAATCCAGCAGCCGGTCGGACTCGGTCCGGGTGAGCCGCGTCATGGGAATGCCGGTCATCAATCGTACGGTTTTGGCAATATCCATGCTTGTCACTTCCGCCGATTTTTCTTCGATCTGTGCGTCAGTTCGCCGGGCAACTTTCACATTGTACACCCCGGCCGATTGCGGAGTTTCCGTTTCCGTCAGGCTCTCCATCCTTCGGAAAAACCGCTCGGACTCCGAATCCAACACAATGGAATTGGCGTCTTTGGTCAATGCAGTGCTATCGTCATCCTGGCTCAGGCTGACCATAGCCCCGGCTTCATCTAACAAATCGATGGCCTTGTCCGGGAAAAACTTGTCCGTGATGTAACGGTCGGCCAGGCGGACGGATTCGAGAATCGCCTTTTCGGTATAATGCACGTGATGATAGGATTCATATTTGGATTTGATTCCCTGGAGAATCTCGTATGTGGTTGAATTTGACGGTGGTTCAACGAGCACGCGCTGGAATCGCCGCTCCAAAGCTTTGTCGTGCTCCACATATTTCTGGTATTCGTTGAGCGTGGTCGCGCCAATGCAGGACACTTTGCCGGCAGCCAGCGCCGGTTTCAGCAAATTGGACACATCCAGATTTCCGCCAACGCCGCCGGCGCCGATGATGGTATGCAATTCGTCGATGAACAGGACGATATTGTCGTATTGCTCCAGTTCATCCACCACTTCTTTGAACCGCTCTTCGAACTGGCCGCGGAATTGCGTGCCGGCCAGCATCAGGCCCAAATCCACGTTGAAGATTTGCAGATCGTGAAAAACATGAGGTACGCGCTTTTCAACGACGCGCAGCGCCAGACCTTCCACCACTGCGGTTTTGCCAACACCCGGCTCGCCGATGAGCACCGGGTTGTTCTTTTTTCGGCGCATCAAAATCTGGATGACGCGTTCGATCTCATCATCCCGGCCAATCACCGGGTCGATCTGGCCTTTCTCTGCCATCTCGGTGAAATTCTGCCCGTATTTGCTGAGCTTTAATTTTTTCATATTTGAAACCACTTTTCGCTGGGTTGTTACACCCGAAGCCATGATACGTTCGATTTCCCTGTTCACATTATTATATGTAATATCAAAAGAATCCAGCACTGTTGCGGCAACGCCATGCTTTTCAGCGATAAGCGCCAGAAATAGATGCTCTATTTTTATGTCGCGCGAACCGAAACGCTCTGCTTCCACCCAGGCTCGGCGAAGCACGTTTTCCGCGCGTTTGGTAAGCGGCACATCTTCCAAAGTAACGACATACGGCAGCGGCTGAATCACTTTCTCAATCCGCTTTTTCATTTCAGCAATATCGCAGTCCAGGTTGTTTAAAATATCATGAACAAAGTGTTGCTCCTTACCTTTGAGCAATCCCAGTAAAATATGTTCCGTGCTGATGAAATCATTGCGCAGCCGCAAGGCTTCTTCTCTCGAGTATTTGAGAACCTGATGAATTTTGTCCGAAAAGTCCAATTGCATTTCCTCGCTCCAATATTCCAAAAAATTTAATTAGTTCGTTTTGGAACATTCTTATTCAAGTATTATGCCATTAAAATTTACCCGATTTTAGTATTTGTTTTTTAATGAAATGAAGCTCTGCGAACTTCCTGTTTTCAATTATCAATATGAGATTTTTTCAGGATTTTCCAAATGTATGAATCCTGTTGTTCTCAGAATGACACGGTTATTTTACAGGCAGTGATTTTCTGCCTCGAAGTCGACAAGGCTCGAAGATAACTTTGCAGTGCTTGTTTGAAATCAAACTTCGAGTCTTCGAGACCTGGCAGCAATGCATAAATTAATTGAAATGAAATCAGATTTTAGAATACAGTAAATTAGTCCATTTTAACTAAAACTATGTGTTGAGTGTCAATTTTTTAATATTTTGTGGAGAGGAAAAAATGGAAGGAGTTTTGGTGTCAGAATAAAAAGTTGGCCATGGACTGAACAGGTGCTGGAATAATGGAATATTGGAATCCTATTTTCCATGTGTGGATGATTGGAAATTTCAAACAATCCCGAAGGGATTGGACATTTGTAGTAATAACAATTCCGCTAACAAGCGACAACTCCGAAAGAGTTGAACATTCATGCAATGAAAATCGATTTGTAATTTGTTACCAATCGCTCGGCCAAGAATTGTTCAATCCTTTCAGGGTTGTTATTACTGGTCAATTTATCTGCCACAAATGTGAAACACCTTCGGTGTTTAAAACAATCCAAATTGTGGAAATGGGGATGACAGTTTTTCTGTCGATGACAAAAAATTATTATGGGCGTGAATTATTCATTTAACTATTTGGCGTTGTCTTGCATTGGATTGGAATGGTTGAAAATTAGATATTTTTTCCATCCTTCCACCATTCCATTATTCCAATAATTCGCATAAATGATTAATTCAAAATCCAACCAATACCGATACCTTTCATCGATTCCCATTCTTCAACGCCCGCAGCCCGTTGAACACGACAATCAGGCTGGCGCCCATGTCCGCGAACACGGCCATCCACAGGGTGGCGAGACCGGGAATGGCAAGCAGCACGAAAATTGCCTTGAGAAACAGGGCCACAAAAATATTCTGCTTGATGATGCGAACCGTGCGTCGACTCAATTTCTTCAAATAGGCCAGCTTGCCCAGGTCGTCGTTCATCAGGGCGATGTCCGCGGTTTCCAGCGCAGTGTCGGTTGCGGAAGCGCCCATGGAAATTCCCAGGCTCGCCGCTGCCAGGGCCGGCGCATCGTTGATGCCGTCGCCCACCATGGCCACGTGGCCGTGCTGGTCTTTCATCTGCTGAATCGCTGTGACCTTTTCTTCCGGCAGCAGCTCAGCCCGAAATTCATCCAAACCAAGTTCGCCGGCAATGGCTTCGGCAGTTTCGCGATTATCCCCGGTGAGCATGACGGTTCGTTCAACGCCGGCAGCGTGCAAATCGCGGATCGCCTCGACTGCTCCCTCGCGAATGCCATCGGCCACCGCGAAAATCCCCAATACCTTTTTTTCGCTGCCGAGAATCACCGCTGTGTTGAACTTCTGCTCCAGCTTTTGATGCAGCGCGTGGGTTTCTTCATCACATTTCTGATGTTCTTCAAACAGCCGGTGATTGCCCAAAAAATAGGTCGTGCCGTTTATTTTGGCGCGAACGCCCTTGCCGGGAATGGCTTTGAACGATTCCAGCGGCAGGGCAGCGGCATTCTTCAATTCTGCGAATTCGACGATTGCCCTGGCCAACGGATGTTCGGACCGCGATTCAATGGACGCGGCAATGGACAACATGTCCGATTCCGGAAAATTGTTGAGCGGTATAACGGCTCGCACCTGCGGTTTGCCAAGGGTCAATGTGCCGGTTTTGTCAAAGGCCAGCGCTTTCATTTTGCCGAAACTCTCCAAATAAGCGCCGCCTTTGATGAGAATGCCGGCGCGGGCCGCGTTGGTCAGGCCGCTGACAATGGTCACCGGCGTGGAAATGACCAGGGCGCAGGGACACGAAATCACCAGCAGCACCAGCGCGCGATAGAACCAGTCCGAAAACGCACCGCCGAAAAACAGCGGGGGAATTACAGTTAGCAGCACTGCAAACGACACCACCGCCGGCGTGTAATAACGCGCGAATTTCTCGACGAACGTCTGGGTCGGGGCTTTCTGCGCCTGGGCCTGCTCCACAAGCTGAATGATGCGGGCAATGGTGGAGTCCCCGGCGGTTTTGGTGACGCGGACTTCCAGCGCGCCTTTTTCGTTGATGGCGCCGGCAAAAACCTCATCGCCCACGGATTTTATCACCGGCAAGCTCTCCCCGGTAATGGGCGCCTGGTTCACAGACGAGCTGCCGGCAACCACAACACCATCCAGCGGAATGCGCGCGCCCGGGCGGATGATGATGATTTCGTCGACGGTAATGTCCTCCACCGGCACGGTTCGGTCGCCATGTTCCGATTTCAGCAGCGCCACATCCGGCGCCAATTCCATCAGCGACTGGATGGACCGCCGCGCCCGATCCATGGAATACGACTCCAGCACCTGGGCCAGCGCAAACAGGAAAATCACCATGGCCCCCTCGGACCACTCGCCGATAATCATGGCCCCGATTACAGCCAGGGTCATCAGAAAATCCATTCCCAATGTGAGATTTTTCGCCTCGCGAATTCCCTTGCCGGCAATGCGAAATCCGCCACTGGCAATGGCCGCTGCGAACAACGGGATGATGATGGATTTCGGAAGGTGGAAATAATTGAGCGCGATGCCGGCCGCCGCAAAAACGCCGGAGATGATGGTGAATATCAGCATGCTGTTCCGCTGCCGGAACGAAGCCCGCTCCCCTGCCCTTTTCCGTTCGGCCAATTCGGACTCAAATCCAATCTCTTTCAGCGCGCGCTGAATGTTCGATAGCGGCGCTGTGTGCTCAACGATCAATTTATTGGCGACGAGATTGAACTGAATATCGTTCACGCCGGCCAGCTTTTTCAGCCGCTCTTCAATGGGCCGCGCCTCGTCCGCGCAATCCATGCCCTTCACCAAAAGCACGCTTCGCTGCGTATCCGAAATGTCGGCGACCGCGTACCCCAAATCTTCCACTGCTGTCTCGATGGCGCTCCTCCGGATTTTGGAATCATCAAACTCCACCGAGAGTCTGGCGCCCATAAAATCCATTTTGCACAACGAAACACCGTTCAGCCCGGCCACCTTTTTCTCGATTTTCGCCGCGCAATCCGCGCAGTCCAGGTTGTCTATTTTTATGTTGTATTTTGTGATTGGCATAATTTATTTTTGTAGTTTAATGTCCTGAATATTCTATCACTCTATCTGTCTTCTTCTGTTTCAAACAATATCCATCCGCAGCATGTAGTGAACGAATATATTCGTTCACTACACAATATTGCAATAAAAAGTTAGCAATCGAAGTAGCAATTACCAAAGCTTCTGATAATCATTACATAAACCTTCGCGTCTTAGAGCATTCGCGGCAAATCAATTTTTCTTAGTGAAATATAAACTACCATTCCCCAACATGCCTGCTTGCTTCCTTGATGAGATTCTCCACATGGGCGTCGTCCAGCGAATAGTAGACCATTTTGCCCTCCTTGCGATAACTCACCAACCGCATTCCCCGCAAAAGCCGAAGCTGATGCGAAATAGCGGACACCGACACCTGAACCAGCGCGGCCAAATCGCAGACGCACATTTCTACCATGGACAGGGCCAGCACAATTTTCAACCGCGTGGGATCGCTCAGCACCTTGAATGTCTCGGAAAGCTCGGAAATATCCTTGCTCTCCGGCAGCATTCGCCTCACCTTTTCCACTTTCTCGCGATCGATGATTTCTGTTTTGCACACGTCGATTTTAGTTTTTTTCATTTAAACTCCAACATTTGAGCAATTGTTCAAATGTAAGATATACAAAAAAGTCCTGGATTTCAAGGACTAATTTTCAGATTCTATGCTGTTTCGTGTTGTTAAATTGCTTCAAATTTGCTAACAAACTTCATGTTAAGATTTTTTTTGCTGGAGAGTTTTTTATTACCACCACGTGGTTTATAAATATGGCTGGATTTGATGCTACAAATATATCATCGCTACGAGGTCTTGAAATCATTCAGCTATTAATGGATCCTGTAGGGAAGAACTATGGGTAGAAAATTCAGCTCCGTGTATGAGGAAAATCCGTCAGGCGTGGCATATTCTTTAAAATACAGACTCCAAAATAGCCAGTCATTTTTTTCTGACTAAAGAGATATTCGTGTTTTCTCTGAAATATCAGTAATATGGTTCTAATTCACAAAAAACAACCAATACGTTTTCACATAGAACCTGGAATCTGATATTTGCATACCTTTGACAAAAACCAATCCATCGCGTAGATATTTCCCTGCTTATCTATCGTAAAAAAATTTTTCGTATCCTCAAATCCTGTAAATTTTTTCAGAAAATTTCCATCCATATCGATTTGATATAAATAATAAATGCTTTCCAGGCTATTTCCAAATTTGTTGACCTCATTATACATTGTATAAATTTTGTCTCCAAATGTATTTAAATTTGAAAATACAGGAATCCTGGCGCTTCCAATTACTTCGATCCCTGATTTAGTCGTTCGTGTGCGCTTCTGTTCTATTCGAATTTTGTCATTATGACGGATGAGTTCGCTCAACTCCCTGTATTTAATGGGAAATTTTTGTATCAGAATACCTTCATCAGTGATCTCATAAAATTTTTCAGTTATGCTGTTAAAAAATAAAAAATTGGAATTCGGTAAAATCGTGAAAGAAGCCAGGCTAAAAGATGTATTTCTAAAATCTTTTCTAATTTCTTTGGGAGTAGGAACGACTCTTTTCAAAGAATAAAGAGACGTATCTGATTCCACAAGCATTTCATTTGACCTTGCTTGATTTCGAAAGAATATTTTTTCTCCTGAAATTTCAAAATCATTGAACCCACCCAAAAAACGAGCGCCAATGGATTTAATGTATTCCCCATCAGATGAAAATTTTTGAATTCGGCCGTTGACCCCATCAACTACAAAAAGATTATCACGCGCATCGAGTTCCATAAAAAATGTCCCCCCAAACTCACCTGGCCCCTGGCCCGGTCTTCCGATGGTGATGATAAACTCTCCCTCAGGGCTGAATTTTTTAATGCGACGATCCGAGAAATCGGCCACATAAATATTGCCCTTGCTGTCCACCTCAAGATCGCCAACCTTGAAAAAAGACTGTTCAATGGGCAGGCTCCCGCCATTCAATTCCCATACTTTTTCAACCTGGATTGTTTCGATGGTGGCGTCGGAATACTCAATATCGCTGTCGCTATTGCTACATGCAAGCAAAGAAAGAAGAAGAATCAAGATTATCAATGACAAATGATTTCTCATTGTTTTGATATTCCTTTCGTTTGAATTATAAACCTGTCTTTGGGGATTTTATTGCAGAAATTAGTGTTTAGATTTTCCTCTGTATTTTTCAAATATAATTGTAATTTTTTCTGTTAATATCATCAAGGAAAATACAATTCAAAGAGCAGCCCTTTATATATAAATTTCTCTCTTGAAAATCTAAATTTCCAATTGCTTTCGAATTAAATTACAGAGGGAATCTTTAATTTCTGTATGACGAGGGATTGGGGTTTTCTTCCCATTTCGTGGATTCATGTAGATATCATGTTTTTTGCCATGACGTTTCAGGAGACAGCCGGCTTTTATCAGTTCGCGGATAAAGGCAGTTCGTTTCAAACTGCGACTCCAATTTCTTTGACATGGATTTCAGAAACTTGAACCGGCTCAACCTCATCGATCATCATCTTGTAGGCATCTCGTATATTTTCTTCCAATTCTTCCAGTGTTTCACCCTGACTAAAGACACCGGGTATTTCTTTTAAACGGCCAACAAACCAGTTTTCATCTAACCAGTATTCAAGCGTAAAATTCCTTAGCATGCTGCACCTCTAATTCTTGCGTTGACTTCGAAATTGCTTTTGATTATTTTATTTGCGACTTATGAATGATATTTAGTTTAACGGTATTCAATACAAATGTCAAGCATTTTTTTGATTTTTACCAGAAATTTCAAAAATCAACAAACAAATTCCAGGCAAACTAAAGATCCAAATTCAAAAAGTCAAACTCGGAAGAGGCCATTTGGTTGTGCCTCTAAGAATAGAGTTTGAAAATTGGACTTATATTTTTGGAATTTATTTGGTCATTGAAATTTGCTTTTTGTGATTTTTCCTCTAAAGAAGTTCAGAATTCAAACTCTCAGTTGCTAAAACTACTACCGCTACATCATTATCCTGCAGAATCTCAATCCATCCACCGAATCCGATTTTCAATCTGCTCGTCCGACCAATCGCTGCAGCCGGGAACGCCGGTTTTTACGAACGATTTGATATCCGAAGGTTCGGCCAATCCCAGGCGCACGGCGTGTTTCAGCGGCAGGAAATAATCCTCCGGTTTCACGCGATAGCGGGCATCGCATTGGGGATGCGGCAATGGGTGGGAGATCAGGCCAGTGGCGGCCAGAAAGATGCCCAGGTAATGTCGGTAAATTCCCACATTGCCCGGGGTCCAGAAATCTTTGGCTGCCGCCTGCAAATCGTGCTCCAAAGCCAGGGCCTGGGGATTGCCAGCCTCCGCCCAGTCGCGCCACCGCTGAAACAGTTTTGGACTCATCTGGGAAGCGCCCAACAGGTAACCGAATTTGTCCACATTTTTGCCCAACCGCGCCAGCCCGATGAACCAGTCATTGCCGGTGGAAAACTGCACCCTGTCCGGGCAGGCAGCTTCCACGATATTGATTCGCACCAGGTCGCTCTTCAAATCGTACGGGTACGGCTCGCCCGGCTTTTTCGTGATGATGGCGCTCTTGTATTCCTGAATTTGTTTCGTCTCCGTCAAAATCTGCTCGATTTCCCGGGCATTGAAATTGGAACCGAATCCGTCAATGCCAATATCCAGTTCGAAAAAGACAAGCCCGAAATCCGTGAAATCACCGATGACCTCCCCCATCTCGCGATACACCGCCACCTTTGTTTCGCCCGGCGCTGAATAGATTCGTTTATCCGGCACAGGCATGTATCGAATGCGCTCGAAGTTCCGCTCCCGCAGCCCGGCGCTGATTTCCTCGACCTGGCTTCGGATGGTCGGCGCGATCTGGTCGGCGGAGATGTCGTAGCTGTTGGTGTTCAGGCCGGCAACCAGCAGCGGCCGGTCGTCTTCGATGTAACTCTCCAATTCCGCAGCGATTTCAGCGGCGCGCCAGATCATTTTTTTGGTCAACTCCCAGTCGTTGTAAATGGCCCAGGTTGTATCCACGTTAGTGGCCGGCACACTGCCGCTTTTTATCACCTCGCGCACCAGGTTTTCATAGCTCTTCCAGTCGAATTCACCGCTTGGCAGCCAGGGGCCGTACAGCGCAGAAGTGGCCAATATTTTCTTGTTGGTCAATCGATCGTAATAATCGTTTATTGTGATCTCGGATTCGGATTTTATTCGTATATTTGGCATTGGTTTTTCCTTGTTTTTCTTTAAATAATTATGAACCACGAAGCACTCGAAGGGCACGAAGAAAAAAATAGAAATTAAAACACCCGGTGACCTCCCCCGCTAAGAGCAAAGTTTAATTTCATTGTTACTATTCAGGTGTTTGATATTATAACAAAATGATCTTAATGAACCTTGTGCTTCGTCATATCTCGACTCCCAGACTGTGTGAAAACCACAGATTATCAGTATAATGTCATTTCGAGCGAAGCGAGAAATCTGCTTAAGCACTTGTTTTTAATGATATCCAGATTTCTCTTTTCGCTTCGCTCCATTCGAAATGACATGTTCTTTTACGTTTTCACACAGTCTGTCCGCTCGATATGACATACGATCTGTCACCTTGAGTTGAAAATCCGCCTCAGGAGCACGGAGTCGAAAGCTGGCAATTCACAGTGGATATCTGACAGCTTTTTCAAAAATCACAGCTTCCCCTGAAGCCGCTCCGGCTGCCAGTTTGCAGGGACGGATTTGGGATATTTCAGAAACCGGTCTTTGCCGATGGTCACGCTTTTGTTGCCGGCGCTTTCGTACAGGGCTTCGACTTCGCCCAAAACGTTGAGGGCATGAATGGCGTCTTTCCAGTATTCCTCCCCGGTGAAAATGGACATCACGTAATCCGCCATTTCCGCGGCAAACGGATCCTGATGCGTCAGATCGAGGTACTGCCAATAATCACGCCATTCGATTTTCAAATTGGCAAGCAGTTTCTCCCAGAGCAGCAACGGTGCGGTCTCCTTCCACTGAACCTTGAGTCCGTACAGGCCGAACACCATGGAACCGTTTTCGCCGTCCACAGTGATTTCCAGCGGGCCAAATTCCGAATTGATGCGCCGGTACCACGCCCATATGGATGTGTTGACAACGCCGTTGGTGTGCTCGCGCCGGATGTCCGCGTAATCCTCCACATCGCAATCGATGACGCCGCCGCGGTCGTAGCTGAGCCGTTTCGGCACCAGCAGCCGCGCCGCCGCGCTGAGCCGCTCAGTGTCGCCGAACAGGGCTTCGGAAAGATAACCTTCGTGGCACATGTCGAGAATAATGCCGCCACCGGCTGAAGAGAACGTCCAGTTGAAATCCGGTCGCTGACAGCAGTAATCCTTTTTATCGCCAAGCCCGGACGCCACTTCATACCCGAATTTCATCTGGGCGTGCAGCGGTTTGATGTCCGGCATCAGTTCCAGGGCTTTTTTCACGCCGGGCGCCTCCAACATGTGATGCACCACGCCGTGGTTGAATTTTCGTTTTTCCAGTTCAGTCACAATGGCCAGCCCATCGGCGTAATTGCCGGCAATGGGTTTTTCCATGAAAACTCGGGTTGTGGCAGGATCGAGTTTTGCCAGCGATTCCAGCATAATTTCTTTCCGAATGCCGGTGGCGATGGTGTTGTGATAAACCTGGAAATCGGAATTAATTTCGGCGGCCTTGTCAATGGCTTCATTCAAATCCTTGTACACAAATTTCATGCTGGTGCCGGCAGCAATGACTTTCATCTTGTCCAGATTCCGGCCCACGCCGATGGGGATAAGCTCAATCGGCTCGCCGTTGAATTGCGCCAATTTATTTTCAGTGACCCGTTGGGCAGCGGTCAATGCCACCTGCCCCATTCTTCCGCTGACACCGTGAATGATAATCGGTAATTTGATCATAGTTTTTTCCCTTATATTTCAATGGTCGGTTTTTCGGATTTAGTAATAGTTAAACATTAGGTTTTTATTCAAGTTCCATAAAACAGGGAAAATTACAACGATATTAAAATTCGGCGCTCGATTTTCGATTTTTGATGTTCGATATTCGATATTGGTTTTTTGATGGTCGATATTCGATTTTTGATGGTGATTGGATATTTGATCTCCGGTGCCAATTACTAATTTTCAAGTGCTGTTTTCCATTCTTTAGCGCAGCAAGAGCCAATTTACAGTAATAGAGCGACCCGAAGTTTTTTAATTGAAGAGAAACACGCGAAGGTAAAATCGATCGTTCGTATCATTCGATGGTTACTGACATAACCGTCAATATACTCCATAGCAGTTCGGTTAAATAAGAAAAGAATTGTTGCATTGAAAATCATTGATCGGGTGGAACGTTTGGACTAATAATGAATACATGTTATTCATCACTCTGCAATCTCACCCGATCGGATTTTTTCAAACTTTGAACGACCAGATCATACGAATGGTCGATCATTTCCAGAAATTCATCGTGAGGAACGCTGCCATCGAGGATCACGGTATTCCAGTGTTCTTTGTTCAAATGGTAGCCGGGCTGGACCGATGTGTACATAGCCCGAAGCGCCAGGGCATGGTCTGGATTGCATTTGAGGGAAATTCGAAGCGGTGTATTCTTCCAGGCAACTATGGCAAATATTTTTCCGACAACTTTGAAAACCAGGGCATCCGGGCCAAAGGGAAGTTCTTCGGTTGTTCCTTTTTTTTCCAGTAAATATGTTCGAAGGGCATCCAGTTCCATTTTTTTCCTCTGCTTCAACTGTAAATATGGTCTCAAAATTTTGTTAATTACTTCAACGAAAAGTTCAGAAATCGTCTTTCCTTATAAAGGCCGGCTCTGTCCGCCATTCAAATGCTCAAAATAAAAGCGGACAGTGCTTGTTGAACGCTACTATCAACCTTTCACTGCTCACCAGATTTGCCACGCCCATTTCACATCGAATAACGGACCCAACAGATGCCACTGTGTTCCGAACGGATACTCGCCGTACATCAAACCGTAGCCCAGGGAGAATTGAAAGCCATCGCTTTTTATCCATTTGAGAAACGCTTTTTGCTCGAATGCGATGTTTTCATCGCCGCCCGGTGTGAAAAATACATCTGCGTCTGCCGAATAGAACCAGCGGCGCCAGAGATTTCCCTCCCCGGCTATGCCACTTCGGAATCCCACATCGTGATAATACACCGCAAGCCGCGGGAACACAACAGGCAAGTCGATGGTTGACCTGTCATCCAAATCACCGGATTTTAACGCGAAACTGAAACCGACTTTTCCGGTCAAAATCAGCTTCACTGAAATCTCCCGCGACATCAGCACTTCGTTGTAGAATGAAGCCATGTGCGGAATGTGAAATTCCGGTGAAATGAAGCCGCCGGTGCCTTCCCGGGCCAATAGCCGAAGCAAGGGCGTGGGATAGATGAAACTGTGCCGGCTGGCAAGATCAAATCCACCGATTTTATTATGATTCCACTTGAGGGCGAAATTTGGAATAACGAAACCGAATATCGGATGGCTGGACAATTCCATGACCGGTGAAATTCCAAGTCGGACTGACTGAAACAGTCCCACTTCCAGCCGGCCGGGTTCAATTGGAATTGCTGAAGCGGATGACCATTTGTTGTTGTTATCAGGTTCGCCGGCCAAAACCACACCAGCTAAAAGAAGAAACAGAGCACACGCTGATACAATTATTTTTGTTTTCATTGGGGCACCTCCCAGCTCGCGCTGACCGGTGTGTGATCGGATAATTCCGTTGCATCCTGGTGCGTGATATCGCTGCCGGTAATCCATTTATAATTCGTGAACAAATAGTCGAGTTTCTTTTGCCAGTCGCCGCCCCAATCCGGCGTGCTGGTGAAATAGAATTTCTCGTTCGTTAAATAATCCTGAAGCGGCACCGCCGGCGCATAAGTGTCGTACAATTCCTGCAGCCAGGTGACCTCTTTGCTGAAATCGCAGCCTTCCTTTTCATCCGGATTTTCGCCCGGGCAGAGGTTTTCGATACAGAAATTCGTCTTCGATGCACCGGGAGGCAATTCATTCAAATCACCGCCGGAAACGAAATAGCCTCCGGTTTCGGTGATCTTATCCAGCTCTGTTTTGAAAATATCGATGTGCTTCTTCTTTGTATCATCCATGGCAAACGCTGAAGCATGCACAACCACCGCGTAAAAATTATCCAGATTCGGAACCGCGATTTTTGCTTTTAAAATATTCCTTCGCAGGTAAAAATACTGGGTCAGCGCGTCCTGGTCGCCACGAAGCGGCAACGCAATGCGTTCCGCTTCCGAAATTTTCCATCGCGAGAGAATGGCGTTGCCCATATTCATTCGTCCCAAACCATCGCTGGGAATGAATTGCGCCTTCCATGCCGAGGCAAACGTGGCGTAATTAAAATAGGTGTGGTCGAGCAGCCATTGCACCTGATCGACATATCCGGAGCGTTTCGACTGGACATCGATCTCCTGAATTAAAAGAATGTCCGGCTGTTCTTCGTACAATTTTTGCGCGATCCCGCTGAGGCTGGCCATCACCTCATCATCTGTCAAAATAACCCGATCCCCGCATGAGTCGCCAAACCAGGGAATTCGGCCGGCCCCAAACCGAATATTCCAGGTCATCACTTTTACGGTGGTAACCTGCGTTGGAGCCGCAGTCATTTTTTTCGCTGTGTAATCGATGCCGGTTTCGTCGTCCTCTAAATTGTCTACAAGCGGCTCACAGTTCATCATCAATCCAAAAACCAAAACCAGCATCAGAAATTTACTGCGCACTAAATTCCTCATTTTCAGTCCTCCTTTTTTATTGAATCGTATAGACTTCTGCAAAATTAGCTTTTTATATCATTTCGAACGGATCGAAGTGAAGTGAGAAATCTGTATTTTATATTATATCAAATAGTTACGCAGATTTCTCTCCCGAAGTTTCGGTATTGAAATGAAACGCTTTTCTATTTTGCAGATATCTAATTAAATCGTTATTTGCTGAAAATGTTGTCTTCTTTGCTGCTTCGACCAATGTTCTTTTGATTGAAAAACCTATTTTCTTGTATAGACAATTTCCACCATTTTATACTCTTTTTGAATTCCTGACGGTGTGGGAAAATCCTTGAATACCGTTTCTGAAACAACTTTATCCGGTCCTTTGAAGTAAAAATTGAAATCATATTTTTGAGTCATTTTCATGACCGGGTCTTCATCTTCGCCATACATGGTTAGCTTCTTTTCAGCCTTATCGTAGCTGCCGGAAGCAGTCACGTAATAGGTGCCCCACGTATCCAGTCCCACGGTGACATATTTTTTGTGGCGTCTGTCAAAGCCGGTCAGGGTCAACGTTTCCGTGTACATGTCGCCTTCGCCGCTGATGGACGCCATTTGTAAAAATCGTCCCCCCAGAACCATTTTATTTTCGGACACACCGGTAAAACTCATGGGCTCAGCGCCGGGTTGCATCCAGATTTTTCCTTCCAGATTCCACGCACCAACCAGCGATTCCAATAACTTGTGCTCTGGTCCCGGTTTGGCCAATTCCATGTACGCTGCCATCATTTCCTGCTGATTGGCTGACTCATTTTTTCCCTGGGCATTCACATTACCAAAAATCGTCCCAAGCAAAATGATTGTCATCAAAAATACGATACTTTTATTGGCTTTCATTTATCCTCCTTAAAAATTCACTACCGGACACTTTTCAAATTATGTTCAGTAGAGCTGTCATTCCCGCATGTTTTTGGCGGGAATCTCATAAAATTTTGTCAAATGGATGCCCGATTGAAGCATTCGGGCATGACAATTTGATCTAAAATGTACTTTTGGAAAAAGTGTCCGGTAGTGAGCTTAAAAATTAATTTCTCACTGAATAAAAACCCCATATTCATTTCAATGCATGAATCTGAGGCCCTGGTAATTAACAGTTCGAATATTTTCTACTTTATTACTTCAACTTTAACATTAATCAAGCCGGCATGAATTCCATCCAGCAAACTCATTGCTCTGTAGGACACATCAATTACACGCCCTTTTGAGAATGGCCCGCGGTCGTTCACGCGGACTTCGACGCTCTTTGCGTTGGCAAGATTTGTCACTCTGCACATCGTACCGAATGGTAAAGTCCGGTGAGCCGCTGTCATTTTATCCCGGTCGTACAGTTCGCCGCTGGCTGTTTTCCTGCCGTGAAATTTATCTGCGTAATAAGAGGCCTTGCCTAACTGGGCATCGCCGGTAACTCGTTTTGGTTGCTGCGTTTCATTTCGATTGACAGATCGCTGCTCTTCTTCACTCAGATAGATAATTCCACTATTCTCTTTCCCTGCATTTTGTGTTCTTTGAGCAGCGGTATTGTTCTCATTTTCCTTGGTGCCGGGTTCATCTTCATCAAGATAAATGATCCCGGAATCATCGGACATACTTCTGTCCTTTTCCGGGTTTTGATACACCCGCTGCTGTGAACACCCTGCGAAAAAGATAAGTGAAAGCAAAACGATTGACTTTAAAACGTGACTCACAGTGCGTTCCATGAGCGTCTCCCATTTTTTATTTTTTTATCGAAGAAGATCAATGTCGGACTGCATTCGTTAATTCTCATTGAAACAATATATTTGTTTAATTATGTTCACTCTTTTTACAATCAAATGTTCAAATAATATCATCAACTCACTGAGAAACGCTGTCGTCCGAGTATCATTAGTCCTGTCTCACCTCTAATTTCAATTAAGACAGTTCCATTTTACAGGTTCAGTTTTCATGAGAGAATGCTCGTTTCGCCATCTCAACCAAATGTATTTCTCAGCACAACGGCCATAATGCGTCATATTCCATATTCGTCCGGCAAATACTTCTCTCCAAAATTATTATTCCCATATTCCAGGACTTTCTGCTCATCCGTATATAGCTCCAAATCGTCCTGGATGCGATCGAGCCAATTCATTTCACGATCGGACAGCACAAGATTTTTTGCTTCGACCGCTTCCCTCATTAATTGACACGCAACGAGCCCGGCGCGATGAGTTCTGTTAAAATCATCTTTCTCATCAACGATCGCCTGCGCAATTTTAAACGACGACTCCGGTGAAATGATGAAAGCATGCACACTCTTAAACTCATCACTATCCACCAACAATTTTTGATAGTTATTTGCCAATCCGTTCTTAGATGCCAGATTCATAAGTCTGCAATCATACGCCAGAATTTCCGTGAACACTTCTGGTGCAAATCCTGACAACAATTTTACATTCTGCACCGATTCATTGCTCCATAAATCACAAACAGCGGCGGCAATATTTCCCATGTGACTGAAATGAGCGCACGCGGCTGTTTTTCCTTCCATGGAAATCGGCGTGCCTGTAATCGCTTTGATTACCGGTCCTTCGTAACCGCAATCTTTTGAAGGTCCCTTAGCCCCTTCCTCATAGGCAACCAGAGAGCGAACAGCAGACATTGCACGAACAACCGCCGCCAAAACTGATGGAATGTACTGTTTATCTGCCAGCACCATGGCCGTATTTGCAAATCCACAAGCGGTATCACCTGAGGCGATAACATGAGTCTTTGAAGCTATTGAAACAATTTTCCTCCAGAGAAAATGCATATCACGTGGCGCTAAAATTCCCAATGCAAGAAGAATACCCGGGATATTTGCTTCCATCAATGCCGGATCATGAACTTCTTTCCCGCCAATCGATTCGATTGCAAGCATATCAGCTCCCAATTTGGCATTCATCTCAAAGGCATCCAACACTTTTTTTACGCCATCACCTGTTCGGATTAAAGGAGGTCTCATCTCCTCCCGTATATCGCAAATTGTTACACGCAACGCCGATTTAAGGTTGTGCTCGTCAAAATACTTTTTCATCAGGCTTTTTGTTTGTTCTGTAATTTTGACACCCATTTCAAGAATGTCTGTCATTTATGGAGCGTGCTCAAATTCCAAAACCACCCCGGTCACACCCAATTTAACCGAACGCGACAGAATGGAATCGACCATTATTTCATACTCTTTCATAACGCTGGCTAAATTTTCTTCACCCACATGCATTGACGGCAATGTGTAATTCACCTCAGGGAAAACCAGGCCATCGCCGATTTCCAGATCAAAGCCGCACGTAACTGGATGCAGAGATTTCCCAAATATCATTTCAGAGGGCGATGAGTATGCTAATGTAGTAAAACTTCTCATAGTATTTTTCCTTATTTTTTTCTGTTCGTGATTTGTTAACCTGATGTATTTATATTTTTTATTTAATGGAAAAATCCCACGTATTCAAAAGATCAGGATGTTCAATTATCAATCGATGCGGATTAAACTTGAAGCGCTTTCAGTTTCACATTGCTTAAAATTGAGTTGATTGAATCGAACTTAAGATTAACTGTTTTTCTGAAAAAGAACAATTTATATTCACACTATCGTTGCGAGAAACGAAGCGATGAAGCAATCCCTGTTTTTTACAGAGATTGCTTCCGCAAAAAACATTGCGCAATGACCGGGAAACCAGAAATTTAGTTGTTTAAAGACAGACTGACATTTGTATTTGAGCGAAAACACAATCTTTTCGTTCAGGAAAAAATTCGACTATTTAATTGACAACGGACATTTCTGAGAAATTCTTCGAACGCTGAATTTCCAGAAAGAACTTCATTTGCTTGGCGGCAATGGCGTAACCGCCATTATTGCCGTCAACAAAATGAAAATGATTCCCGTTGTCTTCGGTAATGTAGCACGTCACCAGGGCGGATGGGGATGCAAAGATGCCGTAGACCAGCTCATTATTTTCAGCGCGTTTTTCCAGGTAATCGACAAGCTCTTCACGCTGATCGGGGTTGCCTGAAAGGACATTGCGCAGCATGTCATCGAATTTTTTGAAATCCGTATTCCTGACCAAATCAGCCTTGAATGTCGTCCAGTTAACCCTGGTCACAGGGAAACCGAAGAACATGATCCCGGCGCGCACTGCAATTTGAATTCGGATCCAGATTTTGTACATCATTCGATGCGCCCAGCTTCGCCCAAACGTACGAATTTTTGTTTCCACCAACAATTTTTTCGGATTTAAGGTGAGATGAACGTTGCGGACATGGATGGGGTGACAGTTTTCATCATCGCCGTAAATTGACTGGATTTCTGAAATCACCTCACTATAGATTTTTGCATTTTCTTTGAATGTACTTTTTGTCGCTTTAATGAGAAGCGCGACAGTTTCGCTGTGCTGACTGGGAATATCTCTCCAGCGGCACTCCAGACCTTTAAAATTCGCCCGCGGTTCATACGATTCTGAATTCAAATTGTATTTTTTCCCAATATCAGGATCTTTCAGAATTTCTTCGGCATAGTGCAAACCACCGCCCATAAAAACCGCCTGATTGAAATATTCGGAAAACCGATACCGAGCTGTCAGAATTGTGGCGCCGGCTTCAATGACATCCTTGACAGGAACCACACCAACGCGTAAATCGAGATTATATTGTTTTTTCGCCAGAATTTTTGTAGCAATTAGGGCTCTCTTTGCCGGCAACACCAAAGCGTCCGGAATGCAGAGGGATGCACCATCGCCTCCAAAAACAAATGGAATTTCCAGTTTTTTGGCTATATTTAAAATGGAAACAATAACTGACGCGCCAACAATGTTTACTTCTTTATAACGACCGTCCTGAATTGCCATTGTTGAACCGCGAACATCAGCGACAACAACGCTCCAATCTTCAGGTATTTCCTGATAATTCTGGGGATTCGCCACTTCCAGAAAATTAGTGAGAATGGGAAGGTTCAAATAAAAGTTGTCAGTACTCATGGATGCACCTTGTCATTGCAAAAACCTTCATTTTTTTCAAAACATTCCCATTCTAATGACGAATGGTAACGCTTTTCTTTTCTCTCCCCCCTAAACCATTTGTATTCGAGTCGTGCTGTGGATAAAAAATTACTGAAAAGCCCCAGTCTTTAATTTACCGATCACGATAAAATCGTACCTTCTGTTTTGAGCCTGTTCTATCTTGAACTATAGATCTCTGAATTGCTGTATTTTTTGAATTTTGGAAATTAATTTCAGCTTGTTATTTGTAAAATTAATAATTTACCCCTCCAGGCCGCTGAAATCGATATAGCGATAAAGGGTAGCGCGTGAGACCCCCAGCATTTTTGCGGAGGCCAATTTATTGCCATTTGTTTTCTCCAGGGCGGAACGAACGACTGTATCATTCAACTTTCGTTTTCTCGTTCTTTTAACTACTTTAACCATTTTATTCTTCGATTGCTGAATGACTACAGGCAAATGATTGGGTTCGATTATATTTTCCTTTGTCTTGACCAGCGCAAATTTAATCGCGTTCTGCAACTCCCGAATATTTCCCGGCCAGTCGTATTTTTTCATTAATTCAAGCGCGGCGTCAGAAATCACAATATTTTCGCGGTGGAGTTCATCCATTGTCTGGGTCAGGAAATGTTTTGCGAGGAGGGCAATGTCATCTGCGCGTTCTCGAAGCGGGGTCGTGAAAATTGGAACCACGCAAAGTCGATAATACAAATCCTCCCGAAACCGGCCTTCCTCAATTTCTTTTGCGACATTTTTATTGGTCGCGCTAATAACGCGCACATCCACTTTGGTGGTTTTTTCGCTCCCCACCCGCTCGAACGTGCCTTCCTGCAGGACTCTCAAAATTTTCACCTGCATGAGCGGGGAGATATCATTCAACTCATCGAGGAAAATCGTTCCGCCATCTGCCATTTCGAACCTGCCCTTTTTGTCCCGGATGGCGCCCGTAAATGCGCCTTTCACATGGCCGAACAATTCACTTTCCAGCAGCGTTTCAGTCAATGCACCGCAATTGACCACAACAAACGGCCCATTCGCCCGTTTCCCCTGGTGGTGAATTGCCGAAGCGATCAGCTCTTTGCCTGTGCCGCTTTCTCCCTGAATGAGCACAGGCACGTCCACCTGGGCCAGGTCTTCAATGGTTTCGTAGAGCTCCAGCATTTTGGAATTGCGACCGATCAGTCCGGCAAAGCCCTCCTGCATGCGAACCTTTTTTTTCAGATTATTCAGCTCAGAAATATCTTCAAGCATGAGCAGGGCCAATTGTTCATCCCGATATTCCACCGGTGCTGCGCTGACCAACAGCATCACATCTTCGGAGGTGTCGCCGCGACGCAATGTTTTATTCACTCTCGCCTTGAAAACCTTTCTTCCATTCAGGGCTTTCAATGCCACGTCGTATATCTGACAATCCTGGCACAATGTATTTTTGCCGCAGGAATTACCTTCTGAAGCATTGATACACCGAATCGCATCACCTATGCTCTTGTTGAAAATATTACCACGGTCTACTTCCCAGGACCGCTCCAGAAAATCACTGACTGATTGCACGCGGTGATTTTTATCGATGATCATAACGGAATTGGGCATGGAATGAAAAAGCGTTTTCAGCAGTCCATTTTCATTGATTATCTCATCTATATTTTTCATACAAAACAAATATCCTTTCTCAGGGGCATTTGGGCACAACCAAATTGAAATTAAAGGTAATTCCTTAATTTTTCTCTTCGATGAACATACTGTAATTTTCGAACGGCTTTCTGTTTGATCTGCCGAATGCGTTCGCGACTCAAATTCATTTTATTTCCAATTTCGAGGAGCGTTAACGGACGCTCTCCATCGATACCGAAATAAAGGCGTAGCACGGTTGCCTCAGCTTCTGTCAGTGAATCGAGTGCGGATTGAATATCAATTTTCAGCGATTCTTCCAATAGCTTGCTCGATGGTTCGGCGAATTCATCGCTTTCAAGTCGCTCAATTAATGCCTGACTCCCATCAAAAGGTACGGTGGAATCATCCAGCGAAAGCTCATTCGTCCAATTGGTCAAATTTTTCGACAATTCGCTGGGCGAAATATCCAGCATATCAGCGACTTCCTCCAGCGCCGGTGTCCGTCCCAAATCCTGCTCAAGATTTTTCACGGTCGAGCTAAATTTACCCAAAATGCCAATCCGGTTGATTGGCAGACGAACGAGCCGCGAATGCTTAGCCACCGCCCGCATAATGGATTGTCGTATCCACCACACAGCATAGGAAATGAACTTATACCCGCGGTCCGCATCAAATCGCTTGGCAGCTTCCATTAATCCCAAATTCCCTTCACTCACCAGTTCGTCGAATGGCAGTCCGCGTTCTTCGTATTCTCGCGCGATGAATACCACGAACTTCAAATTCGATCTTACCAGTTCGTTCAATGCCTGCTTGTCACCGGATTTAATTTTACGCGCTAATTCCAGTTCCTCTTCATGCGTCAATCGAGGAATTTTATCTATTTCATCGAGGTATTTATCCAATACCCGTCTGTTATTTCTGCTTTTTATTTTCTGCATGGTCTACACCTGTATTTAGTACCCTAAGATTAAAAGTCTGAACATTTTTGGCAGAAAATCACAAAAAACAAAACTCAATGCGCCAGAGGACGCACAA
>CAZSBG010000010.1:0-95645 GCA_964605145.1 uncultured Cytophagia bacterium | reverse complement strand
CATTTTTTTTATTAACGGCATCTATAATATAGCAAGCTTGGAGGCTGAATAGTTAGCAATATCAAAATTCAAATAAATTTCAATTTCAAAAAACCAAATTTCAAACAAGTAATGTTTCGAAAAAACTCTGTGTCTCTGCGTCTCGGTGGCGCAATCATTATAGCCGCTATTTCAACAACTCCCCGCGATTTTCATAAATCCTGGCGATGGCGTCTGTGAACAATTTCGTTTTTTCTGCCGGGCAGCCGAAAATATTCCATTGCGTGAGCACGGCCTTATTCTCCCAGATGTCATCAGCCACAGGCAAATCCCATCGAGATGGATCGATGGATTTTCGGTACTCCTCGGAAAGGGAGTGCCGTTTTTTCGTGTGGGGATAATACACCTCGCTGTGAGAAAGCGGCGTGTACGTCGTGTAAAATGGTACGCCTAATTCCGCGGAAAGCGCTTCCCTGAATTTTCCAACATCCAGGCCATCGTAAGCGTTTTTATCATACAAAAAGAGGAACGCATAGCTGCATTGCCGGGTGATGTTTTCGTTCCGACGTAAGGGACGCACGCCGGGGGCGTCGGCGATTGCCTTGTCCAGCAGCAGCCCGTGTTTATCGATGGTTTCCGCGTTTTGCTTCAACGCAGCTAATTGCCCGCGCAGCACCGCCGCCTGAAAGCTGGTCATTCGGTAATTCCCGCTGTGGATTTTCGTGGCGTTGTATTCTCGGCCGCAGCTTCGCTGGCTAACAACCTTCCAGTAAAGAGCTTCGTCCTGCATCAGCAGGGCGCCGCCTTCGCCGGCGTTCATTAATTTCGAACGCTGAAAACTGAACGAGCCGAACACGCCCATGGTGCCGGAATTCTTGCCTCTCCATTGCGAACCATGACTATGGGCGCTGTCTTCAATGAGGTGCAGGTTGTGTTTTTTAGCGATTTTGAACAGCCGACCCAGATTTGCCATGCGGTGATACAAATGCACAGGGATAATCGCCCGCGTTCTCGACGTGATGGCCTGGTCCACTTTTTCAGGATCGATGCACAGCGTATCCTCTTCCACATCGACGATGATCGGTGTGGCATTGACATCGCACACCGCGCTGGCTGTGGCCTGCCAAGTGAGTCCAGGGACGATCACTTCATCGCCCACGCCAATATCCAGCGTTTCCAGCGCCACCTGCAACGTGTGAGTGCCGTTGGTGAGCAGCGCGCAATAGTTGGATTTGTTGAATTCCGCCCACTCCTTCTGAAAAATCGAAGCCATGGATTCTTCTTCCGGCCAGTCATCCCATTTGCCTGAATCGTAGACTTCGTTCAGGTATTGTTTTTCCAAATCCTGCCGTTTAACCAGTTCTGAGTGCTGCAATAAATTTTCGGTGACCGGGGTCCCGCCGAAACAGGCTAACTTACTCATGTTCTTCCTTTCAAAAAATGGGTTCTATGCAATTTCGAGTGCGTAAGAAAAGATTCACCGCAAGGACGCAAGGGAAAAGCAACGATCGCTAAATGAAAATAGCGAGGATAATGGTGCGTAAGTTCAAATTTAGATTTTAAATATTTACATCCTCACTAATAAAAAATAATTCACACAATGTGAAATAGTGCCAGTAAATAAATCTGATTCTGAAGATTTTGTTTCTGCAACAACCATTCGCCTATTTTTGAAAATATAACAAAATTCTAAAATTCATTCCTGAATGTTAAGGTTTTTCAAACTATGTGACGAAAATATGATAGGGCCTCTTCATTCTAAATAATGTTTTTTCTGAGACATATTCGTTACAAAAAGGTTAAGTGCACATGCTGGAAGAGCTATTCAAAACGGGACTTCGTCTCGCTGTCAGTTTCCTGATTCTCATTTTTTCCTGCACCCCGGGAGCAAATTTCAAATCATTCTTGAATTCGGTTCAAAACTACAATCCGTCTTCGGATGATGGAATAAAGAAAACTGTGAACCTCAATTCTGAAAAACGAACTGAGGATAAATTCTTCCGCTCAGCCCGGGTAAACAAGGACAAAATCAAGGTTGAAAATACAGATCGAAAAAATCCAACCACTTTCTCACGAGCCACGTCTCATTACGAATATCCTGTCTTAAACGAAGATGACGGCTCCATCAAAATCAAGGATTTCTACCTGTCTGCCGAACCGGACAAATATCGCCTGACCATTCTGCTCAATCGGCTGCCGGAATTCAAAGCCAACGTGTTGAAAGAGCCGGATCGGCTATACCTCGACCTCAGCAACACGTCGCTGGAGAAGGATAAAAAGCACGTTCAGATCGATGATGGCTTCATCAAATCAATCCGCACCGGGCAATTCGACAAAACTACGGCGCGCATTGTAATGGATTTAGCCGGGGCCGTTCGGTACGACGTTAAACAAAATGAAAATTTGAACCAGCTCTATGTCGATTTTTCGTTCATCAATCAAACCAGCCCACGCACGGACAGCGAGCATCTTTATGCGAAAAAATCTTATTCACCAACACTTCAGTCCACTATTTCCGAAGCCATTCAATTACCTCACGCCGAAAGCACGCTGGCCCAGGAATTGGGGCTGAAGGTGAATACGATTATCATCGACCCGGGACACGGCGGGAAAGACCCCGGCGCGGTGAGTCCCTCCGGCATCAAAGAGAAAGATGTGGTGCTGAAAATCGCGAAGCAGCTTTACCATTATCTCAAACAAAAAGGCGATTTCAATGTGTACCTGACCCGCGATTCGGACGTTTTCATTCCGCTGGAAGAACGCACAGCGTTTGCCAACCGGATGAACGGCGATTTGTTCATCAGCATTCATGTGAACGCGCATCAGCTCAGCGACCGCAACGGGATCGAGACGTACTATCTCTCCCTTGCCAGGGACGAAGAGGCCCGGCGCGTTGCAGCGTTCGAAAATACAACGGCCAACATTTCCTTCAGTCATCTGGAATCGACAATTGCCGGCATTCTGAAAAACAGCAAAATCGAGGAAAGCCAGGAATTCGCTGATTTAATCCAGTACAATTTAATTCGCGCGACCAATCAGAACAACCGCGGCGTGCGGCAGGCCGGGTTCGTCGTGTTGATCGGCGCGCAAATGCCGGCAATTCTCGTCGAAGCCGGATTTTTGACCAATCCCCGCGAGCAGCAATTGCTGACCACCGATCGTTATTGCCAGGCCGTCGCCAAAGCGCTGTACAATGGGATCGAACATTACTCTGAAAAACTGGTTGTCGCTTCACGATAATCGGCTAACACACCCGGTGTCCTTCGGACAACCGGGGTGTTCATATTTCTGAACAAAAATAGCTCAGCCCTATTTCTCAATAATCTTATACCGCGCGAATTTCGAAAGCTCGTCTTCATCCTGGTAAAGGCTGTATAGTTTCCCATTTTTTATGAACATATTCCCAGACTCCATGGATTCAATTTTAATCTTGGTCAAAAACTTACCTTCTTTGTTGAACACATCAATGGAAAATCCATCTTCCGGCGCCCCTTCTTGGGTAATCACCCACAATCGTCCCTTTTCATCTGGGAACAGCGTATTGATAATATTTTTCTCTTTTTCAACTTCAAAATCAAAATCTATTGGCACATTAATCCGCTCCCGCGCTTGATTGAACCGTTGCATTTCTTTTTCAATTTCTTTTTTTGTTTTTTCAATGAGCTTGAATTCTTTTTCGATAACGCGGATCAGTTTTCCAGCCGAATCAGCGACCTTGATTTTATAATCGTAATTATCATCCACCGCGTACACGGTGCAGGACAGATCAAATGACCAGAACAGGATGGGCGTACTTTTTTGCGTAACCTTTTTGGTTCGCATGAAATCCATTTCTTTTTCCGTCTCAAAAAAAACGTCGTCATTTTCCTTTCCAATATCCCGAATATTCAGGCTCAGTTTCATGAATGATTTTTCGTCTTTCATTGAAAATTCAGATTTGGAATAAATGAGTTTTCCTGGTGAAAAAAGCCGCGCCTTTGTAAATGTGCCCGTGAAAACAAGGGTGAAATCCCTGATGTGTTCGCCCTTAAAATTGAAGAAAGTAAAACGATTGGGATTGGCCTGGGCCACGAAAAAGGTATCCGGCCCGACCACTGAAATCGACATGGGATAGGTGAATTCTCCCGGCCCCTGTCCCTTGCGACCGATGGTTTTGATCAGTTTTCCGGTTTTATCGAATACAAGCACGTGGCACGCTTTAAAATCGAGCAGGTACATGTTGCCATTTTCATCCACGTCCGCATCGATGAGCTGTTCGAAAATGAATTCTTCCACATCGATATCATCACCAAGAACAAGTTCCTTTTCCAATGAAAACGCAAGTTTAGGATTGAGCGGCTTCCCATGATTTATGACATAAGGGATGCCATCGATGGTTTTGATTTCGCCCTTCCAGTTATCCCCGGCATAGGTGGCGATGAAAAACAGAAATACGACAAAAATAACGAGTGTTGACCGGTTCATGTTACACTCCAATTTAATGAACGAACTGAATTAAATAACAAAATTAAAATATCTCAAAATTTCTAAATCATATTTTTGAATATTCAGGAATGCTATTGGAGTGCATCGCCTTTATGCGATGCACTTGCAATGCATAAAGGCATTGCACTCCGAATATGGTTAAAATCAATGAGTTTGATTTACCGAAATTTCGATCTCAAATAATGGAAATCATAAAACAGACCACAGAGGGAATCGTCGCAATTTCGGCTACCTCAGTCCCTTCTCATCTTGCCTGGACAGAAATCGTCCCCTTACCCGCTTCCGTCATTTCCCCGATTATTCGGGAATCTGTCAATCCTCGCTGCACAAGTTCGGCTAACAGAGCATTTTTTTCAATCTGCGGCACCGCCAGTATCAATCCGCCGGAGGTTTGGGCGTCGCACAGCAGCACCCTGTCAATTTCGGAAACGGCATCGTTCCAGCAGACGTACGGCGCAACATAGTCCATATTGGCTTTGGTGCCCCCGGGAATCACATCGGCGGCGGCCAGGTCGCGGGCTTCGGGAATGAACGGAACGCTCTCCGCATAAATTCTCGCGTTCACTTTGCTGCCGATGGTCAGCTCTTTCAAATGGCCAAGCAGGCCAAACCCGGTCACGTCGGTGCAGGCATGAACCGCGTAATTTCCCGAGACCTCAGCCGCGTCTTTGTTCAGTCGACTCATGGTTTCGATGGCCAGCGTTTCAACCTCCTTCTCCACAAGTCCCCTCTTGATGCCGGTGGTGATGATGCCCAATCCGATGGGTTTCGTCAGAATCAGGGCGTCGCCGGGCTGAGCCTTGGCGTTGGTCATCACTTGATCCGGATCGATGGTCCCGGTCACGGCCAATCCGAATTTCGGCTCGGAATCCTCAACCGTGTGACCGCCCAAAATTTCGATGCCAGCCTCGCGAGCCTTATCCGCCGCGCCCTGGAGGATTTGCTTCAACACCTGCATGGGCAGGCGCTTCTCCGGAAAACCGACTATGTTCAGCGCAAAAATGGGACGCCCGCCCATGGCGTAAATATCGCTCAGCGAATTGGCAGCGGCAATGGCGCCGAAATGATAGGGATCGTCCACAATGGGCGTGAAAAAATCCACGGTCTGCACAATGGCGAGGCTGTCGCTCAGACGGTACACGGCCGCGTCGTCCGATGTGTTGATTCCAACCAGCACATTGGGATCTTTGATGGCGGAGAACGAAGCCAGCACCTCCTCCAGATTTTGCGGCCGCAATTTGCAGGCGCAGCCCAGGCCGTGCGTGAAATGCGTCAGTTTAATATCTGCGCCGACCGAAATAATCGGCGCTTCCTCCGCGCTGTCCGGGCGGAGCCGCTTCACAGCGCTGACGATGTATTCGATTGCCTGGTCGATTTGTTCTTCGTCGTTCAGTTTGCCGGTGGAAAAGCGAATGGTGCCCAGCGCCTGCTCGATCGGGACTTTCATGGCCACGAGCACCGCCGAAGGCTCCGCCACATCGGTGTGGCAGGCAGCGCCGGGTGAAGCAGCCACTTCAGTTAATTCGTCCAACAGCGTGTTGGCGTCGATGCCGGGGAACGACACATTGAGCGTATTGGGCAGTCGTTTTTCCGGGTGACCGTTCAAAATCGTGTCCGGCAAATGCTGCTGAAATCCATCCCACAAGCGGTCGCGCAGCTTTTTTACATGCTGTTGATTCGCTTCAAAATTCTGCCCGGCCAATTCGCAGGCTTTGCCCAATCCAACAATTTCCAGCACATTTTCGGTGCCAGCGCGGCGGCCGGCTTCGTGGTTGGCGCCCAGCATCAATGGCTGCAATTTCAACCCGCGGCGAAGGTACAGCGCGCCGATGCCTTTTGGCGCGTACAGTTTGTGCCCGGCAATGGACATCATGTCCACGCCTAATTCTTTCACGCGCGTCGCGATTTTGCCAACCGACTGCGCCGCGTCGGTGTGAAACAAAATCCCATGTTTTTTCGCGATCTCCGAAATCTCCGTAATGGGCTGAATGGTGCCGACCTCGTTATTCGCGTGCATAATCGTAATCAGAATAGTGCCCGGGCGGATGGCTTTTTCAACCTTTTCGGCCTGAACCATGCCGTAGGAATCGACCGGCAGATGGGTGACTTCGAAGCCGAGTCTCTCCAGATAATTGCAAACATTGATCACGGCCGGATGCTCCACCGGCGACGTGATGATGTGATTGCCCTTCTCGCGAAAAGTTTCAGCGACGCCGCGAATGGCGTAATTGTTGGACTCGGTCCCGCCGCTGGTAAAAATGATTTCGTCCGAATCGCAGCCTAACAACGTTGCCACCTGCCGGCGCGCGTTTTCCACCGCCTTTTTGGTTTGCACCCCGTACCAGTGCGAACTGGAAGGATTGCCGAATCCTTCCTTTAAAAACGGCATCATGGCGTCCGCAACCGCCGAATCGATGGGCGTGGTTGCGTTGTGGTCTAAATAAATCGGTTTCATTCACGAACTCTTTTTACTTTTGAAAATTATGAGTTTTGGTTATAATTGTTTGAAATAAAAGATAGCGAGCCATGGAAAAGATATTCGATATTGGATAATTGATTATTTTATTCGCCATTTCCAATTTGTGATGAACATGAATGACTCAATCGTTCACATGTCATTGAATATATTTAATATTCAGATAAATGTCAAGCAGAGAATTAACGCGCGGCAGGGATAAAATTTAGTTGGAATATCCAATATGGGAAAAATGAGCGATGCGCCTCTTTCATGGCTGATTTTATTATAAAAAAATTCCGCGTCCTCCGTGAAATCTCTGAGCGCTGTGTGGTTCATTTTTTCTACTGCAAAATCAAGTCACCTATTTCTGTTTTGCTTCATTTTGCAGCAGTTCCAAAAATTCGGGGTGAATGGTGTAATTATTTCGCTGCGCCTCGCGGACGTGATGCAGCGCCAATTCCAAATTCCCGGCGCTGTGATAGGCAATGGCCAGGTTGTTGTGCGCCTTGCCCATGTTCGGATCGATGTCCACGGCCCGTTTCAAATTGGCGATGGCGCCTTCCAACTGATGCTTCGAATACAAACACACGCCAAGACTGGAATAGGCATCCGCGTAAAAGGGATCGATTTTTATGGCTTTTTGAAATTGCACCATGGCGTCGTCGATTCGCCGGGTTTCGAGATAGACAAGTCCCATGTCGTAATACGCCTCGGCATAATTGGGGTCCAGGCGCACGGCTTCATTGAGCTCTTCCAGCGCCCGCGCCGTGTTGCCCTGTTTGAAATACACCACGCCCAATCCCTGGCGCGCGACCGCGTAATCTTCGTTCAGCGTAATGGCTTTTTTATATTCGCTTACCGCTTTATCGAATTCACTTTTGATGAAATAAATTCGCGCCACATTGGACTGTGCCACGTAATCTTCCGGATTCAGGGACAGGGCCTGGGCGTAGAATTTTTGCGCCTCATCCGGCGAGCCGGACATTTCCAGCGCAAAGCCGAGATTGGTGTAACATTCGACATAGCCGGGATTGAGCCGTATGGACGCGCGGAAATGCTCGAGGGCTTCATCGAACTTTCCAACCCGGAGCGCGCTGGTTCCTATCATGTAATGATACTCGAAAAAGCCGGTCAGCTTGTCGGCATTGGCGGTGAGAATGGCCAGTTTTTCCTGCTCTTTGCCGGCCCAGCCAAGCACTTTGGCCAGGTTGATGAGCCCTGCCAGATAATAATCATTGGGCAGGGATGAAAGATATTCGGCGTACATCGGAGTCAGATCGTTATGATTCAGCACGATACTGGATGGCGCCCAGCCTTCAATCTGCATCCGCTCCACAAAACGTTCAGCGATGATCTGGTTTCCCCCGATAGTTGGGTGCACATGATCGATGAAATAGCTATTGTCCGGAATCCGATTTGGACTCAATTTTTCGAACTCGGCTTCCATATTCACGACCGGAACGTCGTAGTGCGCACAGCTTTCTTTTAAAATTGAATTGATCGCATCCGGCGCGCGGAGCGGACAAATATCCAGTTCCTTTGCGGTGTCAAAATACTTTTTGGCCAAATCGAATTGCCCGGTCTTGTCCAGGCAGTATGCAATGTTGTAAACCAGTTCCGCGTACTGGTTGTCGATTTGCAGGCAGTTTTCGTATGCGATCAGTGCATCTTTGAAGCGGGACTGGCGCTGCAGGATTTGCGCGTTCGTGTAGAACTCATTCCACGAAGCCAAATCGCTCTCGGAAAGGTCTGGCTTGTGCTCCGATTTGAACGGCGAAAAATCCCTGAGATTACTGCCGACCTTCGCGAACATAATTTTCACGCCATTGGTTTGAGCAAGCCTGATAATTTTTTCAATATTGAACCGAAAATGATCGAACGTGTCTTCTTTTTGAATTGTATCCCGCGTGTAGCGGTCGAGCCCGGCGCTTTGGTCAAGAATGGTCTCGACTTCAGTTTCCAGCGTGTTTTTCGAATTTTCCGAATCCTTGGTGCTACGAACCTTTGAAACGACGCCGCGAACAAGCCGGTAGGTATGAAGCTTATCCAGTGCCACGCGCGCTGCTTTCAGGGCCGGATTCTGCTTCAAAATATTTTCATACGTGCGCGCTTCCAAAAATTCATTGTGCCCTGTGTAGAGCATGAACAGATCAGGCTCGTACGTCAACGCTTCTTCGACGAGATGAACGATGCGGTAGCTGGCGTACGAAATGCCGCCGGCGTTTATCACTTCATACTTTCGCGTTGAATCGATGGACGTGAGTATTTGCTGCATCCAGCCTGGGAAGGCGGTTTCCGCGCGATACGGCCTGCCGAATGTAGTGGAGCCGCCGAAGCAGAAAATTCGAAACGTGTCCGCCGGCTTTTCTTTTTCGAATTCCTGCTCATTGAAATACGACAGCTTATTCTGATTGGTCGCCAGGACGGTTGTCCCGTCCGCATTGATTTTTTCGCCAAAAAGGGGATACACATTTTCGAACCCGACAAAGGGATCGGATTGGGACACGCGGTCGCCAACGTGAAAAAGTCGCAGCCCGGCTTCAAACAGCAAAAAAATGAAAAGGCCAAAGATGATTAGCAGAATTTTTTGTCCGGCAGTGGTTTTTACTTTTCTATTTTTCAAAATGAATCCCCGTAATAAATTGAACCCTCCCTTCATCGAACAAAAGGGAGGGTTGTTTTTGGTTCAACGATACTTCAATGGAAACAGGTATTAGCAAATTACTGCTTAACACACCCGGTGTCCTTCGGACAACCATGGCGTAGTTCGTTTCAAACCGATATTACCTGGCGATTTTTATTTCTTCGTACCAGTCCGGATTGTATATTTCCTGTCGTTGACCGCTTTTGATATTGGAATGAATGAGCCTGTAATTTCCAAACACGCCAAAGTCGCAAAATACAAAATGAACCCGGCCCTGTTGGTCCAACGTCTCGTATGTCCACACTTCGTAGGCCCGCGTGTCCATGCCGGCCGGCTCGCGCTCAATTTCATCCGGGGGGCCGTACATGATGTATACGCGCCCGCGATCGGATTGCCAGCCGGGCAAGGAAGGTGACTTAAATCGCTCCTGGGCCGCGTAGAATCGTTTGAGATGTTCCGTTCGGAAATCCGGGTCTTGTTCGCGCCAGTAATTATTGATAAATTGAATTTTAGCAGGGACATTCAATTGATCGAACAATTCAAGTTCTTTTTGCTCGACGAGGTACATAATCTGCGCGCGGAATTCATCGATATCCTCTTCGCGGTATTGCGACAGCGAAAGAGTTTTGAACGGATTATGAATCCAGAATTCGCCCTGTCTTTCCATGCTGGCGCCGAGTTTGCTGTCCGTTACTTTGAGCTGCAAAATATATTTCCCGGAAATGATATCCAGGATATTGATTTTATCCGCCCATACTGCGGAATTGCCTTTTGTTTTTACCTCCTTGCGCGACGATTTCAGAATATTGCCATCGTAAGCCGTCAGATAATACTCTTTGATCGCATTTCCTGTTTTTGTGGAATCGATGGTTAGATTGTAGACTTCTGTGTAAAAATACATGAAGGGTGACTCGATTCCAAAAACGCGGGAAGGATTGGGCACAACCTCGACTGAACCTTTTGTAAATTGATTTTTGGTTGTGCTGCTCTGAATGGATCGCGCAAATTCAATACCGGCCAGCTCTATTTTCTCTTTTGAAAATGACTCAACAATCATCGGAATTTCTGTGGAACCGACCGCTTTGGATTCCAAATCCTGTAATACGATTTCAATCGTATAATTCCCCGACGCCAGCAGAAACCCTGCAAGTTCCAGCGTAGTCAGGTCTTCGATCTGTTTCAGCGAATCGACCTGGCTAAAATTCTTCCAGCTTTTTTCGGCCACATGCTCGTCTGTCGAGTCGTTTATCAGCACAGTCAACTGATAGACAGCCAGGAAATTATCTTGTTTGGGCCTGTAAGTCAATTGAAAATTTGAAAACGAAACATAAATTTCCTGATACGTTTTATTATCCGGTTTGAAACTTTGGAATCCTGCAAAATCCGTATAAAAACGAAGCTGGTTATTGGAATTCTCATCAGCGCGGACATTGAACGCACTGATTGAAATTACCAGAAATACCGATAATATTATAACTTTGTCAATTTTCAAACGGCCCATGTCATTCGCTCTAATATTCGTAGGTTGCCAAAATTTCTTTCATCGCAGTATTCCAGCCGCTTTGCGGATACTTTTCGATAAAATATTCAAAGATCATGGGACGACTCAACATGTCGCCATTGGCAGCTTTGAATTGATCGATTCTATCGTAAGCGCCATGCCTGATTTCCTGATTGACGAAAAAAGTGAAGTAATTATGTTTCAGGTTAATTATATTTTTGTTCGGTCGAGTATCAAAATAAGTTCCGCTGAAGGCAATGTTTTCTGACGGCCACAATTTGTAATTATCCACGTTTGACCTGAATTCATTGGCAATGGTAACATACGCCTGACCGGCCATATTCACGCGAAATGCCTTGAGTGCGTATTTTCCATCCGGCACATTGGGCAGAAAAAAATAACCGTTTTCATCCGTGGTCGTCCATTTTCCAAAAACTTTTTCCTTGCCATTCTCTTCGTAAGTGCCGATAATTGCTACATCCAAGTTTTCGAAATATACATCATTGCGGTTCTGATATCCTTTGTTCTCGAAAATAATGGATCCGATAATCAAGTTTTTACCTTCGACCGGCTCTTCCATGGATGGAATACCCCCGGCACAACCAAGTATAATGGAAATGGTTACTGCTAAAAAAAATAGTTTCGTTTTCATCAGCACGTCTCACTTCATTTTTTAGGTTCAGTGTATTTATGAAAACCCTCCCTTTGAACTCATCAAGAATTAGCAAATTAACCAGTTTACGCTTGTTCAAGGTTCCTGATGCGCGGCGTCACCATGATAAAATCAAATATATCATACCACAGGATTAAACGCTGCATCACCCTGAATCTGTTCCATGCATGATCGACGCAAACAGCAATTTTGCAGAACCTCATTGACCCCACGAAAAGGGAGGGCATAATTTATAAATCGATAAATAAAATTCTGTTTTCAATCCATGTTCAGTTATCAGCTATCTAAAATCCAATCTGAATGGACGTCACGTGAATATACCCCAGATCACCGTAATCTGCCATACCGTAATCGAATCTGAGATCCATTCCCCTCACAGGAATTTTTAATCCCCCACCAAATGTAAACGATGCAAGATCATAATTTTGTTTGTAACCTGTTCTCAGCGCCAGTAACTTGCGCCACTCATATTCCATTCCATATTTTGCGCGCATGTCATTATCAAAAGAATCGTTCACTTCAAAAATGATGGAAATTCGATTGGACCTGTTCCCAACAAAAGCGCTATTTGCACCCATGATGTCGATCGCAGCGCCCAACTGAAAACTAATGGGCAGCGGATATTTTTCCACTTGCAGTTGCGCGTCCAAATTTCGGTTACCAACGCCTTCCCGACCTTCCTGAGGTTCATAAGAAAAAGTTGTCAATGGTCCATTATCCATCATCATATCCGGGCCAAAATTTGTGATGCTCATACCAATTCTCATGCCACTGACATCGGGTGTAAATATAAGTCCAATATCAGCGCTATACCCATCGGCTTTTTGCTCCCAAATCTGCTCGTGAACCCAGCGACCTGTCACACCGAAAGTCACCCGATCGGTTAACATGCGGGAGTAACTGATTCCGGCAGCCATGTTGTAATTATCAAAAAACAGACCAGTGCCTTCAGGAGAATCAACAGTCGTTTTTTCGATTCGACCAATATCAACATAATTCAATGAGAAGCCAAAGAAATTGTTCATTCCCACAGGAACGACAACGCCCAGAAACTGATGTTTTATGTCAGCATATAAATTCGCATTGTTGTACGAGGCTGTAATTTTGTTGAGAGAAGCAATTCCAGCAGGATTCCACTGAAGTGCGGTCGCGTCGTTGGCAATTGCGGTGTATGCTCCTGCTAACGAAACAGCGCGCGCACCCACTTCCAGTTTCAGGAAATTAGCAGACGTTGTACCGACTTTATTGACTTCACCCTGCCCAAAAACAATTTGAGCACATGATAATATCATAATTATTAAGACTACTCGTTTCATTGTATTTCCTCCTTAATAAATGACAGGAATCACTTTACGACTGCCAATTTTCCGATTTTAGTTTTACCTTCCGGGGTTTTTACTACATAGATGTAAACTCCGTAAGAAATTTCCAGATTTTCTTCTGTTAATAAATCCCAATGAGCTTCACCATAACTTGGATTATCATGATGAATTTCTCGAATGAGATCGCCCGTTAGCGTAAAAATGCTTATCGTACATTTTGGAGGTAAATGTGTAAACCGAAGATCATGCAGGTCCCATTGGCTGTTACCCGTGTAAAGCTCGGTTTTCGATGATACGATATACGGATTTGGCACAACCTTGATATCATCAAGTTCATTCTCGGAAACTGTCTTTGAAGAGGCAGTGTAGGTTCTGAAGCTGAAAACATCATTGCTGAACGGTTTTTTTGTTCTGAATGTGTAAACATCGCCCACTGCCGGCGCATTCCCAACGCCCCATTCGGTGACAAACGTTGTATCCGAACCAACAACAACTGTGTCAGGATCCCATGTTATCGAAAAAACCCAGGTGAATGTTCGGGTTGATGAACCCGGGGTCAGGTATTCCCAGATTCTGATTTGTCCACCGCTCGGATAATCACCTGATGGCGGTGTGTAAAGAATATCCATTTGCTGTGGAGGCGTTACGCTGACCTTCCAAACCTGGAACGGAAATGTCATGGCCCCGACTGCATTTGTGTCCGCGTTCTCTCCGAGGAATCGAATTTCATAATCGCTCGGGATGGCGGTGAAAGGTACAACATCGATCTCATAGTCACTGGCTTGAGCACCCGTCACTGTTGTCCAGCCGGATTCTTCGGGTAAATATTCAGGTTGATCGTAGTTGATCACTTTGATGCCAACCCCATCAAAGAATGGGTAGGCTTCAGGATCGTCACCGCTGCTTTCATCTGTGATATTAGAATACCCGGTGACCTTATAACTCCCGTCATCTTCATCGAAGACACTGTATTCGAGAATTCCGCTGGAATCGCTGAAAGAAAGTGTGTAGTTGTGTCCTAAAACTTCATTATCATCCAGAATCTCTAACTGAAGTACGCCATTTCCCACGCCGGAAACTCGATCGAAAGATGTATCAATATTTGCCGGAACAAATCCGGATGGGCGAACTCCCGGTATCACATCCACCACATTCAGGTCTTTAGAGGACGTGCCTTTGGATGTCTCATTTGCGTTGAAAAAACGATCGGTGTATGGATGATCATACGCTGTGATACAATAACGATACCGAACCCCATTGGTGACATCCGTGTCGGTCCAGGAATGAACCACGCCGGTGTTGTCTCCCAAATAGAACCAAGACTGATACGGATCCAGGCCTTCATAATCATTGTCCAGGTCGCACTGAAACACTGGCACATAGGCAAGAACGTCACCTACAGTGCCGGTTTCAGTCACTTCATAAATTTCCTGACCCCAGTCGACGTAATCCGCGTCTCTGTCGAAATAGGCTTTATAAATTTTATAGCCTTCAAAATCTTTTTCTTTTGTTAAAATATCAACAGTTTCTTCTGCTACATTATCCCAGTAAAGAGTAATTTTACCGTCTTCGGCGTAAATGACCGGCACGCCATTTTCATCTAACACCTTGGTGCCGACCGCGCTCAATGTTGGCGTCAATGGCGGGCCCGTTCCCTGGAAACTGTTGCTGTATAATTCCATTGCTTTGTCATAGTTGTTCAACACATCAGCAAAGCGGACTTCATACGGATTGAGCGGGAAACCATCGGCGTCCAGTGCGCCGGGGTTATCTTTACCACCGACAATACAGAAATGCAATGCGATGGTATCGCCAGGAGTTGCGCTGAATGGGCCTGAAGACATCATGAACCAGGGATCAGGCCTGCTGCCGGGAGGCTGGCTTTCCTGCAAATCCCGAAGCAGGGTCAGGTCGTCAAATAAAGGATCTTCGCCATGAAAATATTTTTGCTGGTCCTGTGTGGTGAGAATATCCTTTCGACCGCTGGCCATGGCGTATACAATTCGTTCCATTTTTTGGCCGCCCGGCTCTGCATCGAAATCTTCCTGCGTAAAATAGTGAAACGATGTCAGACCAATATCTTTTGGCGTTTTTAAATAAGCAATGGCGTGCGCCGAAACCGGGCCTTCGCTGTACGGAGAATCAACATCTTTACACCATGCATCTTTATCAAACATGACGAAAATATCACGCACCGTGTCTGCCACGCAATAATCGTCTTCTGCCCAGCCTGGTTCATATCCTGTATTGCCCCAGGGGTCGCGGCCGGGAAGGTCAGGATCAATTAAAAATCCAAAATACAGACTGTCGACTGTGCCTGAATAATATTGTCTGCTGGGGTCCGTAATATCATCCCTGTAAATCAGGTTGTAATTAAAAAACACAATATCTTTGTATGCTCTTGTTGAATAGCAATACCCGGAAACCTCCATGTCAAATCCAATCGGGTAGCCGACATTGACCTGATCACCGTAACGAATTCCATTGTATTTGTCATTCATCACGTAAAAAATATCTTTATCGGAAACGAATTTTCCTTCGATGGGCGTGCCGAACGTTGGCGATTCAGGATCAGGATCGAGCGCCCAGTAACCGGGCCAGTGATATTCACCCGGAGTTGATATAAATTCTCTGTACGTTGCCGAGTTTCGATCATTATCAAAATAACCCTGGGGCCATGAGTTCGGCCGTGTGCTCGTTGCAATAAGAGGAACCGAGCCCCACGTCTCGTCACCCATGAGTTGTGTGCTGGCATAATCCTGAGCTTCCCAGTCCGTATATCCCCATCCTTGAATGCCAACACCAAAATGCATGGTGATACTTTCAATCACATTATAGTATTCGCTTCTGTCAACAACTTCGCCTTCCTCTGTAAGAATGTTCGTTGCCCAGGGTTGAGGAGGGACCGCAAGGTAGGGGATAATCCATCGAACTTCACCCCAGAAGCCATGTTTACAGTACGGCAGCCCCTGGTTCCCGATAACCCCAAAATTCTCAACTCCATTCACCTGCATTTCGCCGGCGTCCATGAAACCAATGCCTCTGTCGAACAAGCTTGCCGGCTTTTTAAGGTTGGGCGGGTATACTTTATTGTCATCAATGACTGGTAATCTTTCCTGTGCGCTGGAAGAAGAGAGCCATAAAGCAGGAAAAATTAGCAGCGCAAAAATTACTATCACGAAAATAATTTTTGGTTTTGCCATTTTGCTTCTCCATTTTATCATTTCAAATAATTCTTTAAATCTTAAATGGAAGTATTTGTAAGAGTTTTGTTTACCACAATACCCTTAATCCGAAAGTAACTGACCTGCGCGGTCCGTAATTATTGATACTGATGCCATCCATTCGCGTTGCGCTATAGGATGAGTAGGCGCCTCCGGGATCAGTTGCAGAACCGGTCCTCGAGTAACCATCGATGACATTTTTACGATCAAAAATATTTCGCGCTTGTGCGAAAACGGAATAGGTTAACCCAAAAACTTCGAAATTTTTATAGGCTCGCATATCAAACTGATGAAAGAATGGCCATCGCGCCGAGTTTTCTTTTTCAAGAAATCCTGCCTCTCCCATATATGGCGTATATACGCGACCGCTCTCTCCGAAGTAAATTATACTTACGCCAAAATTGGACAGAATTTTTGTGTTAAACAAGGTGGGGCCAGTATCTTTGGGAATACTGAAATTGACATTCACGCGTATTGAATGTGGCTGATCCCACGAAGCGATGGATTCTCTTTTCGGAAGCGTATTGAGAGTCTCGTCATCCCAGTAGCCATCCCAGGATGTTTGTTTTAACACTCGCGCGCGCGACCACGTGTAATTCAGCGTACCGGAGAAATAGTTGCGATACCGTTTTTGCAGCGTAACATCCACACCGCGGGCAGAACCAAAGTTATTGTTCAGAAATACATTATAGTCAAATGGATTTTCACCACCGGGATCGGAATAGGCAGGAACATAGACAGAGCCAACCTGGTTAGTCGTCTCTTTCGACCATAATGTAACATTCACACCATAAATATCGCCGATTTGCTGTTGAAATCCAATCTCATATTGGATGGATTTTTCATGTTCAAGGCTGTTATTCCCCATCAAAGCGCCGGTTCTCAACGTGAGTTCTCGAGCGTCACCTGTGGCTCGATACAAATCCCGATAATTTGGATTCTGATAAAAATGACCAAAATTAAAATGAACCACAGATTTTGAGGTCAGCGGATATGCCATACCAATTCTCGGACTTAATTTAAATTTCTTTTTCGCTTCTTCAAAATCATTATATTCAATTCCCGGCGTTTCAAGGTCCTGCTCGCCGATTGGGTCGAGTGGATTTTTGTACATATCTCCGCCGGCATTGGAATAATCCAGGCGAGCTCCAATGTTCAGTACAATAGTCCCATATTCAATTTTGTCCATTAAATACAAGGCGCCTTCATTGGGTGTCATGTGATAAATCGTAGGATGATCCGATGGGCCGGATGAACCCTGGTCATCATGACGAAATAAATCATAGCGAACATATTGGGCGCCAATTTTCAACTGGTGGTTCCTGTTCACTTGGGATGTAAAATCGAATCGTAAATCATAGGTTGTGCTGGAATCACCTGAAAAATACACATTATCGTACCGCATTCTGAAATAACCTTCCCAAGGGTCCAGTACACCGTACGTGCTACGATGATTGTATTGTTCTTTTTCCTTTATATTATCCCAATCTGGTGAAAACAGGTTTTTCATGCCAAAAATTTCATCGTATTTTTGGGTATAATCATCGACAACACGGATGCGCCTGGACTGGAAGAATCGTTGAATTTTAACCGTATAAAATGTTGATGGATTGAGCGTATGATTCCACAACAAGCTTTGGCGGTTACTTTCTCTGTACTGGACGTTTCGAGCAGCCATGCCGGAACCATTTCGATGCCACACCTGGTATGTTCCTCCCGAACCTGGATATTCATCGGGAAATGGGTTGCCTGCTTCGAGTAAGTAGGTTTCGCCTGTTGTTTCACTCACCAGGAGCCGATCGATATTATCTCTTGTATCGACTGGGCTTACATCGACATTATACCATTCACCGGGGAGGTGATAGTAATACCCTGCATGAAAATTATTGATCTGGGAATAGGATTGTGACTGAGCAAGACTGAGGGATAATTTAATCATCGGGTTGACTCGATAGGTTAATTTTCCCAAATAATCAAAATCATTATCCCAGCCCATACCATGCCAGCCTTTCCAGGTATCGAGCGGATTAATAAACCGTTGTTTGCCCCCCACTTCAGCCGGGGTTAATACACTTTCAACCTGAGAACGGGTAATTAAGTCCATGGAACCATCTTCGATGAAATCCTGGAATAATTCTGTAGACGATGCGAAATCGCCTCGATGGTCATCCCAGATAAAGTCATCAAATTCGTACAGTGTGCCCGCTTTTGTGGACAGATCTGTTGAGAAAAAGAATGACAAATTTCGAATAAAGGGCACAGGACCATTCAGGCTGAACTGGACGTTCTGATAATTTCGTTCTTCCTGTCGTTTAGAGGCCAGAGCCTTTAAACCAAACGGAACCGATGTTCCATATTCCAATTGACCGGAAAGCCTGGAGCCGCCTTCGCGCGTGGAAAGGTTGATCACACCGGAAAGCGCATTTCCGTATTCAGGGCTGAACCCACCGGCCGCGACAGTCATCTGGTTTACGGCATTGTTATTGATGCGTGTGCCAAATCCGCCGAAAAGGGGATTTCCCACCTTCATACCATCAATAAATAAGCCCAACTCATTGTTACGCCCGCCTCTCATTCGAATGTCTTCAATACCACGAATGTTGTATCCATTTTTTGCATAGGGTGTGTTGGTGAGAACAGTAATATTGGACTGAAGTGCCAACACCCGGGTGATGTCTTCGGCAGGCATATTTTTAATTTCATCAAAGGACATTGTAGAAACCTTTGAAGTTACGCTGGGATCAATGAGCGGACGTTCGGCCGTTACGACAACCTCTTCCCCAACATCCAGGACTGTTTCTTCAAGATTAAAATTGACCTTGGTCGTTTGATCAACGATAACCTGAACATTTTGAATCGACAGCGTTTTGTACCCCATCATGGATGCGGTGACGGTATATTCCCCCACCGGCACATTGATCATGTAAAAATAGCCATCAACTCCTGATGCCGCTCCAACTGTCGTGCCTTTGATCATGACATTCACCCCTGGCAGCGGATCACCTGTTTTCTTATCTTTAATGAAACCATCAATTTTCCCTGTTGTTTGAGAAATTGCTATTGCCGGGAGAATAAAAGATAAGATTACTATGATTGAAAGGAAGTATTTGAGTTTTGGCATTAGGCACTCCTTTCTGTTTAGCCCATTAAAAAAAAATGCAATTCCGATATTTTCATCGAGAATTGCATTAGTAATTTTACGTACCATGATAATTTTTCACTCCCTAATAACTATTTATTTACATGAAATATAACATTAAATTAATAAATGTCAAGAAAAAAATCGATGAAATGGAATTATTATTCCAAAATTTTACTTTCATGGATAATTTGTTTTACTCATTCACCGAAAAATAATTTCACAGAATTGAAATTTTGTGTGTCATCTCCAAAAAAAAATGCCATTGTCATGGCAATGGCAGGAATTGGAAATAATATTTAGTACGGAGTTTCATGCAAATGTCATTCTTCCATGAATCTGTCGTATGTGAATAATGGCGGTAAAATAAAGTCCTCTTCAGCGGGATAATCATCAAAATCAGCGATGCAAATGAGTTTTAATTCCAGTTAACCGGGTCATCAATATCCCACTCCTCATCAGAATCAGACCAGTCGTCATCATCATCCCACTCATCGTCTTCTTCATCCCAATCATCGTCCTCTTCGTCTTCCCAATCATCCTCATCGCTCCACTCCTCATCGTCTTCTTCATCCCAATCATCGTCCCAATCATCATCTTCCCAGGCAGATTCATCCCAGTTTTCTTCGTCTTCGATGAACAGTTTAAGCATGTAATCAACTCGCTTAATTTCGTGCAAATTTCTCCCTCTCATTTTTCTAAACCTCTTACTTATTTTGCGTTGTATATCTCGTAATTCACGGCAAAGATATTAAATAAATATGTGAAATGCAAGAATAAATTGCACACAAAAAAAAATCTTACAGAACCGATATTGTTCCTTCTAAGATATTGATAATATGTGATAAATGCATACTGACAGAACGATTTTTAAAAGTAAAAAAAACCTTCTTCAAAATAAACTAAAATTTCATATAATCCAAATTACGTCCACTACTATCAAGAAACTTGATTTTTTCTCCGATGTCATTCCCGCATGCTGCTGACGGAATCACTTAATTGTAAGAAAGTTAAATTGCTAAACAGAATTATCTGTCATGGCGTATTTTTAGTTTTTCATCTGAAATTAGCTTCGATGCTTCACAGAATCTCAACCACTATTTCGTTACCTTAAAAATTGGGTAAACCGGTGGCCTGTGCCAATGGTGAAAAATCCATTTTATTGGTCTATAAAAAAATCGATGAAATTATCCGGAACAAAAAAAACGGGGAGGACTGCAAAGTCAGCGACAGAGGCTACTGATCTACCCGTTGTTTCAAACTAATCTGAAAAATTAGAGTTATGCATTCCGAATATCATTACTCTATAGTGTCAATTCGACTTGAATGCAGAAAATATAATGCCTGGAAATGACCTGAAACGAATGGATGTTAGCAAGCTTAAGACAATTAAAAACTGTCAATCTTTCGCGGAGTCGCGCCCATGTCCTGATCAACGAAGGAAAAAATGCAATAGTCACTATACAGTGTTACAACGTGGATTCATTGAGCAACTGAACAATGTGTTTGACCTGAATGTTTTGGTTGAACTTCCGGGCGCCATACGATAGCTGAATCAGGCATCCGGGGCAGGATGAAACCAGTACCTCGGCTTCTGTATTTTTCACATTTTCCATTTTTCGATTTAAAATTGCCATGGACAAATCATAATGCGCGATATTGTAGGTTCCAGCGCCGCCGCAACACCAATCCGATTCTTTCATTTCCTGAAATTCGATTCCATCGATTTTTTTAATTAATTGCCGCGGTTGTTCCGTGATATGCATGTAGTGTCCCAAATGACATGGATCGTGAAATGTGACAACTTTTTTCTCCGGCGATTTCAACTCTCGTTTGATTGGGAATTGAGTGAGCAACTCATTGATATCCATTACTTTCTCTGAAATGGCCTGGGCTTTTGCTGCCCATTTTTCATCGTCGCTGAGTAAATGATTGTATTCGCTTAAAAATGAAGAACAACTGCCGCATTCACTAATGACCACATCGCAGCCTGATTTTTCGATGACTTCGATATTTTGGCGAGCCATTTTTTTAGACGCATTTAAATCGCCGTAGCCGGATGCCGGAAGCCCGCAGCACAGGTTATCGAGCACTTCAACCGTGAAATTGTTTTTTGTCAGGAATTCAATTGTTGCCTGCCCAACATCCGGGAATGCATAATTGATTCCACATCCCACAAAATATCCGATTTTCAAATTTTTATCCGTGGTGCTCAATTCAATTTCATCCAATCGCTCGCGCAGAAATTTTTTGGGCAACGTTTTTAACAAACCCTCGGCATTGGCCACATTTTTCCCGATCCATTTGAACACGCGCAATGCCTGAGCCAGCCCTGAAATTCCGGATCTTTTTCCCAGTGATGCCAGCTTCATCAATCGGGTCATCCTTTTTGGATTGGGCAGCAATTCATTGAACATAAATTTTTGCAGTTGAGGTTGTCCAAATTTTTCTATGTATTTGGCCCGCGTCGCCGTCATAATTTCTTGCGTTTTTACAACAGGGGCACAATTGTTATTGCAGGCTCCACAAAGCAGACATTCAAAAATTGGATTCTTGAATTCTTTTTTCAGTTCAACTTCATCTTCATGAATCAGTCGCGCAAGATAATTTCGTCCCCGGGCGACTGAATGTTCAATGCCGGTGACGGCGTAAGTCGGGCATGTAGGCTGACAGTATCCGCAGCGGATGCATCGGATCGCTTCCTGATATGATTTTTCCCATTCTGAACTCATAATTCTGACCACTTATTTTTTCTCGTTTATGGAATTCCTCTAACCTGATTGACTTGCAATATTTTACAATCCGCCAACGAATCGGCCGGATACCATCACGTTATTCGGATCATATTTCGTTTTTATTTTTTTCATTATATCAATTTCTTCTCCGGGCGAGCCCCAAACCAGATCGTTTGATAACCCGGCAACCGATTTGCGAACAATTAAATTCCCACCATGATCTCTTGCTTTTCTCCGCAATCTTTCAATGACAGGCGAATAGTGAAAATCTGGTTTGCCCGGATTTCCCATGAAATAAATGTAGATTATTCCATTGAACGCATGCGCGCGTATCAAGGGAGAAATCTGGTATTCCTGACACATGCTTTGAATTTCAGAGATGAGTTTCGGTTGTTGAGATTTCGGCACTGCAATCTGCAATATTAGTTCAGATGAGACGGCCGAAGATACCTGTGGTCCGGTGATAAAGCGCCATAAGTTTTGTTCCTCGTCTCCGGAAATGGATTCATATTTTTTAATATGATATTGTTTCGCCATATTTTCTATTATTTGCGACGTTTGTTTCACCATCTTTGTGTGGCCGGCCACATTCAGCAGCAGGTTATGCTCATGAGAAAGCCTCTTCCCCACACTGGTCTCGTAGTAAGCCGAATTAACATATTCGTACCGGCTGACCACCAGATTAGAAGAACTGATCGTCTTCACGAGAGAGAACGCGTCGCTGACATTCTCAAAAGAAGCAAAAACAGTCTGACTGGACATCGGGCGCGGGAACAGCTTGAACGTCACTTCGGCGATAATGCCCAGCGTTCCCATCGTCCCAATAAAAAATTTACTCAAGTCATATCCGGCAACGTTTTTCACTGTTTTTCCGCCGGCGCGAACCACACTTCCATCCGGCAGAATCATTTTCATTCCCAAAACCAAATCCCGGCAGTTGCCATACGCCGGTTGCCAACTGCTTAAACTGTTTGTTGCGACGATGCCTCCCAGGGTCTGATGGAGAGAATACGATGAATCCAGGGGCAGGAACTGCCCTGATTTGGTCAAATGATTTTGCAACTGCGCAAGCCCGGTCCCGGCCTGAACCGTCACGATGAGGTCGGCCACATCGTGTTCGATCACCGCATTCATTTTTTCCAGCGAAATCACCCAGTCCGTTTTTTCTATCGCCGCCCCGAAATGGTGCTGGCTATTGTTGCCCACAACGAGGAGCTTTTTGTCATCCCTGTTAGCATAGGCCATTAATTTTGAGATGGTTTCCACATTCTCCGGATAGAAAACTACATTCGCTGCTTTTCCGAATACCTGTTTTTTTTCCACCTCAGCGGCTTCGTCCGAAACAACGTGCGGGCCGAATTCTTTCTTTAATAATTCTGTCATACGTAATTCACTCTATTTTCTTTGGCGTTCCATTTCAAATACTATCCTTCTCGGTGACCGGGAAGATTTTATTGGGATTCAGCAATTCGTCCGGATCGAAAACCCGCTTCATCTGTTTCATGGCATGGAGCTCTTTTTCATTGAATAACACATTCATGGACGATTTTTTCTCCAATCCAATACCATGTTCGCCTGAAATTGTGCCGCCAACACGAATGCACTCTTCCAGAATTTCTTCGCTTGCCTGAACGACTTTTGCCTTTTCATCCGGATTTCGGTCATCAAAAACAATAAAAGGGTGAAGGTTGCCGTCGCCGGCATGAAACACGTTGCCAACTTTCAAATTGTATTTTCGACAAATCTCCATCACCTTGCTCAGCACGGCCGGCACTTTGCTTCGCGGGACTGTGCCGTCAGCGATCATTATGGAGGGTTCCAGCATTGTCAGTGAGCCGAAGGAAAGTCTGCGCCCCTGCCAGAGCGAATCGCGCTGCTGCGAAGTTTTGGCCACTTCAATTTTATACGCGCCATTCTCCCTGCAAATTTGCATAATCTCCTCGGCCTGCTCGTCCATGCCGGCCTCAGGGCCATCCAGTTCCAGCAGGAGAATGGCTTCCGCATCTTCAGGATAGCCCAAATGATGGGTCGACTCAACGGTTTGAATGATGGGCCGGTCCATCATTTCCAGGGTTGCAGGGATTATACCTTTTGCGATAATGTGAGTGACGGTTTCCGCAGCCTGCTCCATACTATTAAAAATCGCCAGCATTGTTTTCACAGCTTCCGGCAAAGGCATAATTTTCACGATGACCTTTGTCACGATACCCAGCGTTCCCTCCGATCCAATGAGTAGACTCATCAGGTCGTACCCTGGCGTATAATGTGTTTTACCGCCAAGCTGTTTCAATTCGCCATCCGAAGTGACCACCTCCAGTCCCAGTATGTGGTTTACCGTCACGCCATATTTCAGACAGTGGGGGCCGCCGGCATTTTCAGCGACATTTCCGGCAATGGTGGAAACGCGCATGCTGGCCGGGTCAGGCGCAAAATAAAATCCATGGGGCTCGAGTTCGTTTTGCAAATCCAGATTGTAGACACCGGGTTCCACAACAGAGCACTGATTTTCCACATCAATTTCCAAAATTTTATTCATTTTGGAAAATTGTAAAATAATGCCGCCCCAGATAGCAACCGTTCCGCCGCTCAAATTTGTTCCGGAACCGCGTGGAATAACCGGAATGTTATATTCACGACTCAATTTGACCAACTCAATAATCTGACTCGTTTTCGTCGGGAACACCACAGCGTCCGGCATGGCGCGGTCCAGTGACGCATCATATTGATAAAAAACACGGTCTTTGTAAGAGATCAGGACATTTTCCGACCCAAATATTTTTTTCAGCTTTTTGAATACCTTTTTATCCAGCATTATTTGTCCTCATTTCATAAAATGAAATTGAATACAAAGAAAGAAATATACAATATCTTTTTCTTTCTGACAAGCACATTTTTAAAATATTCCTCACATGGAAATGACCTTGACCGTACATTAATTATGTACCCTCAGGGACAAAAACGTATTTCATTTATCGTGCTATCATTCAATTGAAATATGTGCTGATGGGAAATTTACCTGTTTTAATATTTTTCAATAGAATTCATTTCTCATATTATCAATTGGTTATTCATTGAAAAATCAAAATGATATTCCATTGAAGCGCCCAATCAATTGAAAACATATTGACACCCGGCGTTCTGGAATACAGTTTGTCTGTAACAATATCAAAAAAGTAGGAGTAAATTTCCCAATGATTTTCCTTTTCCGATTCCAGGGAGTTTAACCACGCAACAATCAAATCAACAACATTCATTCACAAATTTGATGTGAGGAGGCTTATCATGAAAAGAAAAATGACCCTTGCCGTCGTTGCCTTATTATTCACCATAATGCTGATTCACTCAGCGTTTGCTCAACCGCGTGCGAGACGATTCAAGGCGCCGAAACGGCTCACGCCGATTTCATCAATCGGGATTCGCCTGGGCAATGATTTTGAAAATGATCAATACCTGGCTGGCGCGCATCTCTGGCTGCCCCTAAGTGTTTTCTGGAAATTCGCCCCGGGATTTGATTATTATATTTCAGATGAAGATTTTGAGCGATGGCAATTCAATGCTGATTTTATTTTCAAGCCCCGGCCGAGGGGTGCGCTTTATTTTGGCGGAGGTCTGACAGCTCAGTATCTCACATCCAATCAAAATGAAGAATTTGGCGGCAATATTCTTTTGGGGCTCGATTTCGGAAGAAGCCGAATGCCGGTCTATCCCTATTTTCAGGCTCGCTGGACCTTTTTCGAAAACGAAAATTATTTCTCTCTTTTAGGCGGCGTCAATTTCATTTTAAAATAATGTTTTCAAAAATCTGCCCGTAAAATGCACAAAAGGACACGAAATATTTTTACGTGTCCTTTTGCATGTTCTGTAAGCAATCTTTTTGAGTTAAATCTGCTTCACTCCGATTCCGGGAATATTTTCCCCGGGTTCAAAATATTCAATGGATCAAAAATCTTTTTGATGGAACGCTGCAATGCCAGGGAATTTTCCGGCAGTTCCAGTGAGATGTACGGCCGCTTCAACAGTCCGATGCCGTGTTCCCCGGAAATTGTGCCTCCCAGTTTCAGCGCCAGTTTGAAAACCGCCTCGGCAGCCTTCTCCCCGGTTTTCAATATCTGCTCATTGCTTTCCGCGTACGTAAGGTTGACATGCACATTGCCATCGCCCAAATGGCCGAAATTATAATTACCCAGCCCAAATTTTTTGGCGATGTCATTGCAGCCCTCAATCAGCGCAGGAATAGCGTGAATGGGAACGGTCACATCCTCGCCGCGCTTGAAAGAAACCTGCTCCTTGATCACATCGCGAAGCTTACGGCGCACATCCCACAGGCCTTTTCGATTATGCGAACTCTCGGCGATCAACACATCATTGGCTTCATGTTCCAGGCAAATTTCCCCGACAACCTCGATCTGCCGATCCAGCGCCTCCGGGTCGCCGTCCAAATCGATGAGCAGCAGGGACGATGTTTCTTTCGGAAGATTGATTGGAATTTGATCTCGAATGACATCCACGCAGGCCGGATCCAAAAATTCCAGGGCGGCAGGGACAATCCTCGCCCGCGTGACGCCGCCAAGGCTCGCGGTCAGCGTGTGAATATCCGGGAAGAACGCCAGAAGCGTCACGATTTTTGCCGGCAGGGGGATCAACCGCAGCGTGGCTTCGGTGACCACAGCCAGTGTTCCTTCGGAACCGATGATCAAATTGGTCAAATCGTAGCCGACTACGCCTTTGCGGGTTTGCACGCCGGTGTTCAGCATGGAACCATCCGGCAAAACCACGTGCATGCCAAGCACATAATCCCGCGTGGTCCCGTATTTGTAACAGTGCGGCCCGCCGGCGTCTTCGGCGATGTTGCCGCCAATGGACGAAGTTTCGTAGCTGGCAGGATCAGGCGGATAGTACAGCCCTTTTTCTTCCACTGCCTCGTGCAAATGTAAATTGATGACGCCGGGCTGAACGCGCGCGATCATGTCCTTTTCATTGATTTCCAGAATATTGCTCATGCGCAGAGTGGACAAAATAATGCCGCCGCGATACGCCAGCGCGCCGCCGCTGAGTCCGGTGCCGGCGCCGCGGGGAATCACCGAAATTCTGTATTCCGAAGCCAGCTTCATCAGCGCTGAAATCTGCTCCGCGGATTCCGGTTCCACCACAAGGTCCGGCACAAAGCGGGTTTCTGTTCCATCGAAGTTGTAGGCTTCCAGCTTTTCCTGTGAAGAATACACATATTTTGCGCCGATGGCCTTTTCAAGGCGATCGATAATTTTTTCCGGTAGCGATATCATTCACAAAATCTTTCTGTTTTATTCGAATCCCAATCGTTCTTGAAATTCATAACATATTATTTTTTATGATAAAAATCAAGCATATTTTTTGTAATTTAGACGAGATCACTTCCAAATTGAGTGCCTGCATATTTTGTAGTGGAAAAAATACTTGCTTCTCTTATAAAAAGTTATAGATTTATCCCAAAGCTTAAAACGAGTGATTAGTTGTTGGGTGTTAGGCGTTAGATTAAAAAAATAATATGGCTGTTTCAAAAGGAAACCTCCCTCCTTTGAAGGGTAAGGGGCAGAACCGTTGACCTTAATTATTGTTCTCGGTTTTTTCAATGACAATTGACAATTTCTTTTATTCAAATTGTTGATTTTAATTGTGAAGTGAAACCTGAGAATAACCAATTGTGAGTGACAAACTAACAACAAACATCTCACCTCTAATCACAGCCTTTAATCCGTCTTAAATGTTGTTGAATCGAATGAATCAAGGAGATCTGTATGCTTAATTACATCTGGTTCGGATTGATGATGATTGCGCTCATTGTGGGAGCGATTAACGGCCGAATAAAAGAAGTGACCCAGGCTGCATTTGATTATGCCGGCACCTCAGTGGAAATTGCAATTGGCCTGATCGGCATTATGGCATTGTGGTTGGGAATTATGCAAATTGCCCAGGAAGCAGGGCTGGTCAAATTACTTGCAAAAGCGGTTCGTCCCATCAGCAAAAAATTGTTTCCGGAAATCCCCTCAGATCATCCGGCAATGGGCGCCATGGTACTCAATATTGCCGCCAACTGGCTGGGACTTTCCAATGCCGCCACCCCTCTCGGGCTCAAAGCCATGGAAGAACTCCAGAAATTGAATCCCAAAAAAGACACGGCCACCAATGCCATGGCGACATTTCTGGCGTTGAATACAGGCAGCATCACCCTCATCCCGGCAACCATCATCGGCGTGCGAGTAACACTTCAGTCCGCCAATCCGGCAGAAATTATCGGCACGACCATTTTTGCTTCAACTTTCGCTTCGATTTTCGCAGTGACTGCCACCAAGTTGTTGCAGCGGCTGCCGGTCTTTAAAATGAAGGAAGATTCTGAAAACAAAGCTTCGGAGAACAAAAGCACGGAGGAGGAAAAATAATGTTTGAAAAAATTATTTCGTTTATTTCGGTTTGGGCTATTCCATTTTTGCTGTTTATCATCCCTGTGCTGGCAATGAAAAACAAAGTGAAGGTGTACGAATCCTTTGTCGAAGGCGCTAAAGGTGGTTTTGAGGTTGCCGTGAAAATCATTCCATACCTGGTCGCCATTCTGGTTGCGATTGGCATGTTTCGCGCATCCGGAGCCATGGATATTTTTGTGAAACTCATTTCACCTGTCACAGATTTTATCGGTATGCCTGCCGAAGCATTGCCGGCGGCTGTCATGCGTCCACTTTCCGGCAGCGGGACATTGGGTATCGCCACAGAACTGATGAAAGAGCACGGCCCGGATTCATTCATCGGCAGGCTGGTTTCCACGTTTTTCGGCAGCACGGAAACCACATTTTATGTTGTTGCTGTGTATTTTGGCGCGGTTGGGATAAAAAAGACGCGACACGCTGTGCCTGCCGGACTCATTGGGGATTTGGCTGGATTACTGGCTGCGCTGTTCATTTGCAAGATGGTCTTTGGTGGTTGATGAATGTTGCAGGGTGCCCATTTTCAACATTTTTTTTGTTAGCTGATCCGCTCGTTCACGCTGGTCGTTCAATCGGTTCCAAATCTCAGGGACCAATTTCAAGGCTGAAAGCTTTTCAATCTGGACGGCCGCGCGCGAGTATTTTTCCTGCTCGAAATAAATTTCCGCCAAATTGATGCGGCAGATGTATTCGTTATAGCCATTATTGAATGGTTCAGCGGTAATCGAGTTCAGAAGCAGGTTGAAATAGTCTTCGGCGTCCGAAAGCTCATCCAAAGCCAGCGCGCTCTTGGCCGAGCCCCAGAGAAAATATCGGCTGTTCGGAAATTTTTGCAACCCGCGAAGCGCCCAGGAAAATGCTTCCCCGGAACGGCCGGCATCGAGCAGCATCCAGATGAGTTGATTCATGGCTGCATAGCGGGTGTAGCGGCCGTTTTCCACGGTTCGCTGCACCATTCGGATTCCCTCCCTGCGGTCATCGGAAAGCAGCGGCAGCCAGTTCAAGTGGCGCGTGGCGTGGCTTCGCCAGTATTTGTATGAGCCAAGTCCGAAATAGACATCTTCAAATTCGGGATCTATTTTCGACAGCTCTTTTAATTTGGAAATGCCGGCAACAGCATTCTTCAGCGCGGAGACGTACTCTTTTTTTCTGCCATTGTAAAACGCAAGATAGCTGAGCGCGCTGCCCCGGTAAAAAAGTGAGTAACTGTCTTTGGGGTGTTCAGCCAGTTGCTTTTCCGCTGCTGACAGCGTTTTTTGAATGAAGTGATGGAAATCCTCATCCCACCTGTCAGATTCGAAATCCATCATTTTGGACTGAATTGTCGCTGCCATAAAAAAATACCCGGTTGGGGAATCCGGATTTTCTGAAATGATGTTCGCAAAAATGGATTCGGCTGCGGCGTAATTGTGAACTATCGACAATTCAATGCCACGATTGATAAGGCTATCGATATCCGAACCGAATCCTGACTGTATTTTTATCAGAAGTAAAAATATTAAACCAATAATTTTGAAGCTAAATCGTACCATTCATTGCACCTCGGTCCACGCTTTTCGCCCCACGTCTTTTCCAATTACAACGTACCGTTCAACCGATCCCCGGCATCGCCCAATCCCGGTAAAATATACCCGTTTGAATTAAGCTCCCTGTCCACGCACGCTGTTACAATCTTCACATCCGGGTGGTCCTTTTGAATCAGCGCAATGCCTTCCGGCGCAGAAATAATGGTTACCAGCGTGATGTTTTTCCAGCCATGTTTTTTGATGAGCGACAGACAGTAATCCGCGCTGCCGCCGGTTGCCAGCATGGGATCGAGTAGAAAAATCTCCGCGGTTTCGAGGGTATTGTGAAGGCTTTTGTAGTAAGCCACCGGCTTCAACGTGTCCTCGTCGCGGTACACGCCGAGATGGCTGACTTTCGCAGTGGGGAAAATGCTCAAAAATCCATCGACCATGCCCAGCCCGGCGCGCAGAATGGGAACAATAACGACTTCATTGGCAAGTTTTTTTCCGGTCGTTGTTTCCAGCGGCGTTTGCACCGATGCTTCCTCCAATGTGCATTCTCTCGACGATTCAACCGCAAGGATTGTGGCTACTTCCCGAATCAGGCTTCGGAACACGTGAAAAGGCGTGTCTTTGTCGCGAAGCCGTGTGATTTTATCACTTATCAGCGGATGTTCCGTAACAAAAATTGGTTTCATTATTGGCTCCATAAATTTAAGTCAACTAACTTATTAAAATATCAGTTCAAAAACAAGAGAAAAATCGTTCATTAAACGAATTTAACGAATTCGGAACAACCGAAATGATTTACGGTTTAATTAACCTTGCACACAGGAAACAGTTAATTTCAATTGAACGTATCGAAAAACAAATATCGAATATCATTTTCGAATTAAAATGGTACCAAAAATAATGCACAAACCCTACGTTTTCTTATCGATGAAGCGAAAACCAACATTCATCTTGCTTTTCAAATTTAGGCAGCGTATATTATAATCGAATTTTATTACTTTTCGTCGAAGGGCAGGCACGTGAGAAAAAACAAAGCTCTTGTTGGCATCACCATCAATAAATTCAAGGGAATATCTCCAACGATATTTTTGAAAATCGTGCAAAAAATGGGATTGGAATTTGTCGAAATTTCCAGATCGGTGTTCGATGACATTTCATCATTCATAAAAAATATTGGTGATATCAAAACTGGTTTTCACCTGCCCAACAGTCACGACGATGGATTCGATTTGTCTTATAAAGAACGGGACGATGAAATTAAAGAACTGATTCGGCTCATCAACACATACCACAAAGACCTGCACATCACATATTCCCTCTCGCACCCGCCGGAAAAACGGCGGACAACCTATTCCGAAGAAGAAGCGACCAAATATTTGCTGGATAATTTAGCGGCGTTGGAAACGCCCATTATCATCGAAAATGTGCAGGGATGGCCCCGGGACCGGTTCGAGGCATTTTATGCCCGCGCCAAGGAGCGATTGGGGGACAAGCTGGTGGGACAATGTTTTGACGCGCCGCACTATTTTCTGCAGGGCGAAAATCCTGTGGAGTTTTTGCAGCAAGCCAATGGCGAAATAAAATTCATGCATCTTTCGGATTGCAAGGTGGATTACGACGCGCATTTGCCCTTCGATATGGGAGGCGAACTCCCTGTGAATGAAATTCTTTCCACGCTCAAAAAGCAAAAATACCGGGGCATCATCAACCTGGAATTGCTGCCCCGAAGTCTTTCCGACATGAAGCCTTTGATTAAAACCTATCTCAAAGTGCTCCGAAATTTTGATCGGATTAAATATTACAAATCAAAATTGAAAATAATCAAACATCGGAAATTGCTGAAAAGGACATTTGAGGATGTGTTTTAATTGGTAGCGGTTTTCCTGTTTTTTGATTAGTAATTTTTTTGGAAAGCCTTATTTCAGTTCGATGTGGACGATGATATTCGATATTAGCTTTTCGATATTGGATGAAAAAAATCTCCTTTTAAATAATAAAGCGCACTAATCAGGTTCACATCAAAATACTGTGGACTGACTGTTGCGCTTTCATTTTTTATCAAGCCTGTTATTTAAAACTGATCTAATCCGGCATTCACTCTTTCGAACATTTGATTCATCTTAAAATCCAGCCGCGCCTGCCTCACACCTTCAATTTGAGAATTCGATTTTTCAAAATCGATTTCCATTTTCTTCAGAATTCTGTTTCGTTTTCGCAATACACCGGCTTTGCTGTCGTCTATGATGAAAAAAATATACGCATCGCCTTCGAGGTATACGTTTAGCTTGCCAGGGATAAACACTTCATCTTCCACAAACGCGTCGCGATTTGGCAGGGTTTCGAATCCGGTAGTATATTCGCCATTGGGAAAGGTGCTCACTCCGATCCAGATGGGATAATTGTTTTCATCATCCCGAACCAGGTGGTGTTTCTTTGCAATGTACAAAATTTTGTCGGCTGTGGACCAGTACAGAACGTAATCCTGGCTCTGGCTCGATCCGGCGATGATCGGCGCGATTGCCATGGGCGCTTTCTGGTTGGAACTGATTTTCACGGTCAGGGCCGGCAAAGAATCTGCAATGGTCACCTCTTCCTGAATGGGTACGGTCTTAAAATAGCGGATAATTTTATTGCTGAATAGATGCACTTCAGAAATGGCTCGATCCAGTTCCGCTCCACCAACTTCGATGACATAGTCTTCCAGAAATTCATGCGTGAGATAGCTCAATCCGTGAAACTGGGATGTATTGGGCAGGCTCGTCTCTCCACAATAAAAAAGTCCGGTCTGATTGGTGAACATAAACGTTCGGCTTTGATTTTCCGGAATGATGATTACCTTATTATCCTGAGAAGAAGGGGTATCTTTTTGCGCCAGTGCAATTTGGCAAAAACAGGACAATGCAATAATCAATAAAACTGTAGTCCGTCTCAATCGATTCGTCTCCTTAGTTCATTTACAGATTTTATTGAATAGTTATAGGTTTCGGGAACTGAACATTTTTTTAAAAGAAAATTATGGGCGAATCAGTCGCTTCGATTTCCTCTCATCAATTAGTGAATGAAGTTCGTTATCAGTTCAAAAGTTTGAAAATATAGGGCGTTTCCTTTTTCAGCGTCATTTTTATTTGTAATTTGCGAATAAAATCCAGGGTGATTCTCTCCGAAGTGAGGGCATTTTCAAGTTGTATTTTTTTGCCTGTCTTCTCTTGAAGACTTCCTTCAGGGAACAAAAGCTGGCATTCGTCCAGCCTGTCACCAAAATTGAGAACGATCAGCAACGTTTCGTTTTCATGCGTTCTCAAATAGGCATAAACCTGTTCTTCAGCATTGGTTGAAACTTTGAGCATATCGCCCCGCCTGAGACTCAAGTAATTCCGGCGAAGCAGAATCAATTTATTGTAAAAATCGAACAGCGGATCGTTTTGTTTGGACCAGTCCATGAGCGGCGTTTTTTCGCGCATGCCGATTTCCTGCCCGTAATACATGAGCGGCGTGCCGGGAATTGTCAGCAGCAGGGTCGCTGCGACTTTTGTTTTGGCCAATCCAAACTGGCTGATGAACCGTTCCATATCGTGATTTTCAATGTACCGAAAATCCTGGGCCGACGACGGGTAATTCTTTTTCGTTTTTTGCAGCCCATAATCGATGGCGCCGAGCGGTTTCCGCTTATTCATCACATCCAGCACATTCCCGTAAAAATCGGTATCATAGGACATATCAAATTCTTCTTTATGATACGCCGGGGATCGGGGCAGAACTTCGTTGAGTAAAACCAGGTTTGGATTGATATTTTTCATGGTCCGCCGGAAAAGTTTCCAGAAATCATGAGGCACTGCCCAGGCCACATCACACCGAAAACCATCGATACCGGTTTTTGCCCAGAATGCAGCTACATCTATTATATACCGACGAACATTGGGATTCTCGTAATTTAAATTCGGTAATGTGTCCCAATCATTGTGAAATTCATAGCTGTAGTAACCGGGATTTTCTTGCGGATCGTGCCAGCGATACCAGTCGCGAAAAACGGATGACCGGTTTTGAAATGCCGACAAAAAATAGGGATGCTGATCCGACGAGTGATTCGCGACAAAATCGAAAATGACCCGAATGCCGGATGCGTGGGCCTTTTGAACGAGCATTCGGAAATCATTCAGTGTCCCGTAATCACTTTCAACAGAGAAAAAATCCGAAGGTCCATATCCGTGATTCGTCGGACCCTCCATGATTGGCATCAGCCAGAGGCAGTTAATTCCCAATGATTTCAGATACGGCAATTTTCCGATTAGGCCTTCAAAATTTCCCTCCGGAGTAAAATTGCGGACGAACACTTCGTATACAATGGCGTCCCCTGGCCAGTCCGGGGAATCGCTGAAATCACGGATGTCAACGCGGCTTTTATCCACGTTAAGCACAACAGTTTTCTGGGAGCTGTTGCCGAACTGATCGACTACCACGAGATAGTAATAATAGGTCCCGGCCTTTTTGGGCGTGGCAATGGAAATTTTATTCGCCTGGAGCAGCTCGAATCGCTGGGGATTGTTGATGTCCTGATACCACGAAAAAGTCAGGTCTTTCCCGGTCTGGCTGAAGCTGGAAGAACCATCGAGAAAGATTTTCCCGGGCCCGAACGACGCCTTCACATCTACCACCGGGGCCAGGTTCAGCGAGGCGGTGACGACCGAATTGAAGCCGTTCCATCCATCGGCAATTTTGGCGGGATTTTCCGGATCAGGAATCCAGTGCTTTCCGTTGACGACAAATTTATACTCGTATTCCCCAGGATCAAGCTCGACCCAGGCTGTCCATTCGTCATCGCGGTTGAAATTTCGCATGGGATTGGACGTCGGATCCCAGCCATTGAATTCACCGACAACCGAAGCTGAATCAACAGCAACCTCGTATGTTTTCGAAAACAGGGATTCGGAAAGCCGAAACTGCACGGGGTAGTCCCGTTTGATAAACGCATACACATCCACGCTGTCCACGTTGCTCTCCGCGCTGCCGTCGCTCACTTTCAGCGTAAAAATATAGCGCCCCACTTGGTCCGGCTTAAAGTGCGGGAATGGTGCGCGCGAATCCTGCAATTTGGCTTTGCTCCTGTTCGGTTTCGAAATCAGTTTCCATTTGTATTTTGTAATTGAATCTTTATCCGGATCGAAATAGACGCCGCTCTTCAAATAGACCTGTGAATTTACTCCGCAAATTGAGGTATATCCGGCATCCACTTGTGGCGGAGCGTTATTTGCATTAACAACGAAATAACTTTCCACTGGTTTCGCTTCATTTCCAGCCAAATCCCGCGCAATTACTTTTACTGAATATTCGCCGTCCTCCAATTGCTGCTGAAACGCTTCGATTCGGCTCAGTTTTTCATTGAAAGAGAATTCGATCTCATGGCCATTCAGCAGCACTTTCGTTTTCTGCACATCGATGCCATGGGATATAACGCCATCACGATAATCCGCTGAGATAATTGGATTCGAAGTTTTCACCGAAGCGCCGGTTTCCGGCAGCAAATTGCTCAATTGCGGACTTTGATTCGAAGCAACCCAAAGAATGGAATTGCTTCTCTCGCCGCCCCAATCCGGATTGGACGGATCTTTAATCCAGATCATGTCATCCAGCAAAAAACGATATTCATAGATTCCGGGATCGAGAGAAATGGTCGTTTCCCACACACCATCGCCATCCACATCAGTCATTGGATTGGCCTTTTTCGACCAGTCATTGAAACTTCCGGCCACGTACACCGTCTGCGTCACCGGCGACGGCTTCAACTTAAATGTGATTTGTTCCTGGGAAAAAAGCGCATGCGTGAAGCACCCAACAAAAAAAATAAAAGTTAGAAATTTTCGCCGCATCACATTCACCTCATGATATGTTTCATTCTTGGTAAAATTCAATCAATGTAAAAATAAAATAATTCAAATGCAATAATTCCGAAAACATGGATGGCATTTGCAAATTATATGCCGAACCAATTCTCAAATTATGAAATTATTGGAACATAGTGGATGTATTTGAAGTTTCTTTTTTGGACTGTGATGGTTTTTCAGCCTCCAAGTCTGAAAGACTCGAAGTAATCATGATTCACGCTTCATTCTCTGAATTGAACGATTCTCAATAAATTGGAGCTATTTTTATAACCTGAATTATTCACAGATTTCAACCTAAACATATATAAATAAATGTTATTAAAAAGATTAACGAGATGTGTGAAATTTAACAGAGTTTGATATAACGAATTCTGAATTAAGCACCATTCAGGCTATCTGGATTCCTTAATGAATTACAATGAATAATCCAGGATAAGCGCCCATCAGCGAATATGCGCCGAAGGACGCATCTGCCTTTGGCATGATCTGTGTCCAAAAAGGCAATATAAATTTTACAATTATCAAAGAATCACTTTTCATTTATTTGCTTGATATTTTGCCCTACTTTTCCTAAATTCTAAACAATGATTTGAATATTTCCTTTGGAAAAATTATGTGCAAATATAAACTAATCGTTGTATTAATTGTTTCTCTTCTTGCATCGAATCTGCCCGGCCAGACGCTGCTGGACAAATTGAACGACGACATTTACGACGGCCGGTTGGACAGCCACACGCGAATCGAGGCGGCATTTATCATTTCAGGGGCAGATACGCCGGCCAAACTCCGCGAGGCAAAAGACTGGTATCAAAAAATTTTAGCGGACATCAGACAGAAAAACATCATTAAATTCGACAGAATTCCGTCTGCTGAAAGCCTGTTTTTGTATTTTCACACAACGTGGCTCAAAGACTACAAGGAAAAAGCGACCACCGTGCTGGACATCAAAGACCGAAAAGAATTCAATTGCGTAAGCGCCACCGTGCTTTACAACCTGACCTGCGATGAAGTCGGATTGACGACAGAAGCATTCGAAACTCCGACTCACGTTTACACTATTTTTTCCGATTTTGGGGATCAGGTCATGGTCGAAAATACAACGTCCATGGGTTTCAATATCATGAAAAATCTGGCCAGTTATTCTCGGTATCTGGCTCAATACTATCCTGAAGAGGAACGTCTGAAAATTGGATTGCATCGTTTGTATGCCTACGAAAATTCGAAGGGTCGGAGAATTAATAACACCGAACTTTTGGGGCTGATTTGCTACAATCTCGGAATTTTTAATTCAGAGCAAAAAAACTATCAAAAGGCTTACGAATTCGTGGAGCTGGCCCAGTATTTCAATCAAGACTCGCGCTCGAACCGCAAATTTGAAATTTCGCTCTACTACCGCTGGGGCGAGCAGCTTTTCAACCAGCAAGATTTTTATCAGGCGTTCGAAGTTTTGGCGGACGCCTATTACCGCTACCCGGACAATGCTGATTTTCGGCGGAATTGCCACACCGTCTATCTTCGCGCGCTGGATTCGCTGTGGCGTAAAAAAGATTGGGCGAGAGTGCATTCGATCATTCTTGAAATGAACGATCTCGATATTCTGACGCAAAAGGGTTCGATTTTTCAGCAACGTACATTGAGCAACTGGATTCGGTTTCTCATAAAAGAAAATCGAAAAACTGACGTCACCGAGGCAATGGACTTGTATAAATCTTATTACGGCGAGGAAAACTTGAAACGAATCAGGGATTGAGTCTGTAATTTATTTCTAAACCGGCGACTGAATTTTCTATGCCGCGAAGGCTCTAAGACTCTAAGAAAGAAATTAAATTAAGGTCGATTTTTACTTTCATTTTAAAATTCATATATTTTTTATTCAGAAAAAACTTCGCGTCTCCGCGCCTTTGTGGCGAATCAGGTCAAAATGAAGATAAATTTCTTATTAAAAAAAGGCTGGAGAAAACTCTGGCAGACCACTTTCTACGGTATCTGGAAGCTTATAAAATTTTTTCATGTCAGGCGTAAATTGCCTGAAAATGTTCGATACATCCTGCTGCTTCCCGTTGGCGGTATTGGCAATTTCGTCATGTTCACACCACTGATCGCCAACCTCCGGAAAAAGTATCCGCAAGCGCATTTTACTGTGATCATTCGCTCGCGCGGCGCCGGCGAGGTCATTCGCGGCTTTCCCAATTGCGATGTGATTGAATTCAATTTCGAGAATCTGGCCGCTGTTTTTCGATTCGCCCGGAGAGCAAAGTTGCCCAAATTCGACCTGGCGTTCAGCTGCGAAACGTTCTACGGCGCAATCCTGGCGAAATTGTTGGGCACAAAATTTTTAGTGTCATTCACCTACTCTTTCGGCATCACATCGCAGAGCGATTTTCTCTGCTATCGCTCGTTTCACGTGGATCACCAAAAGCATGAAGTGCTTCAATATTTCGATCTGTACCGACTTCTATTTCCTGATGAAAAAGAATTGAAAGAAGCGCAGTTCTTTTATTTGAATGCGACAGAGAAGGAGTTTGCGACCGATTTCATTAAAAAACACACAGGGAAAGGGCCGGTGATTGGCATGCACATTGGCTCGCTGCCACAGGTGCCGGAAAAGCGCTGGCCGGTAAAAAACTTTGCTGCATTGGCGAACCGACTGTCCAAAATGTACCGAGCGACAATCATCGTGGATGGCGGTAACGGTGAAATTGATGTGGCGACCCGGTTTCAGGAATTGTTGGATGAATCGGTGAATTTTTTGAATATCGTCACCAAATATTCGCTGAAGCAGTCGGCGGCAATCATCGAAGCGTGCGATTTATTCATCAGCAACGATAGCGGGCCCATGCACATCGCCGCAGCGGTGGGAACGCCCACAATTGGCATTTTCGGCCCAACCAATCCGGTGAAAAACCGCCCGTGGGGCAATCCGGATAAAATGAAGGTCGTTCGCGAAGATTTGCCGTGCAGCCCCTGTTACAAGCCGTTCAGCTCTTATGTAAAGTGCACCAATCCCAACTACCTCGAATGTATGACTCTCATTTCTGTGGACAAAGTATTCACCGAAGCCAAAGTGTTGTTGAATTCCCTATACTGAAAAACTGCTGAATTACAGAAATCACAAAAAACAAACTATCAAATGACAAATAAACTCCAATTCTTAAAATATCAAACTCAAAACAACAGAACATGAGACTCATTTTATCGTGATTTTGGTGTTTGAAAATTTGAATTTGTCATTTATTTGAATTTTTTTATTTGGGAATTGGGTTTTTCTTGCCAAAAGGCTTTACGCATCTTTCAAAATTTCCCGCGAGATAACCAGCTTCTGCACATCCTGTGTGCCCTCTCCCAAAGCCACAGCCCAGGCATCCATCGGAAATTTGTGAACGGGATGGTCTGCCACAACCGACACTGCACCAAACAGGTCTGCGGCCCAGTTGCTCGCCTGTTTGGCGATATCCACGCTCAAATATTTTGCCATGGATGCTTCCAGCTTCACATCGCGAACTCCCTGGTCTTTGAGCCAGCAGGCCCGGTACACCATCCATTTTGCTGCTTCCAATTTTGCGTACAAATCGGCGGCTTCAAACGACTTTGCCTGAAATTCGCTGATGGGTTTTCCGAATATTTTCCGCTTTTTGGCGCGGTGCATGCCCATTTCAAATGCACCGGCGGCTGTACCCAGGGCGAGCGCGCTGATGGTCACGCGGCTGTTCATGAAAATTTCCAGAATATGACTGAGCCCTTTGCCACGCGTTCCCATGAGATTTTCTTCCGGCACAATAACATCTTTGAGTTGAATCCGCGTGAGATCGGATGGTAGCCATACCGCCTTGTTCAATTTATGCCGGGCAATACCCGGTGAGTTGAGGTCAACGAGAAAAAGAGATAATCGTCGTGTTCGGGTCTCATCAGGATCTGTGACTGCAGTCACCAGACAGTAGTCGGCAATATTGCCATTGGTGACATACGTTTTGGCCCCGTTCAATTTCCATCCATCACTTACTTTTTCCGCAGTCGCTGAAATATTAGCCACATCGCTGCCGGCAACATTCTCTGTGTTTCCGACGCAAAGCAGAGTCTCTCCGAGGGCAGAGGAAGCCAGCAACTTATCTTTTTGTTGATCAGTTCCAAACAGTTGAAGTCCTTTCAATCCCAATGAAATTTGAACCAGCACCGTAATGGCCACCCCGGGGGACATTTTTGCAAGCTCTTCCAAAAGAAGCGACTGGAGCAAAACAGGCTGTTCTTCCAACTGTCCATTCTTTTTTGAAAAGCCCAGCCAGTTATTTCTGCCCAGTTCCTCAAAAAAGCCATCAGGGACCGCGCCGGCTTTTATCCATGAATTCAAATTAGGTTTCAAATTCGAGTGAAGAAAATCAACGAAACGATTCACTTCTGTTTCATATTCTTCAGGAATGGAAAAATCCATATTTTCCTCCAATAAAAGCGTTCGGTTTCCGTTCCAAACAATCTGTAGACTTCATAAATCAAAAAAATCATTCGAATTTGGCTAACTTATTTTTACGACAATCCGTCCTCTTATTTTCCCTTTTAAAATCAGCGCTACATATTCATCCAATTCTTCCAGGCCAATTGTTCGGGATATTGCATCCAGGTTATTCAGCTTCCAATCATTGGCAAATTTTCGCCAGATTTCATGCCGCGGTTCCCTGGGCCAGAGAGCTGAATCAATGCCCAACAGATTCACGCCCCGGAGGATGAACGGAAAGACCGTCAAATCGAGTTTGGGGCCGGCCACCACCCCGCAGGCAGCCACAGCGCCCTGGACATTGACGGACCGGATGAGTGTACTCAACGTATTCCCGCCCACCGTGTCGATGCCGCCGGCCCAGACGCTTTTCAATAACGGCCGACCGGATGTGTCGTTGAATTCGGATCGATCGACAATTCTGTGGGCGCCCAACTGTTTCAGAAAGTCATGGGCATCCGCTTTGCCGGTACTGGCTACGACGTTGTAGCCCAATTTGGCAAGAATGGCCACGGCAATGCTGCCAACGCCGCCGGTCGCGCCGGTGACAACCACTTCCCCGCTATCCGGCATCACCCCGTTTCGTTGAATGAGCTGCACGCCAATGGCCGCAGTGAAACCGGCTGTGCCGAGCATCATACTTTGTTTTAGGGATAAATTTTCAGGCAAGGGCACCACCCAATCACCCGGTACTCGGATGTATTCAGAATATCCGCCATCCGTGTTCGAGCCGAGATCGTAACCGGTCACCAGCACTTTATCGCCGGGCTTGTAGCGTGAGTCCTGGCTTTGCTCGACTTCCCCGGCCGCATCGATACCGGGCACATGGGGATAATTTTTCGTGACGCCGGGCGAACCACTGGCGGATAATCCGTCTTTATAATTCAGCGACGAATACGCGACCCGAATGAGCAGATCCCCGGGGGGAAGGTCCGGCAACGTTCGCGACACGATAGCGGCGCTCGCTTTATTTTCTTCATTTTTCGTCACAAGATACGCTTTGAAATTTTGTGGTGAAGTCATTTATCAACTCCCTCTGTTGAACTTATTCAGATTGAATATTTTTTAATTATAAGCACTCTTATATATTTTTATAATTTATGACAATTCAAACCGTTTTTTGGTTGGGTTATTCTAAAACCAACTTTTTCTATTTCACTTTTTAGTTGCTTTTTCCATAATTCCTTTTCATCGAACTCGATAACTGCAACACCGAAAAAATCACTTGGAAGTTCAATTCCTCGTTCACAAAGCGAACAGACATATCGGCGCCCTAGCTGCCCAATAAAATAACCAAGCTCAAGGATAACATTTTGTCGCGCTCGAATTTGAGGCGGATTTTCTGAATCAGCGAGTTTGCCCTCATCATCTCCGGTTAAAAGAACTATGGCATATGAAATTTCTGAAGTATTCTCCTCGAATTTTTCTATAATAGTTCGCCCTTCATTTGTTTCTTTTTTCAGAATAATCGGTTGTAGTCCAATTTCGTGTAAAAAATCCCGAGTTTGATTGAGTCGGTGTTCGTTTCTTCCATGCACGAGAAAAACGCGCTGACCTAAATGCTCTATATATATCTGTTTCAAAATGTCAATCAATTTTGATAGCCTGGTTTTTCTTTGATCAGACTTCTGCATCGAACATAAAGTCTCATTATCTTTAAGTTGGTCAACTTCATTGCAACTATTTTTAAATTGTATCCTCACCGGATCGTCACGTCCCTCAGATATAGTAAGAATCGCCTTAATTTCTGAAGACCAATCTTTCCAGTGTACATGTCTCAATTCATTTAATTGAAGTAGTTCTTCTGCTTCATTAATCTTCGAATAAATGAGTCCAATAAAATTAGGTTGAATCTTCATGGCAGGTCCCTTTTTTAAAAAAATTACTGAGTATTTAGTGTAATTAAAATCATTTTGTAATATAACCACAAAACAGGCTGCAAGTCAAGCGAAAATTGTCCCTGTAATTATAAATTGACCATGTCAACCTGAAATGAGTGACAAAAAATACAAGATAAGTATTGATAATTTAAATAGAATTAATTACATTTTCAAACATTTATCTAACCAAATTTAACTTTGCTATTTCAGTAACCATGAAAACCAGGGACTTTGAGCATGAGAATATTAGATGACATAAAAGGCAAACGGATTCTGATCACCGGCTCTTCGCGCGGCATTGGCAAAGCATGCGCCGAACTTTTTTCCGGGCTTGGCGGCACAATTGGCATTCATTATTCACGGGATGAAGCGGCCGCCCGGCAGGTGCAGGAATCGCTCAAAACAGAATCGGCAATTTTTCAGGCAGATTTGGGCACGGAAGCGGGGTGCGTGAAATTGCTGGCTGACATGAATTCGACCTTCAGCGGCCTGGACGCGCTGGTCGTGAATCACGGGATTTGGGAAGACGGCGATATCGATAAAATGACGGCGGAAAATCTACGCCGAACCATCGACATCAACCTGAACAGCGCTTTTTTTCTCACGCGAGAATCGCTGCCGCTGTTTCCGAAAGATAACGGCGGATCCATTGTCTACATTTCCAGCACCGCCAGCCAGCGAGGCGAAGCATTTCACTCGCATTATGCTGCATCAAAAGGCGCAATAAACGCATTGACAAAGTCGCTGGCCGTGGAATTAGCGCCCCGAAAAATTCGCGTCAATTCGGTCGCGCCCGGCTGGGTGATGACGGACATGACAAAAGACCTGCTCGTGGGTTCGTACCTGAAAGAAATCGAAAACACTATCCCGCTGCGCAGAATTCCGGAGCCGGAGGACATCGCGCCATCGGTGGTTTTTCTTGCCTCGAACATGGCGGTGCACATTACCGGCGAAATTTTGAATGTCAACGGTGGCAGTGTTCTCTGCGGATAAATCCGACAAATTATGAGTGAAAAATTAAAAGTCGTTCTCATCGGCGCGGCCAGCCCGCAATGGGGATTCAAAATTGCGCGCGATCTCATCGTAAAACTTTCCGACGACTCGATTTTGGATTCGTTCCAGCCAACGCTGGTTTTGGAAGATATCGATGCGCCAAATCTGGAGCTGCAATTTCTGCTGGCATCAAAAGTTGCCGAGGCAACAGGAAACCGTGTAATTGTGGAACGGACAACCGATCAGAACAAGGCCATCGAAGGCGCGCGGTTCGTCATCACCAGTTTCGCCGAGGGCAGCCTCGAAGCTATGCAACACGATCTGGAAATCCCCGCGGAATACAGAATCTATCAGTCCGTCGGCGACACGGCGAGCATTGGCGGCGCCATTCGAGCGGCGCGAAACATTCCGGCGATACTGTCCATTGCCCGCGATATCGAAGCCCTCGGCCACTCGGACGCCTGGCTGCTCAACCTCAGTAATCCCATGGCCATGCTGTGCCGCGCTGTGACGCGGGAGACCACGGTTCGAACCATTGGCTGCTGTCACGAATTGTACAATGGACTAAAATTTCTGTCGCGTTGCCTGGATTTTTCGTATGAAGAGTGGAAACAAACGCTGGATTTCCGTGTGCTGGGAGTCAATCATTGCGGCTGGATGCAATGTCTCTCCATCAACGGCGAGGATGGATTTGAACGACTTCGCGCTTTTCTTCAAAGCAAAGGAATTGCTGCAGGAACGCGCCGGCTGTACAATTCACCCCACCCGGAATTGACGCGCGACAATGTGAAAATATACCTGTTTCTCCGTCAAGGACTTTTACCTTACAGCGGCGACCGGCACACCGCCGAGTTTTTCGATGAATTCATCAGCCCGGAAACCAACAAAGGGGCTGATTTTGGCGTGCTGCTCACCACGCCCCAGGAACGATTGGTTGCATGGCGCGGCGAGGCGCGCGCTGCCATCAACGACATGTTGGCCGGGAAAAAGCCGATCGATTTCCAGGTGTCGGAAGAAGCGGTCTCCAAAATTCTGGCGGCGCTGTTGACCGGCGAGCCTTTTTACGACGTTGGGAATCTGCCCTATCACGGCGGCGACCTGCCAGGCCTGCCTTACGGTTCATTTCTTGAAACAATGGTTACGTATGAAAAAAACAGGGCAATCCCTGCGGAAATAACGCCGCTTCCACGAGAATTGCACAACCACCTTATTTTACACGCGAACATCATCGAAAATGTGGTGGAAGCCTGCCTAAAAAAGGATCGCGATTTGTTCGTTCGGGCGCTGGAGCCGGATCCGCTGCTGCGAAATATGCCGCCGGAGAAAATTTCCGAGATGGTGTTCAAACTGGAAAGGGCGCATCAGCAATATCATTTGTTCGATTATTAGTCACTTTTATGGAACTCGGAAAAAGACGATTTGATGGATTAAACAGATAATTTATGTCAACATCCAAAAACGAGAGTGCAAAATCATTGCTATCGCGCACTCATCAATCGGAGCAAAATTCTTTATCTTTTTTTCTCTTTATCTTTTCTTCGTGCCTTTCGCGCACTTCGTGGTTTACTAAAACTTCTCACAAAATAAATTCAGGAGAAAAAACGTGCTGAACCAACCGACCCTATCCGACATTCGTGAAGCGCATCAACGCATAAAACCGTACATTCACAAAACCCCTGTGCTGACCAACTCCGCTTTGAATGAATTGACCGGCAGCCAGCTTTTCTTTAAATGCGAAAATTTTCAAAAGGTGGGGGCGTTCAAATTCCGAGGCGCCAGCAACACCATTTTTTCCCTCACTGACGAAGAAGCGCAGAACGGAGTCGTCACTCACTCCTCTGGCAATCACGCTGCGGCGCTTGCATTGGCAGCGAAAAAACGCGGGATCACCGCGTATATTGTCATGCCTTCCACCGCGCCAAAAGTGAAAATCGCGGCCGTGAAAAATTATGGTGGAATCATCACATTTTGTGAGCCTACGCTGAAATCGCGGGAGAGCACAGCCCAAAAGATCATCGATGAAACCGGCGCGCTGATGATTCACCCGTTCAATGACTACCGAATCATTGCCGGGCAGGGTACTGCGGCGCTGGAGCTGATGGAAGACGTGCCGGACCTGGACATTATCCTGGCCCCGGTCGGCGGCGGGGGATTGCTCAGCGGAACGGCCATTGCGGCAAAATCGCTGAATCCGAAAATCAAGGTTTTCGCCGGTGAACCGAAAAACGCGGACGATGCATATCGGTCCAAACAGGCCGGACACATCATTCCATCCACCGATCCCAACACCATCGCTGATGGATTGAAGACATCGCTCGGGGACAAAACCTTCCCCATCATCCGCGATTTTGTGGATGAGATCGCGCTGGCGACCGAGGCGGAAATTATCGACGCCATGCGTTTGATTTTTGAGCGGATGAAAATCATTGTCGAGCCGTCATCGGCTGTGCCGGCAGCGGTGGTCTTTTCGAAAAAAGTGGACGTGAAAAATAAAAAAGTGGGTATTATCTTTTCCGGGGGCAATGTTGATTTCTGCAGCTTTTTCCAATCGCTTAAAAACGAATAGCCACGAAGGCTCGGAGACTCGAAGAAAAAATAATTTTCAACTTGATTTAATGAACAAATTATTTATATTTATACAACGATTCATTTCAATTACGCCTTATAAAAAAAAAGGCAGGGGAAAACAGCAGTCGCTAAATTTCGGATTCATTTTAAATTATTTTTCTCATCTATTTTAAATGAGGAGATTTCTCTCTTCTTAGCGATCAGTTTTTAGTCATAAACTAAATTTAATAAAAGCAAACTTAGAGTCTTTGAGACTTCGAGGCTGACAAATCACAACACTATTCCCAAATCTTGAAAAGATATACAGGTTCAATTCAAAAAAAGGACTGAAAATGAACACGAATGAAAACCTCGTAATCGGCATCGACTTTGGAACTGACTCTGTGCGCGCTGTCATCGTGGATGCAGCCGATGGCTCGGAAATCGCTTCCGACGTGTTTTTGTACCCAAGATGGAAAGCCGGCAAATTCTGCAACCCAACCCAAAACCAGTTTCGCCAGCATCCGCAGGATTACATCGACGGATTGGAAGCTTCGGTAAAAGGCGCGCTGGCAAAAGCGCCGGCAGGAACCGCCGCAAAAATTAAAGGCATCTCCATGGACACGACCGGGTCTACACCGTGTGCTGTGGATAAAAACGGGGCGCCGCTGGCATTGACTCCCGGTTTCGAAGAAAATCCCAATGCCATGTTTGTGCTGTGGAAAGACCACACCGCGGTGAAAGAGGCGGAAGAAATCAACACATTGGCCAAGTCATGGGGCGGCGAGGATTTCACGAAATTCGAAGGCGGGATCTATTCCTCGGAATGGTTCTGGTCGAAAATTTTGCATATCCTTCGCGCAGACGAAAAAGTGAGAGAGGCCGCTTTCTCGTGGGTCGAACATTGCGACTGGATGCCGGCGCTCATCACCGGCGAGACCAATCCAATCACGTTGAAACGAAGTCGCTGCGCAGCCGGGCACAAGGCCATGTGGCATGCCTCGTGGAACGGGCTTCCTTCGGAGGAATTCCTGGCAAAGCTGGATCCGCTGCTCTCCGGCCTTCGGGAGCGATTGTACACGGATACTTACACCGGCGATGTCCCTGTCGGAAAACTCACACAAGAATGGGCCGACAATCTGGGCTTATCAACTGACGTGGTTGTGGGCGTGGGAGCGTTTGATGCGCATTTCGGCGCAGTCGGCGCGGAAATCGAGCCGAACATGTTCGTGAAAGTGATGGGCACGTCCACGTGCGACATGATCACCACCGAGATGCCGAAAGAAGGCGAGCATCTCGTGCAGGGAATCTGCGGCCAGGTGGATGGCTCCATCATTCCCGGCGTGCTGGGAATGGAAGCCGGCCAGTCCGCGTTCGGCGATATTTACGCGTGGTTCCGCGATGTGCTGCTCTGGCCCATTGAAAATATTTTGCCACATTTGAAATCGCTGGATGAATCAGCAAAAACAAAAGTCATGAATGAAGTCGCTGATTCCATTATTCCTGTATTGTCGGAACAGGCGGCAAAATTGCCCATCGATGAAACCGGCGCTTTGGCACTGGACTGGATGAACGGCCGCCGAACCCCGGACGCCAACCAGGCGCTAAAAGGCGCCATCACCGGGTTGAGCCTGGGCTCGGATGCCCCGCGAATTTTCCGCGCCCTGGTGGAAGCCACTGCGTTTGGCGCGAAGAAAATCGTGGACCGCTTCATCGAAGAAGGCGTTGAGATAAAAGGCGTGATCGCCATTGGCGGCATCCCGAAAAAGTCGCCGTTTGTGATGCAGGTATCCGCCGATGTGCTGAATATGCCCATCAAAGTGGCGGCGGCGGAGCAGGCGGTGGCGCTAGGTTCAGCCATGGCCGCGGCGAGCGCAGCAGGGCTTTATCCGACCATGGAAGCGGCCCAAAAAGCCATGGGCAATGGGTTCGAAAAAATCTACCAGCCCATTCCTGAAAACGCTGAAAAATACAAAACGATTTATGAGCGTTATTCGACTTTGGCCAATTTCATTGAGAATGAATTTACTTCATAAGATATAGCTCAAGTTGGCAACCTGAACTACAATGATTGGAATTTTTATGAGCAAATACGAAAAAATCAAACAGCAGGTTTACGACTGCAACACGGCGCTGCCGAAGCATGGCGTTGTGCTGTTCTCTTTCGGCAACGCCAGCGCCATAGACCGCGATGCAGGAATAGTTGCCATCAAACCCAGCGGCATCGATTACGAAAAACTGACGCCGGAGCAGATCGTCGTCCTTGATCTCGAAGGAAACGTCGTGGAGGGCGATCTCAATCCATCTTCCGACACAAAAACACACCTGATTTTGTACAAAAATTTCCCGGAAATTGGCGGGATCGTTCATACGCATTCCACGTACGCAGTGGCCTGGGCCCAGGCTGCAGAACCGATTCCCATTCTCGGCACCACCCATGCTGATTTTTGCCACACCGATATTCCCTGCACGGATTTTATGAGTGACGATAAAATCCGGGGAGATTATGAAATCGAAACCGGCCACCAAATTTTAAAGACGTTTGAAAATTATTCATATACCGAAGTGGAAATGGCGCTGGTTGCCGGGCACGGTCCGTTTACGTGGGGGAAAACGCCGGAAAAGGCGGTTTACAACTGCGTCATCGTTGAAGAATTAGCTAAAATGGCGTTTCTGGCACGGCAAATCAATCCGAATATTTCGCGGCTGAAAGAAACGCTGATTCAAAAGCATTATTCGCGCAAGCACGGGCCGGATGCGTATTACGGGCAAAAGTAGGTTCGGGATTCGGAAAACGGGATTCGGGTTTCAGGGATCGGGAAAAGATGAGAGTGGAAATAATAAAATTAAAACCACAAAGCGCTCGTGTTTTATCCAATCATAAAATTCAACCAAATCACAAATGAGGAGAAACAATGTCTGCACTCAGTACAATTGACTGGCTGATTGTTGCCTGTTATTTCATGATTATTCTGGGTCTGGCGTGGTGGGTGATTAAGCAGAAGCAAAACACAACATCCGATTATTTTTTGGCCGGCCGGCACCTCGGCTGGTTTGTGATCGGGGCGTCCATCTTCGCGTCGAATATTGGCTCGGAGCATCTCGTGGGCCTGGCCGGCTCCGGCGCCACAGATGGCGTGGCCATGGCGCACTATGAATTGCACGCGTGGTGCCTGCTCGTACTCGGCTGGGTCATGGTGCCATTTTACATGCGCTCCAAAGTGTTCACCATGCCGGAATTTCTGGAGCGGCGGTTTTCTCCCTCAGCCCGAACCGTGCTTTCGGTGATTTCGCTCGTGGCGTATGTGCTGACTAAAATCGCAGTGGGAATTTTTGCCGGCGGGATCGTATTCAGCGTGCTGCTGCCGGACCTCAATTTCCTCGGCATGGACAGCTTCTGGCTTGGCTCCATCCTTGTTATTGTGTTGACCGGCGCGTACACCATTCTTGGCGGATTGCGCGCTGTAGCTTATACCGAAGCCATGCAAACTGTCATTCTCGTGTTCGGTTCGCTTCTCGTCACCCTTTACGGCCTGGCTGCGCTGGGCGGAATGCATGGCGATTTCGGGAGTTCTGTGGCCGCTGGCTGGCACCAGTTACGCGAAATTGCCGGTTCAGAAATGTTCAACCTGTGGAAGCCGCTGGTGCCGGATGGCGTTCAAAGCACCTGGGCCCCGGTGAAAGAATCCGGGCGCATGGCCTGGTATTTCAATGACAATTATCCCTGGCTGGGCATGTTGTTCTGCGCGCCGATCATCGGATTGTGGTACTGGTGCACGGATCAATATATCGTACAGCGCACCCTGGGCGCTCCCAACGAAAAGGAAGCCCGGCGAGGCTCCATTTCAGCCGCATTTTTGAAACTGCTGCCGGTGTTCATTTTCATCATTCCTGGAATGATTTGCTTTGCCCTGGCCAAAAGCGGAATGTCGAGTTCCATTCAGGACGTGCTTCTGGATGAAAACGGCGTGATTATTCGGGACAACGCGCAGATGGCGTTCCCGCTTCTCGTCACAACAGTGCTGCCTATTGGAGTTCGCGGCTTTGTGGTCGCCGGATTATTGGCCGCTTTGATGAGTTCGTTGGCCGGCGTGTTCAATGCTTCATCCACGTTGTTCACCATGGATTTTTATTCGCGCCTGAAACCCAAATCAACTCAGCAGCAATTGGTGTGGATCGGTCGCGTGGCAACGGCGGTGATGGTGCTCATTGGATTGCTGTGGATTCCTGTCATTCGCGGCGGACGAGGTTTGTACGATTATCTGCAGGGGGTGCAATCCTATCTGGCGCCACCGATTTTCGTCGTTTTCTTTTTCGGCGTTTTCAATAAACGTCTCAACAGCAAAGGCTGCCTCGCTGCCCTGATAACAGGTTTTGCACTGGGATTAATCCGATTAGCCATTGACACACCGGTAAAAATGGTCGAAAATTTCAGTTACACACACGGTTCTTTTTTCTGGGTCATGAATAATATTTTCTTTCAGTACTACAGTCTGATAATTTTTGTTGTGTGCGCCATCGTAATGATTGTGGTCAGTTACATGACTGAAAAACCGGCCTATGAAAAAATAAGTGGATTAACGTATGCCACAACAAGCTCTGATGACCGTCAGACTTCCAGATCAAGCTGGAACGCGAAAGACATCATCGCTTCCGTTATTGTGGTGGCGATGATTCTTGCCGCTTATTTGTATTTTGCCGGATAGAAGTATTGCTTGAAATTTTAATGGTCTATGTATGAAGTCAATAATGCTGACCGGGATACGGTCGCTGGAAATTCTTGAAAAGCCGATGCCGCGCATCCAAAATGAAAATGATGTGCTGCTGAAAATCAATGTCGTCGGTGTTTGTGGCTCGGATGTCCATTATTACCGAACCGGGCGGATCGGAGACCAGGTCGTGGAGTACCCTTATGCTGTGGGACACGAATGTTCTGCGACCGTGATTGAAATCGGAAAAAACGTGGATCGGCTGCGCGTTGGGGATCGGGTTGCAGTCGATCCTGCGGTTTCCTGTTTCAAATGCGACCAGTGTTTGGGCGGCCGGCACCACACGTGCCGGCGCCTCAAATTTTTGGGTTGTCCCGGTCAAATGGAAGGCTGCCTCTCCGAATACATCGTCATGCCGCAGGAAAGCTGTTTCAAAATTCCGCCCGAAATGACCCATGTTCAGTCCGCGCTGGTGGAACCGCTCTCTATCGGCATGTACGCGATCCAATTCTTGAAAGAGAATTCTGCCGCATCCATTGGTATTTTGGGAACCGGCCCCATCGGGATGTGCGTCTTGTTGGCTGCGAAAGCGATGAGGATCGAAAAGATTTATGTGACTGACAAAATCGACCGGCGGTTAGAATTGGCGAAATCTTCCGGCGCTGTTTGGGGAGCGAATCCCGACCACATCGATATCGTTGCTAAAATGAAAAAAAAGGAACCGTTCGGATTGGATGCGGTTTTCGAATGCTGCGGCGAGCAGGACGCGCTGGATCAGGCTGTTGATTTGCTGAAACCGGGCGGGAAACTCATCATCGTCGGTATCCCTGAGACCGACAGGATTTCGTTTGACATTAACAAGCTGCGGCGAAAAGAGCTTTCGCTTCAAAATGTAAGACGCCAGAATAATTTCGTCCGGCCTGCCATCGACGTCATCGCCAGCAGCTTTATTGATGTCGATTTTTTGATGACACATCATTTTTCATTTGAAGAAACAGCCCGGGCTTTCAAACTGGTCGATGGGTATCACGACGGCGTAATGAAAGCAATGATTCATATTTCTTAGCGTGAAGAAAAACTGTCCACTAACTAACACTCGAAGAAACACAAAAATTTTTGTAATTTTCCGCTTTTCCCATGAGGTTTCAGTTTGAATACGATGATAATTTATCACTTAACCTGAATTATTCATGTAATTATAATAAAATTGATTCAATTACTTGATTATTATCAAATTGAATTATCAATTCATTTAAAAGTCAGTTTTAGACGTAAAAATGTACTACTCTCTAAATTCAGCACCATTCAGGTTATCTCGATACCTTTAGTAATATAATATGAATAATCGAGGTTAACTCTCGGAATCGGATTTCTTCGCCGCACTATTCTCTGCAGATTCCCTTCCCTCGATTTCTCTGCATAACTTTAGCAACTTGCTCTCCATAATTCTTATTAGATAAAAAATAACCATGGAGCGAACACTCACATCAAAGGGATGATCAAAAATATTCTTAATTTTCGCGGCTTCCGAAGACATTTGTTATTTTCACACTCAGCCAAAAAAATTCTTGGAATTTTCATTTTTTTTAGTTATTTTAAAATCACCCTAAATTTGAAATAATATTACATAAAAGTAGCGAATATATTTACAATTATTCTAACCTTTCACAAAAATGGAGAATTAATATGAGTTCTTCCTCCACTTCGATTGAACAGATTTACAAAAATCTGGAAAAACAATTTCCCATGTGGGAAAAGATAAAGGATATGGTTGACCAGAGCATTGATATGATGCTCAACCTTCGTCAGAGTGGACATCCCGGTGGTTCTCGCTCCAAAGTTCACATGCTGCTCACAACCATGCTCAGCGGTGTTATGCGGTATGATATTCGGAACCCGGAGAAAAGATTTGCGGATCGGTTCATCCTTGTTGCAGGACATACGATTCCGCTTGTTTATGCGGTGCTTGCCGTTTTAAATGAAGCGCTCAGAAGAAAATATAAACAAACTGGCGATAAAAAATACCTGATTACAAATGAACCCGAAGCTGCGCTGTATTGGGAAGATTTACTCACCTTGCGCCACAATGGTGGTTTGCCCGGTCACGCTGAAATGGCAGGAAAAAGCATGCTCCTGAAATTTAACACAGGCCCGTCCGGACATGGCTCGCCTGTGGCTGCCGGCGAAGCCATGGCGCTGAAACTGGCCGGAGCCGATGATGTGCGCGTATTTGCCATTGAAGGTGAAGGCGGCGCCACAGCCGGCGTGACTCACGAAACCCAAAACTCGGCCTGGGGCTTGGGACTGAACAACTTGTACTATATGTTGGACTGGAACGATTACGGCATCGACAACCATCGGGTCAGCAGCATTGTGGCAGGCACGCCGGAAGACTGGTTTGGCGCTCACGGCTGGAGAATCTTTGGCACGGAAAAGGGCATGGAATGGCCGTCGGTCACTAAAGCGATTTTCGATATGGTTTACTCGGAAAACAAAAACCAGCAGCCAAATTTCGCATGGTTCAAAACGCGAAAAGGAAGAGAATACGGCATTTTTGACAACAAATCCCATGGCAGTCCTCATAAACCCATGAACAGCCCCGGATTCTGGGAAACAACAAAAATTTTCACTGAAAGATATGGTATTGAATTCGAAGGATTTGGCAAACCGGCGCCGGATGCTCATTCAGACCAGGTCGAGCAAACCAGGGAAAACCTGAACCGTGTATTTCAACTGTACGATCAGGAACCTGATTTGCTGGATTATGTGGCTGATACGCTTGTGGAGATGGGCGACGCCATTCCTGAAAAGAAAACCACACTCTTCTATGATTTCGACAAAAATCCCACAACCGATCCGGTGATCACAGATTTCACAAAATATCCTGAAGGCATCTTTGTCAAACCTGGCGATAAAGCTCCCAACCGCGCCGGTTTAGCGAAATTTGGCGCGTGGATCAATGCCTATTGCCACGAAAAATATGGTCGTCCGCTGTTTATCGCCATGTCCGCGGATTTGGCCGATTCGACGAACATCTCCGGTTTTGCCAAAGGCTATGGCGATTTCGACGGATTTGGGCCGTACGAACGAAATTCCAATCCAAAAGGCACATTGCTGCCCCAGGGAATTACGGAATTTGCCAATGCCGGAATTTCGGTTGGCATTTCAACTGTCAATCTGGCGGAAAAGCCATTTGAACAATTCAATGGATTTTATTCTGCGTGCTCAACGTATGGCTCTTTCGTTTATTTGAAATACGGCGCCATGCGATTGTACAGCCAATTGGTGCAGGACGCAGAGATAAAAACAGGGAAAGTGCTCTGGATTGCCGGTCACTCAGGCCCGGAGACAGCCGAAGATTCCCGTACGCATTTCGGCGTTTTTTCGCCCGGCGTTACGCAACTTTTCCCGGAAGGACAGGTAGTCAATCTGTACCCGTGGGAACATAATGAAGTGGCTCCCATGGTCGGCGCGGCCATGGCGACCGATATTCCCATTATCGCGTTGCATCTCACGCGTCCGCCGGTGGAAATTCCGGATCGGGAAAAACTGGGAATGGCTTCACATTTTGAGGCAGCCAAAGGCGCGTACATCATTCGAGATTATAAACCGGATCAGCCCAAAATGGGAACCATCTTCGTACAGGGCACCAGCACAACCAGCAATCTGCTCAAGATTCTTCCGAAGCTGGACGAAGCAGGTCTGAACGTAAAGCTCATCGCGGCGACAAGCTATGAACTGTTTAAATTACAGCCGGAAAGCTATCAGAAATCCATCGCATCAGACGGAGATTGGCTTGATTCGACTGTGATAACCAACAGCGCCCGACGAAATATGCGCGACTGGATATCCTGCAAAGTTGCAGAAGAATATGCCATGTCATCGGATTGGGATAATCAGTGGCGAACCGGCGGGTCCGTGGATGAACTGTGCGAGGAAGCGCACATCTCGCCAACCTGGCTGTTCAAAGGCATTGAAAAATTCGCCAGAGAACGGCAGGATCGACTGAATCAAATAAAGAATATGTTGGAACAAACAAGGTAATCAATTAAAGGCGTCTCACCTGAGGCGCCTCTTTTTTTCCGAAGAAAACAAATCTACTGACAGCCAACATTCTGCACCAGCAGCTCAACCTGTTCAATATTAAAGAGAATTATTGTCTATTATTCTACAATTCGTGACCTTCATTCAAATCATCTCCCGTCACACCGCTCATAACCAATTGTATATACTAATCTAAAAAGCACAATATCTTCTGGTATATTTTTTGTTTATTGAAAATGAAAACAAAAGTGAATAAACTGAAAACAGGAGTATTTTATGCGTACGAAAATTTTTGTCGGAATCTTTGCCATTCTTTTTGCAGTCACCTTAACTGCGAATTTTAGTTTTGCCCAAAAAGATGCAAACCCTGCTGAAGAAACTATCACATGCCCGGTATCGGGTGAAAAAGCCTTGAAGTCTGAAGCCGCAGGCCCGTATAAATACGAAGGCAAGGAGTATTATTTTTGCTGTAACAACTGCCTGGAAAAATTTAAAACCGATCCAGAAAAATACGCAACACACGCACACGACGTTGTCTGTGGTATGAACGTGGACAAAGAAACTGCCAAAAAAGTGACCCATGAGGGCGAAGATTATTATTTTTGCAGTGACCATTGCGTAAAGGCATTTAAAAAGGACCCGGCAGGTCAGATCGAAAAATTCAACAAAGCGGCCAAAGAAAAATGTGAAAAAGAACATGGCGATAAAAAAGCCGCCGCTGACAAAAAAGATGGCTGCTGCAGTGGAGAAAAAACCAAATAGTTTTCTGTAAAAGTTTACTGTCGTTAAGAGAGCGCACCGAGAAACGAATTATTTTTTTTTATCAGTGCGCTTTTTTTTGCCATAATCGAATCCATTTTATTTTACAAATTTTGAATCGAATTCGAACGTTTATTTTCAAAGTTTGATCGAACTTAATCAACAAAAACATTGCATTTATTACAATTTATTGTTATAATATCGAAACTGAACATTTAAGATATCACTTGAAATTCGAGGCTGTTTTTATGAATAAAAAAGTTTTACTGATTACTGATATGCTCAATGATTTTGTAAGAGAAGATGGCGCGTTAACCTGCGGACAACCGGCAAGGGATATTGTTCCATTTATTCAGAAAAAGATCAAGGAAATTCGCGAGGAAGGCGGAACGATCATTTATTTGACCGATTCACACGCGCCGGATGATCGCGAATTCTCCTTTTTCCCTCCCCATTGCATCACAGGAACAAACGGCGCTGAAATCATCGATGAGCTTCCTGTGGAAGAAAATGATATTATCATCAAAAAAACGCGTTACAGCGGTTTTTTTGAGACAGAATTGGAAGAAGTGCTGGCCGAATTGAATCCTGACGAAGTGCATGTTGTGGGCGTATGCACATCCATTTGTGTGATGGACACGGTCAGCGGACTGCGGGATCGCGATTACATCACTGTCGTTCATAAAAATGGCGTTGCTGATTTCGATGAAGAAGCCCATCGATTCAGTTTAAAGCGCATGGAAAAAGTTTTAGGCGCAAAAGTCTTTTAATTCAAAAATTTGAATTGGTGCGTTTGTCATTTTTTTTACATGATTCAGCTATTCTGTTTTCCGACATTAAAAAGGAGGTAACAAATTGTTGATCACTTTCCGACCTCATGGGATCAGGTATCTTTTTCATTCAATCCTTATTTCGCTTGTTTTCGTTTTTTCGAACTGTGCGAAACAAAACGACAATGAAACTGAATTCTTGCCACTAAAATTTAATGTCGACACAAATCTTATCGCGTCGCCTGTTTCTATAGCTAATTCATTTTTTTTCTACCCGCCAAAAGACTGGGAACCAATCGCCACAGACCAGTTAATTGCCGCTCAAAAAGCAATGAGCAGCGACTCGAATTCTTCTTTGTCCATTAACCTCCTGAAAATATTTAAATCAGAAAAGAACGCATCGTGCGTCATTTCCAAAGTCAAGAGTGACACTACTCTGTCCCGGTTTTTATCGGGTGATTTTCAAAAAATGCTTTTTCAAAATTTTAATTCGAACAAAGTGGAAATAGGTTCGTACATTGTTAACGGAAAAAAAATTGTCCAATATCGAATTCTCACGAAAGATATGATCGCGTTTAAACTTTTTGCAGAATTTGAAAAATCAATTTTCCAGATTGATTATTTTATCCCTTCACAAATTTATCCATCAGAAATTAACAAAATTGAATCTTCAATTGGCAGCATTTCAATAACTAACCTTGAAAAGGAGTGAAAGATGAAAAGAATGACAGGGATTCTGTTGGTCGTATTACTCATTGCGTTCGCCCTGGGCTGCACCAGCCATATTCATACGATCGGAGACGGTCCGAAATATGACAACGCCAAAGAAGCGCGCCAGTGGTATATTCTCTGGGGCCTGGTACCCATAAATGAGGTGGATACCAACGATATGGCCGGTGAAGCAACCGATTACGAAATCAAAACAGAATACAATCCCATCGATTTTCTCATTGGTATTCCGGCCAGTTGGATTACGGTGACATCCCGCACTGTTACTGTAACCAAATAATCTCTCCCATAATTTAAATACAGGCGGTGTCATACATTGTAACACAAAAGTAATAAAAAATTTTATCTTATACTTTATGCAGGCCCGCCTGTATAGTTTTTTTTTAATATTTTGCTTTTTTCACTCCTTGCAGTTCAAATTTTAATTCAATTATATGCATTTCTTTTTTTTGATTTTTTTTCTTTCACAAATACGGAGTTTGAAATGTATTCAAAAATACACCATAAAATCCTCATATTTCTATTTTCAATTGTTTTGATTTTTTCCTGCGGCAAAGAACAGCGGGATTCATCGACGCAAGGAGAAGGAAATAGTACAATCGCCGTCAACTCCTCCGAAAAGACTTCCGCGCGCGGTATTCCTGTGGAGGCAATGATTATAAAATCTCAAACCGTTGAACAAAATATCCCGCTGACCGGCGTGATGAATCCACTCCATTCGGTTGATATCGTGGCTGAGGTGAATGGTGAAGTGACCAAAATAAATAAAAAATTGGGCGATAGCGTGCGCCGCAGCGATACCCTCGCTTTCATCGACGATGAAATTCCGCTGAGTCAGTATCGTCAGGCAGTTTCGCAGGTGCTTTCAGCGGAAAATAATTTAAAAATTGCCAGGTTGAATTTGAAGAGCGATAAAAAACTGCACCAGAATGATTATATCTCTCAGATCGCATTTGAAAATTCTCAATTATCCGTCAAAACTGCGGAAGCGAATTTACTCTCCGCAAAAGCCAATTTAAGCATGATGAAAAAGAGCTACAAGGACACCCGAATCATGTCCCCAATCAACGGACTTGTCTCGCGAAAGCATATCAATTTAGGAACAATGATCTCGCCTGGCACACCGCTATATCGCGTTGTCGATCTATCCGCATTGAAAGTAGACGTCGGAGTTCCGCAGGATATTATCCAGTACGTGAAAGTTGGCAGTAAGGCCGATGTTCTAATCTCAGCGCTGAATGATAAAAGGTTCGAAGGCCAGGTGCGCTACATTTCACCCCAGGCAGATGAAAGCACCGGTGTTTTTTCCGTTGAAATTCATGTGAAAAATTCACCCAATCTGGATATTCGAGGTGGCATGACTGCCAGAATAAATCTTGTTCTGTCTGATTTGAGCGAACAAATCGTCGTGCCGGATTATGCGCTCGTAACGAAAAATGGCTCCAATCACGTTTATAAAATTTCTAACGACATGGCCGAATTAACTGAAATAAGCATCAAAAAAACGTTCGGCTCCCAGGTGATCGTCGGTCAGGGTATTGCTGAGGGCGATACAATTGTCGTTGTGGGGATGAAAAATCTTGGTGTGAAAACAAAAATCTGGATGGAGACGGTGCAGTGAGAATCGGTATTCGGAGTTCGGGGATCGGGGATCGGGATTCTGGATTTGGGGATTTGAATGAAAGTTATATTTGTGTCCTTTTACTTTTATGTTTTCAACAACAAAAGTTATTTTAGCATTGTCAATATTTAAGGAGGCCTGATGAAATCTTTCAAGGAATTGGAGGTTTGGCAAAAAGGTGTAAATCTGACTCTCGACATTTAAGAATTGACAAAAAAATTCCCTGTTGAAGAAAAATTTGACCTCATATCCCAGATGCGCCGATGTGCAATTTCTGTTCCCTCTAATATTGCAGAAGGCTGGGGACGGGGTAGCACAAAACAATATATTCATTTTCTTTTAATTGCCTGGGGCTGCATATTCGAATTAGAAACACAGGTGATAATCGCCAATCGTCTACAATACCTTGATAACGACACTCATATTTCAATTTCCGATAAAATTAAAAGCGTTTGCATGATGCTAAATAAACTTATTTCAACTCTGAACAAGAAACTTTGAAACCCGAGACCCGAATCCCGAAACACGAAATCCGTTTCACGAATCCGAGCATATTCACTCAAATCATATCAGCCAAAAATTTGATACCAATTAGAGGTATAGCATGTCGATTGCAAAATTCTCGGTAAGAAATTCTGTTTTGGTTAATTTAATGATGATTGGCCTGTTTATTTTTGGGACCATCTCCCTGCTTCAAATGCCCAGGGAGCTGAATCCGGAAATTAACTTCAACTGGGTGTTTATCACCGTCGTCTATCCCGGCGCAGCCCCGGCAGAGAACGAAAATCTCATTGTTGATCCGATTGAAGCCGAAATCCAGGATGTCGATAAAATTGCTGAAATACAATCCAATGCCGGCGAGGGATTTGGATTTGTGCTGGTTAAATTCGAAAACATGTCAGACAGGGAATTCAGGGAGCATTTCACTGATCTGAAAGCTGAAATCGATAAAGTCGATTTGCCGGAGGATGCAGAAGAACCATTGGTCGAGTCATTTGGGAGCGGTGATTTTCTGCCCATTATCAATATCAATATGTCATTCACCATACCTGAAGACAACGCCCAGAAGATCGCTGACGATCTCGAAGATGATTTGAACGACATTCCCGGCGTATCCAAGGTGCAGGTGTCAGGGTTGGCAGAACGTGAGATATGGGTCGAAGTGGACCCGGTGAAAATAAATTCACTCGGTGTAACCTTCGACGAAATTGTATTTGCCATCAAAGTCAATAATTTGAACGTCCCCGGCGGCAACATTACATTCGGGAAATCCGAGTATCTCATTCGTTCGTTAGGAGAATACCAGTCCATCGAAGAAATTGAGAACACGAACATTCGAACTTCAGTCAAAGGCGATTTTATTAAAATCAAAGATGTGGCTAAAGTAAACGACCGACGCGCTGAAATGGCCATTCTCTCCCGCACCAACGGGGAGCCCTCCATCACGTTTTCCATTTCCAAAAAAAGCGACGCAAACTCCATCGAGGTGATCGACGAGATAAAAGCATTGGTCGAATCGTACCGCCAGCAGGTTCAAGATGGCGTGGAATTTAGCTGGTCGAACGACAATTCGGTTTATATTAATCGCGTGATCAATATTCTTCGCAACAATGCCATTACAGGAATGCTGCTGATCATCCTCGTCCTGTACATTTTCCTGGGAAAAAGCAATGCGCTGCTGGCATCTCTGGGAATCCCGATTTCGTTTTTCATCACGTTTATCTTCATGAACTCTTTCGGCTACAGCCTGAATGGAAACACGCTTTTTGCCCTGGTGATGGTACTCGGTATTATTGTGGACGATGCCATCATTGTTATCGAAAACAGTCACCGCTACCGATTGCAGGGATTCAATTCAATCGAATCAGCCATTCGCGGCACAAATGAAGTGGTCTCACCAATTCTGTCATCCATTGGCACCAATATCGCTGCGTTCCTGCCGCTGATTCTTCTTACCGGAATTATGGGTAAATTCATGCGAATTGTTCCCATGGTTTTTTCATTGGCGCTGATCGCCTCCATCTTCGAAGCGTTCTTTCTACTGCCATCCCATTATGCAGACTGGACAGTCAAATCCAGGGTGTATCACCGCGGTGAAAAGAAATTTTTTACATCACTGCGTCGCATTTACAGCCGATTACTTGTGAAAACGCTTCGCCGGAGATACGTGCTGCTTGGGCTGCTCGTTGTGGTTCTCCTGGCATCTTTGATGATTATTCCGCTCATCGGAATTGAGATGTTTGGCGAGGAAGATTTTGATCAGTTCAAAGTGTTGGTGAAATTTCCGGAAGGAACCGCTCTGGAAGAAACAGATCGAATTATGAAAAAGTTCGAAGCCGAAGCCATGAAACTGCCTGAGTCTGAAGTTCAGGACATCATTGTCAATGTGGGACTGCTGCAGGGTAATAACGAATGGATGACGCGTAAACATGTCGCTCAAATTTTTATTCATCTGAAACCAATCGAAGAACGATCGAGAACTACCGACGAAATGCTGGCCATGATGCGCGAGCGGGTGCAGTACATCAGTGGACCGGTTTCGGTGGAGTTTGAAAAACTTGCCGGTGGCCCTCCAGTCGGAAAACCGATTTCCGTGAAAGTTCAGGGTAAATATTTTGATGAAATAAAACGTGCGTCCCTGGCATTGCAGGATTCACTTCGGAAGATGGAAGGCACATTCAATGTGACCGATGATTTCCCCCCGGGCAAACAGGAAATTCATATTAAAGTGGATGAAGAAAAAGCAGCCCTGTTTGGTTTCAATACGCAGTACGTCGCTATGAATGTGCGCTACGCATTCGATGGCGTGAAAGCAACTGAATACCGCGACGGCAATGATGAAATCGATGTGATTGCAAAATACGACGAAACCAACCGCTCCTCCCTGGAAGATGTGCTGAATTTACGGCTGACCAATATGCAGGGCCAAACCATTGCCATGCGGGATATTGTGAATTTCGAAATAAAATCAGGGCCGGACGAAATAAAAAGGTTCGATCAAAAGCGAACAATTATCGTCTATGGTGAAATTGATAATGAAAAAACATCGCTGGATAAAGTAAATCTCAGATTGAAGGGGCTGTTTCCGATTATGGAAAAAGAATTTCCTGGCATTTCATTTGAAATTGGCGGTCAGTTCGATGAGTTCATGGATATTTTCAGTGACATCACATCACTTTTCGTGTTAAGCCTGATTCTCATTTTTCTGATTCTGGGAACGCAGTTCAATTCCTACGCCCAGCCGCTCATTATATTGGTGACCATTCCATTTGCGCTGATCGGCGCCATGCTGGGACTCATCATTTCAGGGAATCCCTTCAGCGTTGTCGCGCTGTTTGGATTCGTCGCCCTGGCCGGCATTGTGGTAAACGATGCCATTGTGTTGATTGCGTTTGTCAATAACAGGCGTACCGGAGAAAACGTTTCCGTACTCCGATACTGGCGGAGCATTATCAGTTCCGGCCGAACACGACTGCGTCCGATTATTTTGACGTCACTGACAACCATTTCAGGATTGCTGCCCATGGCGTTCGGCATCGGCGGCATGTCTGAGATGTGGTCGCCGCTGGCCAACGTTATTTTATTCGGGCTGCTGGTTTCGACGATATTAACCCTGTTCGTCATTCCGTGTCTGATCGCTGTGCTGGATGATGTAAAACGAAGCAGAAAAAAAGCGTTATTGGCGAATTAAAAAATAAAAGATATTCCGAAGGTCGCACTGCCTTCGGAATGTTCATCCTTTCTCACCGCAACAACATCATCTTCCGCGTCGATTTGAATTCGCCAACCTGCATGGAATAAAAATAAATGCCACTGGCCACAGCATTGCCAATGGAATCCGTACCACCCCATTTTACGGAATAAGTGCCAGCCGACTTTGTTTCATCCACTAAAATTTTAACCAATCGTCCCTGAACATCGTATATTTTTATCACGACGTGGTAGGAAGATTTTAGCGCCGGCAGCGAGTATTTAATTTCAGTGCTTGGATTGAAAGGATTGGGGTAATTCTGGGACAATACAAATTTCTCGGGAAGCCCGACCTTTTCATTTTCCTCCACATGTGTATTGGGATCAGCAATGAATGCTGTGTACGGAGTCAAAATCTGAAATCGCAGACTCAGTTCAACAATCTGGTTGACAAGTTCATCGTTCTCCCCGTAAATTTCAATGGCTTCGAGCAGGTGATCGATTTTCGATTTTGCCCACAATCTTGGCACAAACCGATGGCCGCCCAGCGTGTCGGGAAAGGTTTTCTGCTGAAAATACTGAACCGAATCCGCCCGAACATCGCCGGATAACACCAGATTAAACGTTCCGCTGTTGTTGTACAGTCCCATCTGCAAAAGCTGGCTACCCCAGTACAGATCACTCAGTGTTTTGGGATAGCGATCCCATTCATTCAGCCCGCCCAGGTCGATGGCAATGTCCGTCAGGACCGGTTTGGAAATTCGCGTAAAATGATTGTTCACCACCAGCGCGATGCTGTCGTCCGACGTGATGTAGGCCGGGTACCCGTAATTTTGTCGCGCTAATTGCGTGAGCAACGTATGACTTATGTTGTCCCCAACACCGAACGTAAATATCCGAACCTGTTGAATATTGTCTTCCGCAGCGTGCGCTAAAATCGAATCCGGATGAGTGAGACCAATTGTCGGCTGCCCGTCCGTGAGAAAGATAATATTTTTGGAAGTCGAGTCTGCAAACGATTGTGAAAGCGAAGCGTCGAGCGCGTCACCGAAATTGGTCAGCCCGTCGGCATACATTTGAAAGATGAAATCATGAGCCTCGGAAATTGCCTGATCTGTTGCAAAGACCAGGTCGGGCTTGAAATTGACAGCAAAATAGCCGAATGTAACAATATTGAACCGATCCTGCGGTGTGAGCAATTCAACAAAATAATTGAGCGCTTCTTTCAATTGGACAATTCGGTCGCCTTCCATACTGCCGGACACATCGGTCGTGAATACAACGTCTTTGGGAATAATTTCATCTTCAGTCAGGCTGTCCGGGGGCGTTATCCACAGCGCGTAAAAGCTGTCGGTTCCAAACGAATCCTCCGGCGACGGCGTGTAGGTCAGCACTTCAAAATTCACCTTTTCCCGAACTGTTTCGAATTCGAGAACAAAATCCCTGTCCGGGAAAAAATTCTCACTGCCATAACGCACGGTATAATGAGTGTCAGACAACTTCTCGATTTGCGTCGAAGCCAAATTTTTGTGCGTCGGTGAATGCAGCGTTTTGAACGACGCCTGGGACTGCACATCCATTTCAAGAAGCGTGCTCTCAAGTGGATTGGGAGAAAGTCCCAGCGTATTCAGTAAAAATTTATATTTTATTGAACCAAAATCATAGTTGAGCAACTCCACGTACGAAATTTCGGTTCGGACCTCGGTCTAGCGATTGATCGGCGCGATGCTCAATCGAAACAGGTTATCGCCCAGGTATTCCAGCAACGCTGGGTCGAGATATTCCCGAATCCTGTCATTATAAATTTTCTGGGCTTCTCCGCGTTCCCGAATTTCCGCCACATAGCGCTGACCATTGAACCAGTAAACAAGCTCAGTGATCATGGCATTTTCCGGCAACGGGAAAATATAAATCGCTTCAGCCGTTGTTCCCAGATCATTGGTAAAAATCTGATCCACGTGCGTCACGGCAATCTGGTCCTGCACATCCACATGCACATCCACAGATTTGATGGACATTTTCAAATACTGCGAAGTGCTGCCCAGGGGCCGATTGTAAAGAATTCCGACCGCATGCAGTTGTGCAGAAAATGCCAGAACTAAAATTAAAATTGGTAACAGTTTGTTTTTCATTGCGGGCTCCTTTTTTAATTTAAATTTTGGATCAACGAAGTTGCCCAATTTCGAATTAGAACGTCCTAACCTGTACAAGCCGGAACCAAAAAATATAGAACACTGATTTCGCGGATGACGCTGATCTTCACGGATTCTTAATCCGTGTGAATCTGTTCAAATCTTATTCGAACTAATTTTAAAATCACTGCAACAACATCATCTTTTTTACCTGTGTGGAGCTACCAGTCTGCAATCGTACAAAATAAATCCCGGATGCAACTATCATCCCGGCAGTGTCCCGTCCATCCCATTTCACCGATTGCCGGCCGGCGTTTCGTTCGGTCTGTGCCAACGTTCGAATGTGCCTGCCAAGCATGTCGTAGATTTTTACTTCGATAAAAGCGCGTTCGAGAAGAGTGTATTTTATCATGGTGGAGCTGTTGAATGGATTGGGGTAATTCTGGTGCAATTCGAATGTTTCGATGGATGAAACAGTCGATTCGACAATTTGAGAAAACTGAACCTGGCCAGTCGGCTGGATCACTTCGATCTGATAATAATAGGTCTGCCCGGCAGTTACATCCCGATCGATAAATTCATTCAGCGTTAACGGATTGGAATTCAATTTGATAAAATCGCCGCGTTCGGAACGACTTCGGTAGATGTTGTAAAAGCAATCCTGCTTGCTGCCCATATTTACATTCCAGGCTATTTTAATGGACGCGCCGGCTTTATCCATCTGCCAGGTCGCTGAGAGTGCGACCATTTCCAGCTCTTCCTCGACAGCGGTCGGCGGCGGTTCCGGCGGTGAGTATTGCGTGAACGGAGACAGCACGCCGTATTTGACGCTCAAATCGACAATCTGCTCTTTCAGGCTGTCTGGTTCGCCCAAAATCAGCCATTGTTGGTAGAGGTACTCAATTTTGCTTTTCGCCCAAATTTTCGGAACAAAGGGATAATCGGTATCCGCTTCCGGGAAATTTACGTTCGGATAAATAATGGAAGTATCCGCGCCGGAAACCGAACCGCTCAATGTGATATCAGTTTCAACGCTTGTAGAATATCGGCCGGTGACCACCAATTGCGTGCCGGTAAAAATGTCGAGCAATTCATTGGGATAAATATCATTGGCGCCGGCACCGCCATAATTTAGGGCGATGTTGATCAAAACCGGATTATTAATTCGTAGAAAAAATTCAGCAATGACCTCATCTATGGGCTCGGTCTCGTTGACAAACACAGCCAGCCCATGATTATTATTGGCCAGCGATTGGAGAAATCCCTTGTCAACATAATTGCCAATGCCAAACACAAAAATGTTCACGTCCTGGGTATTGGCTTCAGTGACCAGTTGAATCACCTGATCCAGATTTGTGACCGAACCGGTATTGTGATGACCATCTGTGAGAAGCAGAATCTGGTTCGCTGTGCCCTCTCCCAGCGACTGCTGCAGCGAGAACATCACCGGATCGTAAATATTGGTGGAACCGCCGGCGTTGATATCATTCACGTACGAAACCGCGGACTGGACATTGCTCACCGAAGCCAGCACCGGCTCATTGGCAAATGAATTGTAATAGGAGGAAAAATCGATGATATTGAACAGATCATTTTCATTCAAATGTTCGATGCAGTAATTGGCCGCTTGTTTCGCCTGCACAATTTTATGCCCGGACATGCTGCCGGACCGGTCCATAATGAAGGAAAAATATTTCTGAAGAATTTCGCTGGGTGTGATGTCTTTTCCCGGTTCGATCAGGATAAGAAAATACCCGTCGGTTTCCGTGCTGTCGGCCGGGTCACGATAGCAGAAATTGAATAGTCCGATGTCGTCCTGGGAGAGTGCAAAACGAAAATCAAAATTTCTTTCTGGATTTGCATTGCCAAGTGAGTAATCGATTGTCGCTGCAAAGTCAGTGGGCTGGTCAATGTTGATGGCGTGCGAATTGGATGTGATTTCGGTAATTCTTCGCTGGCTCGTCAAATTAATATCGATGGACACATATTCAATGATTCCCTTGAGGAATTGGTCCGAGTAAAGCGGGTATTCCAACTGAATTTTTCCAAAATAATACGGCAGAAGTTCGACATATTTCATCTGGATGCGCTGTGTGCCGGGAGCTATTTTCAATGGAATGACAAACGGATTGGGAAGCAGGTAATTGGCAAGGTCCTCTTCCTCATCCGAAACATTGCCATGGCCGCCGCCGGTGTCTGAAACAGTCATTTCGAATTCAACGAAAGTAGAATCATCGATGTATATCCCAAACTGGATCACACTTGCATTTTCAGGCAGCGGGAACATGTATTTGACATCCGATGAATCCTGGTCTATATCATTGAAAAACGTATGCTCCACAGTTGTTACGGCGACCTGCTCAAAAATGTCAATGTTGATTTGAGATTTAACCAGCGGCAGGAGTTCATCGTTGTTGTTATATTTCATGATTCCGTCAGCCAAAAGAAAGCAAGGATGGAAAAGAAAAAATACAACGCCCCCGAAAACAAATAAGAATTGTAACTGTTTTCTCATAGCACTGTCCTCCGTTTTTGATTTTTGGTTAAGGTTGGTGGGATATTAAAGAATAAGCAAAACGCAAACCAAACTTTTTGACAATTTACGAATATGTCCATCAATGTTTAATGTTCTAAGTTACAACAAATTGAGCGGGGAAAATAAAATGGATCATTTTTGATTGAAATTATTTGAATGCGCAAATAATTCACAATGGGGAATAAAATGCGCATTTATTGATATTGATCCGAAGACACTTCTTTTGTCTAAATGAAGTGACAGTGACTAGTATTCTCAAGCTTTTGGTGATTGGAAAAATAGAAAAAAATTTTAGCCACGGATGGGCACGGATTGAACACGGATAAAAAAAACTTTGTTATTGCTTTATTCTTTTTATCAGTGTTAATGCGCCGAAGGACGCATCTGTCTTTGACATGATCCGTGGCCTATTATTCAAAAAATAACCACAGTGAGTTCTGAGAATTCACCGAGACTCACAAATTTAAAAACATAGAACGACATTGATTAAAACATGAAGAAAGAATCCTCCGCAGAATTAAAGGTATTCAGGTGAACAAGCCTTTTTTGGAATTAGTGAATGACTTTTCGCTAATCGTACTTTGCACTCACTCGCTAATATTTTTACTTTTTTTTCGCGCTCGTCGCTTTAAATTCGCGTCTTTGTTTTGTACCTTTTTACTTACACGAAAAACCATAAAACTATCTTTTATCCGTGTTTTATCCGTGCTCATCCGTGGCCTAAGAGTTAATAAATAATGAAGACTTTCATTTTAGCCCCGGAATCCAGGAATTTCACCATCAGCAGTTTTTTCTCTTGTTCGAAACACCAGCCGTTTTCGTTTTTTTCAATATCGCTTGCTGATTCCTTTTCAGCTAATTTTTTATTATTCAATTTAACAGCGATAATTTTTTCATCCAAAAAGTGAATTTTCAGCAGATAAGACCGATCTGGCGGAGCGAATTTTCCCAGTCGTTTTTCGACGATAAAACTGAATTGCTTTCGCTCGACTGACATTTCATACGGCGTGACGCAATAATCACCCTTTTCGAAATCAAAGCTGTTCCCATCGTCCTCGTACAGCGAATCCCGGACAACGCCCTGTTTCGGGTAAAGGTGCAAAATAAGAGGATCGATATTTTTCTCACCCACAAAATTCATTACCGGCTGCATGGGAAAAATAGCGCCGGCTTTGGCAAAAACGGGAATTCGTTCCAAAGGTGCAGAAACAAGTTTATCGACCGGGCCGGAAACCTTTTCGCCATTCCAGAAATCGTACCAGTCGCCCTCCGGCAGGTACACGCTACGCGCCTGTTGATTTTCCTGTGTAACCGGGGCAATCAGCAAATCCTCGCCAAACATAAACTGATCATCTATGTACACTGTCCGCGGATCGGATTGATAGCAGTAGACCATGGGACGCATGATGGGCGCGTTGTATTCGGAGCTTTCTCGGAACGCATCGTACAGGTAGGGCAATAGCTGGTAACGCAGTTGAATGAAGTTTTTGTTGATGGCCTCGTGCCTGTCGCCAAACGACCAGGGTTCCTGATCCGGCGTATCGATACAAGTGTGCGCGCGAAAGAGCGGCGTGAACGCACCCAACTGAATCCAGCGGGTGAATAGTTCCGGGGACGGCGCTCCCATAAATCCGCCAACATCCGAACCGCAAAAAGACACGCCGGACATGCTCAACCCGAGGCACATTTGCATGGCCAATTTCAAATGCTCCCACGACGCCACATTATCCCCGGTCCATACAGAGGAAAATCGCTGCACCCCTGCGAACCCTGCGCGCGTAAGCACAAACGGCCGCTGAGTCGGGCGCAGTTTTTTCACCCCTTCATAAGTGGATTGGGTCATGAGCAATGCATACAAATTGTGCATTTTGGAATGATCGGCGATATTCCCTTCATCATTGAATTGAACAATGTCAGGGAACGTGCCGCCCCAGGTTGCCGGTTCGTTCATATCATCCCAGAATCCCATGATGCCGGTATCGATTAAATTTTGGTGCAATCCGCCCCACCAGGTTCGCGCCTCGGAATTGCTGAAATCCGGGAAATGGCACCAGCCGGGCCAGACCTGTCCCTGGTAAAAGCTGCCATCCGGCATTTTGCAGAAATAGTCGCCCTCCCGGCCTTGCTGAAAAACATAATAGTTCGGATCCACTTTGATGCCCGGGTCGATGATCACTGCAACTTTGAATCCCATATCGCCCAGCGCATCGACCATTTTTTTCGGCTGCGGAAAATTTTCAGGATGCCAGGTGAAACAGCGATAACCATCCATGTAATGAATATCCAGATAAATCACATCGCAGGGAATTTCTTTGTCCCGAAATTTTTGCGCCAGGGACATCACCTCACTGTCAGGATAATAACTCCAACGACATTGCTGATACCCGAGACTCCATTTGGGCGGCAATGGAACCGTTCCCACTAATTCGCCATACATCTTCAAAATTTTGTCGAATCCCGGCCCGTAGAAGAAATAATAATCCATGAGGCCGTCTTCCGCGCCGAAGCTGTAAAACTGGTCGGTTCCCGCCCCTAAATTGAATCGCGAGCGATAGCTGTTATCAAAGAAAATTCCAAATCCATTGCCTTGATGCATGCTCAAAAAGAATGGATGCGACTGATAAATTGGATCATACGTGGTTGAATACGCAGGGACGTCCGAATTCCACATGGTGTACGCATTGCCTCGCTTGTTGAGTCCGCGCGTTTTTTCGCCCAATCCGTAAAATGGCTCATCGTGCAATTCTTTCCAGCAGTAAACCTGTGAGTCCTTCCATCCCATGCCGTACGAATCGTGATCTTTGCAAAGCAGATTGTTTTTCAAATCATAAAATGAAATCCGGCACGGTGATTTCTGGACTTGAATCGCCAGCTCTTTTGTGGAAATTTTCAATTGCCGGCCCTGGTCTTCGATTGGAAATAGAGTGGGCGATTTGGAAATTGGCATAACCGAATAAGAAAAATCAGGCGGAAATTCTTTCTCCCGGGTCATTCGAATCCGCACCAGATCGTCGGCCATAATTATTATTTGCACGTTCGCATTGCTGCATTCAATTTCTACAACATTTCGTTTCTGCGTGTAATTCTTAACCTCGCCGATAAACTGAAAATCACCGGCAAATGCCTGTCCCAAAATCAGGCATGAAATAAAAACAAGCCAAAATATTTTTCGTCGCATAGAACCTCCTGTTTTGTATTTTGATTCATTTCAGCGAACTCCATCCATTTTCAAACATGATAGCAGTAATACTGCTAACCATCCACGATCAGACAATCTTCAAAAGGAATTATTTAAAACTCATTTTTGAAAGTTATCTCACAAGCAACGCGTCACATTTACCCAAAGTGTCTCATTTAATATTTGAGCCACACACCATCACCTTAACTCATTGAAATACATTGCTTCAAACCATCTAACTTTCGCTTGACTGTCTCACCTGTATATTTTAAACCGTGTGAACGAATATGAATTTATTATCACTACAAACCGAATGGTTACAAAATATCAATCAGTTACGCCATGCTCGTAGTAGCGCCAAAGTTTGGCACGCGCATTGCAAATACATAGTGTAGAGAGAAAAAAGTTATATAAGATAAAATAGTTACTCATTTATAAGCTACTTAACATCATCTAATACCTATTCTATCGGGTAAAACAAAGGCCCTGGCAACAGGCAGGTGTCAGGGCCTTTCCCTCCTTTTAACAAATTCCAAACGATTTCAAATCACAGCTTAAATTCTGTTTTTCCAAAAATAATACACAGGCACGCCTAAAAGAATAAATCCAATGCCGGCGAATGACTGAAGCGGTTTTTCGAACATCGTGTTCAGCACAAACCACACTTCGATGGCAAGGAAAATGAGCGGTGTGATGGGATAAGCAAATGTTTTATACGGCCGCTCTGCGTCGGGCTTTCGTTTTCGAAGAATAAATACGGCTACCGCGACAAGTCCGAAAAATATTGCGTCTGTAAAAACGACATAGGAAATTAAATTTTCGAACGTGCCCCAGAACAGAATCAGCATGATGGCCCAGCCGGATTGAAACATAATTGAAAACGCCGGGGTGTGATATTTCGGATGAACTTCGGAAATCTTTTTGAAAAAGACCTTGTCTTTTGCCATGGCAAAATAAATGCGCGGCGCAGTGAGTGTGTATATACCGGCTGTTCCAAACGTGGATATGAAAATCGCCAATGCGATGAGGCTGCCGCCGATGGGGCCGAGCACAGCTTCCACCGCTTCGGAAGCCACGTGCGCTGACGCAGCGATTTTAGATAACGGTAGTAAAAACATGTAGGCGACATTGGTCAGCAAATAGATCACCGTCACAATAATCGCCCCGATAATCATGCCCAGCGGCACATCACGTTTGGGATTGATGGCTTCGCCGGCCGTAAACGTGGCGTGCTGCCAGCCGCCGCACGACCAGATAACCCCGACCATTGCCAACGCAAGCGCGCTCCCGATTCCGTTGGGCAATCCCATAAGCGGCGCAGAAAAATCCGTGGTCGAATGCGAACCCCAGCCCAATCCGACTGCGATCAATCCGAGAATCCCTATAATTTTCAACACGGTAAACAAATCCGAAAACACAGCCCCGGCTTTTACGCCCCTCACATTCAGGAGCGTCAAAAACAGGATGCCGCCAATGGCTACGAGCTTTATTCCCAGCGAACTTAACGGAACGAAGTAGCCAAAATAGGTGGCGAATGCAATGCTGATGGCTGCAATGCCGCCTGTGTTCACAACGAGGAAGTATCCCCAGCCATAAAGGAATCCCCACAATCCGCCATAGGTTTCGGTGAGGTAAACATACACGCCGCCGGCGCGAGGCATCATCGCACCCAATTCGGCGAATGTGAGTGCGCCTGTCAGGGCCATCAGCCCGCCCAATGCCCAGACGATCAGAATCCACATCGGAGAAGGCAATGTTTTGGCGATAATCGCCGGCGTAAGAAATATGCCGGAACCAATAACCGACCCGGTGGCAATCATGGTCAGGTCGAAAAGAGTGAGTTTACGACGTAGTTGCGGCATACATTTTCCAAATTCAGGTTGGTGTTTTGAGGGGATTAGATTCTAACAATGCTGTACATATTTGGATTGAAATGATTATAACCACAAAGAAAAAATTCTCGCAGAGTCGCAAAGCTAAAAATAGCGTATACAACTCGATGAAGTTTTAAATAAATTATAAGCTCCAGAAATCTATATTCTAAATGCTCAAATATCTTTTGGTTTTACTTTGCGTGATTGTTTTTCAAAATTTCAAACCCAGCTCAACAGGTATCAAAATAAAATCACTAATCAAGAATAACAAAATTATACACAACTTCAGTTTCGTTCTTTGAATTGTCGAACGCCTTAACAGAGAACGTGTGATTGCCCGGCAAGAGCGGTTCATCCGGTTTGTATTTGACGATTTTGGTCTCCGGGTCGAACTCAGCAATCACTTCATTGCCATCAATTTTCATCACAATGGATCGTTCATCCGCAACGCCGGAAAGTTCATCATACACAACAGCCGTAAAGGTCGGTTTTTTCTGGCTCAATCGAATATTGTTATTCGGGTATTTCAATTCCACCACAGGGGGAATTTCATCCCGAATGAGTGTGTATGTTCCGAAACTGGACGTATTGCAGCTAATTGTATAATTTTTTTCATCCAGCGTATTTCCATTGAATCCCCATCTGCTTTTGCCCTTGCGATAAATTCCCAGCTTCTCCGGATTTACATCAGATTCAGGGTATTTCAATTGAACCGTTGCTCGACCCTTAAGCGGAATGTCCTGCGGATGAACCTCGTAAACATCACCAACCGAGTCATATTCAGGGTCATCTAACTGGTTTTGGTGATCGATCCTCAGAAAAATAAAATCATAAACTTCATTGGATGCAAAAGAGACGACGCAATTATCGTCCTTTGAGGCGATTTTTCCACCGTGGGAGGGAGTCACTGTCTCAATATCAATTTGATCCCAACTAAACAGCTCGTTTCCTGCATAATCCGTTGCGGTTACGTCGAACGACAGTGGGCCGTCTCTGCCCGGAATGAGCTTATAAATTCCAGCATACGTTTTCACGTCGCTTTGCCAAAGTTCAACATCTGTGGCCGGCAATCCGATTTGCTGAACATGCAAAATTGGCATTTCTGGAAGGATCATGGTTGTTCGAATAATGACACGAACAAAATCATCATAAAAATCATTTTCAATCGATACTTGCGGGACTTCCTCCACGGAGGAACCAGTTTCAAAAATTTTATGAAACAGGGGAAAAGACAGGATGGATTGTTCATCCAGTGATTGAATTTTCAGGATCATGCCCGGCTGCAGCGGGGACAGCAAAAATTTAGTTTGCGGAGGAGAGTTACCGGCAGCGGCGTCCTCAGTCCGTTGCGGCTCAACTTTACGCCAGCTATCACCAGAGTTCAGACTGATGTAAAATTCCGGATCCATAATGGTCATCCCAGTTTCATCTATCACATCGGAAACAACCAGTTGCCCGGGGTCTTCTGTTGAAAAATCTGCCACTAAACGAGGACGCGAGCCAACAATAAACGCTCCCTTTATCGTTGTAACATTTCCGAAAAAGTCATACAACTCGATTCTGAACAAATGCTCGCCGGCCGATAAAATATCCGAACTGTTATTTTCATCTGTCGTACCCGGATCGCATATTAGTTTGCCAACATTTTCGCCTTCCGGCCGGTAAATGGGAAGTTCGTTGAATTCATCTTTATATAATTTTTGAAAAAGACCCAGACCGCGCTTATTCAACCGATAGTCCCGGTCGAAATCTATGAAATGGGAATTGCTATAAGAAAATTTGTTATAGGTAGCAGAAAAGTGCAAATCGCCGTCCACGTAAAAATCGAGTTTATAGGCGGCAAATTTATTGTTAACACCATTGGCCTGATCAAAGGAGTTCACTGCAAAACCGATCACGCCGGAGACCACAGGGACCGATTCAAGTTCATAATTCCCGGCTGAAATTCGTTTCGGTTTTTCGATATAGGGGGCAGCATCTCCATTTAAACGGGAGCTGTGATCAAGCGGCGAGATGGCGATGCCGGTAACTTCTGGCGGAATAGTGTCCTTGACTTTATAACCGCGAAGGAATGGATTAATTGGATTTGAATATTCATCGCGCAATTCAAAATGAAGATGAGGATAGCCAATGCCGGTAGCCCCGGTATAGCCAATCACCTCCCCTTTTTCTACAGGAAATTGAGTGGATTTCAGATATTTGTTGACTCGATACGCCCGGTTCCGCTTTTGCTGCTGTTTTACATATTGTTCCAGTATCTCGTTGAATCCGCTCAAATGAGCGTACACCACGGTTTCGCCGGTGTCCAGTTTCTGGTAAAGCACCTTGCCATACCCGAATGGCGACACGCGAATTCGGCTGATGTAGCCATCACGAACGGCAAATACTTTATATCCTATTTTACCCCAGGTTTTAATATCAATCCCGGCATGAAAGTGACCCGGTCGGTATTCCGCAAATGAGGACGTGAGATAGTGACTTGCATTTGTAGGCCACAAATAATCCTGGGCTCTAAGCTGATTCGTTAGCTGTACGAGAATAAAAATTGAAATAATTTTGATAAATAACTTCACGACAAATCCCTGTTTTGTTGAATAATTTCAAATCAATATACGGCTTTATATTTCGTTATCAATACAGTAATCTACAGACGCTTCATCAAAGAGTATGGCTAAATTTTCTGTCAAATTTTCTCTGTCATATTCCGCCAGTGACAGAGGCGGAGCGAATGGCAATTCGTTTTTTTCGTACCTTCGGAAATATTTCAAAATCTCATTTTGAATACCCTGAATATCGTTATTGGCGACAACTGTTCCACGCGCGTGCCTCTCAACCATATTCGCGACTTCACCATGAGAAGAAATGAGCAGAATGGATTTCCCGGCTGCCAGGTACTCGAACACTTTTCCGGTAATGATTTCTTCATCTGACTTTTTGAAAATCGTTAATAATAAAACGTGCGATTTCATCATGTGTTCCAACGCCTCGTGATGTGGAAGATATTGGATGGCCGGAATGATTTCCTTTAATCCCAGATTCTGCAACAACGTCTCCAGAGAATGAAAAATATCTGTACCGATGAATTTCACCTGTATTTTGCTCCGAAGCGCCGGCATGTCGTCGAACAAATTTCGAAGCGCTTTCAAAAAAGGCTCTGGATTGCTCACCCGGCTAATTGAACCGCAATGGGTAATCGTAAAATGCTCAAACCGTGAAACATTTAGCAGACTGGAGAAATCATCCCGGTCATACCCGTTCATAATTGTCACAAATTTCGATTCCCGAACTCCATATCCGTGTTTTGAATGCAGACTGTTTTTCAGATGTTCACAGATGGCCACCACCCGATCAGCCTTTTTGAGCACAATTTTTTCAAGCAAACGATTAATGAATTCATGAAATACAGTCGGACTGGGTTGACTCTCTCCGCCGGTCCAGTCATCCCTGAAATCGGCAATCCATTTTGCGCCGGTCATTTTACTGATGATGAGCCCGCCCAGGTGGGCAGAATGCGGCGGAGACGTGGTGTAAATTATTCGAATTTTTTGTCGGCGTATTTCTTTTATGGAAGAATAAATCGCAAATGGAAGCCACAGAATTTTGGAGTCAGGAATCAACAGCCAGGCGGCAATGAACTGATTGAGATAATTCAGCCATGCTTTTGATATACGGGAATTTTTGGATTCAGTATCGGATCTCTTTTTCGAAGAGCCTCTTGAAAAACGGGCCAAAAGTCGCAGAGGGTCCCATGATTCGGTTCGAATGATGGTCGAGTTTTTCAATTCATCGAGCACGGAATAATCGTGGGCATAATATTGAACCTCTTTCACTGAAACCACATGGGGCTCCCAGCCAAATCTGGGCAAATATTTCACAAACTTGGCCGAGCGCTGGGTGCCCCCCATTCCCATCGGCGGAAAGTAATAACATAAAAATAAGATTTTTTTCATTATTTATACTAACTCTATCCGGCTTTGATCTCCAATGATTAAATTATGTGTCGATGGCTTTGAATTTGACTTGACAATTTGCACATCTGTTCCAAGTAAACTGCTTTCAATACGCACGCCAATGTCCCGAATTTCGCAATCGTTGAGAATAATGCTGAATTCGACTTCGCTGTTCAGGATTCGGCAATCATCATGAATGGATGTGAACGGTCCGATATAACTATTTTCAACTCTCGTGCCGCGCCCGATGATGATAGGACCCCGAATATTGCTATTAATGATTTTCGCCCCTCGCTCGACAATGACGTTTCCGGTGATGTAGGATTTGTCATCAACAAATCCTTCAATTCTTGGCTCGAGATGTTCCAGAACAAGCCTGTTGGCTTCAAGCAGATCAACAGGTTTTCCTGTATCTTTCCACCAACCGGTGATTTCAGAAAAACCAATTTGAAATCCATGCTCAATCAGGTATTGATGCGCATCAGAAATTTCCAGTTCACCGCGAGCGCTTGGTTTGATACTGTTGACAGCCTCGAAAATATTGTGGTCATAAATATAGATGCCGGCGACCGCATATTCGCTCTTGGGCACCTTTGGTTTTTCCACAATGGACGCAATCCGATTATTGTCGATTTCAGGGACACCAAAACGTTCAGGGTCTTTTACTTTTGCCAGCGTGAGAAAACAATTAACATGATCATTTGTAAATTCATCGACAAAGTGTTTTACTCCCCCGACAACCATATTGTCACCCAGGTAAAATATGAATGGCTCCTTACCAACAAAGTCTTCCGAAATTTTAATTACATGAGCCAGCCCCATGGGCGCTTCCTGCGGAATATATGTGATATTCACTCCCCATCGACTGCCATCCCCGGTGGCATCTTCAACTTCATTGGAATCAGCATTGGTCACGATGCCAATCTCTTTGATGCCGGCCTCGACAACGGTTTCAATCGCATAATTAAGTATAGGCTTGTTGGCAATGGGAATTAAGTGTTTATTTTGTGTGTGTGTTAACGGTCTTAATCGAGTTCCTTTTCCTCCACTGGTAATCAAAGCCTTCATCCTTGTTTTTCCTTTCATTTTTTACAATAACGATGAGCAACATTTCACATCCGGAAAATAATTCAATACTGAATTTTTACCATCCAATAACATTATTTGCTGGTCACAGTATGAATTCAAAAATTTCTTATATTATAAGAAAAAATCATCCTAAATGCAACGATAAATTTATTTGATTTTAGCGGATAAAGTTACGAAAAAATAACAAGTTCAGAGAATGGGTATTCAGTTACACATTAATCGTTAAACTGCATTATTTTTAAAGAAGGAAGGATGGAGCGAAATTCGGGCGAGGAATCGTTCCTCGGCAGGGTAAAGCAGGATCTAATCTTTAAGAAACTCATCAATGCCATAAAAGCGATATTGTCTCAACAAATTCTGATTTTCCTCCATTAACCTATTGATGACATCACTTTTTACGACAAAGGTCAATCCATAATTAATCAATTTCAACTCCTTGATGTAGGATTCGCCTGTGTAAACAAGGTTTTCACCCAGCTTTGGCGCAGATATATTTTCCGAAGGTGCCAACACAGTCTGCGAATCATAGGCCATCATATTTGCCATGCCGAGATAGGTGCATGAACTGTTTTTCAGATCAATAGTGAAAACCACGCTGCCGGAACTGCCGCGGTTAAATGAAACATCCACAACGAATTTATCTTTATACTTCGAAGGACTGGCAAAACCCCGCGATACCATAAAAAATCCCCGCGGATAACCCAGCAGGTAAACCTGTTCACCCAGTTTCACGTCAACTGATTTGGCGAACTTTCCGGAAAACGGTTTTTCTGCCAGCGTGTTTTTGATGGACGCCGATTGAACCAGCGCCAGATCATTCTTTTCATCTGTTATCAGAATTTCTCCCCGACTGTTGGTGCCGTTCTTATGGGTTATAAAAATAGCCTGCCCGGTTTTTATCGAAACAGAATGGAGCAGATTGGTCGGTTTATTCGAGCTATCCACATAATATGTTTTCAGGGTATCCTCGAAATCGAAAAGATGAAATGCGGTGATGAGCAAAATTGACTGAGGATTCTCCTGCAAAATCAGTCCAGTCCCGGCCACACTTTTCGTGGTCATGCGCTTATTTTTGGATTCAAAATTCACCGATGACAATTCATTTTCCATGACGGGTATATCAAAAACTATTTTTTGGTAGTAGGCAGAACAGCTAATTTTTAACACAGAACGTTCGATTTCATCAATCTTTCTCAGAACGATTTTTTCAGTCCCGGATGACACGTTTTCAGGCATCCGGCCAGAAAAAGAGCAACTCAATATCAACGCGCTTATAAAAGGAATAATAAATTTCATGATCTATCGCCTTTCTTATCGTGCTTCATGTTTCGCATGAAGTTTATCTTCAATATTTAACGAAAAAATATTAACAGTGTTACATGAAAATTGTCATTCATTTTAAACAGCAGTTTGATTTTTATTGTCTTTTCCTTCATGTCATTTCTGCATTATCTATTTTTAATTTTTTACTTCATTAACTGAGGATTTGTTAAAAAAAACATAAAACACTTGACTTCAACATTTAAAATCATTATTTTTATCGAATTCAAAAATTACATTGTGGAATCGTAGTAACAGATTTCGTAGCAGGAGGCGTTTATGGACCTGATGCTCATAAAAATTGAAAATCCGGACAATTTAAATTTAATCCTGGGACATTCGCACTTCATAAAAACAGTGGAAGATATTCACGAAGCACTGGTCAATTCTGTTCCAAATATAAAATTTGGCATCGCGTTTTGTGAAGCTTCGGAGAAAAAATTGGTACGCTGGTCAGGGAATGACGATGCCCTGATAAAATTAGCCCAGCAAAACGCACTTCAACTCAAGGCCGGGCATTCTTTTATTCTTTTTATGAAGGATGCTTTTCCCATTAATGTATTGAGAGCTGTGAAAGATGTGCCCGAGGTTGTTCGAATTTTCTGTGCCACTGCCAATCCTGTCGAAGTTATCATCGCAGAATCGATACAGGGTCGTGGGATTCTGGGCGTGATAGACGGAGCAAAAACTGTTGCTGTGGAAACCGAGCAAGACATCGCCGAAAGAAAGCAACTGCTGCGTCAGTTTGGTTATAAACTCTAAAGGATCATTTTTTAATTCGCCGCAACACGTTGTTAAAACGTCACGATAAATCTTAGTCCTGATCTGACTTTTAGATTCAGGGCTTTATTTATTTAAGCCCCGGATCGCAGGTAATCTAATTTCTTCAAAATTGAGTTTTTTCCGGGTCGGAAGAGAGCTTCCTTGAATAACATCGCATGCTATTTTTGAAGAAACATTCATCTTTTCAATCAGTAAAACATGTGTCGAATTTAGTGTTTTTTTAATATTTGAACAAAATTAACAAATATACTTTTTATTTTAATTGTTTCAGCCGAAACTATTAATAGCCTCTGTGTGATGAGAAGTGTGTTCTAAAAAATGTTTGCAATTTAAAATATTTCTTTTAAATTGTAAATGAATTTTGGAGGTATAATTTCATGAAGTTAAAAGATATATTAACAGATGATCTCGTAATAATTCCTTTAAAAAGCCACAAAAAAAAGGAGATTATTGAAGAGATGGTAGATCATCTGCATAAGAAAAATAAGATCAGCAATCGAGATAAAATATTGAAAGCCATTTTAGACCGTGAAAATGTTATGAGTACCGGCGTGGGCGACCACGTTGCCATTCCCCACGGAAAAGCAGAGGGCGTCAAAGATATCGTTGCCTCGTTGGGCATCACTGAAAGCGACGTTGATTTTCATTCCATTGATAACAAGCCGGTTCGACTCATTTTTCTCCTGGTTGGACCACCTGATAAAACCGGCCCACATCTGAAAGCGCTGAGTAGAATTTCAAGACTAATGCATCGGGAAGAATTTCGAAGCAAATTATTGAATTCAAGAACCGCGGTTGAAGTTATGGACGTAATTCAGGAAGAAGAAGAAAAATATTTTGAAACAAATTAAAAAAATTATCAAGAGTACGAATGCAAAACTGAAAAAAACATGTATGGTTAAATTGTCTTGTGATGCGAATCATGTAATGAAAACCTAAGTTCAATAGTTGGAAAGGATTAACATTTTGAAAAATCTGATTTAAAATGTCATTTTTCAAAATATTAATCCTTTTTTTTAATTCAATGTATCTTATTTTTTTGTGTTGATCTAAGAATAACTTTTGTTCACCATGATTTCGAAAAATCGGCTCAAAGCGATTGCAGCGCTCAGGAAGAAAAAATTTCGAAAACAGGGAGGGAAATTCCTCATAGAAGGAATTCGAATGTGCCGGGAAGCGCTATCTTCTGATTTCGAAATTGAAGCGCTGATTTTATCCAACGACAGGTCTCGCTCCGATGAAGACTCACTACGCAATCGGGCAGAACAGCGTAACATTGAAATCATCGAAATTTCTTCAAATGAAGTGAATTCGCTTGCAGAAACAGTGAATTCCCAGGGTGTTTTCTGCGTTGTGCATCAACAGCATGCTGCCTTCGGAAACCTTGACCGGGCTGAAATGAACATTGTTGTAATCCTTGCTTCAGGCCAGGATCCGGGAAATGTGGGAACGATCATTCGAACCTGCGACTGGTTTGGCGTGGACGCTGTATTATTAAGCAGGGACACAGCAGAATTGTACAATCCCAAAGTGATTCGTGCCACCATGGGATCACTTTTTCATCTGCCCATTCTTGAAAATATTGATCTCGAAAACACGCTGACGGATTTGAAACAAAAAAACTTCACCATATATGGCGCAGATGTGAACGGAAAAACCATGGTCAACCAAATCCGCTACCAATTTCCACTTGCACTGGTCATTGGAAATGAAAATCGCGGCCTAAGTATGCAGATTCAAAAATTCTTGGATACTTCAGTTGCTATTCCACGCAAAGGGAATGCCGAATCGCTGAACATGGCAGTTGCATCCGCTGTTATTGTGAGTCACATTGTTAACCGTTAAACATCGATAAATAAGCATGAATAATGAGCCTCAAAACAACAGATACCCGGAACTCAGAGAAGTGACCATTGTCATTCTCTTCACACTGCTTGTGACCTCGGGCATCGGATTTCTCAGCGGTATTTTTGGTTCAAGAAAAGAGCTTTTTCTGCTCGAAGGATTCATCATTATTCCGGCGCTAATTTTCACCATACGGAATAAATTTCCGATAGTGAAAGTTTTTCGTCTGAAGCCGGTAAGCCGGGAAGTGGTCGCTGTGAGCGTTGTTATTGGCGTCGCTTTCACGATCGTTTCTGACGAAATTGACCGTATCGTCCAGATGTTTTTTCCCCTGCCTGAACCCATCAGCAAAGCCATTCAGGAATCCATACAAATACAATCCGCTTCAGATTTTATTATCATCGTTTTCTCGGCAGTTTTTGTAGCTGCAGTCGTCGAAGAAATGCTTTTCCGGGGCTTCGTTCAGACAAGTTTTGAAAACACTTTCGATATAACCAAAGCCGTTATGGCCACATCGCTGCTTTTTGCTGTGGTTCATTTTAATCCCTGGTGGAGCATTCAGGTGCTGGTGTTCGGAATCATTTTAGGCGTGATGTCGTGGAAAAGCGACAGCATCATTCCTTCGGCCATTGTTCACCTGATAAACAATGGAATTGCACTGCTCTTTTCAAATCTCGAAAAGGAAAGTTATCAGTGGTACCTGTACAAAGACCATGTGAGTATACCCATTTTACTCGCGGCAGGATTTGTGACGTACTACGGTTTCAAAATTTTTTATCGATATTGTGAATTGGCGCAAGAAAAATATTCAATCCACGAAAATTGATCATTGGCTTCATTGTAAAATCCAAAAATCTAATTATAAAAAAATCAAATTTTTCACATAATTAACGGAGGAAAATGACATTGACCTTCACAAATGACATTCCAAATATCCGAATTGGTGTTCTTCAATCGACTGAAAAAGTAGTTTTTAAAACCACCCATCCCTTCTCTATTCAAAATCAGGATGGGAAAATACTGAAAACCGGAGATAAGGAAAGAGAATACACAATAACCATTGCGCAGAGTGTCCCTGCAAAATTGAGATACCAGGTTCGCGCCGGCATCGAGCGGGATAAGGCCAAAGCTGAACAATGGGCGAATGATCTGCTTCACCGCGGACTGGATGTTAAAGTACGAACCGTTGGACTGGAATTTGATCTGAATCAACGTAAAATGAATAATAAAGAATACTGGGTTGTTATCGGAGATTTCGATAGTTTTGACGAAGCGCTTGCTTTCCGCAACGAGCAAGATCAGCCAGGCGAATACGTTGTCGTGGAAAATATATTGAATCCTGCCACCGGAGACATCGTTTTTGATGGTGAAAAGCTTGGCTCCTCCGTGCGAATTGTGCCGGATACGAATGATGATTCAGCACACATCACTGTTTCCGATATAATGATTGGCATCCAGTTCCACTGGCAAAAATATGAAGACCTGGACTACCGTGGCATCATCGAGGTTGGCTTCAACAATCAGGGAAAATTGGTTGTCATCAATGAAATTGATTTGGAAAATTACCTGGTCAGCGTGAATTCATCGGAAATGACGCCTGATTGTCCCATTGGTTTGCTGGAGAGTCAAACCGTTGTCGCCCGCAACACTGTGCTGGCCACCATGGGAAAACATCACTACAATGCAAATTTCCATCTCTGCTCGGATGACCATTGTCAATGTTACCACGGGAAAAAACGCGAGCAACAGGCTTCCCGGCAGGCTGTGGAAAACACGTGGGGGAAAATCCTGCTTTACGGTGATGAAATTTGTGATGCGCGGTATTCAAAAATCTGCGGCGGTATCATGGAAGACTATCGTTATGTCTGGGAAAACCGGGATATTCCATACATGGTGTCCGGCATCGACAGCGATGAGCAAATCGATTACCCTGCCAATACCGAAGAAACGGCAAAACAACTCATCGATACCAGTCTGCCGGTTTACTGCAATACAGATATCCACAAACTCCCGGAAAGTCTGGCAAATTTATATTCCACGCAGAATCTGTTTCGATGGGAAGTCACCTACACCCGGGAAGAACTGGAAGCACTGATTAGTGAAAAAACAGGAAAAGATATCGGCGAGCTTCAGGACATCATCCCCTTGGAGCGAGGCGACTCCGGGCGACTGATCTATATCAATCTGGTTGGTTCAAAGCAGACGTTAAAGGTCGGCAAAGAACTGGAGATTCGCAAAGTGCTTTCCGGGAGCCATCTTTACTCCTCGTGTTTTTATGTGCACAAGGAAAAAGATGCGGATGGAAAGATTGCTCGATTCATTTTAAAGGGCGCAGGCTGGGGACATGGCGTTGGACTGTGCCAGGTGGGTGCCACGGTCATGGCGCTTAAAAATATTCCATATCAAAATATTTTAAAACATTACTACAAAAATACAAGTTTGGTCGGTCTTTATTCTCGTAAAGATTGAAATTATAATAACATAATAGATTAAATATTTTTTTAAAAAGTTTTCCGCAAATCCATTTGATTGCTGATATTTTAAAGTTGAAAATTTTGGGTAAATTGATTTACCAGGGAGAACTGGGAACTCTCTTTTGGGTAAATTGATTCACATCTGAGATTAGGGGGGGGCCAGCATCGAATGGGAACGCGATGCTGGCCTTTTTTTTGCTCACAAACGATTTCCCGGCCAGCCATGAAGCTAACAACCACCTGAAAGGAACAAGCGAATCACTGTTTTATAACAACATTTAAAATTCATTAAAATTTCTAAAAATAGGTTGATTTTCTAAATAAATTATCTTAAGTTTAAAAAAACAACGCTTGATTGGTTAGTCACTTAAAAAAAAATCTGAACGTTTTTGACAGAAAATCACAAAAGTTCAATTTTCAAACTTTATTCTAAATGAACAACCAAACGATCCTGTCCGAGTTTGATTTTTTGGAATTTGGTTTTGTAATTTGCTTGTTATTTGGTTATTGATTTTTGAAATTTCCGGTTTATCCGGTTTAGGGGCTTCGGGTGAAATTTGAACTGCAACTTTGATTTGTTTTTCAAGTATTGTGAGGTAAACCATGAAAACAGTTCTCATAGTAGATGATGAAAAAAATTTAAGATGGCTCTATGAGCAGGAATTACGCGATGAGGGATATCGCGTGTTTATTGCTGAGAATGGAGAGCAGGCGCTGGAAAAAGTAAATCACGAGCATATTGATCTGGCAATTCTGGATATTAAAATGGAAGGCATGAATGGAATCGAAACGTTAAAACAGATCATGGAGGTAAACAAAAGCATCAAAGTGATTCTGAACTCAGCCTATTCATCCTACAAGTCAGATTTCTCAACCTGGTCTGCTGATGCCTACATCATTAAGTCTTCAAACTTGAATGAATTGAAGGAGAAAATTGCTGAATTGCTGGAGGTAAAAGCACACAGTTAATAATTTAAAAGACGGATCGATTTTGAAATCATTTCAAACTTCAAAAATTGAATAATAAATGTTCTGTAATCTACTGAGTGATCGCCTCTGTGTGGTCACTCTTTTTTCTGTTCTCTCCATTTTCATCCAGGCTATCATTTTAAACATATCTCTGAAACACTGGGATGCTGGACTATTGATATTCAAAAAATAAATTCCATATCGATATGATTCAATCCGTTGATTATTTAGTTATCGGCAGTGGAATCGCCGGACTGACATTTGCCCTGAAAGCGGCCAGGCATGGAAAAGTGGCCATTATCACCAAGAAGGAAAAAGCGGAATCCAACACTAACTATGCGCAGGGTGGCGTTGCTGCTGTTTTTTCCAAAGATGATTCTTTTCATCTTCATTTTGAAGATACGGAGAGAGCAGGAGCCGGCCTGTGTCATCAGGATGCTGTTGAATTATTGATAAAAAACGGTCCCCGGCGCGTTCAGGAACTCATTGACTGGGGCGTTGAATTTTCTCACCGGGAGCCGCCTGAACAAAATGAATTTGACCTGGGACGTGAGGGCGGGCACAGCCGCGATCGCATTGTACACGCCAAAGATTTGACCGGAAAAATTGTTGAGCAATCTCTCCTGAATGCGATCAAAGAACATCCCAATATCAACATTTTTGAACAGCATATTGCCATCGACTTAATCACTGAGCATCATTTGGGATTAAATTCTGCACTTGGTGAATCACCGTTCCATTGTTGGGGGGCCTACGTTTTCGACGATGGAAGAAATGAGATTGTCCAAATTCTGGCGAAAGCAACAGTACTGGCAAGCGGCGGTTGCGGCCAGATATATCTGCACACCACCAATCCACAAATTGCAACAGGCGATGGTATCGCCATGGCGTATCGTGCCGGCGCCCAAATCTCAAATCTTGAATTTATGCAATTTCATCCAACCACGCTTTTTCACCCATCTGCAAATTCTTTCCTCATTTCCGAGGCAGTACGTGGTTTCGGAGGAAAACTCAAAACTCAGGATGGCACCTCTTTCATGGACAAATACCACTCATTGGCAGAACTTGCTCCGCGAGATGTGGTCGCCCGCGCGATCGATGCCGAGCTAAAAAAGCGCGGCGAAGAATTCGTTTATCTTGATGTGACGCACAAAAACAGCGATGAAATAAAAGACCGATTCCCCAATATCTATAACAATTGTCTCAAGTACAATATTGACATTACATCACAGCCCATTCCGGTGGTCCCGGCAGCTCATTACATGTGCGGCGGCGTATTAACCGATATCCACGGGAGAACCACAATTCAAAATCTGTACGCCTGCGGAGAAGTTGCCTGCACCGGTGTTCACGGCGCCAATCGATTGGCATCCAATTCATTGCTGGAAGCCCTTGTTTTCGCTCACCAGGTTTATGACGACATCACCCGGAATCCTGTTCTGGAATCGCCGGATCACTTCCCCCAAATTCCTCAATGGAATGATGAAGGCACATTCAATCACGAAGAATGGATTCTCATCTCTCACGACAAGGAGGAGGTGCAAAGTCTGATGTGGGATTACGTCGGCATCGTGCGGTCTAATCTCCGTTTGAAACGGGCTCAGCGACGAATAAATTTGATCTCAAAGGAGATTGAAAATTTTTATAAGAAAACAAAAATCACGCCGGGACTGGTCGAGCTAAGAAACCTTGTATTGGTGGCAAAGCTCATAATTCACTGCGCGGCGTTTCGTAAAGAAAGCCGGGGCCTGCACTACACCACAGATTATCCAAAAAAAGAAGACAGGAACTGGCTGAAAGACACCGTGCTCGTTGAAAAAAACAGAAAGATAAAATTTTATTTTAATGAGTGATTCAGAAAAATAGACATATTAAACGATACCGAAATGTGATGAGTGGAATTCTGAATATTACCTCTGGGCCGTTCTTTTCCTTTCAATCCGGATTTCATTATTCCATCTTTTTCCATTTCATTCTGACTCAAAAAGCGTCGTTTGTTTAGAAAAATTTAATCTGGGAATTTTTAGTTGAGAAAAAACTACTTTTTTGCCCTGGCCGGAAATATCGGCGTTGGAAAAACCACATGGACAAAACTCTTAAGCGAACAGTTTAACTGGCGCCCCTATTATGAAAAAGTAGTGGAGAATCCATATTTATCGGATTTTTACTATGACATGAAAAGATGGAGCTTTCACTCTCAAATTTTTTTTCTCACCCAACGGTTCAAAGCTCATCTGGAAATACAGGATTCCACCTCCACCTGCATTCAGGATCGAACTATTTTCGAAGATGGAGAAATTTTTGCAACGAATCTGTACGACAAAAAAATTATGTCTGAAAAGGACTATCTAAATTATAACGATCTTTATGAAACCATTCTGAGCTCATTGCGCTACCCGGATTTGATAATCTACTTACGCGCATCCATCTGGACGCTGATCAGTCGCATACGAAAACGCGGTCGTGATTTTGAACGTAAAATTGACAAAGAATATCTTGCCCAGCTCAATCTTGCCTACGAAGCATGGGTGAAACGATATGCTCGCAACCACCGCATTTTAATTGTCAATACCGATGATCTCGACATCGAAAACGACCAATCCCGAATCAATGAAATTATTCGTGAAATCGGTCTATATGAAACGCAAATGGAACTTTTCCCCAACATAAGTCAAATCTGAATCGCCCATGATAGACCGAATGAACAGAAACTGGAAACGCATTCTTTCAAAATATCACTATTACGACAAGAGGCTCTGGCTACTGCTCACCATTCGCGTGGTCAATGCGCTTGGTTTCTCCATCATACTGCCGTTTATCAGCATTTATCTGTATTCCGAACAAAATGTTTCCATGACATTAATCGGTTCTATTTTTCTGGGAGTGGCAGTAATTCGCTCGGTAATGCAGATTCTCGGTGGCAGCTTCGCAGACAGGTTCAACAGGAGAAGGGTGATGCTCGTTGCCGGCGTGGGACGCACGCTGGCGTTCTTCATCCTGGCGCTTACCATACTGGCTCACCTGCCCATTTATATTATCGGTATCGCCATTTTTTTTGCGTACGGATTTGGCTCCATGTTCATGCCGGCAGCAGATGCGCTCATCTCGGATCTGGTTTCTCCCGTGGACAGAATTGAAGCATACGGACTGCAGCGAATGGGATTTAATATTGGCTGGGCTATCGGGCCGGCAATTGGAGGCTATCTGGCATCGGTGTCCTATTCATTGATCTTCTTCATTTCAGGCCTGTTCTTTGTGATCGCTGTTTTAATTATTTACTTCTATATTCCGGATTCGAAAAGTGCAGAAATCCAATCCCGATTCAGTTTTCATGACTTGAAAAAAATCTCCACCCATAAATCATTCATCTTATTCGGCGTTGTCTCACTTTTAATATTTTCCATTCTCACCCAAATTGTGACCACCTTATCCGTTTTTTCCATTGAAATTGTACAGATTTCAAAAATTCAATTGGGCTATTTGTATACCATCAATGGATCAGTGATCATTCTTTTTCAAATTCATGGAATTCGATGGATCAAACGAATGCCCTTGACGCGCGCGCTTTCCATCGGCTCGTTTTTCGCCGGTTTCAGTTATCTCGTTGTGGCGGCAAGCACAAATTTCTGGTGGTTAGCTGCGGCCATTTTCATTCTGACTTTCGGGGAAATATTTTTCATTCCTTCCGGAACCACACTGGTTTCCAATTGGGCGCCGGAATCGCTGAAAGCCACTTATCTCGGTGTTTATGGATTATTCCAGAGCATGGGAAGAAGTCTTGGTCCATTTTATGGGGGAATTCTGGCCGATCATTTTCTGCACCAGCCATTCATTCTCTGGGGCGTGCTTGCCGGCCTCGGTGGTGTGGCAGCAGTCGGATTTGGCGTACTCCGAAAATTAATACCACGCACAGTAAATCAGGATGTTCGCTAAAAGATATACTTATGCAAATCAAAATCCGGATCATTTTCCATTTTTTTTCGAATGGCGTCATAGGGCTGATCCAATACCTTGAGCCCATTCATTTCATACCCGGAAAAAATTGTTTCCTGGCGAAAGTAGAGAAACGCGTTGTACCACGAAAGCAGTACATTTGTCGGCAGATTCATTAACTGATCCACCATATTTTTTTCAGGCATATCAATCACTTTGCGACGAAACGCTGCCTGGTAATCGATCTGGTATAAAATATCCCTGACCACCTCGCGCTTGAAATCGAGGTGGCCGTTTTTTTTCAGGACATCCGTTGTCCTTACCTTTCTCTTCATAAAGACACCTTATTTTGTTGATAAGGTTTGTTTCGCCCCGTTATTTGCCATTAATTTCTTCAAAAACAAAATTCTTTTTTGAATCGTCTCGCGTTCTTTTTTCAATTCATCCAGTTCTGTTTTTGCTTTTTTGATCGCCTTGTGATATTCAACCACTTCTTTCAATATGATTGCCCGCTGTTGCAAATAATTATATATCTCATCTTTTTGTCCAGGCTGAAAAGTTTTTCCGGGAATTTCCGGTGTTTTTCTATTTCTTCGGGCAATCTCCCGTCCCTGTGTTTGTATCTTTTTATGCTCCAAAACACCAATCCCGCCGTTTTCTCTTGTTTTGTCCCAGAGAAGTGAAAAATCATTCAATTGTTCTTCACTCAAAAAGTCTTCCTGCTGCAGATTCTGTAATACCCTCGAGAAATTATTTGACGTTGGGATGACCAATGTATAATTGTCACGATGCAAATTTAAAAGCACGTACCCTTCATTCTTTATTGTTTTCATCAACGCGTTAAGAATTTGTTTTTCGCTACCCAAAGTCCCGGGTGTTTTTTCGCTATTCAAATCAACTGCGTGAACATTCCAGCTCATCATACTTAAAACACACACGCACCACAGACCATTCAATAGTTTTTTCATAAGAAACCTCACAATTCGTTTAAAAGCGAAAGTTATTACCCCAAAACTCCCAGAATATTTTAATTTCTTAACATGATCGCAATTAATATTTATGTTATCGCAAATCAAGTGCCATCTATGTAAGCCATGGAGAAATAACATTATTTTTTCATAACTATTTTATCCATTTAATTACAATGACTTATAAATATTAAGTTTTATGATAAATAAAGAAAAAATCGCTCAATCGCATATTGATTGTTATAATTGTCTATAAAACAATACATTTAAAAAGCTTGTTTTTATTTAATTAATTAATTTATTTAAACTTGATGTGTTTAACAACAAACAAGCATGTGTAATACTTATTATACAACTTGTTTATAAACGATAATCTGACTTATTTTCTTGCGAATACCAGGAAAAACCGGGCTCCGATATATTTAATCGGGCTTCAACCAAATTCCATTAGGTGTTTTTCTTAAGAATTCCATATTATTGCTAAAAATTAAAATTGGGGTTATTACCGAAATTGATTCACTGGTATAATTTGTCATTTCACCGATTTATTTATGCATTCAGAGATTCATAATTGATATTTCCGGGTTCATTCATTAATATTAATTCAAGACAACTTGATTCATCAATTTATTTTCATAAAAACAGGATAAAAATTTATGCGAACGACATTGATCAAAACAATCTTTTTCATTATTCTGCTCCACGGCACATTGCATTCAGCGCATTGCTCTGAAAAATCATGCATTATTTCAGGGAAAGTATCCAATGGAACTGGCGAACCTTTACCTTACGCAAACATTTTTTTACAAGGCAGTCTGGATGGAAACATGTCTGATAAAGAGGGTAAATTTAAGTTTAAATCGCGATTGTCTGGAAAGCAGTACCTCGTATGTTCGTATATCGGGTTTTCAAATTTCGAACAGGACATTATTTTAATACCTGGCGATTCGTTATTTGTGGATATCCGTTTAAAACAAATTCAAATAAAGGGTGAAGAAGTGATGATAACCGCCAGTGCATTTACTGCTGCTGATGGGGAGGGTGTGACGCTCTCGGCCATGGATGTGGTTCGGACACCGGGCGCAGCCGCCGATTTATTCTGGGCGATCAAATCATTCCCCGGCCTGCAACAGGTGGAGGAAGGAGCCGGTCTGTTTGTCCGCGGCGGTGATGTCTCAGAAAATGTGTTTTTAGTGGACGGCGCCATCATCAATCATCCATACAAATATGAATCGCCCACAGGTGGATTCTTTGGCACAATCAGCCCATTTTTACTGAAAGGCACTTTTTTCTCCAGCGGTGGCTTCTCCGCAAGGTACGGAAACGCTTTGTCCGGCGCGCTCGTTATGGAGAGTCACGATTTGCCTGAGCAGCGCAGGATGGGTATTGGAATCGGCCTCGCGACGGAATCGGCTTATATTTCAGCTCCGATAATAAATGATAAATTGGGATTCTCATTTTCAGGGAATCGCAGCAACACGAAAATGCTGTTTGAATTGAATAATACCTCGAAAATTTTTTCCCGATACCCATTTTCCTTTGATCTGAATTTAAACATGATTTATAAGGTAAATAATCAACAGCACGTTAATATGTTTATTTATCGGGAGAAAGACAACGTTGGCCTTGAAGTGGAAGATCCCGACTTTTCATCATATTTTTATGGCAATTCTTCCAATGAACTCTACAATCTGCGATACACCAACCTTTTTAAAAATAAAATTCTGTTTCAGTCAAACGTCGCACTCAATCGCTATCAAAAAAAAGCAATGCTGGGAGTTATGAATTTGGATATAGAGGATTGTCTTTACCAGGCAAGATTTCACGGCGAGGGAGAAATCAGCGCAGGGATCACATTTAGGGCAGGGCTAAGATTTTTCCATCATACAACAGATATTTTCGGCACAGTGCCTATAAATGAAATGGACGTTAATCCAAATGCGCTGTCCCAGAAAGTGGCTACAGATTATACCTCAAACCGATTCGTACAATTCATCGAAATGGAGTCGTTTGTGTTATTCGGCATTCATTCAACTGCCGGTATCAGGGCTGAATATGAATCAAAAACAGAACAATACAAAATTGCGCCACGGTTCACCGCAAATTATTCTCTGTCCAAGCACTCAATCTTGACAGCGAGCTGGGGAATCTTTCATCAGTACCCGGCGCCTAAATATTTCGATCCGTATGTGGGAAATCCAAAACTTTGCTCCATGCACGCGCTGCATTACATTTTCGGCTATGCGTTCCAGAAAGACAATACAATTTTCCGCGTGGAGATCTATTACAAAAAATACAAAGACCTGCTGCTCAATCACGAATCGCTGAATTACACAAATAATGGATATGGGCATGCCACAGGTTTAGATGTATTTTTCAAAAAATCGTATGGACTTCTTTCAGGCCGGCTGTCCTATAGCTGGCTCAGGGCGCGACGCAAGTGGAACGATATTCCTGTTCTAACTTCTCCCTATTTCGACATTCCGCACAATATTTCCGTTGTGATGAACATTGAACTCCTGAAAAATTTCAGTCTTGGTGCAGGGTATCGATTTGCATCCGGCAAACCTTACACACCGGCTTTCGGAAAATATAATGAGGCGCGCGTGCCATCCTATGAAAAACTGGATTTAAACTTCACTTACCTGGTTCAATTATTCGAAAAGGATATGACAATATTTTATATTTCAATTTCAAACGTGCTCGATCGAATCAATATTTTCGATTATCATTATTCATCAGACTTTAAGCGAAGGGAAGCGGTTGAAAGCTCATTTGGCCGCTCCTGGTATTTTGGAGTTCAATTCAACTTATAATTTTCCAATAATTAAATCCTGGAGATTAAAATGAAAAAAATCACTTTTACTTTTTTTGTTTTTCTGCTTGTTCCATTTTTGCTTCATGCACAAACGGAAATTCAGGAACCTATTCTCAAGGGCAATGAAATGCTCAGACAAGCTTTCAATAATTGGTCTGATACCGATTTCCTCAAATCAAGAGCTTATTTTGAACGGCTGTTCAATATTTCGGAGGAGCAGGATTCATGGCTGATTCATTATTATATTGGATTTTCTGATTGGCGACTCAGTACATTTTACATACAACAGGACAAAGACAGGGCGTTGCAATTTGTCGATGAAGGCATTGACCATTTAGAGCAATGCATCGAATTAAAGAGTAATTTCGCTGATGCGCATAATCTGCTTGCTTCACTATATAGCAACAAAATCGGATTGAAACCAATATTGGGAATGACACTGGGGCCAAAATCTGGCCTGCAAATTGGAAAAGCCATGAAGCTGGATGAATCAAATCCAAGAAATTATCTTATTGCCGGCATTTCGGCGTTTTTTACACCCAAAATTTTTGGTGGCGGTAAAGATAAAGCCAAAGAACATTTTGAAAAAGCAATTGCCTGTTTTGATACGACTAACGTTTCCGGCCAGGAATTACCTGACTGGGGCCATGAAGAAGCCTTCGCCTGGTTGGGATTGGTTCATTCCGAGCAAGGCGAACTTATTGAAGCAAACAATAGCTACTTGAAGGCCCTGAAAATAAATAAGGATTACTCATGGGTGAGCGAAGTATTACTCCCGAATCTTCAAAAGAAATTGGCCGAAAACAACAAATAATGCTTGAATTTTTCATGGAAGAAATTTACATTTAACAAAATCAATTATGTCGAATAAACTGGACAGTTTTTTCATGAAGCACAACCAATCAAAATCAGGACTGAAATGGTGGGCATTTTCATTATGGACCTGCTGGGTTTTCTTCTATGCAATCGTCATGTATTTTCAGGTCGGTGAAATATCGTTTCTAATTGCACTCATTAGTTCCGCGAATTTCAACTATATTTTCGCACTGCTGAGCATTCTTGTCTGGCATATTTGCAAAAAGATTCCATATGACATGATTCATCCCGTATTCTTCAAATTTTTTCATTTTGCTTTGTCAACACTATTCTCAGCTATGTGGCTCTTTTTAGCATACGGATTTTGGTACCTTGATGAAGGAAATATAATATTCGAACGGATAAATACCCGCGACATTATTGGATGGCAATTTTTATTTGGTATGGTTCAATATTTTTTTGTAGCAGGAATTTATTACACCATTATTTATTATCGCAATTTCAAGATAAAGCAAATTGCAGAAGCCGAACTAAAAGTTTTAACACGTGATGCAGAACTGAAAGCACTGAAATTACAGATGAATCCTCATTTTCTATTTAACACACTGAATTCTATTAACGCGCTGGTCACCCAAAATCAGGTTCTCGCCAGAAAAATGATTTCACAATTATCAGAACTGCTTCGCGTATCCCTAAAAAATCACGACAAGGTGATGATTCCATTGAAAGAAGAGTTAGATTTAGTCCATCTTTATATTGGAATAGAACAAATTCGGTTTGGCAATAAAATGACATTCAACGAAGATGTTGATCCCGAATTGCTGACCAAGTCATTTCCTGCAATGCTGCTTCAACCTTTGCTGGAAAATGCCGTAAAGCATGGTATAGCCAACAGCAGAATCGGCGGGCAGATTGAATTGTCCATTCAGAAAAATGATTCTGAAATTGCAGGGATTATAACCAACACCATTCAAAGTGAGGATAACATTGGAAATGGTATTTCATTGAAAAATATTCAACAACGGCTCGACCGAATGTATGGTGAAAAATACACTTTCCAGGTTGATCGAAGCGATGGAACTAAGTTTCAAATTAATTTTAAAATTCCAATCGAATAATTATCATGGATAAAATCAAAGCGATTATCGTTGATGATGAAGAATTAGGGCGGAGTATCATCAAAGAGTATTTAATGCAGCATCCGAATATCGAAATTCTGTCGGAATGCCGAGATGCCCATGAAGCTCTTCAGGCCATTGAAAAATTTCATCCTGACCTGATCTTTCTGGACATTCAAATGCCTGAAATCAACGGATTTGAATTGCTTGACATGCTCGATGAAAAACCGAAAGTTATTTTCTCAACGGCGTACGACCAGTATGCCATTCAGGCATTTGAAGTCAATGCCATTGATTATCTGTTAAAGCCGTACGACAGCGACCGTTTTACGATGGCTGTTGAGCGCGCGGTAAACAGCCTGCTTTCTAAGCGCGAATCTGATGAAACGATAGAAAAACTTCTTCAAACAATCAAGTCCAGTCAAAATTATCTGGACCGTCTGCTCATTAAAAGTGCAGGAAGGATTGTGATTGTTTCAGCAAAAGAAATCACCCTAATTCAAGCAATGGATGATTATGCCGAAATAAATACGAAGAACGATTCCTATCTGATTCAACAATCGCTGAATCATTTGGAGGAGCGATTAAATCCGGATCAGTTTATCCGGGCGCACAGGTCATTCATCGTCAATATAGATGCTGTTCGCGATATTGTTTCCTGGTCCAGCGGACGTTATAAACTATATTTGAAAAACGGAAAAGAAATTTTTCTGAGCAGAACCGGATACCAAAAACTGAAGCGCTTCACGATTTAATTTCATCAACGGCTTGACAAATATGAAAGTAAAAGCAAAAATTGGCATCATCTCAGATACCCATGAAATTGTGCATCCTCATGTATTTGAAGTTTTTCGGCACGTCGACCAGATCTGGCATGCCGGGGACATTGGTCGCGAGGATGTAATCACCGAACTATCCGCTATTGCACCGGTTATCGCTGTGCACGGAAATTCAGATACATTCCCCATCCTCAGTAACCATCTAAATGAAGAGGTTATTCAGTTATTTTCAATGAATTTCTATTTAACGCATAAATTCATGAGCCACCGGTTTGAACGTATTGTCCTCTCTAAATCGGAAGATGATGCAATTTACAATGCAATTATTTACGGCCACACCCATCAACCACTCATCCACAGGGCCAATGGGGTGCTGTATTTCAATCCGGGATCGTGCCGTTTTCCACGTTACAGCAAAACAAAAACAGTTGGAATATTGACTATTGATGACGATGACCATCTCCACCCTGAAATAATAGCATTGCCTTAAAACTGAATTATTGAAAAATTCTCATAAGAAAAAGATGATTTTTTTGTTGACTTCAATAATTTATTTTCTTATATTCACACTTTATATTTTTCAGGGATATTGAGGGTGTAGCTCAGCCGGTAGAGCAACGGCCTTTTAAGCCGTGGGTCCAGGGTTCGATTCCCTGCACCCTCACAACGATCGCAACATTGAATTTTTGGCGGAGGGCTGAAGTTTTGTTCTTTCCGCCTTCATTGCTTTAAGCAGAAACAAATTTCCGATTAGAACATTCTATTTGATAATAGGTTCGAGGTTTTTATCGTTATTCGAGTTACTTTTTTTGCGCCCATAGCTC
>CAZSBG010000009.1:0-96247 GCA_964605145.1 uncultured Cytophagia bacterium | reverse complement strand
ACAGCACGAGATTGCTCTCCGAAATCCCGTTCAATTCCGATTCGTCGTAATGAAAAACAAGCGTGGCATCGAGGCTGGAATTATTCGTTGGCGCAATATCGTACCAGCGGTAAATGCCCTGGTTGTCATTGCCTGTCTGGGCAGAGTGACCGCGGGAAATGGTTGTCGATCCCAAATTGGCTGAACTGGTAATTTCCGCGCCCATGCCGGCCACATTTTGGGATGACGGATTGTTCAGCGACATGGTGATGGTAGCGTTGCCTGTGGTGTTTGTCAGCGTGTTGCCGGCGCTTTCTATCAATTCACCATCCGTATCGAAAGTAATGATGTGACCGTTTAAATCAAGGTCTCCCGTGGTTAATGTTAAATTGCCGGCTAAAGAGGCGTCACATCCTATCACAATTCCATTGGAATTTGATAAAGTAACATTGCCAAACGCCACAGAATTACCGCTGATCTGCTGCTGCTCGCTGCCGCTGAATGTAACCGTTCCGGTAGTGGACACCGGGTTTCCGGACGTATTATTGTTTACCAGGTTACCTTTTAAATCGATCACACCGTCGCCGGATGCCGCGCCGCTGCCTGCTGATTTATAATTATCTGATACAACCAGGTAAGCGCCGCTGGAAATTACGATGTTGGCTGAATTGTTAACAACACCGGCATCTGATTTACTTGTTATTAATAAAACAAGCAGCAGCGTCAGGATGAAAATAGTCTTTAATTTCATCTCAAGCTCCTTACTTTTTTTGAAGTTCTTTTACAATCAGCAAAAGTTCATCGATTTGTTTTTGCTGCTCCTGAATGGCTTTGGTAAGTACAGGGACAAGATTTCCATAAGAAAGACCAAGAGTTTCACCTTTTTCAATATCGCCTTCGGTGCCGCTTACCACTTCGGGAACTATTTTCTGAACTTCTTGTGCAAGAAAACCAACCTGTGCTTCTCCACCTTTACGCATATTATAATTTACCGGGTGAAGTTGCATTACAGCTTGTAAGCCATAGGATGTATTGACAACATTTGTTTTCAATCTGGCATCGGATGCATTTGTCCATACCCCTGCACTAGTCACATGAGCCCCGGAAGCCATCTGAAGCGGGTGAGAAGTTGTTGTTGTCCCGATACCGATTTCTCCATTATCTTTTACAAAGATACGCGGCGAATTATTTCCATAAATTGAAAGCGAACCATCACTATTCCACTTAATTCCTGTGTCACTATCTCCGATAGCTAAATCTATTACAGCAGGCACTCCCTCTGTTCCAATACCAACATTGCCATCTGTATTGATTAAGATATCCGGATTGCCGATATTGTCACCAAACAATCTAAGATCGTTATATCCTACCAGCATGTCAATATAGGTAATGCTGCCTTCATTGTTAGTAAGTCCAAGATCCAAACCAGTGGCTTTAATATCACCCTGAACATGTAGTTTTGCAGTTGGATTAGTAGTACCGATGCCGACATTGCCGGCTCCAGTGATGTTCATGATATTATCATTAGCAAATAACCCGAAAGTAAGAAAGTTATCGGTAGAGCCACTTTCTATAAAATTGAAACCAATGTATCCCGAATTATTTGGATTTGTATCATCTTTACCTATAATATGGATAACATTGTTGTTAACCGCAAGATTTGGTGCTGTTGCCGATGAAGCCCAAACAAAGCCACCGCCTACGCCAGTTCCGGTAATATCTAACCCTAGAACTCCGGTATTTGAATCCCCGGTACCTTCAGCAGTCAATTTATGACCGGGGCTTGTAGTTCCGATGCCGACATTGCCTGAATTGTAATAAATAGCGCTGCCATTTGTGGTCCACTGTAAGTCGGAGGTGGTGGCTATTTTGTACCATGATTCATGATAACCGTCTAGGTAATAATACCCAATTGAGGCATCTGTTTGAAAAACAGTAAGTCCATTAGCCCAACCCAGGACTAGTCGTTGTGCCTGGGTCATCCGCGGTGCTAAAAATCCTTTGGTGGTGGAACTTAAATCAAGTATTGCCGATGAATTCGGTGAGCTTGTCCCGATACCGGCATTGCCCGAGTTATAATAAATATCACTTCCGGTGGTTGTCCATTGGCTGGCGCCGGAAGCAGGGCCGATCTGTGTCCATGCCGAACCGTCATAATAGTAATACCCGGCGGTGGCATCGGTTTGGTATACCAACAATCCTGTCGCCGGAGAAGTGATTGCTCCTCTTTGGGCAGAAGTCATCCGCGGCGCTAAGAAGCCTTTGGTAGTGGATTTTACATCGAGCATGGCCGATGCATTGGGTGAACTTCCGTCTGCATTAATTCCTACGCTTTGAGCGAATAATTCATTACTTGCCAAAAGCATGGCAATCATTAGCGTAAAGCATACAATTTTTTTCATTTTGTTTCTCCTTATTGTTTTTATATGTCACTGAATTTATGAATTAAACCACTTAGCCACCAAGCCTCAAAAACCTGAAGTTTTTTCTGCTGAGGCGAGATTTTATTTCACCTAATTTACGAACAAACCAGGGAAACACAATTCCCCAATCTCTATTTTCTATTACCTATTCACTTTTCACTCGTTACTTCACCAGCAAACACTTCCGGCGCTCACAAAATTTATCGGTTTCAAATTGAATAAAATAAACCCCGGAACCCACATTTGCGGCGTGCCATTGCATACGATGGAAACCGGCGCTCATCGGCGCATCCACCAATTCCGCCATCTGCCTGCCGGTCACATCGAAAACCCGAATTCGAACATGCTGGTTCTCCGGCAACGCAAATTTAATCGTGGTTGTTGGATTGAACGGATTGGGATAGGCCGGGTATAGTGCATATTTTTCGGGCTGCTGGTCGTCATATATTTCGACACCTGTGCTCAGTTCTGTGAATGACTCAAAAACAACCTGCCCTGCATAATCGATCCCGTGCAGACAGTATTGGTAAATTTTATCTGAAACTGCTGTCGTATCTTTGTATTCATAGTCCGCACCAGAAATTTCATTACCAACGGCACACATCGCCGGATTATATTGATAACCGGAAAGCTCGATCCACCCCGAGGTTTCCGAGCGCCGTGAAACTGTAAATCCGGCTAATCCAATTTCGCAGGTTGTCGACCAGCGCAACAAAATACTATTATCTCTTTTCACTGCTTCGAATGAAGCCAGCATAACCGGAAGTGCAATCTCCCCACCGTTTTGCCAGGACAGGAACGGATAGCCATCATTCGTTGAACCGGTCCGATCCAGGTCCCAGTAATCATTCTCTCCGTTATCTGTTTCCAGTTCGAAATCCCATCCCGCATCGGTGAAGGTAGCCAGCGTTTTCATTTCTGCTGTTGTTTTTCCTGTGCCCCCATCGCTTGTTGATTGCCCTGAAATAGTCACATCCCAAAAAGAATTCGTAACTGATGCCATATATTCATCTGGGTTTTTATCGCCAATGAGTCCACCCTCCGTTTGCGATGAAGAAGCCGAATAGCAATGAATGACATCGCCAACTTCCAGGCTTCCGATAAGCCCGCCATCAGTACTGACAATTGAACTTACATTACCCATTGCATAGCAGTTGCTGGCACTGCCGCCCGTTCCCATTAGACCACCAACATAGATAAAGCCAGTAACATTAGCCGAAGAATAACAGGATTCCGCACTACCCCAATATCCGATCAATCCCCCAACGTGGCTAGCTCCGCTTACTGTACCGGTGGAATAACAATTCGTTACTGTTCCCCCCCGCCCAACCAGAGCGCCTGTATAATTTCCGGATGCATTACTAATGGAGCAATTCACGACACCCAAATTTGAAATCGTTCCTCCGCGGCCGAACAATCCGACATAATTCTGATCTCTGTCAATTGTCAGCCCTGATATCGTATAATTTTGACCATTATAATTGCCTCCAAAGGATGTACTACCGTTTCCGATAGGACTGAATCCCGCACCACTATTCATACCACTCGTGGATGATGCATCTATATTTGCTGTTTGTATAAAGTAGGTTCCACTTCCCCAATATCCGCTATTGTCACTGAGCCCAATCAGATCGTCCAGATCTGCAATTTTGTATGGATCTTCTTCAGTACCAGCTCCTCCACTAAATGCAACAAGCCCATCGGGGATTAATTCTTCATCTCCATTCTGATAGAAAAGAAAAGGATATCCACTATTTACAGATCCAGATTCATCCATTTCCCAGTAATCATTCGTTCCATTAACCGTTTCAATCACAAAATCCCAGGTTGAATTCCAGTAAGTATTCACATCTTTCATTTCTGCCGTTGTTTTTCCTGTGCCCCCATCGCTTGTTGATTGATTTGAGATAGTCACATCCCAAAAAGAATTCGTAACAGATGCCATATTTTCATCTGGGTTTTTTTCGCCAATGAGACCACCATCCGTTTGCGATGAAGAAGCCGAATAGCAATTAATGACATGGCCAACTTCCAGGCTTCCAATAAGTCCGCCATCAGGGCCAATATTTGAACTTACATTACCCATTGCATAGCAGTTGCTGGCACTGCCACCCGTTCCCATCAGGCCTCCAATATTATAATAACCGGAAACATTAGCGGTGGAATAACAGGATTGGGCATTGCCATAGTAACCCATCAGTCCACCAACACAGGCCGCACCGCTTACAGTGCCGGTGGTATAGCAATTGATTGCCGTGCCCTGATACCCGATAAGGCCGCCCACAAAATTATAAGACGCACTTCTCACATACACTCCGGGAAGCCCGAGATTTTTTACAGTGCCTCCACTGGCTTTTCCAAAAAGCCCTACATAATTCTGATCCCTATTAATATACAAATTTGTAATCGTATGATTCTGCCCATCATATTCTCCTGAAAATGACACACTGTTGTTTCCAATGGTTGCCAGTCCATAATAATCATCATTTTCGGGATAAAAATCCATATGTTCCAATACACCGTCTCCATCCCAGTCCACCAGAGTTTGATCTTCATTGAATGCAATATCAGCGGTTTGAATGAAGTCGAGATCCCATAATCCAGAGTGTAGCGACAAATAAAATAGATTTGCGTCATTGTTTATTTCCAATTTAGAATCACTATCTGTATCAAAGGGTACGACAGTAGCAATATCATCAGTCCAGCTTACTCCATTTGTGAGTGTGCCCGTATAGCTGTTTGTCGAATTATCCGTCAAACTTGTGCCACTACCATCGGTCATTTTGTAGTAGGCGATTAATCCGCTTTCATTGCCTGCTAAACTGGTGTACATATTATCCTGAATTTCTGTTTGTGTGCGGACAACATTCCAAAATCGCACTTCATCTAATTTTCCATCATATTCATACCCGCCAGATCCTGACCCAGAACCTGCTTCTGCCCCCAGTAAGGTGCTATTACTGACTGTATAGGTGATAGTATTTCCAGAAGTGCTCATATCAAATTCATCGACCAATTGCCCATCGATATAAAGTTTAACATATTGCCCATCAAAAGTTCCACCCACATGATGCCAGCCGGAAAAACCGCTCACAGAGGCATCCACTCTACGATAAGCTGAAAAAGAATAAACGGCAAAACCGATATCTGTCCCTGTGGGATAGCCCAGAGCAATATTGTAACCACCACTTTGAGTATTCCCGGCAAATACGTGATGATTACCGCTGATACTCCAGCTATCAGGATTCATCCAGCATTCAAAAGTCAAAGCTGAAGTTGGTTTTAAACCATTACTATTACCTAAATCCACATAATCATTTGTCCCATCAAAATCGAGGGCATTATTCTGAGAAAATACATTTGCGCTAACTAGAACAGAAAGCGCCAGCACAAACATTAATTTTTTCATTTCAAATTCCTTTCAACTCTTTTTTAATTGATCATTTAATATTGCAGAAAAAAAATTCTGCAACACCTGATATTTTTAACGCCAAGTTTTTTTCAATCACACAATTACAACGATTATCCAAGCCTTCTTCATTATATCGTAAACTTTGAATAAAGGCTTTAATTATTTGGTACAATGTTAATAAAAATTAAATAGATAAAAGAGAATAAAAGCCTTATTTATTGCAATTCTGGAATAGTTGTGAAATTATAGATAATGTTCTTATTTTTATTGACATTGTCGGCCTGATTATTTATTATTAGTCTATTCAAAAATAGTTAACCCGGACAGATACATGTTTTCAAAATTATTTGTAAACGAAATTAAAACGACATTTTACGGATCAGGCCTGGCACATGAACACATTTCCATTCGACTCCTATAAATTCGCACACGAACCCTATTCTCTGAAATTAAAAATCGCTGATTTTGTGGTTCAATTGAATTCTACAGATAAAGCGTTGATGGATGCGTTGGGGGACCAATATATCAAATTTACCACCGAAGAAACAGGCTGTTTTCTGAAGATTGACATTCATCTGACAGAGGGAATTCACTTTCCCGATTCTGAAGGCAACGATAATTTGTATGTGGATCAGCGATACGAAGGGAACACCTGCTTTGTCCGGTCTAACTATTTTATTGGATATGTGAATTTGGAAACAGGTATCGCTGAGATGGCGATCAATGAAGCTAATCCGTTATCCTGGCTGGAGCATTTTTTACGGGTTGCCTTTGCTGTCGTTGCTCTGCAGAACAAATCCACCGTATTTCATGGAGCCGGTATCATTGAAAACGAAGAAGGATACATTTTTTTCGGGCCGTCCGGCGTGGGAAAAACAACAGTGACGAATTTCTCAAAACCGCGATTTGTGTTAGGGGACGATTTGCTTGTGCTGCAGCAGAAAAATGGTTCTGCGAACGTTTCAGCCTGCCCGTTCAATTCAGAAAAAAATGGCTTCCAGCTTACCAACACCACTGCGCGTATAAGAGCGTGTTTCCGGCTTATTCAGGATACGCGCACCTATGCGCTAAAAATGAAACCTGTAAACGCTGTTTTTGAATTATTAAACAGCGTTCGGCCTTTGAGCAATCACTCGATTGGCAGTGAAACTGCCCTGGAATTCTGTACAAGTTTGGCCAACCGCATTCCCTGTTATGAACTACATTTCACAAAAGACAATTCATTCTGGAGGACAATTCATGAGCTTTCTTGACAATTACCCAAACAAAAGCACCCAAACCGCGTCCCGCGTTGTGGATGGCGAGGCCGTAATCGTGCAACCCATGGAAGGATCAATTAACACATTGAATGAAGTTGGCACCCGCGTTTGGGAATTGACCGATGGTTCTCGAACAGTGCGAGAGATCGCCGCTGAAATTCAAAATGAGTTTGATGTGGAATTGGCGACCGCGGAAGCGGACACGACAATTTTTATCGAAGAATTGGTTGAGAAAAACATGATTGAATTTGTAAGCAAAATGTGATACTTCAAATGAATAATACTACTATTACGTTTCCTAACCTGGATAAACCAGAATAAAAAATAGAACGCAGATGACACGGATGACGCTGATCTTCACGGATTTTTATCTGCGTAAATCTGTTTCATCAGCGTCATCCGTGTTCTATATAGAGTATTTAAATATTCTGCCAAAAATGATCAGAAAATAATTTGTAATATACTAATACTACTTAGTCAGATTACCATTTTTCTGTCATTCCTGCACGTTTTTTGCAGGAATCTCATTCTAAAACACGAGGAGATTCCCGCTAAAAGCATGCGGGAATGACAATGATTATGAAATACTGCTTTGTTTTTCGAGACATTTTTTAATCTGACTATGTAGTACTAAATAACATTGCAAATAATTGTCATTGCGAGGCATTTTTGGCCGAAGCAATCTCACGCTTGTGGGCAGGGGATTGCTTCGCTTCACCCCGTTTCGCTCGCAATGACACACTATTTTGGAAACGAACGACTAGAAATGATTGAATGGGGAAATTTATTGATGCAATCAGCTCCGACAAACAAAAAACACAGCACATCCTATGGTGACCTCGAGCGCAGAGCCGCAGCTAAAAATATACCGCTTTACGCGCACCTGGATTTGACTTACCGCTGCAATTTGAAATGCGTTCATTGTTACGCGGTGAACGAACCGGACAGACAGGAATTGACAACAGATGAAGTAAAAGACATTTTGGATCAATTGGCAGAGGCAGGGACATTGTACCTTGCAATTTCCGGCGGCGAGGCCATGCTACGGAAAGACTATTTTGACATTATTTCGCACGCGAAATCTAAAGGATTTGCATTGCGGTTATTCACAAATGGAACGCTGATCACAGAAGGTTACGCGAAGAAAATTGCAGAGTTCTATCCACTGTTTGTTGAAATCAGCATCTATGCCATGTCCGAAGACATACATGATGGTATTACACAAATCCCCGGTTCTTTTGCGCGAACAATGTCTGCAATACATCATCTGATAAAATTCAAAATGAATGTGCATATAAAAACGATTGTCATGAAACAAAATATAAATGAATTGAGAGCCATTCAGGAGTATGCAGATTTTGTTGGTGCAAAATTTCTTCCGGATCCAGTGATTAATCCAAAAGCGAACAATGATAAACTACCGCTGAAATATCGGTTAGAGACACAAGACATTATTAAATTTTATAAGCAAAATTTTTCAAATTTGGATTTTTTTCATCGCGACCTAAATGAAACAATATGTAGTTCTGGCAAAATAGTCACATTAATTTCGCCATTTGGAGATGTTTATCCTTGTGTCCGAATACAACAAAAAGCAGGTAACTTACGCCAACAACCATTTCGTGAAATTTGGTCGAATTCATTGGTTTTAAAACATATTCGTGAATTAACGTTAACAAAGCTAAAGCATTGTGCAACCTGTGACGACATGGATTACTGTAGTCCCTGCCCGGGGCTCGCTTTAATGGAGCATGGAAGCCTTTATGAGCCGGCAAAAGAATCATGCAGGCATGCGAGTATCAGGAAATCGGTAACAAAAAAAACCATTATCAATTATCCAATTGAAAAAATATACTAATTCTAAGGTTTGTTTCATTGCGCTAAATCATAAAATTAGGGAGATCTGGTATCATGACAGAAAAAAATTTTTCTGAGAAAAAGAAAAGAAAATCAATTAAGAAACGATATATAAAACCAAACATCAGTCATTCAAATACTATTGAATCATTGGCTGGTTCTTGTACATCTGTTTCATTACTTTGTACCCCATCTCATACATAGAATAAATCACTTGCAATTATTTTATGAATGATCAAAAATTGGCAAGTGTGATAACTGAAATTCTTCGTGAGCAGTTGGCTATTTGCCAAACAATCAAATCTCAGGTTATCACTAACAGCATGTCCCCGGTCATTCACGCCGGGGATAATATTATTGTTGAAGCTGCAAAAGCGTCCGAACTGATTCCGGGGGACATTATTCTCATCGATTGTGAAACAAAATATTACACACATCGATTTGTAACCCGATTTCAGAGAGGCATGTTTAATTACATCGTCACAAAGGGTGATTCTGTGGGACGTTTCGACAATCCTTTTCCGGAGTCTCTTGTGCTTGGAAAAGTCGTTGAAATAAAAGCCAAAAATCAAGATATTGATCTTACACGCCGGCGCTATCGCATAATTCATTTCTTGTACGGGAAGCTGCTACAGATGCAATGGCGAATTCTGAGCAACTATTTTTTCACCCGGCAAAACCGCTTTTTCCGAGGTGTGTTTCGCCGATTGTTTCATTACACCAACCGATGTTTTTCCAACCTTCTTGCATTTCGAGGCTCACTGTGAGAAATAAATTTGCAACAGAGAAAAAACTGGTCAGGCTTCTGTCGACAGTCATTCCGGATGAAACCATTTTTCAGAAAATTGAATCGCTGATAACCAGCGAGACAAGCTGTGATTTTCTGGTCGAGTTTGCCATAAATCAGCAGGTCGCTTCATTGATTTATTCAAACCTGAAATGTTTCGGAAAACAGGATTTGATTCCATCCGATCATTTCGCGTTATTGAAAGAAAAATACATTGCTGCATACGGCTGGAATGTGGTTATCTTTGATGAACTAAAATTTGTGCTGGAATTATTTCGAAAAGAGGGAATTGAAACAGTCGTTCTTAAAGGGCCAATGCTGCTGGATACTGTTTACAAGGATTGGGGCGTGCGTAAGACCAGCGACCTTGACTTGTTGGTGAAAAAAGATGATATGAATCGGGCGCGAAGAATTCTACATGAGCATAACTATTCATCTTCATCAAAAACTGCCATGAGAAAAGACGGCACACCAGTTTCCCACCATTCTGCTCCAATGTCCCGAAAAAGGAGACCGGCCATTGAACTGCACTGGACGTTACGGACTAACAATCAAATTATCAAAATTGAAATTGATGAAATATGGGACCGAGTAAAACAAGGAAAAATTGACAAGATCGATGCTCTTTTCCTTTCCCCTGAAGATACACTTCTTCATTTGTGTGTGCATCATTTCTATAAATTAAACACGAACATCACCTATCGGGAAATTAACGATATTTCGGCTGTAATTTTTCGGTTTAAAGAAAGATTGAATTGGGAGCAGTTATTGGTTAACTGTCACAAATACAAATTGTCGCACTTTGTTTATGCAGGACTGTTTTTCGCAAATGAGGTAATACCAGACATAATCCCCTCAGAAATACTTATTGCATTGAAATCCGAGTTTTCCCCGGATTATTTCGACCGATTATACATGGCCCAGAAAGTTGACCAGCAGGTATTCTCGTTCTCACGCCGTCTTTCACTTGCTGAAAATTTCGGAAATAAATTGAGGCATATTTTCGTCAGCCTGTTCCCTTCTCATGAGAAATTACGGAATAAATACCGACTCTCCCAAAATTCGAAAAAAGTCTATCTTTTGAGTGTACTTCATCCCGTGATTGCTTTCTTTAACCGCATCATTCCGGTCGTATTTTATTTTTATTTGCTTTGCAGAAAAAAATCATTATTGATGTTGAACAAAGCCGGTTTCCCATGCCCCATAAACCCTGCCACTGATTTCAATATTGAGTAAGCGTCCCATCTATTTTTGCTTTTCTCACCGCGAAACGGAAAATTAACAAGCTGAGCGGCAGCATGATCGCCGAAAAAACCAGCAGCGGGATAATGCTGGGCAGCAGTTGTTTCAGCGAATATCCCTGCAGCAATGCCATGCGCATGCCTTCCAGGGAATGGCGAATGGGCAGCAGATACGCCAAATGCTGCATCCATTGCGGAAGAATCGCAACTGGATAGTAAACGCCCCCGATCAACCACGAAACGCTGCTGAACAGCCAGGACAGCGGATCGCCTTTTTTCATCACCATAATGAAGCTTGCTGAAATGATGCCGAGACAACTGAACGATGGGATGGTCAGCAGCAAAATCAACAGCGCGCCGGGGAAATTTCCATTGCTGATGTCCATCGAAAAAACGAGGGCGCCCAGCAGCAGAAAAACCATCACGCGGAGCGACGTGAGTAGAAAATTGTACAGCGTCGAAGACAGGATGATGGTTTCGACTCGCGTTTGGGTGACCAACAGCGGCTCGAGGATGCCCATCACCTGGGCTTCGCGGATGACCTTGCTGAATCCCTGCAACGACACCTGCAAATAATGGGAAAAGGCAATTCCAATGAGAACGAACGAAAAGTAATCGCCGCCGTATGGCTTCAAATACGCATTGAATTTTGTGCCGATTAATTTTGACAAGAAATAAAATGTCACCGTGGAAAAAAGAATCCCGGCCATTTGCATGAAAAAATGCAGTTTGTAACTGGATTCGTTGCGGAGGTCGCGTTTTAAAAACGCCCAGGGAATGGCAAGGCTCGCTCTCATTTTCCCTCCTGAATGAAATTGGCGAAAACATGCTCGAGCGATATTTTTTTTGGGGCGCAACTCAATACATCCCCGCCGGCTTCAACAATCATTCGAATCATTTTCGGAATTTCATTTTCTGAACCAGAAATCTCAAATTCAAAAGGAGTGCCATTCAGCGGCAATTCAACATTATCCCTGATAAATTCAATTGAAAACAAGGATTCTTTCAAGCGGGACAGGACTTCCGGCGTTGGTCGGGCGAGCGAAACTGCGAACACCGGACGCGTCTTTCCATTTTGAAGAATTTCCTGCATGGTTCCAAACGCGCGAAATTGACCTTTGTGAATGATGGCGACTTTATCGCTCAGCGTTTCCGCTTCCTGCAGATTGTGCGTGGCCAGGAAAACAGTTTTTCCGTTTTCCCCCACAACTTTTTCTTTGATGAAATTCCTCAAAATGTGCGATGTGTACGGGTCGAGGCTGCGGGTTGGTTCATCCATGAACACCATTTCAGGGTCATTGAGCAATCCCCGCGCAATGGCAAGCTTTTGCTTCATGCCCGACGAATAATCTTTGAATAACTTGTCGGCATCCGGCTGCAAACCAGTCATATCCAGCAATCGATTTATTTTTTCGGGAATGATGGAAGATGGCATTTTGTGCAGCGTGGCAAAAAACTGAAGATTTTGCCGGCCTGTCAAGCGCCAGTAAAAGCTGCGTTCATCGCTGACCACGTAACCTATTTTTTTTCGGACTTCTCCCCCCTGCTTTACCACATCGAATCCGTCCACAAATGCCTTGCCGGATGTGGGCAAAACCAGCGAGCACAAAATTTTGATGAGTGTGGTTTTTCCGGCGCCGTTGGATCCTAACAGGCAGAACAGTTCACCGTGACGAAGCTGCAACGAGATATTTTTCAGCGCCGTGAACGATTTCTTTCGAAGCGGATGCAGGAGCAATTCCGAATAGCCCCGATGTTGCGGATATTCTTTGGTCAATCCGACTGTTTCGATAGCGTAGGTCAAATGCAGCTCAAATCCTTAAATTTTGACAGGGTGAAAAACGTATAATTTTAGTTAAATCAAACTTTGTTATTTCAATTTTCCAATGTAATTAATTTTGCTGAAACAGACAATATTCGTAACAAAAATATAATAACTTTTTGTACAATCCATCGTTAAAAAACTCTGACTTTTATCCCGCACATTTCGTGCTTGTTTTTTATTCGACATTTGTTTAAATTTCATCCAACGGAAATCAATTTGGAAATAGAAAATCTGGAGGATTTCATGAACCGCACTATTTTTTTCTCAATTCTACTTTTGCTGCTGCCGCTCATTGTTCTTGCCCAGGACGAAAAAGAATCCACGCTCACAGAGGTTGGCCAGGCCGTTCCTTCATTCAAGCTGACGACGATTACCGGCGAGGAATTCGACATCCAGAAAATGAAAGGCAAAACCGTACTGATTAACTTCTTCGCCACCTGGTGCGGGCCGTGTATGAGTGAAATGCCGCATCTGCAAAAAGAAATCTGGGAGAAATTCAAGGGAGAAAACTTCGTGGTCATCGCTGTGGGACGCGAGCACAGCAGCGAGGAACTGGTGAAATTTAACAACGAAAAAGGATTCACGTTTTTAATGGCGCCGGATCCAAAACGCGACGTGTACGGATTGTTCGCCAAAGCCTACATTCCCAGAAATTACTTGATCGACAAAACAGGCAAGATCGCTTACCAGTCTGTGGGATTTAACAAAGAAGAATTTCAAGTATTGAAAAGCATGATACAGAAATTGGTTTATGATAAATAATTTAACGTTCTTATTGAAAAATTCCAATATGTAAAACTGAAAATATCGAATTAAACTCAAAGTTAAAAAAAGAATTTCTATTGCATAACCATTTTAATTTACTGCAAAATTAACAATTGGATGTCATTTCGAACAGAACGAAGTGGAGTGAGAAATCTGGATTTTTCATCATATCAAATAATTATGCAGATTTCTCGCTTCGCTCGAAATGACATTTTTTCGCATTTTGCAGAAATTTAAGAACCATTACAAAATCAAAATCCCTGAAATTATTAATCACGATGAAACTAAAATTCCATTAATTGGGAGAAATTATCATGCGTCGTTTTTCAATATTTTCTATTTCTTCTGCTCTTATTATCGTTTTTCTATTTTCGACGGTTCTTTGTCTGGCCCAGGAAAAGAAATCCATCACCGTGGAATGGCTTTACAGCGGCGAGAGCCGCAAAATTACCTCGGTTCCGCTGTATTTCTGGCTGGAAGATGGAAACGCGCTCATTTACGACACGCGAGTCCCGGGCGAAGAGCGGACCTTCGAACAGCTCGATCCCAAAAACGGGAAGCGGGCACCAGCCCTGGATCGTGAAAAGGCCATTGCCAGCGCTACTTCGCTGTTGGGAGAAGACCACGCCCCGAAATCTGTGATGTGGCCGGATTCTTTCGATCCGAGCGGAAACCGCGCTGTGTATCTCATGCAGGGCGATATTTTTCTTCTCGATTTGAAGAACGCCACTTTGAGTCGCGTCACCGAAACCGAAGCCGAGGAAAAGTGCGTCAATTTCTCGCCGGATGGCAACGCATTAGCCTTTGTCCGGGAGAACGATCTTTACGTGTACGACATTGCTGAAGGCGCGGAAACGCGGCTCACCAGCGATGGTTCCGATACCATTCTCAACGGCACGCTTTCCTGGGTGTACTGGGAAGAAGTGTACGGGCGGCAGGATAACGGCTACTGGTGGGCCGAAGATTCCAAAGCCATCGCGTTCCTGCGAACCGATGATTCGCCAGTGAGCGTGATGCATTATGTGGATTTCGAACCGGCTGTTCCCCGCGTTATCAAACAGCGGTACCCGAAAGCCGGCGGCGCGAATCCCATTGTCCGCGTCGGCATTGTCGAAATTGAATCAGGCGCAACAACGTGGGTAAACCTGGAGCAACACCCCTGGGAATATATCGCGCGCGTGAAATGGCTGCCGGACAGCAAACAGGTGAGCGTTCAAACGCTGAATCGCGAACAGACCGAGCTGGATCTCTTTTTCGCGGACCGCAGCACTGGCAAATCCACCCACATTCTAAAGGAAACCGATGAGGCCTGGGTCAACATTCACGACGACCTGTACTTCCTGAAAAATGGCAACCATTTCATCTGGTCATCGGAGCGGGACGGCTATGCTCATCTTTATCGCTACACGATGGATGGCCAATTGGTCAATCAAATCACCAGAGGTAAATGGGCGATTCGCGCATCCGGCGGTGTGTACTGGCTGCGCCAGGCGGTTGCTGCCATCGATGAAAAAAAGGAGTGGATCTATTTCACATCGCTGAAAGAATCATCCGTGGAAAAGCATCTGTATCGAATCAACTTCGATGGAAGCGACATGAAAAAGCTCACCCAAACTGAGGGCACCCACGGAATCTATTTCAGCCCGGACGCGAAATATTATTTTGACAGATTTTCGACCATTTCCAAACCGCCTTCACTGGGCTTACATAAAAACAATGGCAAACTGGTCAGAATGTTGGCGCTTTCCAACACCATGCTGGCTGTTGAATACGACATGCACTACCCGGAACTTTTCACTGTTCCGGCCCGCGATGGATTTCCCATGCCGGCCTCGCTGCTGAAACCAAAAAATTTCGATCCTGAAAAAAAATATCCCATCATTTTCAATGTCTACGGCGGACCTTCCGCGCCAACGGTTTCCAACAGTTGGAGCAGCTCCAATTATTTCAACCAGATTTTGCTTGAAAATGGTTTTCTCGTTGCCAGTGTGGACAATCGCAGCGCCACCGCCATCAGCAAAACCCTGGAGACCGATATTTACAAAAACATGATGGGTGAAAGCGAACTGAATGATTTGGTTGACGCAGTGCAATGGTTCAAATCCCGGCCCTATATCGATCCGGAACGCGTGGGAATCTGGGGCTGGAGCGGCGGTGGAAGTTACACCCTGTTAGGCATGACCAAATCCAAAGAGTTCAAGGCCGGCATCGCTGTGGCTGCGGTGACAGACTGGCATTTTTACGACACCAAATGGGCCGAAACCGTGATGAAAACACCGGAAGCAAATCCAGAGGGGTACGAAAACACGTCCCTGCTGCGAAGCGCGAAAAACCTCCACGGCAGGCTGCTGCTCGTGCACGGCACGTACGACGACAACGTCCACATTCAAAACGCGTGGAGCTTCACGGATGAGTTGATCAAAGCCAATAAAATGTTCGATATGATGATCTATCCCATGCGAAAGCACGGCATTGCGGACCGTCCGGCTCGGATTCACTTGTTCAATCGGATGGTGGAATTCTGGCAAAAAAATCTGTAAGCGATGGTTATCGCTGATTCCCGGTTCAAATCGAAACAAAAAGGAAACATCAACAAAATTCCTTCGTAGGACACTTAAGAGATCGAATTAGTTATTCCATTAACCGGAGCAAGAAAATGAGCACAGTGAATTCAAATTCCACGACCAACGTCAGAAGAGATGAAAATATGTGGGCCATGCTATGTCATATCAGCGCCTTTACTGTTTTTTTTATCCCGTTTGGCAATATTATCAGTCCACTCGTCATTTGGCTGATCAAAAAAGATGAATTGCCGTTTGTTGACGATCAGGGCAAAGAGGCTCTGAATTTTCAGATAACCCTGACGATCTACGTGATTGCCGCGTCAATTTTATCGATCGTGCTTGTGGGTATTCCATTATTGATCGGTTTTTTGATCTTTGGTTTCGTGGTGACGATTATCGCCGCAATCAAAGCCAATGATGGAGAGCAGTATCGATATCCCATGACGATTCGATTTATTGACTGAGAAATACGTTTCAAATAACGATTAACAGACTGTTTAACATTCATTAAAGAGCGGGTAGAAAGATTTACCTGCTCTTTTTTTTATGATCAAATTCTTTAACTCAATCATATCAAATCCAAAGAAAAAAACCATCAAAATTATCCAAAGTTATACTTGAAATAATTTCATTTTTATCGTACATTGTATTTCAAAATCAATGAATCCATCGATCAGATCAAAAAACACTGTCATCCAGTGATGTACAGCGATGGAATAAACAGATCTCTATTCTGGCGAAGCCACTTATATTCTTCAGTTTGTAACATTATTTTCGGGAGTATGTATTCATGAAGTTACAAAAATTTACTTTGCTATTCTTTCTTTTAACGCTCAGTATTTTTTACAACCACCCCAAAAATGTGTTCGCTCAATCCGATCTCATTCAAGTCCAGCCTGTTAGCGTATCACCCGGTCAGGAATTTTCATTCATGCGAAGCATCTACAGTTCAAAATTAGAATTTATTGATACAGACACCTTGCTCTGGGACGAGTTAGAGAATTTTATACAACTTGAAACAATTCGGCGAGAGAATAAAAATACGCTTGTATTTACCTGTAATGTTTTGCCCGGATTGAATGAATTGGGCAAGAGATACTTTCAGATCAAATCCAAATCCTCTTTTCTCATCAATGACGACGTTTTATCGAACCTGAAATCTGAGGGATTGCCATTCAACATCCTGGCTACGCTGGAATCCCTAAAAAACCAGCTTTGTGTGGGGGAACGAAACTTTGAAAATATTCTTCACACAAAGATAGAAGAAACAGCCGTACGACAATATCGATCCCTGATTTTCAAACATGCAAAGAAGCCGCAGAATAAAACAACCAAAGCAATGGGATTCATAGAATTCCGAGCGCCTCGTCCGGAGATACATTCGGTTCATATTCTATCGAAAAACACGTTGCAGGACACATTGCAATTATTCAAAGATTCAAACACTTCAGTCGATATCGTGGTCAAAGGCCAGGGTTTTTACAAGGATTCGCGAATAATCTTCGACGACCCGGCGATCACCGTGACGAGTTCGCCGACATCAAGCAATTCAGATATCACCCAACTTATTGCACATTTGGAAATCGACAAAAACAGGCCCCCTGAAATCGGGCCGCAAAAATTTCGCATTTCCCATCCGTTTGCCATGACGAACTTCGATGGCGTTCTCAACATCAAATCAGCGGAACGCCCGTTTATCATCAATTTTAATCCGGATGAGCTCCGCGCCGACGGCTCGGTTCAGTCGATTACCATCAAGGGAATGAATTTTTCGCGTAACGCGCGGGTTGTGCTTCCTCAACTTACAGGGGCAAATACTGCACCCATGATTTTCAAAGACCGAACGGAACTGCAATTTCACGTGCGCGTGCCCATTACCCGAAATAATGTGAATTATCAGGTGATCGTCACCAATCCGGACGGCCAGTCTACGCGCGGGACAATACTGGCGTCGCGACGATTTGCCATTGCCTCGCCAGCCATCAAAAATCGCGCGCAGCGATTATATTTCGGAAAACCGACCACTATGGAATTCATCATCTTCCCGGAGAAAGACGCCCAACGGCGAAAATTCAGCCGGGGCTCGAAATACGAGGTAAAAATTGGAAGCAGTTCATTTCCGGCAGAATATGTGAACCAGGTAACGCTCCGCGCGCTCATCGATCTGCCTACAGGTCAAACATTGAGTTCTGACACTGAAAATTTGAAATTGAGTTTTTCTGTTGGCGAAAAAAGCAAGGTCGCTGAATGGACAGGCGAAGTGGATGCCTATTTCCCACCGACAATCAAAAATCCGCCGAAATTAATTCTTCACCCCGGGGAGCGTTTGACGATTATCCTCAATGGGAATCAACTCGCCAAAGCCAGTTTAATCACAGATGAAAACATCGTCATTTCTGAAATCAAATCAACGCAAAATCAACTGGTCGCTTCGATCACTGCTGGCAATGCCATTATGGACGGGAATTATGAAATCATGTTGAGCAAAGATGGTCTTTCATTCGAGACCATTCCCATACGGGTGAAACAGTGGGTGAATTTCGACAACTATATTCGCTGGGGCAAGGGACGGTTTCCAAGACTGCGCAAACTCACCTATGCCGAACAGGAAATTTATTCGCGCGGTGTTTTTCAATTGGAGCTGGATGGAAGCAAAATAGCAGAGGCCGAAGGGAAACAGATTGTCTCCATCGAAGCCAGACTCGACTCATTGAATTCGGTTCCGTTCTTCACGCGCTCGGATACCATTGTACCCGGCAAACCAGCCGAGTATCTGCCCATTAGCCTCAGCGGACAAATTCAGCCAGGCAACGTACTTCGCCTTTCCATCTCCAATATCAACCATCAGAATGAATATTCACTCCGATTGAAAACAGTGAGCAAATGGCATGAACGCGTGGAAGCAGCCACAGGGGTCACGGCCATGCGCATTCCAATGAACGGAGACAATGTTCAACTTCTGGGCGACATTGCGCTGGGGTTGAATTACCGCTTCGACGATCGTCTCACCTGGGCAAAAATGAACGTCAGCGCCTATATTATGAATCCCAACACAGACGATGGTTTCAATGCCGACATTGGCGCCGGCGTTTCCATGGTCCTGTGGAACCACATGATTTTAGGGCTTGGCAAACAATTTACCGCCAACAGTTACAATCATTCAACGAGCGATGAAGCTGTAATCACGGAAAGTCGGGATGATGACAAACCCTGGTTTTTGATTTTAGGCGTCACATTCAAATTCAATCCGGCGGCGGTGACAAAATAGAATGGCTCCCGAATTGTGAGCTAAAGAAATTAAGAAAATGGAAATCACATGTTAACCATAAAATGCGCCGGCTGCAAGCGAAAACTTTGGAAGTACGAAAAAATCGGCAGCGGCGAGGTGCTGCGATGCTACCGCTCGCGGATCACCAAAATTTATGACGCCGAATTTGACGGGACGAATGTGCTATGCCCGTGCGGCAAAATTATCGGAACGGTTATGGGTGGGTACATCAAAATGAACCGACACGCGTTTGTTTATACAGGGACGAAGCAGAGCTAAATTAATTTTTACTCCTTTTTGGGTTGAGACACAGATATTCACTGATACACGCAGATTTAAAATAAAGGTTCTAATCATATTCGGGTGGGTCAAAAATATTAACCGCAAGGACGCAATGGAAAGCAACGATCGCTAAGAAAAAAAACGAATTAACATGGGTAAGTTCAATTTCATATTTTTATAAACAGTGTCTTCACTTATTTAAAAAGAAGTTATTGTTGAATCTTTATAATTCTGAAAAAACGTTGTCTTTTCGACTAATAAGTTGTTGTCACAAAGCTTTTAAATTAAAAAAACTCTGCGAACTCTGTTCATTCTCCGCGCCCTGGTTAGTTTTTGACTGATTTAAAATTACCCACACAATTTCGAACAGATCCCAATAAAATGAATTATGAGCTACAAAGGATTAAAAAATCAGTAGTATATTTTTCATTTCCAAAACAGTGTCCAAGATTCGGTGAAGGCGCAAATCTATTTGAAAACGAAAAACCAAAAACTTACTAATTAGAAACGATTCTATTTGCATTTCAAGTCTTGCACAATCAATGGATTCCGCCAACAGAATGCGGGAATGACATTGGAAAAAAAATCAAGTTTCTTGAAAGGAATACTTTGCCTTCGAGACTTCGAGGCTTCGTGGCAACTGAATACTAAACAAATAAAGGAATAAAATGAAACCGACCTCCCTCAACCGTCGAAAATTTTTGGGCGCGACGACCGGGGCGATTTTTTCGTCGATTTTGCCCTGGAAAACGGCGCGTTCGAAAAATAGTTCAACGCTTTCCTTCAACCGGGATATTCCCATAATTGAGGCGTACGATGCTGTCGTCTGCGGAGGCGGACCCGCCGGCATTGCTGCGGTGTTAGCTGCCCGGCGCGCCAAGCAAAAAGTGCTGCTCATCGAAAGCCAGGGACAATTGGGCGGGATGAGCATTTCCGGATTGGTGTCCCACTGGCTGGGCGGTCGCACCGACGATGGCAGCCGATGGGCAGTTGGCGGACTGTTCCGAACCATGGTGCAGGAAGCCGAGAAAGCCGGCATCGCGCTCATTCCAACGCCGGATTCCGAAATAAAATATCAGCCTCACGGATGGTACAAGGGCCAGTTGGCCACAGGCATCCCGTTCGATCCTTATGCCATGGCCGCGTTTCTGGATGAAAAAATCGAAACTGGCGGCATAAACCTGCTCTTGCTCACCCAGGTTGTGGATGTGCGAGTAAGTCAAAATCGCATCACCCATGTGATAATTTTCAACAAAAGCGGCCTGGCCGCCGTGCCGGCGACTGCGGTCATCGATGCCACCGGCGACGCTGACATCGCCGCCCGAAGCGGTTGCCGCTACGTAAAGGGCCGCGAAAGCGACGGGCTGACGACCCCGGCCACGCTGCAATTTCATGTGACGCATGTAAATCAGGATGAATTGGCGAAATACATTACAACGCACGATTCCCCGCGGTTCAGGGAGAGAATAAAGGAATTGCGCCAGGCTGGTGAATGGCCGTTCCCGTACGATATTTTCATCAGCGTTCAGCTTCACGAAAAAGGCTCGATGATGATCAACACATCACGGCTCACCGGCATCGACGGAACCGACGGCAAATCGGTAACGCGCGGCATGATTCACGGCCGGCGGGAAACACAGCAATTGTTTGAATTAATGAAGAAGCATTTTCCGGGATTTCAGAATGCCCGCATCAAATCCGTGGCGCCGCTGTTAGGCGTTCGCGAAACGCGGCGCATTCTCGGCCAATACACGCTCACCGTGGACGACCTCATCGAAGGCAAAGAATTCCCGGACACCATTGGATTCTCGGCGTATGGCTGGGATTTGCCGGATCCGAAACGTCCCAGTTACCAGCCCATGCACGATAAACAGATGCAGAAAAAGCTGCCTGTCACGCCAATCCCCTATCGGCTTTTAGTACCGCACCCGGTGGAAAATTTGATATGTCCCGGCCGCGCCATTTCCGTGGAGCGCGATGTGTTAGGCCCGCTGCGCGTGATGGCCCCGTGTTTTGCCATGGGCGAAGCTGCCGGCATCGCGGCTGCGCAGGTCGTGAAAAACAAAATTGAGTTCAGAAATATCGATGTGAAAATGCTGCGGGAAGCATTGAAACAGAACGGCGCTGTTGTGGAATGGATTTCGGAGCAAGAGAAATTTTAAATCATAAATGTACATTGACAATTAGCTATTGACAATTGAAGATTGATAACTGTCAACGGCTAATTGAGAATTGTATTATTTTCTAATTCGATGTTACAATGTTCGCCTCAATTATTCCTTGCATTCCTCAAGTTTTTTTCTATATTTTCACTACCGGACACTTTTCAAATTATGTTCAGTAGAGCTGTCATTCCCGTACCACAGGCATTCCCTTCGGTCACATGTTTTTGGCGGGAATCTCATAAAATTTTGTCAAATGGATGCCCGATAGAAGCCCAGTCTGTCATCCTTTATAAATTTAATGGAAGCTGGACATGGCATTCGGGCATGACAATTTGATCTAAAATGTAATTTTGGAAAAAGTGTCCGGTAGTGAGGCTAAAATTATAATTTAATCCCCTGCCAAATTTCACACTGAATAACGAAACTAATTTTCGATGAAAAAGAAAATTCTCTTCATCGGCGGCAGCCGCAATCAAACAACGCAAATGCACAAGGTTGCCACCGAACTCTCTGAATACGACACCTATTTCACGCCCCATTATGCGGACGGCGTCGTCGAACATCTTCGCAGGCTGAAGCTCACAGAAATGACCGTGGTGGGCAATAAATTAGTCAAGAAATGTTTGGACTATTTAAATGAGCACCAACTGAAAATCGATTTTCGCGGACAGAATGACGACTACGATTTGGTGGTTACCTGCTCTGACCTATTGGTGCAGAAAAACCTGCGCGGCAAAAAAGTCGTGCTCGTTCAGGAAGGGATGATCGATCCCATCAACTGGGTGTTTCATCTGGTAACCAAAATCAAATTTTTACCGCTATGGATGGCCGGCACGTCCATCGCCGGGCTGAATGATCACTATGAATTTTTCTGTGTGGCCAGCGAGGGATTCAAACAGATGTTCATTGAGCGTGGGGTGAAGCCAGAGAAAATTCGCGTGACCGGCATTCCTAATTTTGATTATTGCATCGAATATGCGAATAATGATTTTCCGCATAAAGACTTTGTCCTGGTGTGCACATCCGATTTGAGAGAAAAATATCATTTCGAAAACAGGAAAAAATTTATCCAATTCGCTCTGGAAAAGGCCGATGGCAGGCAGTTAATTTTCAAACTCCATCCCAACGAAAATCACGAGCGAGCGGCGCGGGAAATAAACCGCCAAGCCCCGGACGCATTGGTTTACACCAGCGGCAGCGCAGAAGAAATGATCGCCAATTGCCACACGCTCATCACGCGGTATTCGTCCACAATCCTGGTGGCTGCTGCATTGGATAAAAGAGTAATTTCCGATTTTGATGAAGACACAATTCGCAAAATGAAGCCGGTTCAAAACGGAAACGCCGCCGCGAGAATTGCAGATATTTGCAGGGATATCCTGAAAGAAAATTGAAAGGAATCCCTTTTTTATATTTTGAATCTCTTTTTCATTTTATGAAAGACCGACCATGAGCACTCCCAGACAGCGTTTTTTGGACGCCATGAATTTCAACAATCCCGATAAAATCCCGGTGTTTTATCATCCCTCCACGGCCGGGCTGTATGTGCACGGCCAGAAAATGCTGGATTTGTTCAATGAATATCCGCCGGACAATCCGATTACATTCAACTCGATTCCGAAGCCGCCAGCCGAAGCCATCGATGCCAATGGCACGTATCACGAATTCAAAACCGACGAATGGGGAATTTGCTGGGAGTTTTTGATCTACGGCATTCAGGGCCATCCCAAAAAATTTCCGTTCGATTCCTGGGAAGCGGCTCAGGATTACGAGTTCCCCCCCATCGACAGTTTTCGGGAATTTCAAAAATCGGATGTGCAGCAAAAAAAGGACACCCACCTGTTCATCTCCGGCTGGATTTCCATTCTGGAGCGGCTCCATTCGCTGCGGCCCATGGATGAATTGATGATCGGCCTGGCCACCGAAGACAGGCACCTGCTGGCTTTTCTGGATCGCCTCGTGGACCACTGGATGAAGGTCATCGACTTGCTCATCGACACCGGCATCGATGTGATTTTCTTCGGTGATGACTGGGGCACACAATCCTCCACGCTAATTTCGCCGGCCATGTTCAGGGAAATTTTCAGACCCCGCTACGAAAAAATGATGCAACCGATTCTGAAAGCGAATCGGAAAATTTTCTTTCACTGCTGCGGATTTATGGGCGAAATTTTGGATGAAATCATCGATATGGGCTTTCACGGACTCTGGCCGCAGTTGGTGCTTTTCGAAAAAGACCCGGTCCTGTTTGAAAAATGCGAAGCTGCCCGAATGACGCTGTACATCCACCCGGATCGGCAAACGTTGATTCCGCTGGGCTCGCCGCAGCAAATCGAAGCGACCATTGCGCGATATGCTGAAAGATACCATCGACTGGGCGGCGGCGGTATTTTTTACGTGGAAATCGAAAACGACGCGCCATTCGAGAATGTCGAAGCGCTGGTAAAAGCAATTCATAAATATCGATGATGAAAAAAACTGGGTGAGACTACGTCGCGGTATTCTAAAAAAAGTGATTGACTTTTTGGTTTTTATGCATTAAAATAATTGTGAGACGTGAAATGGCAAACGTCAAAAGTGAAACGATATATGCAATAGTCGAGAAATAAAATAGTTTCGAATTGTTTGAACAGACAACCGGTAATTTGCGCAATTGGCATAATTCGCGTTTGAACAAATATAATTAATCGTATCGAATCATAAAAAATGAGAACCTTAGTCGAGGAGGATGACAATGTCTCACACTTATGAAGAATTAAAGAAGAAGACAGTCGCTCAACTTCGTGAAATTGCTGCGGGAACCGAACACGAAGCAGTTCAGGGGTACACTCAATTGAACAAGGAGCACTTGCTGGAAGCAGTATGCAAAGCGCTGGATATCGACATGCACATCCACCATGAAGTGGTTGGTGTTAATAAATCAAAAATCAAATCTCAAATACGGCAATTGAAAAAGAAACGAGACGCCGCCCTGGAAGCACATGACAATAAAGAATTGAAAGCGGTTCGGAATCAAATGAAAAAACTGAAAAACGCGTTGAAGCGCGCGACAGTTTGATAAACGATTCGACAACATCACGAAGATCATGTACGATCATTTTTTCGTACATGATCTTTTTTTTATGAATCACCTTATTCATGATTTCTTTATCTTACATCAAAATATCTTCAATTATTGTTGAGCAACTTGGTTCTTCATCAGGATTATAAAAATTTTCCTTTCCTTCCAAAAAATCCTTGAATTTATTCAAATAAATTCTTATTTTTATGGCAAATAATTCCAATCCACTAACTAAACAGAGGAACAATTCGCATGAAAAAAGTACTATTGCTTACCGTTATTGTCAGTCTGTTATTTTCATTCTGTGCACAGGACAGCGGCAATCCATTTTTTACGGAATGGAAAACACCGTTCAAAACGCCACCTTTCAACAAAATTAAAGACGAGCATTTTGAGCCTGCCATTGTACAGGGAATGAAGCAACACATCGAAGAAATACGATCCATTGCCAATAATCATGAAGAACCCACCTTCGAAAATACCATCGAAGCCATGGAACATTCCGGAGAGTTGCTCACTAATGCAACCAATGTATTCTTCAACATGACTTCAGCGAACACGAACGACTCTCTCCAGAACATACAGCAAAGAATGGCTCCGCTTCTTTCGAAACACGGAGATGATATTTTATTGAATGATACTTTATTTCAGCGGGTGAAAGCTGTGTTCGAGAAAAAAGATGAACTGGAACTCACCAATGAACAGGAAACCCTGCTGGAAAAATATTTCAAGGATTTTGTGCGAGGTGGCGCAAATCTGGATGATGAGAAAAAAGCAGCGCTACGCAAAATAAACGAAGAACTTGCAACACTCACCGTGAATTTTGGTAACAATGTTTTAGCCGAAGACAACGCATTTGAGCTTGTGATTGAAAATGAAGCTGATCTCGCAGGATTGCCTGAAGCAGCCGTTATTGGCGCGGCTGAAGCTGCCAAACAGCGCGACCATGAAGGCAAGTGGGTGTTCACGCTGCACAAACCCAGCATGATCCCCTTCCTGCAATATTCAGAAAAACGCGATCTCAGGGAAAAGATTTTCAAAGCCTACATCAATCGAGGCGATAATGATAACAAATACGACAACAAAAAAATTCTTTCAAGAATTGCCGCCCTTCGTGTGGAACGGGCAAAATTGCTGGATTACAAAACACACGCTCATTTCGTGCTTGAAGAAAATATGGCAAAAGCGCCGGCCAATGTTTACGATTTGCTCTATAAACTTTGGGAGCCTGCCCTCACCATGGCAAAAAAGGAAGCGTATGAGCTGCAATCCATGATTTTTGATGGAGGGGAAAATTTCAAATTGCAGCCCTGGGACTGGTGGTATTACGCAGAAAAGCTGAAGAAAGCAAAATACGAGCTGGACGATGAAGTGCTGCGTCCCTACTTCAAGCTGGAAAATGTGCGTCAGGGTGTTTTCGATGTGGCCAATAAGCTTTTCGGAATTACGCTCGATGAACGCAATGACATACCGGTGTACCATGAAGACGTTAACGTATTTGAAGTGAAAGAAGCCGATGGCACTCACATTGGTATTTTGTACGTCGATTATTTTCCGCGGGAAAGCAAACGCGGTGGCGCCTGGATGAGCTCCTACCGGAAACAATCCCGGAAAGATGGACAAATGATTACCCCGGTGATCTGCAATGTGGGCAATTTCTCCAAACCCACCGGCGATAAACCATCGCTGCTCACATTTGAAGAAGTGTCCACTATGTTCCACGAATTTGGCCATGCGCTGCATGGATTATTGTCCAACTGCTCTTATGAAAGATTGTCCGGCACAGCCGTTCCCCGCGATTTTGTGGAATTGCCCTCGCAAATTATGGAGAACTGGGCTTCGGAACCGGAGGTGATGAAATTGTACTACAAACATTTTGAAACCGACGAGCCAATTCCGGATGAACTCATCGAAAAAATCAAAAAGGCGCGTCATTTCAACCAGGGATTTGCCACAGTGGAATATCTGGCAGCTTCTTTTCTGGACATGGACTGGCACACCCTGGAGACCCCGGAAGAAAAAGACGCCATTCAGTTTGAGAACAAATCCATGAAAAAAATTGGATTGATTCCGGAAATCGTGGTGAGATACCGCAGCCCGTATTTCCGTCACATTTTTTCTGGTGGGTACTCTGCCGGTTATTATAGCTACATCTGGTCCGAAGTGCTGGACGCGGACGCATTTCAGGCATTCAAAGAAACCAGCCTGTTCGACAAGGAAACGGCGACAAAATTCCGCACCCATATTTTAGCTGCCGGCGGCACCGAAGATCCCATGGTATTGTATAAACGGTTCCGCGGCGCTGAGCCGAGCATCGAACCGCTGCTCAAACGAAAAGGTTTGAAATAGGTTTTTAATGTGTGAAATTACAGCCATCAATACAGGGTTAAATCCCGGTGTTGATGGCTTTTTTTATTTTGCCACAAAGTCTCCAGGGCTTGAAGTTATTTTTATTATTTCTCAGCAGCAACCACAAGAATTTTAAAATATTTCATTTTTTGTTTGCATTATTACCAAATTTATTTTTAATTATAGGCTTGCCATCAAAACGTCAAAATTAATTCAAAATACAATTTTATGGTAGAATTTAATTTATAAACCACCTCGAATCTAAGGAACACGGAACACGCGCATGACCATCGAAACCTTCGCATACGCACGCGCCGGGCTTTTGGGCAATCCTTCGGACGGATATAACGGAAAGACGACTTCCATCATTGTTAAGAATTTTTCCGCCAGGGTTAAACTTACTGAATCGAAAATACTGAAAATCACTCCGCAACAACAGGACTTAAATGAGTTCGAAAGTTTAGATGATCTCTCCGAAAAAATCGCGCTTCACGGCTATTACGGGGGCGAGCGGCTCATCAAAGCAGCTATCAAAAAATTTCACGAATACTGCAATTCAAATGGAATTAAATTGGAGCGAAAAAATTTCACCATCGAATACGCGTCCACCATTCCCCGGCAAATCGGATTGGCAGGGTCCAGCGCCATCGTCACTGCGTGTATGCGGGCGCTCTTGCAATTTTACGATGTAGCCATTCCCCGCCACATTTTGCCGACGCTCATTCTCAACGCAGAGCTGAAAGAATTAGGCATCAACGCCGGGTTGCAGGATCGGGTGATTCAAACTTACGAAGGCTGCGTTTTCATGGATTTCGATAAAGAATTTTTGGACAAAAACGGTTACGGCATTTATGAGCCATTGTCCATCGGGTTATTGCCGCCGGTGTACATTGCGTACAGCACGAAGCTGAGCAAAGTCTCCGGCCGTGTTTTGAACGACATTCGCGTGAAATACGACCGCGGGGACAGGCATGTCATCAAAACGCTGAATCGAATTGCAGCCATCACGGAACAGGGCAAAGAAGCATTGCAACGCGGCGACTCCCAATCGCTGCACCAATTGATCAATGAAAATTTTGATCTCCGCAGTAAAATCATGAACATCAGCGGTCGGAACAAGGAACTGGTGGGGACGGCCCGGGCGTGCGGCGTTTCGGCCAAATTCGCCGGCTCCGGCGGTTCGATTATTGGCACGTACAAATCGGAAGCCATCTTGGAAGAATTAAGATTAGCGATGAAAAAAATTGATGCGGAAGTGATTATTCCTAAGCTGGTTTAGATAAAACTTATTCAACCACAAAGAGCACGAAGGAAAAGAATTGAGTTACAAAACGTAACTTAGTACGATTTTGTCTAATTAACAATTGTCTCGAAATACTGAGTAATTCTTCCATATCAATGTCATTCCCGTACCACAGGCATTCCCTTCGGTCACATGCCTGCCAAGTTTCATTATATTTTTAAATGAATGCAGACTTTGCTTTTAGGGAATCTCCTCACGATATTGATTGAGATTCCTGCAAAAAGCACGCAGGAATGACAACAAATGGATAATCTGGCCAAGTAGTATTAGGTTCATTGAAAGAAGAATGGTCAAATGATGATTCCTTTTTTACTCAGGAAGCTGATAGCTGAATGCTGAGAGCTGATCGCAATTCTAAATAATAGTTTGAGGATTTAAAAAAATCAATTTTTTAAGGAGAAATTCTTTGCAAATAAAGAAAGCAGTGATTCCGGCAGCAGGATTTGGCACCCGTTTTCTTCCGGCGACAAAAGCCCAGCCCAAAGAAATGTTGCCCATTATCGATACGCCAACCATTCAATTGGTCGTGCAAGAGGTGGTCGATTCAGGCATTGAAGACATTCTCATCATCACAGGCAAGGGCAAACGCGCCATTGGCGATCATTTCGATCGCAATTTTGAGCTGGAACAGCGACTCCGCGAAAAAAACGATCCTGCCTACGATGAAATGATTCGATTAGCGGACATGGCTGATATTCATTTCATTCGGCAGAAAGAGCAGAACGGTTTGGGCGACGCCATTCGGTACGCCAGGAGTCACGTGGGCGACGAACCGTTCGCCGTGTTATTGGGCGATACCATTCTCGATTCGCCAATGCCTGTAACGCGGCAATTGATGGATATTTTTCAACAATTCAAAAGCAGCGTTCTGGCCGTGGAAACAGTACCCCGCGAAAAAGTGTCAAGTTACGGCATTGTTGGGGGTGATGAAGTAAGTCCCGGGATTTTGAAGCTTTCACAACTTGTCGAAAAGCCTTCGGCCGAGCAGAGCCCCTCCAACCTGGCCATTGCCGGGCGTTACATTCTCACCCCGGGAATTTTTGACATTCTCGAACAAACGCCCATCGACAAAAATAATGAAATTCAATTGACCGACGCCATGCGAATGCTGCTGAAAAAAGAATCGATCTACTCGCACACCATTCACGGCAAGCGGTACGATATTGGGAATAAATTTGATTATCTCAAAACGCAAATCGAATTCGGCTTGAAGCGCGAAGAATTTGCCGAGCCGCTCCGGGCGTATCTCAGAGATTTAATAAAATCTGAACTATGATAAGAAAATTTTAGTTTTTCTTTGCGTCTTTGCGTGATTCTTTTTTACAACACTATTCCATCAAACCACAAAGGAATAACCAAAACATGCAAAAATACTTCATTAAATTGATTTTCCTTCTCTCCCTTATTTCCATCTTTCTATTCTGCGGAAAACCACAACAAACAACAAGAGTCAATTTATTCGTGAGCGGACAGGACGGATATCACACATACCGAATCCCGGTGCTGCTTGTGACGAAAGCGGGGACGTTATTGGCTTTTTGTGAAGGCAGAAAAGGAAGCCAGGGCGACACAGGCAACATCGACATGCTGGTGAAGCGATCCGCGGACAATGGAGCAACCTGGAGCGACCAGCAGGTGATCTGGGACGATGGCGTTAATGTGTGCGGCAATCCCTGTCCTGTGGTTGATCAAAAATCAGGGACAATTTTTCTGCTGATGACCCGGAATCTCGGCACTGACCACGAGCCGCAAATCATTAAGCAGGAAAGTGAGGATACGCGGCGAATTTTCATTTCATCCTCAAGCGATGATGGATTGACCTGGACAACGCCAACCGAAATTACCCAAGACGTCAAGCAGGAAAACTGGACGTGGTACGCCACCGGGCCCTGCACCGGCATTCAATTGCAGCGAGGCGAGCGCGCCGGCAGACTGGTCATTCCGTGCGATCACATCGAAGCGGAAACAGAGAAATATTTTTCGCACATCATTTATTCCGATGATGCGGGACAAACCTGGCATTTGGGCGGCAGCACGCCGGTCGACCAGGTCAACGAATGTCAGGCTGTGGAATTGGCCGATGGCAGACTGATGCTGAACATGCGCAATTATAATCGCCGGGAATTCCAATACCGCGCCATATCCACCAGCGAAGACGGCGGCGAAAGCTGGTCCGAGGTGTATTACGATTCCACACTCATCGAGCCGATTTGCCAGGCAAGTTTCATTCGCTACACGCTGGAATCAGAGGATGGGAAAAACCGATTGCTATTTTCCAATCCTGCAAGCGAGGAGAGCCGCGTAAAAATGACGGTTCGCCTCAGCTACGACGAAGGCAAGACCTGGCCGGTTGCCCGCACTTTGCACGAAGGGCCTTCGGCCTATTCCGGCCTGGCGGTGCTCCCGAACCTGGACATTGCTTGTTTGTACGAAGCCGGAAGCGAGCATCCGTACGAAACAATCGTATTCGAAAAATTTTCGCTGAATTGGCTGACCAGTGGGAAGGATTCGGTTGAATAAAATTTTTTGTAAAAAACTATGGAACCAAAAAGCGCGCAGAGGGCACAAAGAAAAGGCTTTAATAAATTTTGCAGTCAGCGATCAGATGAGTCGGTCCATTTTACAGATCAGACAAATGTCTGAATTTAAATTGCGTTCTGGAGAAAACTCCAGAACGATCCAGGTTGATCAAAATGAAATTTGCTTTTGATTTTTTATTTGTGGACTATGTGACCTGTGGTAATTCAATATTTTCAAAAGAGAATTTTTGTTGGAGCTTTGAAATGAAAATTATAAAGTTTGTTTTGCTTTTACCTGTGTTAATTTTCACGTTCGGTTGCAATTCAAAAAAAGATACAAAAACCATTTCCCAAAGAAAGCCGGAATTGGCCGAGCAGGTCCGCGCTGAATTTCTCCATGCGTGGAACAGCTACAAACAATACGCCTGGGGCCACGACGCCCTGAAACCGTTGAGCAAATCCTACCGCGACTGGTACGGCGTTTCGCTGTACATGACCCCGGTGGATGCGTTCGACACCATGATTTTGATGGGGCTGGATGAACAGGCCCGGGAAGCCAAAGACCTGATCCTCAATAACCTGACCTTCGACCTGGACATTTCAGTTCAGAATTTTGAGATCACCATTCGACTGCTGGGTGGACTCCTCTCCGCATATCAACTGGATGGCGACCAGCGTTTCCTCGATCTGGCGACCGATCTGGGCAATCGCCTCCTCCCTGTTTTCGATTCACCCACCGGCATGCCATACGTGAACGTCAATTTGAAAACCGGCGTCAGCGGCGGCTCCATCAACAATCCGGCTGAGATTGGCACGCTCATCATCGAATTCGGGACGCTGTCCCGGATGACCGGCAATCCGGTTTATTTCGACAAAGCAAAGCGCGCCATCGTGGAATTGTTTTCGCGCCGCTCCGAAATAGATTTGGTGGGCACAACAATCAATGTCGAGACCGGGCAATGGATCAACAAAACCTGCCATTTGAGCGGCATGATCGATTCGTTTTACGAGTACCTGCTCAAAGCAGCGATTTTGTTTGAAGATGACGAATTCAAAAATATGTGGGAAACGAGCGTCGCTGCCATCAACACATACCTGGCCGATGAAACGGAAACCGGGCTGTGGTACGGTCACGTCGATATGGACAGCGGGGAGCGAGTTGCGGCCCGGTTCGGCGCGCTGGATGCGTTTTTCCCTGCCGTGTTAGCCCTGGGTGGCGATGTGGAGCGAGCGGCCCGGCTCCAGGAATCGTGCTACAAAATGTGGGCGCTTCACGACATCGAGCCGGAGCAGATCGATTACAGCGCCATGCAGGTCACGGCTCCCTATTACGTGCTTCGCCCTGAAAACATAGAGTCCGCTTATTATTTGTACCATTTCACAAAGGATGAAAAATATTTGCACATGGGTGAAACGTACCTGAACAGCATCATCAAATTCTGCCGTACAGACTCCGGATTTGCCGCGCTGAAGAGCGTTATCACCAAAGAAAAAGACGACAGCATGGAAAGTTTTTTCCTGGCTGAAACACTGAAATATTTGCACCTGTTGTTCGCGCCGGAAGAAACACTGGATTTCGATGGTGTGATTTTCAACACCGAGGCGCATCCGGTTTATCGAAACAAAATCAATTGAGAATTGTGAATTGTCAGTACTGAAAAGTGCTATATAGTCAGAATACCCTTTGTCCGTCATTTCCGCTGGACTTCATTCGGTCGCGCGCGCGTTTTTTGTCGTAGATCCGCCATCTTTTTGGAGGACAGGAATCTCATTCTATATCTCGATGAGATTCCGCTAAAAGCAAAGTCTGCTTTCATCTAAAAATATAATGCAACTTTGCAGGCATGTGACCGAAGGGAATGCCTGTGGTACGGGAATGACAGCTCTACCGAACATAATTTAAAAATGTTCGGTAGCGATATTTAAAAAAGTGAATTACACTACTGAGAAGGAAAAGAATATTTTTTCAACATCTTTTTCTTCGTGAACTCCGCGAGCTTCGTGGTTTATCAAAATATATTTTCACTTGCTGGATGATTACAGGGGAGAATTATGAAACGAGTTTTATCTTTTTACGCTGTTCTTTTCATTTTCCTTTCTACGAACGGTAGCTTCGCCCAATCCGGGAATAAATATCCGGTCCCGAAAATAAAATTTGGGCCCAGGCATTACATCTGCTATCGCAGCCAATCGCCCATTATTATCGATGGGAAAATTGACGAAGCCATCTGGGCCGAAGCCGCGTGGACGGACGATTTCGTGGACATCGAAGGCTCGCTCAAACCGAAGCCGCGTTTCCGAACCCGGGCCAAGATGCTGTGGGATGATAACTTTTTCTATTTTGCCGCGGAACTGGAAGAACCTCACATCTGGGCAACGTTGACGAAACGCGATGCCGTCATTTTCTATGACAATGATTTTGAAATTTTCATCGATCCGGATGGGGACACACACGAATACTATGAATTTGAAATGAACGCGTTCAGCACCGAGTGGGACTTGTTTCTGACCAAGCCGTATCGCGATGGCGGCTCTGCTGTTGACTCGTGGGACATTCAGGGTCTGCAAACCGCTGTATGGGTCGATGGCACCATAAATGATCCCCGGCATGAGGACAAATTTTGGACCCTGGAAGTGGCCATGCCCTGGAGCGTTCTCGTCGAATGTGCGCATAAACAGGCCCCTCCCCTTTCCGGCGATGTGTGGCGCGTTAATTTTTCCCGCGTCGAGTGGCAAATTGAAACAAAGGACGGCAAGTACCGCAAGCTCATCAATCCGGAAACAGGCAAATCCTATCCGGAGGACAACTGGGTCTGGTCGCCCCAGGGATTGATAAACATGCATTACCCGGAAATGTGGGGATTTGTCCGGTTTTCCGAAAACATTGCCGGCACAGAAAAGGATGAATTTACGTGGGATGAGCGAGAAGACATAAAATGGGCGCTGCGGCAAATTTATTACGGCCAGAAAAATTATTTCATGAAGCACGGCAAATTCACCACAGCGCTGATCGACATCCGACTGACCAATCCGAATTTGCAGGATTGGACCTGGCCCCCGAAAATCGAAATCACCCAAAATTTATTTGAAGCGCGAATAAAGAATAAAACCAATGATGAAACCTGGCACATTGATCAGGATGGCAGGGTGTGGCAACAGTAGTCAAAATTGAATATTGCATTTTTCCGAAATAGTACTAAAAATTCAAAATTATGGAAGGATGGAATTCTGGAATGTTGGAAAATTGCTGTTTCACCATTCCATTCTTCCAATATTCCATATAACCACTGCATCAAATAATTCTTTTTACTTGATTTCTAAAGATTTCATGATTTCAGGAGAATACTTTGAACCTAACCTGGATCGACTGGGCCATCGTCCTTGCGCTGTTTGCTTTTATGCTGAGCGGCGTCCTCATCAGTCGGAAACTGATGCGCAGCGTGGCAGACTTTTTATCAGCAGGGAGAACAGCCGGTCGGTACCTCGTCAGCGTGGCCGAGGGAATCGCGGCGCTGGGGGCCATCACCGTCATCGCCAATTTTCAGATGAATTACAATGCCGGCTTTCCCATGGCCTGGTGGAATATGACCATGGGTATTTTTGTTCTGATCGTCACTGCCAGCGGCTGGGTGCGTTATCGCTTCCGCGAGACCCGCGCGCTCACCATGCAGCAGTTTTTCGAACAGCGCTACAGCAAAAATTTCAGAATATTTGCCGGCATGCTCGCTTTCTTTTCCGGGCTGATTAACTTCGGAATTTTCCCTTCTGTCGGCGCTCGCTTCTTCATTTACTTCTGCGGACTGCCGGCGTCGTTCCAATTCCTGGGACTGGACATTTCCACGTATGCGTTCAGCATGATTGTGCTCATCGGCATTTCGGTGTTCTTCGTCTTTGCCGGCGGGCAAATCGCAGTGATGGTCGCCGACTTCATTCAGGGCACGTTCGTCAACATCATTTTCATCATCATTGTGATTTTCTTTTTCACTAAATTCAATTTCACACAAATTTACGAAGCGCTGTCCACTGCCCCGGAAAACGCGTCGCTCATCAATCCGTTCAAAACCAGCCAGGCTGTTGATTTCAACCTGTGGTTTTTTCTCATCGGCGTTTCCATTGTTTTTTACAACACGCTTTCTTGGCAGGGCACGCAGGGCTACAATTCATCCGCGAAAAGCGCGCACGAGTTTAAAATGGGCGCAGTGCTGTCCAACTGGCGGAACATGCCCCAGGTTATTTTTATGCTGCTGATTCCGGTGATCGCTTACACAGTGCTGCATCACGCTGATTTTTTTACGGAGGCCACTTTCGTCAACAACGTTTTGAAGACCGTGGACAATCCGGAAATTCAAAACCAGCTTCGGGTTCCGTTGGTGCTCAAGAAATTTCTGCCGGTGGGATTAATGGGCGCGTTCGTGGCTGTCATGGTGGGAGCGTTCATCAGCACGCACGATACCTACCTGCACTCGTGGGCCTCCATTTTCATCCAGGATGTTGTTATGCCATTGCGAAAAAAACCACTTTCAGCCAAAGCCCATATTAATTTATTGCGAGCCGCTATTGTTGGTGTGGCGATTTTCATTTTTCTGTTCAGTCTGCTGTTCAAACAAACCGATTATATCATAATGTTCTTCGCCATTACCGCGGCCATTTTTGCCGGTGGGTCAGGAGCGGTCATCATTGGCGGGCTTTACTGGAAAAGGGGCACCACAACAGCAGCGTATACCGCCATGATTGTGGGCGCTACCGTTTCAATCTCCGGTATTGTTCTTCAACTGGTCATAAAAAATTTCCCGATTAACGGCCAGGTAATGACGTTCATCGCCATGTCCTCTGCGGTGCTCAGTTACGTTATCGTTTCTTTGCTGAGCCGAAAGGAACCGATCAACTTGGATAAACTTTTAAAGCGCGGACGATACCGAATAAAAGCTGACCATGCGCACGAAACATACAAAGAGCAACGCGGCCTGAAACTGCTTGGTATTGGAAAGGAGTTTTCATTTTGGGATAAAATTATTTATATTGCAACGTATACCTGGATATTCGGTTGGTTCACCGTGTTTGTCATTGGCACCATTTTGAACCTGATTCTCAAACCGTCCGACTTGGCGTGGATGAAATTCTGGTATGTTTATTTAACCATATTTTTCGTGGCTGCCATCGTTGTAGTAGTTTGGTTCACGCTTGGCGGATTTAAAGATATTAAATACATGTTCAAACGATTGCGCACCATGGAACGCGACGACAGGGATGATGGACGAGTGCTACCCTGAACGCGCCACAGAGCCGCAGAGATCACAGAGGAAAAATAAAAGCAGAAATACTTTTAGCTTTTCTCAGTGCTCTCCGGTCTCTGTGGCTAAAAAAAATGAATTACCCATAGAGGGAAAATACAACATGCAAATCAATGAAGAAGAAAAACCGTTCCCGGATTCCACCATGCCGCAGTGGTTAGCCTGGGCTCGGGAAATTCAGGCGCTGAGCCAGACAGGGCTCACGTTCAGTCGCGATGATTACGACGCCATTCGCTATCACCGACTGCGCGAGATTGCTGCGGAGATCATCCAAAATCACGCGGAGTTGCCGAAGGATAAAATCATCGACAATTTCCGCTTGCAGCCGGGCTATGCCACTCCCAAGATCGATGTGCGCGGTGCAGTCATTCGCAACAACAAAATCCTGCTGGTTCAGGAGCGCTCGGATGAGCATTGGTGCATGCCAGGCGGCTGGGCAGATGTGGGCGACGCACCTTCGGACATGGTGGCCCGCGAGGTAAGAGAGGAAAGCGGATTCCATGTCGAGCCAACGAAAGTCATCGGTGTATTCGACGCAAATCGCGATGGCCGGCCAATGGAATTCTATCATGCATACAAAATTGTATTCTTTTGCAAGCTTATCGGCGGTGAGGCGCAGACCAGTAACGAAACCATGGGCGTCGATTTTTTCGAATTTAGTAATATGCCGCCGCTTTCGTGGAGTCGGACCAACGACCGGCATCTCGAGGAAATTCAAGCGCATTTGAAGGATTCAAATCGACCAGCCTATTTTGATTGAATTTTAAACCCCAAATCCAATGAAAGAAAACAGAAAAAAACGTCCGCGCAAAGGTTGGCGCAACACGCTTCAGGTTATTATTTTCGAAGCAGATACGCCGGCCGGCAAATGGTTCGATGTCATTTTAATTTTGAGCATTGTCGCCAGCGTTATCGTTGTCATGCTGGACAGCGTGAGCAGCATAAAGCAAAGACACGGACAATTACTTTTTACCATGGAGTGGTTTTTCACCATTCTTTTCACCATCGAATATTTTTTGCGGTTAATCAGCGTTGGTAAACCGCTGTATTATGCGCGAAGCTTTTTTGGCATTGTCGATCTGCTGGCCATTCTTCCAACATACCTGAGCATTTTCTACCCGGGCAGCCAATATCTCGTTGTCATTCGGGTGCTTCGCGTTTTACGAATTTTTCGAGTGCTGAAATTGGTGCAATACCTCAGCGAGGCGCGCGTACTGATGCAGGGCTTGCGTGCCAGTCGCCGGAAGATCACGGTTTTCCTTTTTGCCGTATTAACGCTGGTGATCATTTTAGGCTCTCTCATGTACATCATTGAAGGCGAGGAACATGGCTTCACCAGCATTCCGAGGAGCATTTACTGGGCTGTGGTCACGCTGACCACCGTTGGATACGGCGATATTTCGCCCAAAACAGGCGCAGGTCAGGCGCTGGCTGCAATTATTATGATACTCGGTTACAGCATCATCGCCGTGCCCACCGGGATTGTCACGGTGGAAATTGCCAAAGTTAAAGAAAAGAAAGTAACCACCCAGGCCTGTCCCGAGTGCGGCGGCGAGGGGCATGATGGTGATGCGAAGTTCTGCAAACACTGCGGTGCCGAGTTGTAGGTTCGCGTTTTGGATGTTCGATATTCGTTTTTCGATAGTCGATACTCGATGTTGGATGTTCGATATTGGATTTTCGATGCTCGTGTTAGATTGTTGATAGTCGATGTCGGATTTTCGATGCTCGATTTTTTCTTGACAAGACAGCGCGGAACGTCCGCCATCTTTTTAGCGGATCATCCACGTTTTATTTGAAATACAAATCCTTGCAAATCACACCATTTTGAAAAGCAGCGAAATTTCGATCCGATTGGTCGTCAGCTTTGTTGCGATTTTGCCATTCAATTTTTCCATCAATTCTTTAACAATGGCCAATCCCAGGCCGGAGCCGCTCACCTTGTCGCTGGTGCCGGCGCCGCGATAAAACGGTTCAAAGAGCTGTTCGACCGGAATTTCGATTTTGTGCATTAAATTATTCGCCACTTTTATTCCGAAGAAATCGCCTTCCGAAGACAATTCCGTTCGAATCGGTTGGGACAGATCGCCGTACTTCAGGGCGTTATTCCACAGATTATCGAGAATTTGAGAGAGTCGCTCGGAATCCGTATTCAACTCAATTTCTCGCTCAACTGTGGTGTTGTAAATTGCCAGCGCGCCAATGGCCAACGCTTTGTGCTCGAAAAAGCTATGCTCTTCTAACAGGAATTCCTTAAGATTGATCTTCTTCAGTGTGAGATGATATTGGGGATCCCGGATTTTGGTGAGTTGCAGCATGTCATTGGTGATTTTAACCACGCGATTGAGATCTTTTTTCACCACAGGCAACAAGCTCTGCTGCTGGTCCTTTGAAAGTATATTCATGAATTCCACAATATCAATGAAGCCTTTGATGGACGTGAGAGGTGATTTTATTTCGTGCGACGCATGAGCCAGCAATCGCTGCCGCGCCGCGTTGCTCTCCTCCAGACTCTCGATGGTTTTCTGCAATTGCCGGGACATGTGGTTGAAGCTTTTGGCCAGGAAAGCAATTTCATCATCGCCGGTATCCTCTAACCGCACATCGAAATCCCCCTTTGCCAATTTGCTGACACCTGTCTTCAACCTGTCCAGGCGCTTTATCAGGTAAGAAACGAGCCGATAGCCCAGTACGGCCGAAACCAGAATCACGATAACGCCGGACATGAGAAAATTGAAAAAGATTTTGTCGAAAATGGGCGTATTGATGAAGTTCAATCGAATTTTTGCTGCGTGATAAAATGATTCCGGATTGTGATTGTAATAAATTCGAGTGAAGCCGGTGAATTGAAACGGTTCATGCAGCACCTTCGAATGTTCGGCCACAACGAGATTCGGAAAATTGGGATATACCCCGGTGATCCATTTTTCCTCCTTATCAAATAATTCCACGTTGAATTCAAAGAACATGGAATCGAGTTTCGCCATGATTTTTTCCGGCGGTGAATCTGGCGGATAATTTCTGTCCAGGTCAGCGAACAGCTTGTTGACGCGCGGTTCTTCCAATCGGCTCAGCAATCTCAAAAATTCATCCCGGAAAAGCACGGTGTTAATCAACGCGAGAATGGCAAAGAGAACGAGTGAAACCGTCGCTAAAATGGCAATAATTTTGGGATAGAACGATTTGAATATCATAATTATTTTCCGAATTTGTATCCGATTCCGAAGACTGTTTTAATGTACTCCGGCGCTTTGGCGTCGATTTCTATTTTGCTGCGCAGCCGCGCAATGTGGGAGTCGAGGGTTCGGCCGTAGCCTTCATATTCATAGCCCATGACCATTTCGATGAGCGTGTTCCGGCTGAACACAACGCCCGGTTTTTTAATGAGGATTTCGAGAATCCTGAACTCGGTCGGCGTCAAATCGATGGGCTCGCCATCCACCTGAACCTGGCGCGTATCCAGATCCATCATAATTTCATCGTAAACGATTTGCGTTTTTTCTTCACCCTCGCCTTTTCCGCCGCTGCGCCGAATAAGCGCTTTGATGCGCGCGATGAGCTCCATCATTTCAAACGGCTTGGTGAGATAATCATCCGCCCCGGCTTCGAAGCCCACCAATTTATCGATGATTTCCGAGCGGGCAGTGAGCATCAAAATGGGCGCGTCGGTTACTTTTCTCAATTTTGGGATAATGTCCGGGCCGTTCTCGTCCGGCAGCATCCAGTCGAGAATGATGGCGTCTACATCTCTCAAGTTTTCGAACCGAAGTGCCGTTGCGGCGTCCGAAGCTGTGTGCACGGAAAAGCCAAACATCTGCAACTGCACGCTAATGGTCTGGGCGATGCCGGTTTCGTCTTCTATGAGTAAAATTTGTTTCATGAAGGATTTCCTCCAAAAAAGGATTCTGTGAAGAATGTATAAATTTAATTCGACAATTCATAGCAAAAATATAGCGTTAACACTTTTTTAAGATGACCGCAACATTTTCTCAACAACTCTTTTACAAGCGCGCCACATCTGTCAGTAAATTCCCAAAACAGACTTTGATTTTGATAATTTTCCCAATCTTGAAAAATAGTGATATTATTTTAACGTGATATAAATCAAATCCACGGAAATTACTTTTAAAACCTTCTTTTTTTCCCGCGTTGATTCAGTGAATCAAAAGCAATATTCAATACAACATGCAAAATTTTTCAATTTTATCTCAACATGTTTGCAACACATTTTTATTTTTATTTCAGTATATTTATTCAGCGATAAATAATTCAAGTTAATTTTTTAGACAATTTGGTTTTGGACACAAATACCCACAGATCTACACTGATAAAAATAAAGATGAAAACAGAATTTTGTATTCTTTATTTTGAACTTCGAGTTTTTGAGGCTTAGTGGCTGAGCAGTTTTTTCATTAAAAGGCGATAAAATAAATCATAAATAAATCAACAAACATTTTAACAACAAAGGAGATAGTAAGATGAAAAAAATGACGATCATTCTGTTGAGCGCAATTTTTATGATGTATGGCTGCGAAAAAAATCCAACCGATTCCGGCGATCCCATCATTGAACTGTCTGATAACGAAAAAATGGCCATTATCGCGGCGGAGGTGAGTCATGATAATGGCGGTATGATGGCGGACCTGGAAATGGCAACAGCGACAGCCGCCACAGGCCAGCCGGGCAGTCTGCTGAAGCCTTCCGGTTACGACACAACCTTTACCACCAACTGGATTACATTTTCTCTGAGCCTGGCGTTTTACACGGCCGATGACCGTGAGCAGGCCATGTACGTGGACAACCTGACCGACAGAATTGTGTACGCCAGTTCTCTCAGCGGCGCGTATGACGTGGAAGGCGCCCGCCAGTCAATTGAGCTTCAAAAAGGTTCATCGCTGGACATTTCCGGAATTACGACGGATAACCTGCATTTTTCAGGCACGTCTTCCAATAACTCATCCTATACTTTCAACGGCCTGCGAAACGATCTCACAGTGCAAGTAGAAAGCGCTTATGCGGTCACAGATCTTGTTCTGAATAAAAATTCAGCTTCGTATATTCCGCTGAGCGGAAAATTGGAGTGTTCATTCAAAGGCGTGTATTCCCGCGATGGTGTCATCAAAGACAAGAGCGTGGAATACAGTTTTAGCACTTCCATTGAATTCAACGGCGGGAACCAGGTGATTGTGGTGCTGCCAAGCGGCAATAAATTCACGCTGGATTTGGTGACTGGTGATTACACCGAAAATGATTAATTGAGTAATAGATGGCCTCCATTTCCGGGGTGGAGATCCTTCTCCGCAAAAACAAAAAAAACCAGCCCCCAACAAAAAATTTGAGGCTGGTTTTTTTATCAAAATATTTCAGAATATCAATTATTTTATGTTCACCATCAACCACAGCAGTAACAGCATCAGCAGAACCAGCAGCCAGCTTCCGCCGAATCCATACACATCTTTCCAACTGGGTTTCAGGATTTCCCAATTCGTGCCGGGGAACAGTTTGGATTTTTCGAATTGCTCCGGATTTTTGTAGGCATCCTCAAGAGCCTCATCTTCCTCCTCCTGAGTTGGCTTCACCGACGTATGCAGTTTTCCATAGAACCGATCCAGATCGTTTTTCGAAACCTGAGGCGTTAAATAGCTCAAAATAAATAACAGCACAAACGGGAATAATGCATCGAACAGGAATCGGGTCATTACAAGTTGTGCTTTTGTAAATTTAGTAAAGTCAATTCCCAGCCAACTCAGCACCCAAATTTCAGCGTTAAAACGTCCCAGGCCCTCTTTACCCTGACTGGGATCTTCAGGATTTTTCAACGCGACTTTTTCAAAAAATACACCTGTGGGCAAAATAGTATGTTCCTTTTGGATCACTTCTCCAACTTCAGTGGCTCGTCCTTCTTCTACATCTTCTGCCAGGGCGCCTGTGTTAATCGTCACAATTTTCGGCCTTGTTTCCAGTAAAAAGGTTGCATTGTGTCTGACAGAGTCTATTGTCTGAAACACATTGGGGATGATCGCATAAATAATGAAGCAGACAAATACCTGAATAATAACCGCCCATTTGGTCAGGCGACGCCATACAAACGCCAGCCAGATGGGAGCCCCGAAGATTGCCGGGAACGAAATGAAATATTTAAATAGATCGAGAAGATTGCCTACAAACAGCGCTGTTCCAATACCCCCCAGCAGGGTCACTGCAATGACAATTCTCCCCACATTGATATAATGCTTTTCCGATTTATCCGGCAGAAAGGGTTGATAAATATTTCGGATGAATAGCGCGGCATTGGTAACCGAAGCGGCATCCAGTGTGGACATATTTGCGGCTAAAATTCCTGCCAGCATCAAGCCGATGGCGCCGGGAAACAGCAGCTTGTACGTCATAAATCCCCAGATCAAATCAGGATCGTGCAGTTCACCGGCAAACAGACCAATGGCCAGCAGACCGGCCAGTGCCCAGAAAATCATCAGAAATCGCTTGAAGAACATGCCGCCAATCATCCCAAACCGGGCAGTATCTTCATTTTTCGCCGAGCCGGCAGTTGCCATCATCGGCGCGCTGGCAACAATGGAGACAAGATTGGCCAATACCATAGCAAAAATTGTGTACCAGGCGTACTCGCTCATTGTTGCTGAACCGAACAGGAGAAACATATAATCAGGCACCGCAGCATGCAGACCTGAGAATCCTCCTATTTTACTCAGCGCAATGGGAATGAGTATGAAAGAAAACGTGATAATTAGCACCCCCTGGATGGCATCTGTAATCGCCGCAGCTAAAAACCCTCCTAACACGGTATAAATTCCTACAATCACAGCATATAATAAATAAAAAATCACCACATTAATATATGATACGAACGACTGCAATTCCCCTTTTTTGTTTCGTTCCACGAGCTCTTTGTAGCGGAGCTCCTCATCCGCGGTGAGGCCCATTTCTTTCTTACCTGATAGCAGCTTATATTCCTCAAACATTTCCACACTGCGAGCTTCTTCAATGGAATACTCAGCAGCCGGCTTGGGGGTGAGCGCCATCATGGTTTTGCCGGCAACCATATATCCGACTCCACCGCCGATAAATGCCATAATCAGCGTAAATATAGCATACGCGCCCCCAAGGAATTCACTCCGAAATCGCTCTGTAAATAAATCACCAATGGTAATCATTCTCGCCCGGCGGAACAACATCGTTGTAAACCAGTAGAAAGGTGTGAGAAACAAAACAAGATACTGAATCCACATACCGCCAATACCCTGACGATAGATTTCCCGGGAAACGGCCATGGCCTGATCCGCGTTGGTTGAATTGCCGAAATTCAGAAAAAACTGGTAGAATTTGCCCAATTTACGACCGGCAATGTAAAAATCGCCCGTATCTTTTGTTTTGTCTGAAGCTTTTTTTCCAAGCCATAGAATAAATATAACATAGAAGACAATAATACTGAAATCCAAAATATGCAAACCAAGAATATACATCCAGTTCGCCCTCCTGACATTACGTTCATATTTTTAAAATTCAATTACGTCTGTGACAAATTCTGCACGAAAAACCAGTTTCACAATTTTTCGCTTACCAGCGAGTTTTAATTGGCGCTGTTATGTGGGAAATAATAGAATAGAAACGAACTTTTTAATTTAACATTATTTCCTAAATAGTCAAGCACTTTATTCTGCTGTATAAATCAGAAAGGACTATCTCACCGAAATCAATAACAACTTCAGTGTTTTAAATCGGAACCAATGCATGTTTTAAAAAAAACTTGATTTTGACATTTTTTTTTTTTACTATTAATGATTCGGAAAATTGGAGGAATTTGTATTGTCGTTATGATTATTGAGAAATTTCAAAAAGTCGCACAGGAAGTTCCCAATAAAGATGCAATCATTTTTAAAGATCACAAAATAAGTTTTGGGCAAGTTGAAAACATTACAAACAAATTAGCTAATGGATTGAGGAAAATCGGATTAAAGAGTGGCGACCGTATCGCGCTCATGTTGCCGAACTTGCCTCATTTTGTTTTCAGTTATTATGCTGTGCTGAAAATTGGAGCTATCGTCTCCCCTATTAATTTTTTGCTGGAAAAAGATGATATTTTTCATGTGCTAAAAAATCTTAAGCCACATGCTATCATTTTTTGGGCGGGATTCTCCGACACAATCAGTCGCTCATTGGAATTTGTTGAAGAAAAGCCTTTAACGATTTGCCTGGGAACATCGGCGGGGGATGTTGATTACAACCTGATCACCTTAATTGCAGAAGCTCCGGCCGATTTTTCCTACCAGGGCCGAACAGCAGAGGACGTGGCGCAGATTCAGTATACTTCAGGCATGACTGAGCTGCCGGTGGGAGTGGAGCTGAGCTATCTCAATTTATCGGCGAACGCAAACCGGGCCATTGATTTTTTTCGGTTTACCCGCAACGATGTATTTGCAGCCATTTTACCGTTATTTTTAGTGTCCTGTCAAAATATCATCCTGAACAGCGCTCTTTCAATCGGCGGCTCAGTTGTGCTTCACGGCAAACTTGACATTCCGGTAATTGCCGCTGAAACGGATGCTACAAAAACGTCTGTGGTTGTCGCTAATTCGGAAATTTATGAGTCATTCATAAAATTAAAGCCGGAATCTTTCAAAGGGAACTCATTAAAATTTTGTTTGTCATCCTGGACATCCATTTCAGAGCAGTTGCACGCCGAATTTCAAGACCGATTTGGGGTGCCGCTTCTTAATTGCTATGGTTTAACAGAAAGCGGTGGGATTGTGTCCTCCAACCATCCGTCCCTGGATATTCGAAACGATTCGGTGGGTGTCGCATTGGCCGGCCTTGAAATTCAAATTCACAACGAGCGTGGCGACGAGATTCAACCCAACGAAATTGGAGAGATTGCAATTTTAGGCCAGGATGTGCTGAAAGGCTACTGGAACGATTCAGATCTTTTTTCAAAACGATTGAAAAATGGGTGGTTATACACCGGTGATCTGGGGAAAAAAGATGAAATGGGATATCTGTACATTGGCGGCAAAAAATCGGACGTGATTATCAAAAGCGGATTCCATATTTATACCAAGGAGATCGAAGAAATCCTGGTAACGCATCCCCAAATTCAGGAAGCTGCCGTCATTTCGATGCCTCATCCGGACCACAAAGAAGACGTGCAGGCATGCCTTGTTCTGCGGCCGGATGAAAAACTGACTGCTTCAGAAATTATTGACTATTGCAAAAATCAAATGCCGGTCTATAAATGCCCACAAGTCATTAAATTCTATAACAAATTACCCCGAAATAAAATTGGTCAGATTTTAAAAAGGAAATTGAAACAAAGCTAATATTATTGAAATAAATAAAACTGCTTGGTTAGATTTAAATGATAATTTAATCGTTTGACTGGTCTGCCACTACGCACAAAATGATTCACCCCGAAGACACAGTCGTTTAATCGACAATTTCGTTACAATGTGACTTGGCAGTGATAAAGATAAAGATTATCGTAATTTAAGGAGGATTTTGTGAAAGAATACACAGTAGAACAAATCAGGAATGTGGGACTTATATCTCACGGAGATGTTGGCAAAACATCCCTGGCCGAGGCAATTGCCTTTACAGCCGGGGAATCAAACCGAATTGGGACCGTTGACGATGGCTCAACAATTTCCGACTACAATCATGATGAAATTGAACGAAAAATATCTATCAGCACCTCGATGTTGCATATGGATTGGAAGAATCATAAAATCAATGTAATGGATACGCCGGGATATTCAGATTTTGTAGGTGAAGTAATCGGTGCGATGAGAGTCAGCGATGCAGCGATTGTCCTGCTTAATGGTGTTTCAGGAATCGAAGTTGGCACTGAATCCGTGTATAGAATTGCTGAGAAAAACGAAATCCCGCGGATGTTTTTTGTCAATCGCCTGGACAAGGAACATGCCAATTTCGCCAAAGTGTACGACATGACAAAAGAACGATTTGGCAATAGCGTTGCGGCGCTTCAATTTCCGGTGAATGAAGGGAATGAAAAATTCGATAGTATAGTGGATATTATCAAGATGAAATTATTAAAATTTGAAAAGAATAAATCCGGAAAATTCACAGAAGAAGCCATTCCTGCAGAATTTGCAGACAGGGCAGAAGAATTGCGCAATGAACTAATGGAAGCTGTTTCAGAAAATGATGAAGAATTATTGGATATTTTTTGTGATAAAGGTGAATTGACAGATGAACAATTGAAGCAAGGCCTTAGAAAAAGCATCATATCAGGAAATTTATTTCCAATTATGTGCGGCGTCGCGACAGAAAATATTGGGACACGTCCGCTGCTGGATTTGGTCGTCAGTACGTTTCCTTCGCCAGCTGACATGCCTGAAGCTGTCGGCGTAAAACCGGGCGCCTCCGATGAAATTACCCGGGAAATAAAGAATGACGCACCGCTTTCCGCATTGGTTTACAAGACAATTTCAGAACCACATGTGGGTGAATTATCCTTTGTGAAAGTGTATTCCGGTATTTTGAAAACAGGCACCGAGGTGTTGAATTCATCCAAAGATTCTGCAGAAAAAATTGGACAGATTTACCTGATGAATGGTAAGAACAGAAAAGAAATTGGCCAAATCGGCACCGGCGATATCGGCGCTATCGTGAAATTGAAAAACACATCCACCGGCAACACACTGTGCGACAAATCGAATCCCATTATCCTTCCAGAAATCGCCTTTCCGGAACCAGTCATTCGTGTTGCAGTTGAGCCAAAAGCCAAAGGCGATGAAGATAAAATTTCATCCGGATTGAACAGCATTCAGGACGAGGACCCAACGTTCAAAGTAAATGTTGATGCAGAACTGAAGCAGGTGATTATTTCCGGTCAGGGCGAATTGCATTTGAACATCGTTGTAAAAAGATTGAAAGAAAAATACGGCGTCGATGTCAATCTGATCGAACCGAAAATCCCCTATCGCGAGACCATTCGCGCGGCAGGTGAAAGTCAGTACAAACACAAAAAACAATCAGGTGGTCGCGGACAGTACGGCGACGTTTCATTGAAACTGGAGCCGAACAAAGGCGAAGGGTATGAGTTCGTTGACGCTATTGTTGGCGGTGTCATTCCGGGTAAATTCATCCCGGCCGTTGAAAAAGGTGTAAAAGAAGCCATGGCCGACGGCGTAATCGCCGGTTATCCTGTCGTTGATGTCAAAGTGACTTTATTCTTTGGCAGTTACCATTCGGTGGATTCTTCTGATATGGCCTTTAAAATTGCAGGGTCCATGTGCTTCAAAAAAGTATTCAAAGGAGCCAAACCCGTATTACTGGAACCTATTTATGACGTTGAAATCCAGGTGCCGGAAGATTTTATGGGCGATGTAATGGGTGACATTTCAAGCCGACGCGGTAAAATTCTTGGTATGGATTCTAATGGCCCGTTTCAGGTCATCAATGCCAAAATCCCTTTGGCCGAGTTGTACAAATATTCCACAACATTGCGGTCACTCACCCAGGGGCGCGGCGCACATACGCGCAAATTATCGAATTATGAGGAAGTCCCCAAAGACGTGGCCGAAAAAATCATCGAGCAGACCGAGGCTGAGAAAAACGCCTGATAATTGACCAATACGAATTACACGATAACAGACAAAGGGCGAGCGGACATTCCGATTGCCCTTTGTCCGTATTATGCAAATTAAACTTTACCATCAATATCTGGAATAATTATGGAAACTTTATGGGCGCCATGGCGGATTCAGTATATCAAGCAACCCAAACCGCCGGGATGTATTTTTTGTGAAAAACCTGCTGAAAACACAGATAAAGAAAATTTCATTCTGTACCGCGGAGAGCACTGTTTTGTGATTATGAATTTTTATCCGTACAATAACGGGCATCTGATGGTTGTCCCCTTCCGCCACACATCGGATATTTCCGAACTCACCAGCGAAGAGTGTTTGGAATTGATGGAATTGCTGGCATTGTGCAAGCAGGCTCTAACCCAAACCATGCTGCCCCATGCGTTCAATATTGGCATGAACCTGGGTGAAATTGCAGGCGCAGGTGTAAAAGACCACCTTCATTTTCACATTGTTCCCCGCTGGAGCGGCGACACCAATTTCATGCCAATTTTGGGGCATACCAAAGTCGTTTCCGAAGGGCTGACAGAGACCTGGGAAAAACTAAAAGAACAATTTGATAAATATTGAAAATAGCCTGTATTTTCCATGCCTTGAGGGTGAATCTCAATCTTCTTGACATTAAATGAAAAAATTGGGGAATTAAATTATTCCCCAAAAATTCCCTGCCTTCTGCACACCATCCGGTCATGATTTGGATTGCAACAACTTCCTTGCCGAATTGCCGCAGTTTTTTAAATTCATGCCTATTTTCCTTTCGACAGCTTTTGTAAGATAAACCTGTTTTATCTTGACTTTTAGATTTATTTTTATTATAATATTTAGTTTTATTTTTTTGGGATTGGTTTATCTACCGCCTGAATATGGATAAATCTTTACGCTGCTGAGATGTGACTATAATATCATTTTAACTCATTAATAATTTTAACGATATAATTTTTACAACCTATTCAAAGTAAATCAAGGAGCAGAATGGATGAAAAGAATTGAACCCGCTGAAGTTATCCCTATTTTATCTAAGCACATGCTGGTAGATGGATTCGATATTATTGTTGATTTGCAAAAGAGTCAGGGAAGTTATTTAGTGGATGCCAAAACAGGGCGCAAATATATCGATTTTTTCACATTTTTTGCGACGCTGCCGGTTGGTCTCAATCACCCTAAAATGTTAACGCCTGAATTCAAGGAAAAAATATCTTTTGCAGCATTGAATAAACCATCCAATTCTGATTTTTACACGGTGGAAATGGCCGAATTTGTGGACACATTCTCCCGAGTCTCAATTCCCGAAACTCTGCCTCACCTGTTTTTGATAAGCGGCGGCGCTCTGGCTGTAGAAAACGCATTAAAAACAGCCTTTGACTGGAAAGTACGGAAAAATCACAAAAAAGGTCACATAAAAGAACTTGGGAGCAAAGTCATTCATTTTCAACAGTCATTTCATGGTCGAAGTGGATATACCCTATCATTAACCAACACGGCAGATCCGGCAAAGACAAAATATTTTCCAATATTCAACTGGCCCCGGGTCTTGAATCCGAAAATCACCTTTCCGCTTGAAGGAGAAAATCTGAAACAAGTGGAAGAACATGAGCAGATGAGTCTCAACCAAATTCAGCGATCAATTGAGGAAAATTCGGATGATATTGCCGCGATTATCATCGAGCCGATTCAGGGAGAAGGCGGAGACAATCACTTCAGAACAGAATTTTTCAAGCAGCTCCGAAAAATATCCGATGAAAATGATATTCTTTTAATATTCGATGAAGTTCAATCGGGAATTGGTGTTTCAGGGAAAATGTGGGCATATCAACACCACGACGTAGAGCCGGACATTCTTGCTTTTGGAAAGAAAGCGCAGGTGTGCGGCATTCTGGCCGGCAAGAAAATTGATGAAGTTGAAGACAATGTTTTTCAGGAATCCAGTCGAATTAATTCGACCTGGGGCGCCAACTTAGTCGATATGGTGCGCAGTCAGAAATATTTAGAAATTATCGAAGAAGAAAATCTTGTCGAAAATGCTGCTACAGTTGGCAACTACTTTCAAAACGAACTGTTGAATTTGCAGGAAAAATATTCAGATTTTATTTCCAATGTTCGGGGCAAAGGTTTATTCATCGCGTTTGATTTGCCGACCGATTGTTTGCGAAACAAATTTATGACCAAGGCCCAGGAATTGGGCATGTTGGTTTTAAAGTGCGGAGAAAGCTCCATCCGATTCCGTCCCTCTTTGAATACAACGGAACAAATTATAAACAAAGCCATTGAAATAATCGATAAATGTTCTGCAGATCTGCACAAAATAAGACCAGTGGAAGAAAAACAGGGAAAAGGAGAACTCTAAACCTGAACGATCCCGGTAAAAAAGGAACACTATATATCGTCAGTACGCCAATTGGCAATTTGAAAGATATGTCATTTCGTGCTGTTGAAGTTTTGTCCCGGGTAGATTTGATAGCTGCCGAAGACACGCGGCACGCCGCCATTCTGCTGAGACATTACAATATCAACACGCAAACGACAAGCTATTTTGATTTCAATAAAGAGAAGAAGACACCGGGGCTCATAAAAAAGCTCAACCGGGGGGATTCGATAGCCATAATTTCTGATGCAGGAACTCCCGGAATCTCTGATCCTGCATTTTACATGGTACGGGAAGCAATAAAAGATGACATTCCAGTTGAAGCCATCCCCGGCCCGACAGCCTTTGTCGCAGCCTTAGTCTGCTCAGGCCTGCCGACGGATCGTTTTGTATTTGAAGGCTTTCTTCCGGCCAAAAAAGGCAGAAAGACAAGGCTCACGGAATTGGCTGAAGAGAAACGTACAATAATTATTTATGAATCCCCAAAGAAACTTTTGAAAACCTTGAAACATCTTTTAGAATTTCTTGGGGATCGGCGGATTGTTATTGCAAGAGAATTGACAAAAAAATTCGAGCAATTCTACCGGGGTAATCTAAAAGAAATTTTAATGGACGAAGAATTAATTACCCTCAAAGGAGAATTTGTGATAATTATCGAAGGGAATAAATAAATCTATATTATTAAGGAGCACTTTGAAGTTAGACATAATTTTTTTACCGGAACGGGCTAAATCTACGTTTTTAAAAATATTGACCCCGATTACTGATTTCTTTATTAAACGCAGACTTAATCCGAATCACTTCACGACCATTGGATTAATCATCAGTGTTTTTTCCGCCTACTTATTTGGAGGTGGGGACCTTCGCTGGGGAGGGTTATTAATGTTGATCGGCGGCGTGTTTGATGTCATCGATGGACGCGTTGCCCGGGCAACAAATCGTGTGACCAAATTTGGTGCACTGTACGATTCAACCCTGGACCGATATTCTGAAGTGATGATTTTCTTTGGTCTGGCCTACTACTTTGTCACTGAACCCTGGGAAATTGGCGGTGTCAATGTTTCACTTGTGGCAGCCGTAGCCGTTTCCGTAGCTATTGGCGGCTCTGTGATGACGAGTTACGTAAGAGCGCGCGCAGAGGGTCTCGGGCTGGAATGCAAAGTGGGCATGATGCAGCGCCCCGAAAGAGTGCTGTTCATCGCTTTGGGAGCCCTTATTCATGAATTTGCTCTAATCCTTGCTATTTTTCTTGTCGCGATTTTTGCAAATATTACTGCTATTCAACGTGTCTATCATATATGGATCATGGAAAGCGGAAAAAAACCCGCGACAATTCATGAAAAGTAACTTGCGCACCAGAACCCCGTTAACGAAGAAATTTAAATTCGTTATCATTATTTTTTTCAAAATCTGAAATTTTAGATATTTTCAGGTAATTTTTATCGTGTTAAAGTAAATATAGAAATTAAAGTCATTTTCATAAGAAATATTCAACGCATCCAGTTTTTTTCATTGATCTCGGGCGAAAAAAGTGCGATAACTCCTGAGACATCAGGTTATTTTTGTAATAAAAATTTACACGGGAGCAGACATCATGTATGTAACCATGTGCAAATCCAAAATACATCGCGCGGCAGTTACAGACGCAAATTTAAATTATGAAGGAAGTATCACGATAGACCGAACACTTATGGACGCAGCCAACATTCTCTCATTCGAAAAAGTACAAGTCCTCAACATCAACACCGGGGAACGTGCTGAAACATACGTTATTGAAGGCGAACCGGACTCGGGAACAATTTGTTGCAATGGCGCTTTGGCACGAATGGTCGAAATCGGGGACCTTTTAATTATTGTGGCCTATGGAATGATGACTGAAGCTGAAGCAAAAGAATTTGTTCCCAGCGTGGTCTATGTAAATGATAAAAACCAAAAAATTGAATGAACTTCAACCAATCCTATTTAAATGATCCTATTGAATTGAGGAGGGACAACTTTGAAAGAAAAATACGAAATTGAGAAACCAAAAGGTAAATTAGGAATCCTGTGCCCGGGCCTTGGCGCTGTGGCAACTACATTTATTACCGGCGTGATCGCCGTTCGAAATGGTATTTCAAAACCCATTGGTTCATTAACCCAAATGGGCACTATTCGACTGGGAAAACGAACCGAAAAACGCTCCCCCATGATTAAAGATTTTGTTGAATTGGCAGAATTGAATGATATCGTATTTGGCGGCTGGGATATATTTGAAGACAATGTATATGAAGCAGCAATAAATGCAGGTGTTTTAAAAACTGATCTTTTGGACCAGGTTCGCCCGGAAATTGAAAAAATCATTCCCATGAAAGCAGTTTTCGATCAAAATTATGTTAAAAAACTGTCAGGAGTGCACGTAAAAAAAGCAGCAACCAAATATGACTATGCTCAAATGTTAATTGAAGACATTCAGAATTTCAAAGAAAAAAATAACCTGGACCGAATGGTGACCGTCTGGTGCGCAAGCACAGAAATATTTCTCAAACCGGAACCGGTGCATGAAACTGTTGAATCATTCGAAAAAGCCATGAAAGAAAACCATCCGGCAATTGCCCCCAGCATGATCTATGCCTATGCTTCCATAAAAGCCGGTGTGCCTTTTGCCAATGGCGCCCCAAACTTAACCATTGATATTCCAGCGATGATTGAACTGGCACGCCAGCATGAAGTACCAATTGCAGGAAAAGATTTCAAAACAGGCCAGACTCTGATGAAAACCTTGTTAGCCCCGGGATTGAAAGCCAGATTATTAGGATTGAACGGCTGGTTTTCAACGAATATTTTAGGCAACAGGGACGGCGAAGTGCTTGACGATCCTGCTTCATTCAAAACAAAAGAAGAAAGTAAACTGTCGGTTCTGGAATATATCCTTCAGCCAGAAGTGTACCCGGATCTGTACAAAGATTTCTACCATAAAGTGCGAATCAATTACTATCCGCCTCGAAGAGACAACAAAGAAGGCTGGGACAACATAGATATCTTCGGATGGCTCGGCTATCCCATGCAAATAAAAGTCGACTTCTTATGTCGCGACAGCATTTTAGCAGCGCCGATTGTTTTGGATTTAGCGCTCTTCATGGACCTGGCACAACGAACAGGCATGAAAGGCATTCAGGAGTGGCTGTCATTTTATTTCAAAAGCCCGATGTGTGCCAGGGAAGTTTATCCTGAGCATGATTTGTTCATTCAATTAATCAAGCTGAAAAATACACTGCGTCATCTGAAGGGTGAGGGATTAATCACGCATTTGGGGCTTGAATATTACGATTAATTTCATGATTGATCTCCCCTGATTTCATTCGGGGAGATTTATTTCAGCCCGAAAAAAATAAGTAATTCTCAAATATCATTGAGTGGCTGGACGATTGACATCCAGCCACTCTTAATATACAGATCGAGTTTCTCTATTCAATGCCATCAGAGGTAGAAATTGGGCCAGAGTTCCCCTTTAAAAAACATTTTAAAGACTTCTATTCCGGCGGTTGTGGACTTATCCTCCCAAACAATCATGTTTACGATTGAAGCAATATTAATTGGAAGGCTAAGTACGGCCGCTTTTGCAGGGCAGGGCCTGGCAATTCAGATTATCATCGCGTTTTTAACAGTTCTCATCACGTTTATCGTGGGCAGTTCTTTGATAATCGCCAGACATCTCGGCGCTGATCAGCGGAGAGAGGCCAATCATATTTTGGGACAGGCATTGATGATAAGTATTGTCATCTCATTTGCGTTTGCCCTGGTCTGGTATTTTGGTGGCGTTTATTTATTCAAATTAATCAAAGAAGGAGGCTCAGCCGAAGCTCAGCGCGCAGGGATCACTTATCTTCGCATTGTCGCGTTGTTTGCGCCCATAATGATCACCAACTTTGTGGCAGTCGGCTGCATACGCGGCGCCGGCGATACGCACCTGTCCATGATCATCAATGTGGTGATTAATGGTCTGAATGTAATTCTCGCTCCGCTGCTCATATTTGGCTGGTTTGGCTTTCCACGCTGGGAAATAGAAGGTGCGGCCATGGCGTTTGGAATTTCCCATTCCATAGGATTCATTGTCACGCTGTACATTTTGAGGACGCGAAAAACCGTCCTGTTTCTATCATTCAAAGAATTGACAACGCCGAATTTCAAGACATTCAAACGATTGCTAAAAACAGGCGTTCCAACAACTGTTGAGCAATTGGTCTGGGCATTGGGATTATTGATTGTTACAATTTATGCGGCCATGCTGGGACCAAAATACCTGGCGATTCATACGGCGTTCAATCGAATTCAAAACGTACTCTCCATGGCTTACCTGGGCTTCAGCATGGGAGCCATGACGTTGATGGGGAAAAATCTCGGCGCTGAAAAACAGCAGTTAGCCGAACGAACGGCTCGTACATCAGGATGGGTGGGATTCGTTTTTTCCTGCTTTATTGCTTTAACGCTGATCATTTTTTCAAAAACAATTCTGCACCTGTTTATTGTTGACGAAACAGTGATTCAGTTGGGCGTGAATGCTGTTATTATTTTCGCCATCGTGCAAATTCCGAAAGCTGTCGATAATGTGATTATTGGAAATTTGCGCGGCGCCGGCGACCTGAAATGGTTAATGTACATGACCATCATCGGTGTGCTGATTCTGGAACTATTCGCATCCTGGGTGTTTGCATTTACGTTTTCATTAGCCGTATCCGGTTTGTGGTTTGCACATTTAATTGATGAAACTTTGAGACTCATCCTGAATTACTGGAGATTCAAAGGCGGACGCTGGAAAGCGATTAAGGTATAATTCTCAATGAATGGAACACTAATAACTTTCGAAGGTATCGATTTTTGCGGGAAGTCTGTACAAATTGAAAAACTTGTAGAGCGACTCAAAGCGAATGACATAAATTTCAAACTTTTCCGTGAACCGGGCGGCACGGTCATCGCCGAAAAAATCAGGGAAGCATTACTGACAGTCGAAGACGAAACCATGTCTCCGCTCACCGAATATTTACTTTACTCAGCAGCACGCGCCCAGGTTGTGAAAGAAAATATTCTTCCGGCCCTTCAACAGGGTTTGCTGGTTATTTTAGATCGGTTTTACGATTCATCCACTGCATATCAGGGATATGGCCGAAAAATGGACCTTGAATTTGTGCATCAACTCAATCACATTGCTACACAAGGTCTCGTCCCGAAGATTACGTTTTTCATCGATATTGATCTGGATGAAATGGAACGCCGGAAAATCAGGCTAAAAGGCAAGTTAGACAGAATGGAGCAGGAAACCAAAACCTTTTTCGAAAATGTGCGTAATGGATATTTACAAATAATAAGCCAGGAACCGGAACGATTTTCTGTTATCGATGGTTCAAGTACTATTGACTCCATTGCGGAAGAAATTTGGCACAAGGTAAATCAGCTCCTGTAAAAATAAATTCCGCTTTTCGAAAAAATTTCTGTATTGATATTAAAATTGTACTGTCCTTTGCTGATGTTTTACAAATCAGTTTAAAGAATATTTGATATGACCGGAACATTTGGTTCAAATTTATATGCATTTTACAATAATAGTTGGAGAAGATTATGAAAAATAGACACAATTATTTGTCCATATTCTTCGTTATTATCTTGCTGTTCTCTGTTACATTTTTAGGCGGCTGGATTGCCAGAGAAACGAATACACCCAAACCGGATTATTATTTTGAAATAGACAAAAATATTCAACTCTTCGGCAAGGTGTATGAAGAGATTGCTCGGCGATATATTGAAGAAATTGATCCCGAAAAATTCATGAAATCGGGCATCAATGGCATGTTGCGAACACTTGACCCGTACACCATGTTCATCGAATATGAAAATACCGGAGATCTAAAGATAATGACGACTGGCAAGTATGGGGGCGTTGGCATGCGAATTGCCAAACGCGATAATTGGCCCACCGTTGTGGAGCCTCCATTCGAGGGCACTCCAAGCTCAAAAGCCGGTATTCGGGAGGGAGACCGAATAATTGAAATTGACGGAATGACCACAAAAAACCTGACCATCTCAGAAACCGCACAAAAACTGCGTGGCGAAATTGGCACCGCAGTTTCCATTAAAATCCGCCGCGTCGGAGAAATTAAACCACTCGAATTTCGATTGATTCGTGCTGAAATTAAAGTCAGTGATGTCACCTTTGCCGGATTCGTCGATGATAAGATTGGGTATCTTCGTTTAGGCCACTTTTCGCGCTATGCAGGAAAACAGGTTCACGATTCCATTGCCGTGCTCATAGATCAGGGGATGGAAACTCTGATTCTGGACCTGCGGGGCAATCCCGGTGGATTGCTGGAATCTGCAGTCCAGGTAGCTGAAAATTTCATCCCCAAAGGCGAATTAATCGTTTACACCAAGGGCCGCGCTTCCGGCACAAACGTGGAATACCGCGCCAAACGAGAGCCCATCTGGGGTGAAAAACCGCTCATTATCCTGGTCGATCGATATAGCGCCTCTGCTTCGGAAATTGTGGCCGGCGCTGTGCAAGACCTTGATCGGGGGCTGATTATCGGTTCAAGAACATTTGGCAAAGGCCTGGTTCAAACCGTGCTCCCACTGAATCGAAAAGGCGCTTCATTGAAGATAACGACCGCAAAATATTATATCCCCAGCGGCCGTCTTATCCAAAAACCTGACTTCATCCGAACCAAAAACGTGATTTGGGGTTATGACGCAACGAAAGATACAGCAACGAATGAAGAGGAAGAAGATGTATTTTACACCAGTTCAAAACGAAAGGTGCATGGCGAAGGTGGTATTGTCCCGGACATCAAAGTCGAGCCGTATGAGATTTCTGCTCTGTTCGGAAATTTAATCATGAAATCCATGTTCTTCAATTATGCACTGGAATACGCCTCTCAAAATGGCGATCTAAGCCAGGATTTTCAGGTCTCAGACGAAATGATCGTTGATTTCAAAAAATTTCTGAAAGAGAAAAAATTCACCTATAAAACCGAAGCAGAAGAGCATTGCGAAGCGATTGAAGAGATTATACGAGAAAAAAAGTATGAATCCTCAGTTGTAGAGGCTTTCGATAATTTTAAAAAAGCCCTTGAAGATGCCAAAGAAGCGGATTTTAAGCGCGATCTGGATTTGATTAAATGGAAACTCAGAACAGAAATTTCAGCGAAACTCTGGGGCACCGAAGGAAAATATCACAGTGAGTTCAAATGGGTGCCTGAAATTAAAAAAGCGATTGAAATCGCCTCAGACAAGGATAATTATTCAGCCTTGCTCAGCAGCAATGTTGACATTCGATAAATTATAATCAGTTTTAGATACAAATAGCCAAATTCATATTGACACACAGTTGGGAACCTTTCTCTTTCCAACGAAATGAGAGATGCTTGCAAGTCTCAAAAAATCTATTCGAAAAACGAGCCGAGCATCTCTTCTTTTTATCAGTAAAATATGAAACATTGAATATAATCATTTTAAATAAATATATATTTTTTTGAACAAAGTTAGGGAGAAATTTTGATGGGTAAGAAGTATGTTTATCTTTTTGGAAAAGGCAAAGCCGATGGCGAAGCGACAATGAAAGAATTGTTGGGCGGAAAAGGCGCTAACCTGGCGGAAATGTCGAATCTGGGGATTCCTGTACCTGCCGGATTTACTATTTCAACCGAAGTATGTTTAGCCTATTATGAAAACAAAGGCCAGTATAACGACGACGTAAAAACTCAGGTTAAAGAAGGTGTGAAACACATTGAAGAAGAAATGGGCGCTGTGTTTGGTGATAATGAAAATCCATTACTCCTCTCAGTGCGTTCAGGTGCTCCAGCGTCCATGCCGGGCATGATGGACACAGTCTTAAATTTGGGCCTGAATGATGTCACTGTTCGGGGAATCATTAAGCAATCCGATAACGAACGATTTGGATGGGACTCTTACCGCCGATTCGTTCAGATGTATGGCGATGTTGTCATGGGGATGAAACCGGAATCCAAAGAAGAAGAAGATCCCTTTGAAATCATCATCGACGAAATGAAAGACAAAAAAGGTGTGAAGTTAGATACAGAATTGACAGCAGATGATCTGAAAGAACTGGTCTCTCAGTTCAAGGCTGAAATCAAAAGACGAACCAGCACTGAATTCCCAACCGATCCGTGGGAACAATTATGGGGCGCTATTGGAGCAGTGTTCAGTTCGTGGAATAATCCCCGGGCACTCACCTATCGTAAATTGAATCAAATTCCGAGCCACTGGGGCACGGCAGTGAATGTTCAATCCATGGTATTTGGCAATATGGGCGATGACTGCGCCACAGGCGTGGCATTCACGCGGGATCCTGCAACAGGCAACAAACAATTTTACGGTGAATACCTGGTCAATGCCCAGGGTGAAGACGTTGTCGCCGGAATTCGTACGCCCCAGCCGATCAACGACTCCACAAAGAGCGATCCCTCGCATAAGACCCTTCAGGAAATTATGCCGAAAGCGTATGATGAATTGGAGGCCATCTATCTTAAGCTGGAAGATCATTACAAAGAAATGCAGGATATCGAGTTCACGATTCAAAAAGGCATATTGTGGATGCTTCAGACAAGGACCGGCAAACGTACCGCAGCAGCCGCTGTCCGAATTGCCGTTGAAATGGTAGAAGAAGGATTAATCGATAAAGAAACGGCCGTGTTGCGGGTGGAGCCTCACCAACTCGATCAATTGCTGCATCCCATGTTCGATCCCAATGCAGAGAAAAAAGTGATTGCCAAAGCCCTGCCTGCCTCACCAGGCGCGGCAACAGGACGAATTGTCTTTCACGCAGATGATGCAGAAGAATGGGCTGCCAGAGGAGAAAATGTCATTCTGGTTCGAATCGAAACCTCGCCGGAAGACATTGGCGGAATGAACGTCGCAAAAGGCATTTTAACCGCCCGTGGCGGAATGACCTCGCATGCAGCGGTGGTCGCCAGAGGAATGGGCAAATGCTGCGTTGCCGGCTGTGGAGCGCTTGAAATAAAATATAAAACCAAAACAATGACCGTGGCTGGTAAAATGTACAATGAAGGTGACTGGATCTCACTGGACGGCTCCAAAGGTGAAGTTATCGAAGGAAAAGTCCCGACTGTCAATCCTGAACTCTCCGGGAACTTTGGTCAATTAATGGAATGGGCCGATGAAATCCGAGAACTCAAAGTACGCACCAATGCGGATACACCGAACGATTCAACAGTTGCCAGAAATTTTGGCGCGGAAGGTATTGGATTGTGCCGAACTGAACACATGTTCTTTGAAGGCGATCGAATCAAAGCGGTGCGCGAAATGATATTGGCCGACGATGAAGCAGGTCGCCGTATAGCGCTTGAAAAATTGCTGCCATACCAGCGCGAAGATTTTTATGGCATCTTCAAAGCCATGCATGATTTGCCGGTAACGGTCCGCACACTGGATCCACCCTTGCACGAATTCCTACCTCACGATGAAGAAAATCAGGCTGAAATGGCAAAAGAAATGGGTGTTTCTCCAGCAGAAGTCAAAGCCAAGGTCGATTCGCTGCACGAATTTAATCCCATGCTCGGACATCGCGGTTGTCGATTGGGCATCAGCTACCCGGAAATCACCGAAATGCAGGTGCGCGCCATCATCGAAGCTGCCTGCCAGTTGAAAAAAGAAGGCGTCAATGTCCTGCCTGAAATCATGATTCCTCTCATCGGCACAAAGGCAGAACTGGAAAACCAGAAAGTCGTCGTTGTGAAAGTCGCTGAGGAGGTGCAGAAAAATATGGGCGTGCAAATCGATTACATGGTTGGAACCATGATCGAAATTCCCCGCGCCGCACTGACAGCAGATCTGGTTGCAGAAGAAGCCGAGTTTTTCTCTTTTGGAACCAACGACCTGACGCAAATGACATTTGGTTTCAGCCGCGACGATGCCGGCAAATTCCTCAAAGAGTACGATGATAAAGGAATTCTACCGGATGATCCGTTCCAGACTCTGGACCAAAACGGTGTTGGCCAATTGGTTGAAATGGCGGTTGAAAAAGGCCGGAAAACTAAACCCAACCTTAAAATTGGAATTTGCGGTGAACACGGTGGCGATCCCCGCTCCGTTGATTTTTGCCATCGCGTTGGCATGAATTATGTCAGTTGCTCGCCATATCGCGTGCCCATCGCCCGGTTGGCAGCAGCGCATGCCGTATTAAAAAACAAATAATGTTTGAAAATTATCTGGTCATATATTTACAGCGGTTGGATCTTTTACGAAGAAGGGCCAGCCGCTTTTTTTTCTGTGCTCCCCAATTATCCTGCTCATTTTACCAGACAATTGATTAATTTTACACAATAATCATCTCAATCTACCTGTGAACATAAATTCTCCCTTAATCCTCATTAATAGACATACATTGCCAATTCAAAAATATTATTAAAAAATCAGTTTGAAAATTCATTTTTAATAGAGCTACCTTTCTATTTAAAGGCGGTTGGCTGAACCAGTATCATTACAAACCAAGAATAGCAAAGACTGAAAATTAGTCATTAAAAACTAATGTCATTGAATTTCGATTTGTATCAAGATAATTTAAATATTAATATAATATACTGTTTATTTTTATGTTATAATTCTATTATTAATCTATATTTCTACGTAAAACAGTCTAACTTAGTTTGAATAAGATTTTATCGACAGGTACTTTTTGAAGTTGAAAATGTCAGCGCGTCAACACTTATTATGTAGAATTATTTCAAACACGACATAGAGCTGCAACTCTATATTTATATATTTCCTTCACAAATTATTTATCTCTTATTTATAAAATAATTAATATGTTAAATAATATAACATTTATAGGCATATTCTTTGTTAATATAATCTATGGATATACAAGTCAATTCAGTATGGAAACAGATACATATTCCTAAGCCGGATAAGTTGGAAACAACAAAAACCACAAACCAAAAAATAAACAAATCACCATAAGAAAATCCAAAATAACAAACCCGTCCCTGGCTGGATTGTATTTTCAAATAAAGTTTGATGATTGAGTTTTGAGATTTGGAATTTAATAGGGACTAACCATATACTGGTGCATCCTTTGGTGCATTTAAATTTTGTCGTTTGTTGTTTTCTGCCAATAATGCACAGAACTAATCGGTAATAGAAAATAAATAATCAAACTAACATAGGTGTGAGAATGTATAGAATAGCGAGCGCTTATCAAAATAACTTGATTGCGGTTTATAAAAAATTAAAAAGGATTGGTTTCCTAATTCTTTTAGTTTTATTACAAAATGCAACCACATCTGCTCAGATTACCACTATTAAACAATTGAAGCTAATAAGTGCTGTACATACCTCAATAAAGCAACATCCCAATATTCGACTATACAAAGAGCAGGTAAATCAAATACAGGGGCAGTTAATAGCCGCAGAAGGGCAATTCTCGTGGAGTTTTCAATCAAGTCTTGGCGCTGAGAGGGATAATAATCCGTTACTTCAAGATCAACGTATAAACGGTTTATCTTATCTCACGCAAAATCAATCTTACTATGATATTGGCATCCAAAAACAGTTTCGAACCGGGATTGTAGTTAATTCGAGTATTACATTGAATCGGATAGAAGATAGCATTAATTATCCAACTGTGCCTAATTATGCAGAATTTAATATGACCGCTACGCTTCCATTGTTGAGAGGAAGAGGAAAATCAGTTACGGCAGCCAGGGAAGCCGCATTAAAAATAGAATATAAAGCCAGTCAGTTGGAATTAAATCATTCAACCTCATTCAACGTTTATACTACCACTATTGCCTACTGGAACTATGTGGCGTCATACAAAATTCTTGAAATAAAGAAAGAATCTGAGTTGAGAGCGCAGAAATTGGTCAAGGAGACCGAAATTCTAATCGAGGCAGAGGAACGCCCCAGGGCTGAAATCAATCAATTACAAGCGAACCTGGCAGATAAAATATCAATACGAATCGCTGCTGCGCAGGATCTCTACCAATCAAGACAAAGTTTAGGCCTGGCTATGGGGCTCCCCAATCGGGAAATCCTCGCGCTTCCCGCACCAATAGATGACTTTCCTGCAATAGTAAATGACAGCGTCTTTGCCAATATCGATCCCGAGTATTTCATAAATACAGCTTTGAAAAAACGAACAGATCTGGAAGCGTCAGTGAACAGGGAAAATGAATCCAAAGTGCTCCTGGTTGAATCACAAAATCTGGAAAAGCCAAAACTATCTTTAGATTTATATTCAGGATACAAAGGACTTAATGAGGGAAATACATTTAATCATTATTTTACGCCATTCAATCAAAATATCTCCGGCTTAAATTTTGGCGGTACACTGACCTGGGAATTGCCAACAAATGTTCATCATGGACTGGTATTGCAACGAAATTCGGAATATCAACAAAATATTATTCAAAGCGATGAAATTGCCAGGAATATCAAATCAAATGTCATTATTGCTCTTAATAACCTCAAAAGCAGTATGCAGCGACTTAATAAATCAAAGGAAGCAATTACTCTATATCAGTCAACAGTTGAAAATGAAAAAATCAAATTTCAACAGGGTCTTTCAACACTCATCGATTTAATTCTCTACGAAGATCGGTTGACAAACGCTTTGCTCAACCAGATTTTAGCACAGCTTAGCTATGCAGAAGCCATAGCAAAATTAAGGTATGAAACCGGGACTTTAATTGACATGAATCAGGATGGGATAGAGGTAGATTCAAACAAATTATTATCAATTCCTTTTAAGGAGGATTTAACACAATGAAAAAACAAGTGTTTCGAAAAGTTTCTCTGGAAAGATTATCTTCCCCGGAGCAGTTAGACGAGTTAATGCAGATTACAACATCAAGAGGTTGGATTGCGCTTATTGCATTGGCGTGCATATTGGTCACAGTTTTAATATGGGGATTATATGGAGAAATTCCAACAAAGGTAATGGGAAGCGGTATGTTAATTAGATCAGGTGGCGTCTTTGACATTGTCTCTCTTGGCAATGGTCAAATTACAGATATTCTGGTTCAGAGTGGCGAACAAGTTAAAAAGGGGCAAGTGATAGTCAATATTGCTCAACCGGCCCTGATGCTAAAAATCCAACAAGCTGATACAAGCCTGCAAGAGCTAAAACTGCGACACGATGAACTGATTGATTTTGGAACGAAAGACCTGAGACTCCAATCTGATTTTTTGACCCAACAGCGGAATATTCTGCTCTCGTCTATTGAAGCTTCAAAAAAGCAATTAAACTGGATCGAAGAGAAAGTACGTGTACAGGAAGATTTGTTGAAACAAGGCCTAATTACCAGGCAAACATTGTTGTCAACAAAGCAGAATTTTTATGCGACCCAGGCTGAAGTAGAAAACCTACAAAATAAGCTAAAGGAAATTTCAGTAACTGAGTTGTCTCTGAAAAACAGAAAACAACAGGAAGTCATGGCCAGTCAGTTAAAAATTAATGAAGCTGAACGGAGTTTGTCCATACTGAAAAATGAGTTGGAATTAAATTCCAAGATTATCAGTCCATACCACGGAAGAATTTTGGAGGTAGTCAAAAATGTTGGAGAAGTAATTCGCACTGGAGAACCATTGTTCAAATTGGATTTAATTGGAGATAAAATTAAAGACATCGAAGCTGTCATGTATATTTCTCCAACAGAAGGGAAGAAGGTACGACCAGGAATGGAAATTCAAATCTCTCCCAGTACAGTTAAACAAGAGGAATTTGGATTTATGCTGGGCAAAGTAACTTCTGTAGCGGAGTTTCCATCCACCGGCCAGGGTATGATGCGTGTTTTAAAGAATGAAAAACTCGTGACTGTTCTCTCAGGAAGCGGAGCGCCATTTGAAGTTTATGCAGACCTGATCACTGACCCGAATACTGAAAGTGGTTATAAGTGGTCATCTTCCAGTGGTCCATCAATTAAAATACACAGTGGAACTCTCTGTTCCAGCGCTATCATTGTTCGAGAGCAAAAGCCAATCAGTTTAGTAATTCCCAAAATCAGAGAGAAGTTTGGTATTTAGTGAATGACTAATCGATTAAATTGAATCTGCTTTAATCGGCTTTGGGGCAAAAACTTAATTTATTATAACCAATAAAATTGAAACTGCTAAGGAATTTATAAAATGGATTCCGTAAAAATAATATTGACTGATACCTATCAAAAATTGAAAAACTTAAACCTCATTTTTAAAAATAAAATTTTTGACAGGATAATAAAACACATTTTAGGCAAACGCCGGGCAAAAACTCCGACCATCCTGCAAATGGAAGCAGTGGAATGTGGTGCAGCCGCTTTGGGTATCGTTCTGGCCTATCATGCGAAATATGTTCCATTAGAAGAATTACGGATTGAATGTGGTGTCTCACGTGACGGCAGCAAAGCAAACAATATGATCAAAGCAGCCCGAAAATATGGATTGATTGCCAAAGGTTTTCTGAAAGAACCTGAACAAGTGAGAAATTTGCAGTTGCCGGCTATCATCCATTGGAATTTCAACCATTTTGTTGTTTTGGAAGGATTTGGTAAAAATTGTGTTTATCTCAACGATCCAGCAAAAGGCCCACGTACTGTCAGTGAAGAAGAGTTCGATGAATCATTTACCGGTGTTATTTTAACATTTGAGCCTGGACCAGATTTTATTCGAGGCGGTGCAAAAGCAAGTATCATTAAATCATTAAAAGTAAGGCTAAAAGGATCCAGAAGCGCCATTGTCTATATTGTATTAATCAGCTTGATGCTTGTAATTCCAGGATTAGTCATTCCAATTTTCAGTAAAATTTTTGTTGATGAGTTTTTAGTAAAACAAATGAAAGATTGGATAAAACCATTGCTGTTGGCAATGGGAATTACCGCAATTCTACGAGCCGGTTTGACATGGTTGCAGCAATATTATCTGCTACGCATGGAAACAAAATTCACACTTAGTTCTTCAAGTAAATTCCTGTGGCACGTATTCAAATTGCCCATTGAATTTTTCTCGCAACGATATGGTGGCGAAATATCTTCACGAGTACTGATTAATGACCGAATTGCTCAGTTACTTTCTGGCGAAATGGCAACTACGGTACTCAGTTTAATAACTCTGGTTTTTTACGCAGTCCTTATGTTTTACTATGACATTGTTCTTACATTAGTTGGAATAAGTATTGCGGTTCTAAATGTATTAGCATTAAAATACGTTTCCCGAAAGAGGATTGACGAAAACCAAAAACTGCTTCAAGAGCAAGGCAAAATGCTTGGTGTGGCAATGAATGGACTGCAAATGATCGAAACGCTCAAAGCGGATGGCAGTGAATCTGAATTTTTTGCTCGTTGGTCTGGGTACCAATCAAAAATGGTGAATGCCCAGCAGAAACTGGGCCTTTATACACACATTCTAACGTCTTTTCCTGTTACTCTTACAATGCTCAATACAGCTGCAATTCTGGCAATTGGAAGTTTGCGTGTAATGAATGGCCATTTAAGTATGGGTATGCTGGTAGCCTTTCAAAGTTTGATGGCTAGCTTTACCAGGCCTGTGAGCAAGCTTGTTAATTTAGGCGCCACCCTTCAAGATGCAAAAGGTGATATGAGTCGGTTAGATGATGTTTTAAAATATGAGGAAGATGATTTGATAAAGAACGAAAATGAAGAGGTTGATGAAGAGGACGAGATGTTGATTAAATTAACTGGAGATGTAGAATTAAAAAACGTCAGTTTCGGATATAGCCGATTAGAAAAGCCATTGATCGAAAATTTGAATTTAAAAATAAAACCCGGCGCCAGAGTTGCGCTTGTGGGCGGTTCTGGAAGTGGGAAATCCACTGTGGCCAAATTAGTCGCTGGTCTATACAAACCATGGAGTGGACAAATACTTTTTGATGGAATACCCAGGTATGAAATTCCACGCACAGTTATCAATAATTCATTAGGAATGGTAGACCAGGATATTTTTCTTTTTGAAGGCAATGTAAGAGACAACTTAACGCTATGGGATTCTACAGCGCCAAAGGTTGATATGGTGCTGGCTACAAAAGACGCCTGTATTCATGATGACATTACAGTGAAACCAGGGGGGTATGATGGAATTCTCGATGAAGGTGGTTATAACTTTAGTGGTGGTCAGCGGCAAAGATTAGAAATTGCCCGTGCCCTGGTCAATAATCCGACAATTTTAGTTTTAGACGAAGCGACAAGCGCGCTGGATCCCATAACTGAAAAAAATATTGATGACAATTTACGTAGACGTGGATGTACTTGTCTTATTGTCGCGCATCGATTAAGTACAATTCGAGACTGTGATGAAATTATTGTGTTGAGCAGAGGAAAAGTAGTACAACGAGGGACGCATGACGAATTGAAAGATATGGAAGGACCTTACTCAAATTTGATTGAAAATTAACGTTGGAAATTAGAATTGGGATTTTTAGACTTTAGTACCTGACAAGTAAAATCCTGACCATTTTTGGCAGAAAATAGATCCAGTGGAAATATTAAAATAATATTGTTTTAAATTTATCTTTTTGAAGTTTGGATTTTATTTGTTATTTGATTTTTGTGTTTTGGAATTTCTGGTTTATCCAGGTTAGGTCAGCTCAGAATTAGAAAAGAAACTTCTGATTTTTCCAAATTCCTAATTCCCATTATATTTTTTCCGAACAAGGAGCTATTATGGCAGATAAATCAATAGGATACAAGCCAGATAATACAACTGAAACGGCCTCCTTTATTGGACAGGAGGTTTTTAAACAACACAGCAAATCATCAGCCCGTTCTCTGAGAGACTTATTTGAACGAGAAGGCAGCCTTAGCGTTGTCGGTGGAAATACACCGTTTGTATTGGATGATGATGAAAGTGTGTGGTATGTTCATTCAGGTAAAGTCGAAATTTTTTCTGTCCAAGTGGAAAATGGAAAGGTCAAAGGAAGTCGCAACCATTTTTTCAGCGCCATTGCAGGTCAAGCGATTTTTGGAATGAACATTAAAAAATATGGGCTTGGACTTGGCTTATTGGCGGTTGGAACACATAATACGAAATTATACCGCCTTAAAATTCAACGCCTTCGTCAAATCCTGTCCTCTCCAGAAATGAAGCAAGAAGTAATAAAATTGGTAGACCACTGGATTTATGGTTTATCATTGGGATTATCAAAAAATATTGATTCCCGTACGGATATCATGGTAGATTGCGTTGATAACTTACTTGTTGAAGACGGGAAGAAAGTGCGCTCAAAAGAAGGAATATTGTGGGTAAAATATTCTGAAGGAAATCCGCTTTTTATTGGTATGGAAAAACTACCATTAGACGGAACAAACAAACTATTCCCGATTTCTCATCATACCTGGCTTCAAATGGCAGGGGATACTAAATTAACAGCCATTGATACCAATTCAGCCATTAACAAAGAACAATGCTGGCAAGGATTGGAGATATTATACGACTTAATCTTTAAATGCGAATTTTTCAATACAAAATTACTGGCAGTAGATGAATTCAATCTTTCGAAAATGAAAGTAGCTCACGATCAACGAGTTGGAGATTTTGCGCTGCGAGAATTAGCTTCAATACTGGAATCACAGGAATCAACTTCAACCTATGCATCAGTTGAGGATCCTCTATTTGTTGCATGTAAAGCAGTTGGGAATGCAATGGGTATTTCCATTAATCTCCCACCGAAACAAAAAGAAGGAACCAGAACAAAAGAGCCTTTAAATGACATTATTCGTGCATCGAGGATTAAAACACGACTGGTGATTTTAAAAGATAACTGGTGGCAAAAAGATAACGGGCCCCTTCTTGGTTTCTTGGAGGAAAATAAACAACCGGTCGCAATCATTCCTTTATCGACGTCTGGTTATGAACTATTTAATCCTGCTACAGGAATGAGAACTCGAATCACTTATGATGTCGCATCTTCCATTGCCCCACAAGCCTACATGTTCTATCGACCATTTCCCGACAAAATACTGGATGCAAAAAAATTATTAAAGTTTAGCATTCAGGACTGTAAAAGTGAGCTGATCATGATTCCTTTGATGGGAATGGCCGGTGGATTAGTTGGAATAATGATACCAATTCTAACCGGAACTATTTTTAATGCTGTCATTCCTGGCGCAGATCTCAACCAACTGTTTTATATAACCTTAGCACTATGTATTGGTGCGATCACAGCGGGATTATTTCAAATTACCCGCAGTATTTCGGTTTTGCGTTTGGAAGGAAAAATGACAGCATCAGTCCAGGCCGCCGTTTGGGATCGGCTGATGAAATTACCCATACCATTTTTCAGGCAATTTACATCTGGCGATTTAGCATCCAGGGCAATGGGAATCGATGCAATCCGCAAATTTCTTTCCGGTGCAACAGTCAGCACTATTCTTGGTAGTATTTTTTCCATCTTTAATTTTCTACTCCTTTTTTATTATAGCTGGAAGTTAGCGCTGGCTGCCAGTAGTATCGTAATAATCTCTTCCGGATTGACAATCTTAACAGGATATATGGGTTTGAAATACCTGAGACCTTTAAATAAGTTGCAGAACAAAATTTCAGGGGAGTTATTTCAGTTCATTACTGCAATTACAAAATTAAGAATCGCCGGGGCTGAAATACGCTCATTTGGATCATGGGCGAAAAAGTTCACACAGCAGAAAAGACTGGCATTTAAGACACGGATGCTCTCAGGTAATTTAGTCACGTTCAATTCTGTGTTACCGATACTTGCGTCTATGATTATTTTTTCTAGCTTCGCTTTTTATTTAAAAGATTCTGGCCTCTCAACTGGCGCTTATTTAGCATTCAATGCAGCTTTTGTTGCTTTTTTAATGGGTTCGCTGGAGTTAAGCACAACCATAATATCACTGTTAAAAGTAATCCCAATTTATGAAAATGCGGTACCAATCTTTGAGGCATTACCGGAGGTTGATATATCAAAATCTGATCCGGGAGAATTAAGAGGAAAAATCGAAATCAGCCATGTTTCATTTCGATATAAAAATGATGGGCCTTTGATCCTGAATGATATAAACCTGGAGATTAATCCGGGGGAATTTGTCGCTTTTGTTGGGCCATCCGGTTCTGGAAAATCTACAGCTTTACGAGTACTCTTAGGATTTGAATCAGCAGAAAAAGGATCGATTCTTTACGATGGCCAGGATCTCTCCACATTGGATATTACTGCCGTGAGGCGACAGATCGGTTCTGTTTTGCAAAATGGTAAATTGATGTCAGGAGATATATATACTAATATCGTTGGTAACTCTCCCTTGACAATAAAAGATTCCTGGGAAGCTGCAAGAATGGCCGGCCTGGACGAAGACATAAAACAAATGCCCATGGGCATGCATACAATAGTGAGTGAAGGTGGAAGTACTTTTTCAGGCGGACAAAGGCAGCGATTATTGATTGCCAGGGCTATTGTGAAACGACCCAAAATCATCTTTTTTGATGAAGCCACCAGCGCCCTGGACAATCGTACACAATCTATTGTAAGCCGAAGCCTCGAGAATTTACAAGCAACAAGAATTGTCATTGCCCATCGATTAAGTACAGTTATTAACGCAGATCGAATTTTTGTTTTTAAAGCTGGTCGTATTGTTGAGAATGGTACTTACGATGAATTGATGGCCTTAAATGGAACTTTTTGTCACATTGCGAAAAGGCAAATTGCCTAAAACGTAGGCAGAGTTAAGGAAAAGATAAAGATAAAAAAATGATTAAGAATTTAAATCCTCTAAAGTTTTATTTCTATTCATCTACCTCTATCTTTGTCTTTACTTCTGCTCAAAATCAATCAATAGTTATAAAAATAACTGCATCCTATTTTCTATATTTCTGGATCAATAAAAAAATGGAGTGAGAATGCAGAACGAAAATAATCTATTACAATTGAACGTCCCAAATAAGTTAGAAAGCCTTACAGTGATTAGTAAGTTTCTCAACAAGAATATGAAAAGCCTTGGAATAGGAATTGACAAAATCGCGGAAGTTCAAATTGCAGTCGATGAAGCCTTCACAAATATGATCCAGTACTCAGAAGCTAAAAACTCTAAGAAGAATATAGAGATTAACTGTAAACGTTCTAATGGTCACTTTCGAATTGAATTGAAAAATTATGGCAATCCATTCAATCCCATTACGACAAAAATAGCACCTGATTTGACATCGAACCTGGATGAGCGGTTCATCGGAGGGTTGGGTATTCATTTCATCAAAAATTTGATAGATGATCTAAGGTATGAATATAGTGAATTAGGAGGATATGAGATTTTAACCATGATTAAATATGTGTAATCCTGTTGAGGCAAAGGTTGAGAGAGAAGCAAGTAGATTCTTTTAAATTAAGTGATTCCTAATTCTAAGTCATTAATCCTTATATTAAAACCAATCTCAGCCTTACCTCTGTTTCCAGCATTTTTTTTAGACAACACAGCTAATAAATTAAAAATCATAAAAAAATCAGATAAATAAAGAGGTGACACAAGTGCAAATTTCAACAAGACGAGAAAACGGTCAGTATGATGTTGTTGAGATCAATGGACATGTAGATGCAACGAACGCTCCCCATTTAGAGGAGGAATTTGACAAAATCATTTCCAGTGGTGGAAGCAAAATCGTTGTTAATTTTAAACAGGTCGATTATATCAGCAGTGCAGGATTAAGGGTGCTATTAGCAACAATTAAACGGCTAAAATCCCAGAAAGGCGATCTGAGGCTTTGTGAGATGAACCAGACAGTGGAGAAAATTTTTAATCTGGCAGGATTTAACCAATTGTTTAATATTTACAGTTCTGAGAACGAATGTTTACTTAATTGAATTCACAATTCAGATCGAAATTGGGAAATTGGTACCTGTAATCAAGAAATGGGAATTTGGGAATTGTTATTAGGAAATGGTGGCTTGTAAACAATGCATTGATTGTTGTTCTATTCTTGATCACAAAAATACAATATGTAATAAATGAAGACACACATGACGATCAATTACTAAGTATAATTCATAATTCCAACTCTTGGAACCTATTCCAGGTTTCCATTTTCTAAAACAAAATTTCAATCTTTAAATGCATTAATTAATAGTTGTATTTATTAAAAATTTCATTATTATCATTAATTTTGGAGTCAACACAATGAAAACAAAAATCACTGATTTGAAAAAATGGAAAAAAAACAATGAGATCGAACTGATAACCAGGGCGTGGGAAGATGAAAGTTTTAAGAATGAGTTAATAAAAAATCCTAAAGCAGCGATAGAAAAAGAATTTAATATCAACATAGTGTCAGATATCAAAATCCATGTTCTTGAAGAAACAGAAAAAGACATTTATCTGGTTTTGCCAATGAATTCGAAAACTGTTTTTAGTGATGAACTGGCAGAGGAAGAGTTGGAGGTGATATCCGGTGGAGGAAATCCTGATACCAGCCATTGTTAATGACCTTTTTATTTGCAGGTTTCAAGGATTGAATAAACAAGTGTTCGATGAAGTTTGGTGGTTTCATCTACTAAAAAAAGAAACTCTTTTGGATTATGATATTTGCACCACGAATCATAATATCTGAACATTTGCGATTGAATATTGTAATAGTTACAATAAAATGATCTTTTTTATCATTCATTTTTTTTTGTCCTGCCAAATGCAATCCACATGCGTAAGTGATATAAATTTCAGGAAAAAGTTTAATGAGTAAGAGAGATAATAACTATCGTTCGAACCCTATTATATATCATATAAAATTAATAGCATTCTATTTTGTATTGATATGCAGTTATCAATTAAAAGCTCAGAATGTTGATTTAAAATTTGAACATTTACTCTCTGAGAATGGATTGTCCCAAAGTTCGGTTAAATCAATTTGTCAAAGCAAAGATGGGTATTTGTGGATTGGCACAGATGATGGCTTAAATAAATATGATGGGTATCGTTTCATAAAATACAGATATGATCCGAATGATTCAAATACAATCCAGCATAATAATATTTGGACACTTTATGAAGATAGAGCAGGAGCTTTGTGGGTAGGTACTTATGGCGGTGGCTTGGGCTGTATTTTTACGGATAATAGGGGTAACCAGAAAATAAAATGGTTTAAAAATAATCCCGACGATTCTAACAGCCTGAGCCACAATTCAGTTTTCTCAATATACGAAGATATTCGTGGAATACTGTGGATAGGTACTCAGGATGGCTTAAATAAATTCGACATTGAGGAAGGAAAATTTATTCATTATAAAAGTGATGAATCTGACCTCGGAAGTCTAAGTAATAATTGGATTTTATCAATCTTTGAAGACCGATATGGAGAATTGTGGATTGGTACAATTCGGGGATTAGATAAGTTTAACAGAAATAGTAATACTTTCGCACATTATAAAAGTGATCCTTCAAATCCAAAAAGCCTGAGTAATAGAGTTGTCTGGTCTATTGGCGAAGATAAATTTGGGAATTTATGGATTGGTACTGTAAAGGGGATAAATAAATTTGACAGAAAAAGTGAAACATTTACTCAGTATTATAATGATCCTGATGATGCCCAAAGCATATCTCATAATTTCATTCAGTCAATTTTTCGTGACAAAAAAGGAAGACTTTGGATTGGTACCAGAGGAGGTGGTCTAAATCAGCTTATCCATCGAAAAGCTACAACACCAAATAAATCAATAATATCATTTATTAAATATCAAACTGATAAATTTAATCCAACAAGCCTAAGTGATGATCATGTTTTTTCAATTCATGAGGATCAATCTGGTGTGCTTTGGATTGGTACGACTCGCGGATTAAATAAAGTCCAACGAAAACAGGAACAGTTTGTTCATATTAAAAATCATCCCCAAAATTCTAATAGTTTGAGCGAGAATAATATCCTTTCCTTATGCGAAGACCAGTTTGGAATTATTTGGATTGGGACCAAAGGCGGTGGGCTCAATCAGTTAAATAAAGATCTGAACGGAAATTTTCAATTTAAGCTCTATAAACATAGATCTACCGATCCTTACAGTATCAGTAACAACTCCATATACAGCTTATACGCAGAAGGGCGGCAAATTTCTTCAGAAACATTATGGATTGGAACAAAGGAAGATATAAATCAATTATCCTATAAAAACCACAAAAGCAAGCTCAAGTTTAAACAAATAGTCAACTCAAAAGTAACCCCCTTTTATACTTCATGCATTTTAAAAGACAGCCAAGGTAGATACTGGTTTGGCAGTATCGACGGAGGACTTTTTCAATCCGACTCTAATTCAATTAGAAAACAAAAACTTATAAACTTCCGACATAAGCCACAAGAAGAATTTAGTATAAGTGACAATTGCATCAATTCAATTTATGAGGATAGCCAAAACAGATTATGGATAGGCACTAAAAACGGTTTAAATAGATTCATTCAAGAAAGTTCTGAATTCATTTCATATTTTCATGATTCCCAAAATAAAGAAAGCCTTTGTCATAACACCATTATATGTATTTACGAGGATCATACAGGTTTGCTCTGGGTTGGGACTGAAGGTGGATTATCTCAAGTAATGATTAATGCTGATAATGAGGTAAAATTCATTAATTATACAGAAAAAAATGGTCTCCCCAGTCAGGTTATTCATGGTATTTTAGAAGATGATAGAAGCAACATCTGGCTCAGCACAAATAACGGTTTATCAAAATTCACACCAATAAGAGGCGATTCAACCAAAAAACCGCAATTCAGAAATTATGATGTGGACGATGGCCTGCAAAGCAACGAGTTCAATTTTAATGCCTACTGTAAAGGTGACAATGGCGAGATGTACTTTGGCGGGATTAATGGCATAACCTATTTTCATCCGGATAGCATCAAAGACAATCTTCACATCCCCCCTGTTGTAATTACAGCATTTAAGATATTTGATAAATTAGTTTTTAAAGATCGTGACATGTCTGAAATAGACAGGCTCAATTTATCTTACAAAGAAAATTTCTTCTCATTTGAATTTGCGGCCCTGGATTACAATGCACCGCAAAAAAATCAATATGCGTATAAACTTGAAGGTTTTGATAAAGACTGGGTATACTGCGGGAATCGCCGATATGCGAGTTATACGAATTTGGATGGCGGTAACTATGTTTTCAGAGTCAAGGGATCGAACAGCGATGGCATTTGGAACGAAGAAGGAGCATCATTAAGAATAAAAGTAATTCCCCCCCCCTGGAAAACTATTTGGGCGTATTGTTTGTACATAATTGCAATAATCGGATTGATTTATGGTTATGTACGCTACAAAACAAAAACCCAGGAAAAAGAAATTGAGCGCCAGCGTGAAGTCGTTGAAGAATTGAAAAAAGTCGATAAATTGAAAGACGAATTTATGGCCAATACTTCTCACGAACTTCGCACGCCTTTAAATGGCATCATTGGACTGGCTGAATCCTTAATCGATGGCGCCGGTGGTGACGTAAATGCAGTACAGCAACAAAATCTTTCCATGATCGTTAACAGCGGTAAAAGACTGGCCTACCTGGTAAATGACATTCTTGACTTCTCAAAATTAAGAAGCCAGGACATTGTTTTACAAAACAATATCGTCGATATGTCACACCTGACTGATTCAGTTTTTGCTCTCTCAAGGCCGCTTCTTTCAGGGAAAAGATTGAAATTGATCAATTCAATCCCACATAATGTGCCAAAAGTCTCTGGTGACGAAAATCGATTGCGACAAATCATGCATAATCTCATTGGCAATGCAATCAAATTTACTGATTCGGGCCAGGTTAAGGTAACTGCCGAGCAGAAAGAAAATATGCTTCAAATATCTGTTACGGATACAGGTATTGGAATTCCAAAAGAATATTTCAAGGATATTTTTAAATCATTCGAACAGGTGGATGCTTCTACAGAAAGAGAATACGGCGGCACCGGACTGGGCTTATCCATAACAAAACAATTGGTTGAACTGCATCAGGGGCAGATATGGGTGGAATCAGAATTGAGGAAGGGATCTTGTTTTTGTTTTACATTACCTATTTCATCCGAACAGGATATGGTACAGGATATTCAAGAAACGCAAATTCAAGTTAGTGATAACCTGGACTTTAATCCAATCGAAGAATCACCTGTCGATGAACCGATTGACTTACACTGGCAAAAGCTTCAGGATGTTGTTGGCGGAAGCGGAGATTACAAAATTTTAGTGGTGGATGATGAACCAGTAAACCAGCAAGTGTTGAAGAACTATTTATCCCTGGAAAATTATTCGGTTCACCAGAGTCTTAACGGAATTGAGGCGCTGAAAGCAATAAACCAGGGACTAAATCCGGACCTTATCGTTCTGGATATTATGATGCCAAAAATGTCCGGTTATGATGTTTGTCGTACATTGCGCGAAGAAAAATCGCTCTCAGATTTACCCATTCTGATGTTGACTGCTAAAAATCAATTAGACGATTTAATTCATGGATTTGAAGCCGGCGCCAATGACTATATTGGTAAACCATTCGATAAGCGGGAATTGCTGGCGCGAGTCCGCACGCTGATCACCCTGAAACAGGCAATGGCATCTCACGATAACCTTGTCGCACTGCAACAGGAATTGGATATTGCCAGAAAGATCCAGTTATCCATCCTTCCGCAGAACCTGCCTGAAGTTCCAGGTCTGGATATTCAGGCCCGATACCTGCCCATGGAAAGTGTGGGCGGTGATTTTTATGATTTTCATTGCAATGGTGAAAGCAATTTAGGCATATTGGTCGCTGATGTATCCGGTCATGGTGTTCCGGCAGCGTTGATCGGCTCTATGGTTAAAATACTTTTTTCCATGCAAAAAGGATTTGCCGATAAACCGGGATTGGTATTGGAAAACATGAACAGCGCTTTGCATGGCAATTGTGGCAATCAATTTATCACTTCCAGTTATACATATTTTGATATCGAAAATCGATCATTGCATCACGGCGACGCCGGGCATCTTCCCATGTTCATTATAAAAAGGCCTGAGAAAAACCTGAACGAGTTCAAACCAAAGGGCATGGCAATGGGGTGGATAAAAGATATTACATGCCCGGCAATACAGGTAAATCTGGAGCCTGGAGATCGCGTGATTCTCTACTCCGATGGTATCATCGAGGGAAGAAATGAAAAAGGTGAATTTTATGAAGAACGTTTTATGAAATTGATCGCCGAGAAAAGTGATTTTAACGCGAAAGAATTTGCTGATTATATTATTCAGGATCTTGCAGAGTGGTCAAAAAATGAAGAAGGCTATGATGATGATGTGATGATGCTGGTAGTGGATGTTTTATTCTAAAAATGCAGCGTGATTAATACGGATATTTTTCACTCATATCAGGAAAAGAATGATAAAATGACTTTTCAATCAATGACACCTGATAGTCCATATCAGTTGAATTTAAATTTTGGATTTTTGAAATAACAGTCGTAAAAGATTCTTCAATAAAAAAATTCCTGATAATCTTATTGTTTGTAAGGTATAAATTAGTGTTCGATGTATTTGCGTAGCAGATAGGAATGTCCAACTGTTTCAAAGCGCGCTTTTCTTCCTCAATGAGGGGGCGAAATAAATCTAATAAACTGGATGTTTGGAATGGTATATAAAGAATATCGAGGAAACTATCGCTGGCCTCTTCAGAGCGTAGGTATTTCGGTTGTAATAGATTGTTTAATATTTCAGCATAAACGCGAGTGGGACGAAAAATAAATCTTACCTGTTGATTTCTAAGAGCTTGCAATGGACTATCAGAAGAAAGAAGCACTTCTTTTTTTTGAATAAAAAAATGGTACATACTTTTAAAACCATCAATTATTTCAGTGACAAAATTTTGAGGCCGATAGCGCTTTTCGCCCGTGAAAGGAATATTTTTTGAATCTGGCGTTAAACGAGGTTTTTTCGTTGCGACCATTTTGTCGGTATTAATATTATCCCATGATAATTCCATATAACCAGTCTTCTGTCCGCCAATCCCGCCAAAGCCGCTAATATCATATTTTTTCCCATTTCGAAGATTGGCTGAATGTAATAAACCAGTGTGAAGCACCGAGTAATGATTTAAATCAGCAGTCGATATATTTGAGCTATTCTTATTCCTAAAAATATATTTTGACACCGGGTGGAAAAGTGTTTCATTATCAATCAACATTGGGAATTCTCCACAGGCAATGATATTTTCAAAATGACAATCGATGCCATTTAAAATATAGACCAAACATAAAAGCATTCCCGCTCTTTGATAATACCGCTTTATGGCATCCAAATTTTCGCAAGGGAGATAGTCGATATATTCTGTCCAGCCATAATTCGAGCGATCAATTATTTTCATCGGCCTGAATGATAATGGCGCTCCATTCTGAACAAGCCAGTCTAACAGGTTTTGAAATTCTGATGCCAACGCCAGATTTTTAGGCTTATAAATGATTTTTAATCCCGACGAAAACGTTATTGCAGTGACTGAACGGCCGTTGTGGTGCGGATCTGAGAGGTTTGGTTGAACAAAAATAATTTCATGTAAAATTTTATGGTGAGAAAGTTTTTCCTTTATTAGTTGTTTGTCGGTTCTAAATTTCTCAAGAATATCAAAAATTTGAGTTCCCCATTGATTGCGCGTTATGGAAATTAATTTTTTCAGGACATGATAGTCAGCGAAGATTTCCCGAGCGCCTTCATTCATTAAGTAATCATAAAACCGGGTGGAATTCTCATCATTACACATAAAATCTGGAATCAACACTGAAGAACGTATTTCCCGTAGAAGTGATAATTTCAAATTAAGTACCCGGGAACAAACCTCACTTAATTTCAACAGGTGTACACGTTCTAAATGGTTGTATGCGTCCGGTGCAAGAAAAGAAAAAGTTTGCCGAATAAGTTTTTCGTAATTTTTTTGGTTGGCATATCGAAGGAAAATAACGCAAACATCTTCAAATGGGATGGGATTGTTTTTGAAAACATCATCTACCATTACTATTTTAAGCTAGTACAGGAACATCAGTTGAATTAGTCGACTGTGCATATTCAACTTTTCGCTCTGCATTAGTGAACGCTTCTTGTAATAAAGTAAACGACTTTGAGGAAGCCAATTCTTCAATTGTTAACCGGGTTATGGTTAATAACATACGAGGCAGTCTTTCAATAATATTGTCTTCATCAATATACACATTACTGAACCGTTCCAGGTTTATCGCAGCATCCTTCACTAATGCCTGTAATATCTGGAATGATCTATCCGAAAGAGGAGGATCCCCTCTGTAATTTTCCATTCTCCCACCCTTTCGGTATTTTGGGAAATTTTCCAGGCCAAGAAACCGAAGAAACCAATTCGCACGATAATAACCCAATGCTGATGTGATACCCATGTAATCTGCAATTAATTCATCAAAAATATTGTTCTGCATCGAGGAGAAAAAACGCCTGGTGAAGTAGTGAGCGCACTCATGTTCCAGTCGGATTGTGAGCGACATCTCCTTCCATTTGTCCTCGGTCAGCCCTAATTCGCTGGCCGGTACGCCGCTATAAGGCCCATTGCTCAGAATAATAAATCGATCCTGGTACAATTCCCGCTGCGGGATAATCCGCTTAAATTCAGCCTGCCATCCCGCTTCAGAACCGTTATCCGAATTTTCTGCTTCCCATTGTTTCCGTAATCTATGAATCCGATCCCAATTGTTGAATCCGGCAACCATGCAGGCGCCCATGGAATCGGGAATCGGTTTTGGTTCATTTTTCATGGTAAACGCCCTGACGAGCTGAATAAAATCTTCCCTGTTCCTGGCGAAAAAAACAGGGATATTGCCGGCCAGACTTTGATGAATAATAAGCCTGACTTGCCCCGGGTTTTTAAATTTTATATGACCATTTGTCTTATAATTTTCGGGCAGAATGCCTCGGCGAGTCGCAGCTTTGTATTCCTCCGTTTGGCTGATGCCCTCCTTGATTGGAAATTTGAATTGGGGGAACTTCCTTTTTAAAATATTCATCAAATTGTCTTTTTGTGCCTCTTCCATATAATTATTCCAGGTAGCTACGTGAAGTTCATCAGGTAATGGAAATGTAAAAGGGCACGTTTGTTGATAGTAGTTGAATAGGTTTTCATTGTAATGAAGCAATTCTTCGACTTGAGATGACTGAGCCTCGTATGTTTTTAAAATATTGGAACGGAAATTAATATTGCTCATAGCATGAGCCCCGAAAATTATTCAAGATTGAAATATTGTTTGATTAAAAACTATTTTTTAACCTTCTCATTAATCTGTTCAATCTTAGTCCCAAAATTATTGATATTTTCCATAGTTTCTCGAATGACCACCTCGCTCATGATCCCGCCGATGACGAGTTCCAGGTCTTTTTCGGAGAGTTCATCCTTGGTTATTTTATTTAATTCACTTTGAATTTGCTTCATTTCTAATCTCCATTTTGTTTAAAAATTCTACTGAGCCATTAAAAATTCTACTTGGATTAGATTTAACATCAAAATTCCAGAACTAACTGTTGCACTTATTACTTGAACTCAGCTGCTTTTAATAGCACGAAAAGTTGAAAATTAAAATCACTTTTCTGTCCAAATTTTAATCAAATTCACTATTACGTCAACTGTTTTTTGCATATCCTGGATTGATATCCATTCTAATTTTGAATGGATATTATGAACACCAGAAGATAAATTTAGTATAGGAATCCCTGAACAAGACAATCTTGCCCAGTAAGTGCAACCCCGAATCATTTTTTTTTTAGGTTTTATCCCGCTCTTTCTGAAAGCCTCTATAGCGTATTGCATTATTTTTGGATTTTTGTCGTGGCTGTATTTCATATTACGATAAGATTCATTAACTTCAAATTTCATTTTAATTTTTGGATATTCTGAAACGACATCTTCAGTGATACCCTTTATAAGCTCTTCTTGCTGTTTTAATCCTTCTATATTAAAATCTTGAACCAAAAATTTCACCACTGTCTCCCCACACTCTCCTGTTATTCTATATGGATGTAAAAACCCTTCTTGTTTTTCAGTGGTTTCCGGAGATATTTTATTTTTCGGCAACCGGTCAATTATCATAGAAGCAATTTTTATCGAGTTAACCATTACATTTTTAGCAAAACCTGGAAAAACAGAAACACCTTTTAAAGTAATTGTTATTATATTTGCATTAAAATTCTCCATTTCAATTTCACCAATAGATTCACCATCAATAGTATAGATGAAATCCGCTCCAAATTTCTTAAAATCAAAATATTTTGTTCCCATGCTAATTTCTTCGTCAGGAATTATGGCAAAAACAATTTTGCCATGTTCAATTTCAGGATGGCTGATCAAATAACCAAGTGCATCTATTATCTCTGCAATTCCTGCCTTATTATCTGCTCCAAGAAGTGTAGTTCCATCAGGAGTAATTATATCATGCCCTATTTTATTGACCAGATCTGAATTTTGTGTAAATCTGAGGATTTGATTTTGCTCCGCAGCAATAACTATATCCCCACCCAGATAATTTTTATGGATAATAGGTTTTACATTTTTTCCTGATACATTGGGTGATGTGTCCATATGAGCGAGAAAGCCAATAACAGGTATTGATTTATCAGTATTTGACTCGATTGTTGCAGTTACATAGCCATATTGGTCTATTTCTGCATTTTCTAATCCAATATTCTTTAATTTGCTTACCAAATCAATACCAAAAACTCTTTGTTTTTCAGTACTTGGATAAGAATCAGATTGATATTTAGATTGGGTGTCATATTTTACAAATTCAAGAAAATTGTCAATGCAAGTATCATTCATATATTCAATCAGTTATACTAATTGGTATTTGATAAACAATCAGTTAAAATTTATACATACAATAGTCAAATTCAATTTTTTTATTTACGGTTCTTTCGAAATTGATAATGTTGTCTCATGTATATAGTGTGCTTTGAAATATCTTCATTCTAAGACTATTAAATATCAAAGCATAATTAGAAAGAGAAACCTAACAAGAGGATTGATGGCTTTGATCGAGCGAACGGGCATGAAGTTGTAACATTTCTGTTAGATTATATTTAAATGGAGTACACGATGTCCTCGGAAAAATTTGTTTATTTTCATTAGTAGATTGTATTTTATTAGGACATCCTCCTAAACACAATGGCAACACAGAACAGTCTTGGCAACTACTTCTAATAGATGGTAATGAATCCCACTTATTCATTTCTTGAATGTTAAACTCTATTCCATCTTTTGTTAATTTTCCAACCGATGATTCCTTACGATCAATTGTATCTAAACATTTATATAATTCACCGCTAGGTAAAATTACAAAATTATTAAAATTTAATGCACTACATAAAGAAAATTTACGACTTGGTTTAGTATGAATCTCGAATCCTAATTCTAAAGCCTTTCTATAAAATGGTATTTGGATTTCAGAAAATTCTTTTGGACTTAAACAGTGCTTAACATAATAATCTGGAGCCATCTCTGTTACAATTGGAGCAATGTTGATTTTTACCTTTTTTCGCAATTGAAATTTTCTATCACTAAGGTCATTTAGTAAATCTAGAATATAATTTTTGTTAAGCTTATCAACATTGATTCTTAAAAGTACCATTTTAATAGAAGGTTCATCACTAATACTTTCAATTCTTGATAAGAGAGTTTCATAGTTACTATAGCTGTTACAGTATTTTTTTCGACTATCATGTATTTCTTTAGGTCCATCTATAGTTACCTGAAATTTATCAATTTTACTTTCTACTAATTTTTTAATATTTGATCGAGTTAGATGATATCCATTTGTTATCATAAACGAACCATAATCAACTTTTTTTTCTTTAGTGATTTCGATTATTTTTTTTGAAAGAGAATGAACCCGATCAATACCAAGTAATGGCTCACCTCCATACCAAAGCACATGAAGCCTAGTATCGGGAACAAGAGATTTTTTTACGTAATTAACTATATATTCTTCTATTTGTTCGCTCATTATTTCAACTCTTGATGATTCAGTTTTATCGACTCCGGTTTGACAACAATATGTGCAAATAAAGTCACAATCTAAAGTCGGTATGATAGTTAAACTCATCTTTTTCTCTTGATATTTTTGCAAATAACAAGTTCGCTTTATTTTATCTATCTCATTGAAATTTAAAGGCATAATGAAGCCTTTTTTTAATAATGTTTCTAATTTTTCTTCACTAATGTCTTCGCCTTTTATTATTTTATCATAAGCTCGTTTCATATCTCTATCTATTATTTCACAGATATTTCTAAATGAATTGAATGCCATGATTTTATCAGAATTAATATTAATAAATTTATTATATTGCGATGCAGAATACGATTTTTTTTTCATTTTGAAACCTCCCTGGAGGATTAATAAGTAACTCAAATATTATTACTATTATAAATTTTAATCCATTATTTTAGAAAGGAAACATGCCTACTAGATTGCACATGGCTGAAATTCATCAAGTGAACTTGCATGGAGTTTAAGCATTTCAGTAAGATTATACTTATAAGGTGTACATGATGTACTCGGATAATTTTTCTTCTTCCTTTGTAATTTTAGTGGACACCCTCCCATGCATAGCGGTAGTACATTACAATTTTGACAAACATTTCTGAAACTCGGTAATGAGGTCCATTTATTAATTTCTTTGGGATTAAATTGTATGCCCTGCTTAGTTAATTTTCCTACAGATAATTCTTCCTTATCAACTGTCTCTACACATTTATGAATTTCTCCATTAGGCAAAAATGTTAGACTATTAGAATTCAAGGCCGTACATGAAGTAAATTTGCGAACAGGTTTTACAACACTAATCTTGAATCCTAGTTCTAAGGCTTTAGTATAAAATTGCGTTTGGATCTCAGAAAATTCTTTTGGGGTTAGGCAATGTTTAGCATAACTATCTTGGACCACTTCTGTAAAAACTGCTGCTAGATTTATTTTAATCTTTTTTCGTGAATGAAAATTTCTATCTTTAAGATCAGTCAAAAAATCTATAACATGATTTTTGTTAAGCTTATCAACATTGATTCTCAAAATTATATCTTTTATAGTCGGTTCATCACTAATATTTTCGATTCCAGATAAGAGAGTTACATAGTTACTATTACTGTTACAGTATTTTTTCCGTTTGTCATGTATTTCTTTAGGCCCATCCATAGTTACTTGAAATGAATCAATTTTACATTCTACTAGTTTTTTAACATTAGATTTGTTTAGAAGATATCCATTTGTTACCATAAAAGAACCATAATTTACTTTCCTTTCATCAGCTATTTTGATTATTTTTTTTGCAAGGGAATGTATACGGTCAATAGCAAGCGATGGTTCACCTCCATACCAAAGCACATGCAGCCTAAGATCGGGGACAAAAAAATCTTTTATATAATTAACTATATATTCCTCTATTTCTTCACTCATTATACCAATTCTTGATGCTTCAGTTTTATCGACTTCACCTTGCATACAATAAGTGCAAGCAAAGTTACAATCTAAAGTCGGAATGATAGTTAAGTTCATCTTTTTTTTCTCTTGAAACTTTGTCAAATAATAATCTCTTTTTATTTGATCTAATTCATTGAAATTTAAAGGCACAATGAAACCTCTTTTTAATAGTGTTTCTAATTTTTCTTCACTTATGTCTTCTCCATTTATTACTTTATCATAAGCGAGTTTCATATCACTATCGATTATATCGCATATATTTTTAAATGAATTGAATGCCATGATTTTATCAGAGTTAATATTTATAAATTTATTATATTTTGATGCAGAATAAGAAACATTTTTCATTATTAAACCTCCCAAAAAATTTTTAAATAAATTTATTACTATTATTTTTTTGATCCTTTTTCATAATTGGGATTATTTGAACGCAGAAAAAATTTTATAATTATAGGTCGTTATACATATATTATTCTCTTGATTTATCTTTTTTTGGTATATCTGGTTTTTTATTTGATTGTTGTCTAAAAGTAATAATAAATCAAAAGAGTAATATATGGGTAATCCTTAAAATAATAAAATACGTGTTCTTTACCTTAAATAGTTTTTACGAATTACATAATATAATTATAATTTAAATGATTTGTTGAAAATTAAGAAATTTACTTGATATCGTTCATGCTGTTGTGTGGAATGTAACAATGTAGATATAAATAGTATTTAGCCTTAATATTTTAATTAACATTATGTTATTATATCTTTTTGCAAAATGTATCAGGACAATTTTTTTAAATATTTATTAAATATTTTCTCCCTCCAAAGATTTTTATAAATTTCCTTTGAAGGGAGAGGTTTATCAGTATCTTATGGTATAAATAAGAGGCTATTGATCTACTTTGGGCTATTATTTTATCAGGATTATTTGCTGTCCATTATAATGCCGTTACAAATTTCATTACAAACAATACCGTTACAAATTTCATTACAAATTTCATTACAGAGAAATAAAGCTGAGGCTCCTCCTGCTACATCTTCAAGTTCGTCATCTGATAATTCAGCTCCATCTCCAAGAAACTCTGGCAATGTAAGTACTTGAACCGATTCATTGCTTTCAGCAAATTTAAATGTTACGCCTTCTGGCAACTTAGTTCCAGTAATTTCTTCAAGAACTTCATTCCCACTTGTTAAACATTGTTTTCTGAAGTCAGAATCTGTTAATGATCTTTTCATGATTACCTGAATTGCTTTTTCAGCTTTTTCATTTAATGTGATTGGATTTTGCATAACTCACTCCTTTGTTAAATAATAAATTATGATTATTTAGTGGCTTCTGTTTTTCAGGTATTAATACATCCCAGGAAATAAATAGGTGATTGTATAATTCAGAATCCACTGAATGATAATTCAAAAAATATGCCACAACACAAACACCACCTAATTCATTATTAATCATATTATTACACAGTTATCATAATTTATTTTTTTGTATATAGATAGAGTATGCAATCTATCAATAAAAGAAATTAGTTTAACATTAATAAAAATAAAATAGTACAAATAGAGCTATTCCTCGTGTTTGGAAATATAATTCTATTTCCAATTTCTAATGATAAAGTTGAGGTGAAAAATTTAAAATAAGCATACAACTAATTAAGAATATTTGATCAACAGATTTTCAAGGGTAGTAATAACTCGTTCATGTACATATATATGTTTGGTATTCAATATTTTATTTAAATTATTACTCTTCGCTAATTCTCTCATAACAATCAGTCCAAGAAGATAACCACACCTGTAAGGCAAATCCTTTCTTAGTTTTTTACCACCAATATAAAACCATTTCATTTTTACATCTCTTGATGAATTTTCTGCATCCTGAATAAATTTTTGTATTAACCATCCTATATCTTTTCTTGAAATATTAGCTAAATTTTTATCAGAAAGTATATATTCAACATTCAAACCAGGATTTAATAAACTGCTTATATATGTCGCTAAACCATCAGCCCACAAACTGATCGTTATGTTATAAAAATTACTTTTACTGTCACACCAAACACCTTTTAAATGATAAAGGTGAGCCAGTTCATGAGATATAATTACGCCAATTTTTTTATCTGATAATGCAATTGAATCTATACCAAAAGCTAATGTAGCTCCACTTTGCCTTAGACTTCCAAAGATTCCATCAAACTTCGGTGAGGGCATAGCGTAAGTTGAAAAATTAAAATCCAAACTATTGAAATGGGTTTTGAATTTTTTAATTTGTTCATGAAAAGTAGCGTCAAAATCCTGAAAAGTTTTATCTATTTTGTTAAAATACTGTGGATATATATTTTCGAAATAAGGCTGTAAGCAATTTCTTTTAGCTTCTTCCCAATCTAATTCAAGATATTTTTGTTTTTTGTTCAATTTATCTAAGTCTGTTGTTCTGGATTTACGCCATACAAATCTATCATAAACTTCACTGAATGGTTCTTCAACTATCTTCTCCCATAATTTAATTTTTTCACTAAATGTTTTTGTTTGTGCCTTGCTCCAAAATTCTTTAAATGAATTTCCTAAATTTATTAAATTATAATTCATCAAATTTTGCCTCGGATTAAAATTATATTATTGTTTTTTTAGAGATTGGGAAAGTATTCTCAAAATTATTTCTGCTATAACTATTCTATTGATAATTCTTCCAGTAATAGTTTTATATTCTGTTCGGAATAATAATCAATTTTCATAGTTTCGCCTTCGATACTACTAAAATAATTAAATGGTATTCTTTCCCTCAATGGAATACTTAGGATGGTTTTGGTGTTTTTTAAAGTGAAACTGTCCGTCCCTCCTCCTCTTCCAGCAGGTGGAATTCCAATAATTTTTGCTCTTTTGTTAATTTTCATCCATCTGATAAAAAAGTCACATGCACTACCACAAATCTCATTTGAGCGGATAATCAATTTACCTTTCCATGTATTTTTCAAATTGATTCTATCAGTTATAAAATTGAAATTAGTCACTCCTGAAAATCTTCTGTTATCTTTATCAATAATATCATAGAAAAAGTGGAATTCTTTCTTAACATTTACGGCGTAGCTTAAATAGAGCATATCATTAAATCCCCCTCCGCTACAATCCTTTAAATCAATTACAAGAGCATCCGGACCGATAGAATTTATAATTCCTATGACAGTGTCAATATCAGCATTCTTCCAGGCCACAAAATCACGTGGATGAAGAATACAATATTTACCCTTTTGAGTTTCCAATGTATATAATATAAGTGAGGAATGGGGAGAAATACTTTTATCTGGAATTTCTTCAAGAGATAAGTAGCCATTTCGTTGTAAAAGTATCATTGTGCTATCTGTGCGACTTTTTGAAATATCAGTAGTAATGTAACATTTTTTATAACCAATTTTGAATATTTTCAATTGATTATTTCTTAAAACTTTAAATTTAATTTTTTTTAAACTGTCAATTATCGGTGAATAATATTTTATTAAAGATAAATTTCTCGCAGCAATTTCATAAGTTGCATGTAGGGTTGACTGAGGTTCTTTATTACCAAAGGCTTTTATAAATTCTATCACTGGTTTATCGTTTATTTCTATTATTGTATCGTTTACCGTAAACTGTGAGGTGTAATGAGGAAATATTTTTTTTACAACCAATACACTATCGAATGTAAATGTTGGCGCAAAACCAAGTGTGTAAAAACCATCAATAGGGGAAATTGTTTTGGGTATTTTCCAATAAGCATGTCCGTCAGGAAAGAGAGTGCGCAATTTACGTATTTCTTTAATGAAAGTATCTTGATTCCAAATTAAGATATCTGCAAATTGTTTTTTTTGTTCTACAAAGTCACTTCTTGAAACAGTAGATTTTCGTTCAAAATATATATATTTAGCAGAAATCAAATTACATGCTTCGAGATAATCTTCCTTAAATTCATCTCCGGTAAAATTCTGTGAAAATGCCAGTGTGCTACCTAATATTAATAATATGCTCACTATTTTTTTCATTAACTTATGCCTCACTTTTTTTTTACATTCATATTACTAAAATTATTTGATTTTTATACGAACATGAGCTTCATAATTTATTAGTCAAAATGATACTTTAATTTTTAACCATTTGATGTTAAGCCATAATTCAAACTTTCAACGGTATAACAAAACAGACATTATATTCATTTTCCTCAATTATGCTAACTTGAATTAATTCTGGAATATTTACCCCAAACTCCAATTCAATAACTTTTTTTGCATCATTTAACAATTGTAGCCGGAAGTTTTCATCTTTAGAAGAACGATTTGCCAAAAATTCCTCAAGCTTTTTTCGGCTCTCTATTCTCGTAGATAAATTATGAATATAGTTTATACTTTCTCATTTTATTTTCTATAAACAAGGATATGAATAAAATAATGAATTTAATCGAATTTTTCTCAAAACGATCCATTCTGCGGTTTCAACCGATGATGCCTTAGAAAATCCATAAATTTCAAATATTGATTATCCGGAATATTGAAAATTGTTAACAAACGTTTATAACTGCCTCCTGAATCACGCAGTCCCTGGCTTATAATCATTTTTACCTGTGAGCGATTTAAATCGCGGTCTAAATAAGGTTTTTGCACAGTTTCCCAAAAACAATAGCCACCTTCCTGCATTTCTATATAGTAGTTTAATATATCTTCTTTCAGACTTTTTCTTTGTCCATTCGACTGCAGTTCACAAATAAAGTCCCTGGCTCTAATAATTGGTTTGCCATCGCTTACAAAAAATCCTGTATTTAGAATGCTTTTTAATTCTCTGACATTACCCGGCCAGTGATAGTTTTCCAAAGCTCTCAATGAATCTTCTGAAAATCGCTTGGTTCGTTCATATTTTTCATTTAATATTGTGAGGTAGAAATTTAGCAATAACTTCCAATCTTTCCCCCGTTCTCTCAGTGGTGGAATATCGAGTCGTAACTGGCAGAGACGGTAAAAGAGATCTTCCCTGAATTCGCCTGCCTCAATCATGGATTTCAGGTTTCGGTTTGTTGCGGCAATAATCTGCGTATCCACTGATAAGGAATGATGCCCTCCCAACGGTTTAATCTCACCTTCTGAAAGTACTCTCAACAACATTCCCTGGGCACTTAAAGATAATTCTCCAATTTCATCCAGGAATATCACACCGGAATCATATTCTTTGAAAATGCCCTTACGGTTTTCGTGAGCACCTGTGAAACTACCTTTTTTGTGACCAAAAAGTTCGCTTGTTAACAGATTCGGCTCCTGGTATTGAGCACAATTCACGCTAATAAAAGGGCGTCCCTTTCGTTTACTGAACAGATACAGCGACCTTGCAAATATTTCTTTCCCAACGCCGCTCTCACCTGTAACTAATATCGATTGATCTGACCGAGCAAATCGCACAAGCTTCTGCAGCGTCTCAAAAAGCGTTGGGTGGTTTCCAATTAACATAATTGCCTTTTCGTGCCCCCACGTTTCTGCTGAAAGCTTGTTAATCCTGATAGCGATTTCGTTTAACAAGTATTCTTTCATAAAATGCACCTTATTCCTGCGAAATAATTAAATAACTTTTTAATAATAATTGAGTTTTTTAATTATCGACCAATTGGGGGTAAGTATCTGATTTGGCAAATTCCGAAAAAAAATATTTGCAGCAATTTGACTGAAATTTTTCTTTTCGATAGTATAAAAAAATAACTTCTTGGAAATTAAAGTCAATTTATGTGAAAATTTATTGCATGAAATAAACATCATCAAACATATATGTTGTAAAATTGCTTTTTCGTTAGATTTCAAACAAATGTTATGCCATTCAATCAAAAATAATGCAAAATATCTAAGCATTAGCTAATTGATTATTTTTATTGTTTATGATGATTTAATTGGAATGATTTTGCAGACTAATCTTACCAAACAGAAATATGTCAGTTGAGAACAATATTCCCTAAACTTTTTTAACACAAGACGTTTTTGGAAGGTTTATAAGTGGGATTCGCTCATGAAACAATATAGTGTATCATAGTCTTATTATATAAAAACAATATCTTATCAGAACATTTTGCCGGAAGCGATTAGATATGTGCTTGCTTTGTTGTAAATGCCTGTAATGTATATCCACGAAAAGGGAAAAATCTTATTTATTGGCCAAACCGTCTACATGGTTCACAGTAAATAGAACACCGTTCACAGTTTATATCACGAATTATGATTCCAGTATTTGTTGCAGTTTCTTCTGCTGAACCCATTTAAAACCATACGTCGGATGAATTACAGCAATATCTAACTCACCGCCAACCCGAGGAATACGACAGATGTATTTATCCACACCAATTTGTGTTTGAATTAAAAATTTGGCAAATTCAACCGCATCCTGAAGTGGGAACTCTTTGACCGGGTACTGTTTCACGCCATCATCGCCGAACATTTTATCGATGACATCATGAGCACCGGCCATGGCCACACCAAATTCAATCGGGGACTTTAGCTTCAATTCTCCATTTTCATGGACTACAACTATTGCATACTGGTTAATCATTTCCGTTGTCCCGGTTCCTGCAAAAATTAACTCTGTTTTCCCGTTATGATTTTCTAAAAGGTTCTGATCGGAACAATACTCCTGCCAATATTGAACCATATTCTTACAGTATTCATTGAAGTTATTATTTTGTTGCAGCCAGTTGATAAATTGATAAATAAGATGTTGAATCCTTAATCCATTAATTTTTGTGTGACCGATAGTAATGACACCAACCTGATCATTGATTTGAAAAAGCTTTTGACAGTAAAACGTGTGAGAAACAGGTGATTGAAGAGAGAAAGTGGGCACCGGTCCAAATACCTTGTTACATTTTACACAGGAAATATTTGGTTTGCCGTCGTAACCACATTCAGTGCATTTAGATTCAATTTCCTGATGCCGGGTGGTCAGCAAAGTTCCCATGCTTTCTGTTGCCAAGACAGTCCCTTCTTCTGTGAGGATAGCAATTCCTAATGACATACGTTGTCCTTCTTAATAATGAGCCGCAGTGATTTCAATATTTTTAGTCAATTATATGCTGCAAAATTCTCAAAACAACATACCATTCTTTGCATCGTTATCTTTACTTTTTTTCAGTTGCGTTTTTATCATCTTAAAAGAATATTGGCGTAGGTTGTAACGAACAATCCCAAACACAACCATCCGAGAGCTCCGTCGATCATAACAAGCGCTGTATCAACTTACAGGCAGGATACCAATCACCGATTCCTATCGTCGTAAAAGTGGAAAAAGAAAAATAGAAACAGTACCAAAAAAAGTCCCAGGTATATCTGGATTTTGGTTTTCGCTTTAATTTTTCCATTAATTCGTCTGTTCCGATGGAAGAAATGATATCTTCAATCAAATCCTGCTTGTTGAATTAAAAATTAAAGTGATCATTTTTGAAACGAGTTTTGATTGCCTTCGTTTTAGTGTCGTGAAAGTAAAGATAAGTATTATCGTATGATTTTGTTAATAGATCGATGTTGCAATTCGAGAAACCTAAATCATTCGTCATTGGTTGTATGGGTGTAAGTATTTTATGCCTGGCGATATAATTTAAGTATTGTGAATTAGTTTGTATAATGTCACATTGAGAAAAAAATGTTTGTAATTACCGAGAAATCGTTTCGATAAGCTGAAAGCGTGCTATTCAATTCGAGTGAAAGAGAATCAATAGAACATGTAGAAAAATAGAACGCCAGACTTATATACTAAATATTTAAACGAATCAGTTTTTTATGAAATCCCCTGCGACTAATACCCAAGTATTCAGCTGCTTTTGTCTTATTCCCATTAGATTTTTCTAATGCATCACGGATCATTTTTCTTTCAAGCGCATCCAAAGCATCATTTAACCGACCAGTGCTTTCTGTTTCACGTTTGTCCTCTTTCAACTGAATATCTTCAGAAAGCAGTTCAGGAGTGACAATAGCCAAGTCGTAATTCGCCATTGTCACAACCTTCTCTATCTCATTTTCCAGTTGCCTCACATTCCCATTCCAGGGATAATGGATAAGGCACTTCATAGCATCAGCAGAAACATTTTGGATATTTTTCCCCTGCTCTTTGCTAAATTTTTTTATGAAGTGTTTTACAAGAATTTTAATATCATCTTTTCTTTCACGCAATGGTGGTAAGTGGATGGGGAAAACGTTAATTCGATAGTACAGGTCTTGCCGAAATTTACCGTTTTTAATTTTTTCTTTCAAATCATCGTTTGTGGCAAAAAAGAATCGGGCGTTGGTTGGAATAGTTACAGTTCCGCCAACACGTTCGAATGATTTTTCCTGGAGAACGCGCAGTAGTTTCCCTTGAAGTTCATAGGGCAAGCTGCCAATTTCATCAAAGAAAACGATACCTCCCCCTGCTATTTCTATCTTTCCTAATTTTTGTTTATGAGCGCCTGTAAATGCCCCTCTTTCGTGCCCAAAAAGCGTGCTTTCCATCAATTCTTTTGGAATAGCAGCACAGTTCACCACGACAAATGGCATGTCCCGGCGAGGACTACTTTTATGTAATTCAATCGCAACAAGTTCTTTCCCGGTTCCTGTTTCTCCGGTAATAACAACTGTTGTATTACCCATAGCTGCCTTATCTATAAGTTTAAACACTTTTTTCATGGCTAAGGAATGACCGAGAATTATCTTTGATTGATAAATTCTATCCAACTCAGACCGGAGATACTGCATCTCCCGATGGCCATTTTTTATTAACAGATTTTTCTCAAGTGTTAATAAAAGTTCATCTTTTTCATAAGGCTTGCGAAGATAATCGTTCGCCCCAAGCTTAATTGCCGAAATTGCCGTTTTTATGTCTTCGAGAACAGTCAGCATGATTACAACCAAATATTCATGACGTTCACGTATCCTTTTTAAGGTTTCCAAACCATCCATTCCATCCATTTTTACATCCAGAAAAAGGGCATCAACATTAATCTGGTCAAGCTTGCCGAGAGCTTCCTCACCGCTGGCGACCGCAACAGTGTTGTAGCTTTCTTCTAATAAGAGTTTTAAAGATTCCCTGATACTTAAATCATCATCGACAATCAAAACGGTTCTTTTCATCTCAAAACCTTTCTAACGACTCCGAACAGGCAGAAGAATTTCAAAAATAGTTCCCTGGTTCACTTCACTTTGTACTTGAATGCTGCCATAATGTTTTTCTATTATATTAGCACAAATAGCCAAGCCCAACCCCATACCTTTAGTCTTTGTACTGTAAAATGGCTCAAATATTTTTTTCTGGAAATCGGCAGCGATCCCTTTTCCTGAATCAGTAAAAATAATCTTAACATTTTCATCTGAACTCCCACTCTGGGCCATTTGAGATTGTGTACGTATTGATAGCTGACCTCTCTCTGACATTGCCTCAATCGCATTTTCTCCGATAATTAGAAACGCTTCTGTTAATTGCTCCTTGTCTGCCCAAATTAAAGGGACATCTTGAACTTCTGAAGTAATCGAAATATAAGTTTTCTCGACTCTTTTTTCCAAAATCAAACAAATATATGATATGATTTCATTAACATTGATCCGCGAAAGGGAAAACTTTCGCTCTTTTGAAAAATTCGAGAGTTCAGTCATAATATGATCGAGATAATTAACTTGTAAAAGTACATGATATTGAAACGTTTTTCTGAACTTTCCGTTAACATAACGCCCGGGAAGCATTTCTGCAAACGTTCGAATAGATGTAATGGGTGTTTTTATTTTATGTGCCAGAGAAGCCGCTGCCAGTCCTATAGCAGCTAATCTTTCTGAACGACGTATATTTTCTTCAAGGCACAGAATTTCTTTAACCATTTCATTAAATACTATAGCCAATTTACCTGTCTCATCGTGGGAACGAATTTCCAGTTGTATATCTCTGTACCCTCGACTGATTTTATTAATAGCTTCAGATAGTTCCTGTATTGGTTTCGTTACAATTTTTGCAATAATGGAAGATAATAAAACACTAACAATAATGCTAATTGCTCCGATTATTAAAATTTTAATGGCCATATTTCGAACTGATGCATACGCTTTCTCAAGTGAAAAAAAAATTCTGGCTGTAGCTCTTTTTTCTGATGCAACCATCACAGGGATTGCCACATCCAAAATTCTTTTTTGTTGATAATCGAAGCGAGAAGTTAAGGGAGACAATGAAGCAACAGCCAGCTTGCTATTGTGATCCAGGTATTTTTTCCCTCTTTCGCCGGTATGATTATGAACAAGAACAATCCCCTGATCATTCAAAACCATCGCTTCAATAACGCCATCTCTTTCACTGATACTATCAACTAAATTTTGCAATACTAAATAATCATCAAGAATTGTAGCCTGCACACTATTGAAAGCTAATACAACAGCGATGTCTGATGCTCGTTGTTCAACCTGTTGTAAAATAACGTTTCTCTCCTGGTGATAAATTATAAAAAGAATAAGCACAACTATAACTACAACTAAAACAATCATAACCAGAGAAAACTTCGTACGTAGATTAAAATGATGATACCGGCTTATTAGTCCCATAGCTACCTTAACGTTATACTATAAATACACACCAAAAAGGAATAATCATGCACTCTGCTTTCAAGAAACTTGAAAAACCTTCCAGCGTTCATTTTTCTCAATTAAAATCAAATGTAATAATTCACTGAATTACAAACATTTCATTAAATTAAAAATATGAATTCGTAGAATTCTGTCCTTCGTTGCCAGAGACCCGAAATGACTGTATTAGCCGCCTTTAAATGACTAACACCGCCAGTTGCTGGGGTGTCTCAAAAGCAAGAATTAGTGCAAAGTAGACCTTCTTTTTTTTGAACAGAATCATGAAAGTAACCGAAATCCAAACAGATAAATAATTTTATTTTTGCTAAGTTATTGTTTTTCCAATTCAACACTTTTTAGCCATACGACCATAGAAGGATCAGTTTCAAAATTTTTAACGTGGTTGCGCACAGCAAAGCCCATTGTTGGATGGCTTAAAAAAACAGCCGGAACCTTATCAACAATAATGTGTTGCACTTTGTCATACACTTGTTTGCGAGTCTGCTTAGAAAGTGTGTAACGAGCTTGATATAATAATTTATCAACATCAGGATTTGAATAATTAAAAAAATTATACTTGGATTTGGAATAAAATAAAACCTGTAAAAAGTTATCAGCAAACGCTGTAAAAACAGGCCATCCATCCAAAAACAGATCAGTTTTTCCCTTTAATAGAATTTCTTCCCTGTAATGCGACCAATTATTATAAGGTTGTATTTCCACGTGAACGCCAATTTTTTTAAGCTGACTCTTAATATATTGAGCGATCGGATTAGCCCGCAGCGTGTCAGTTTGTACAAAATAACTCAATTTCGCTTTGATGTTTTTTGGATAACCGGCATCTTTTATCAACTCGATTGCCTTTTCTATATTGTAAGATGATTGTTTAATTGATGGTTCAAATCCAAAAACGGTTGGAGGGAGAGGGCCTTGCGCGACGCTGGCAAACCCCCGGCTAAGTGATGACACCATGGAATGAATATCAAGTGCAGAACAAATAGCTTGTCTGATTCTTATGTCATCAAATGGTTGAGCATGACAATTAAATCCTAAAAAAACAGTTGCGGGAATTGGTTGAGTAATAACATTGATTTCAGAGTCATAATACAAATTATTCGCGCTCGAAGCACTTAATCCTGTAATAATATCTAGCTTACCTTGTTTTAATCCCATAATCCTGTCATTCAAATCCGGGATAATTTTATAACTGACCTGATTTATTTTCGGAGGTGCATTCCAATAATCATAATACTTCTCTAAAATAATTTGCTCATCTTTTTTCCAACTTTTAAATTTGAATGGGCCGGTACCCACCGGGCTATCACCAAATCGCACATCTAATCTTGATAGCGCTTTTGGGCTCAAAATGGCTGAAAAATATGGACAGGCAACATTGTCCAAGAAATGACTTGATGGAGACTTTAGTTTGAATTGAACAGTTAAGCTATCAACGACATTAATTTCCTGGATCATTTTCAAGGCAAATCTGCCATAAGTATCTGTTGAGTCCTCTTTATAGAATTTACTGCTATTGAATAGTTGTCTTTCAAAGGAAGTTTTTACAGCATTAGCAGCTAAGGGGCTACCATCGTGAAATGTAACACCGGCTCTGAGATGAAAAATCCAAATCAAATTATCAGGACTGTTTATCCAGGATGTAGCCAAGACAGGAATATATTTTTTTAAATTCCAATCATATCGAATGAGCGTTTCAAAAATATTGAATACTATTTGGTTATAAATCAGGTCATTAGCAACTGCAGGGTCTAATGAAAATGGATTCTGAGGAATGGCATATTTCAACTTATTTTTTGTATTAAAAAAATTTATCTTCTCATAAGCAAAATGTCGATAAGAAAAAACACACACTGATACTAAAACAATAAAAATGTATCCACTCAATAATTAATGGTAGCCGAATCATTTAATCTATGCCAAGGCAAG
>CAZSBG010000008.1:0-97391 GCA_964605145.1 uncultured Cytophagia bacterium | reverse complement strand
TGCCTAAATCAAGCAAAAAATTAAAATCCTGCCGCCGCAGGCGGCTTAGTTCAACCATAACCATGCGTTTCAAGCTGACGGAGGCACGCTTCTTGGCTGCCGTCATGCTTGGCGGCCCGCAGCTTAAACGCGGACGTTAGCGTGCGACACGAAGTCGTATAATTGAATGTTTGTTAAAGAGCTATTATTCTTTAGACAAACCTGATATGTTCCTATCAGTACCTTAGGATGGCATGCTACCGCTGCGCTGTTGACGGGGTATGAAGCTCACCGGATCCCGCTGAGCGGGATACCGAAACGGGTGGAAGTCGTGAGATGGACACCCATTCCCGAGTCTCACGGGATGAAGGGCTAAGGTCTGAGCAATATGGTGAGAATAACCAAAGGTTCGTAAGCGTCGTCAATGGTGCACCTGTCCCACGGAGACTAATGGGGCTAAGCTGTGTTTCCTTGTGTTTACACAGGCGATCAGGTTGCAGGTCTTCTAACTGCTTGCACGGAACTGTCGTATCGCCGGCGTAGAGGATTCACCCCTGATAAAAACCTTCAGGGGCAGGCTCTAAGTTGCTCGTTGTGGTCAATTATACGGAACGTGGAAACCCAATTCCATCGCCCATTTTTAATGGGCAGGTTAACCGTAAGGCATACTGTTGGTGGATTGGAATAGGATGCTGAAAGAAGCGAATGTCCGGTTGTAATGATCGGAATACCGGGTGCGACATTCCCGGCTCTGTAAAGAGGCAGACGTTCAGCAGGTCTCTGATCATGTAAAAGCTGATGTAATCAGATGAAAGTGGAGAAAGCAAATGACGTCCCGACGAGTCGGGATGGTGCGCTCTACATACCTTTGGTTATTCTGAATATCAGATGAGTAACGTGAAACTAATTAATTCGTGGGTGTCCCCACAAGGGATACTTTTCAGAGGCTTGAGCCGGATGAGGTGAAAGTCTCAAGTCCGGTTCTGAGGGGGCTGAGAGCTGGTAACAGCTCTCGGCTACCCGACTTTTTTAATATTATACGACAACGTCGAATAAATATCTTGACTTTTAAAAGATTCAGGCGTATATTTATATCATGAATGATTTATTATATCAATACAATCCTTGGTGGGAAAATCTTGTTGATGAAAGAGAACTTAAATCTCGAGAAAAATATTTACGTGATTTGAGAAAATACTTAAGTTATAAACATATAATAATTCTTACTGGTCTTCGTCGTGTTGGAAAGACAAGTTTGATGAAACTAATCATCAATGAATTGATACATGATAAAACAAATCCGAAACATATTTTATATATAAGTCTTGATGATTATTTACTTCACAAAAATAATATTATAGAGATTGTCAATGAATTTCGTCAACTTCATAAAATAAAAATTGATGAAAAAATATATTTATTTTTTGATGAAGTTACTTATAAAGAAGATTTTCATATCCAATTAAAAAATATCTATGATTCACAGAATGCAAAAATATTTGTTGCTTCATCTTCTGCTTCTAAATTACAAGATAAAAAAGCAAGCTTAACGGGACGTTCAATCACAATAGAAATCAAACCGTTGGATTTAAATGAATATCTTAATTTTAAAGGAGTGAAGCTTAAAAAAAGAGATAACCAATTATATAAATCATATTTTCTTGAATATCTAAAAGTTGGGGGATTACCTGAAAATGTTATAAATCCAAGCAGAGAGTATTTAATGAATTTAGTTGATGATATAATTCAAAAAGATATTACGGCTTTTCATGGATTAAAAAATCATCAGATTGTTAGAGATTATTATACACTTTTAATGGAACGAAGCGGTAAGCAATTTAGCATTAATAAAATAGGAAAAATTTTAAACATCTCACCTGATACATCGAAAAGATATTTATATTTTTTCGAATCTACATATCTTATACATCTTCTCCCGCGATGGGGAAAAATAAATCAAAAATTATTATCAGCGAAGAAAATTTATGCTCCAGATTTAGGGATTAAATATTTGTTTGTTGGCAATAGAGATATTGGAAGTTATTTTGAGAACTATATTTATTTAGAATTGCGTGATAAAAAAATATTATACTATCTCTATGAAAATACTATTGAAATTGATTTTTTTACAGAAGATAAAATCTTAATTGAATCAAAATTTTATACAGATTTAAATGAAAAACAAGAAGAATTATTTTCGTTGTATCCTGCAAACAAAAAAATTATTATAGATTCAGTAGATAAGTTATCAATTCTTAATGAAATATAATCGAGCAGGCGGCTCCAACGGTTACCCGGTGGAGTGCGCCTCTTACACCATCCCGACGTTTCGGGACGGTTCATTAACCATGAGTCAGTTTAAGGTAATAAGATAGCATAGAAATATAGCCCCTGCGTTCCAGTCTGTCGTTTGTAATTGTCGTGCTGAGAATTGGACTGCAGGTATTTGCCTATCTACCCATTCGGGAACGGCTCGATGAAAAAGCAATGCCTGGTTAAATCCATCCAAAAATTTCCTCATTTAATCGCCTCATCCTTCCGATAACTTCAATAACAAGTTTCCCTGAATAAACAAGTTAAGAAAAATTGCCCATGAATAAATGGATTATCGCGGTTCTCGTGCTGGTTTCCGGTTTTCAGGCGAATAACCGCAATTCATCAGAAATTTATATTCGCGTGAACCAGGTTGGGTACTTACCCAATGACGTCAAAAGAGCGGTGCTGTTCACAAATACCGAACTGAGCGGCGCTGAATTCAACCTGGTGAACAGTGCAAAGAATTCAGTTGTGCTGGTCGGGCCATTGCAGGAAAAATCTCCCGGTTGTGAAAATTTCACCTTTTGTTATGAAATCGATTTCTCGGATTTTCACCGAACGGGGAGCTATTATTTGCAGGTTCGGAGCAGCCGCTCGCCGGTGTTCCGCATACACGAGTCCGCTTATGACAGCATGGTGGATTCTCTGCTGCTGTTTTTCAAGGTGCAGCGCTGCGGTTTCACCGATCCCCTTCTGCACGAGCCCTGCCACTATTTCGACGCGACATCCGTTATTCAGGACAGCGCCAGACTGGATGAACAGTTGGATGTCACCGGCGGCTGGCACGATGCCGGGGATTACACCAAGTTTCTGAACACCACTGCCTACGCCACGTATACGCTGCTGCTTGCCTATCAGCTCAATCCGATAAAATTCACGACGGACGCGGATCAAAATGAGATCGCTGATGTTTTGGATGAAGCCAAAATCGGGCTGGACTGGCTGTTGAAGCTGATTTACAAAGAAAGTCAATTCGTCGTTCAAATCCAGGATTTGCGGGATCACGACCAGGGCTGGCGCCTGCCGGAGAATGACCGGCTGCTGTCCGACCGGCCGGCCTTTGTGGGAATCGGAAAAAACCTGATCGGCATTTATTCGGCCACCATGGCGCTGGCGTACAGGATCTGGAGCAATATTCCCGGGGGATACGCGTTCGCTGAGAACTGCCTCACATCCGCGGAAAATATGTACTCCATTCACAACGGTGTTCCGGATGTGGATAAAAGCGGGACCGGCGCGTACCAAGATTCCAAGTTCGAGGGCAAAATGGCGCTGGCTGCGATTGAATTGTATTTGGCGACCGGGCGGGAAAATTATTTCAATGATGCCAAAACGTTCGCCGAAGCGGCAGGCTCGGATTATTGGTGGAGCTGGGGCGATATCAATTCGTACGCGCACTACCGCATCGCCAAAATCGACACCAGTTTCAGAAAATACCTTCGCGACAATCTGGTATTTTTTCAAAAGCAGATGAACCAGCACACGTTCGGCGAAGCAACGCGCGACACGTGGGGCTCGAACAGCACCATTCTCGGCGTTGCGCTGCAGGCCATTTTGTGGAAAGACCTCACCGGCGAAACCAGGTTCGATACGCTGGCTGTGATTCAGCGGGATTATATTTTGGGAAGAAATCAGTGGGGTGTGAGTTTTATTTACAACATCGGCACCACGTTTTCGAGAAATTTCCATTCCCAGGTGGCGTGGTTCAATGGCAACCGGCTGCCGGGGGCTGTCGCTGCCGGTTCGATCAGCCGGGCGAAGTTAGCGGAATACAACCTCCCGTTTGAATCGCCGGACAGATTCCAAAAATTCCAGACCGACGCTGCTGTGTACCGCGACGACCGCATGGATTATGTCACCAACGAACCCACCATAACGGCCAATGCCACGGCTGTGTTTGTGATGTCGTATTTTGCTTCGCCGAATTGAGATAATTGCGATTAGAAAAACATCAGGCCTCGACTCCGCTCGGCCTGACACGATTGATCGAAATGATTAAAATCGATGTAAATCATTAAATTTGGAAATAGCGATTCTGTATTACCAGCATAGATTTTCGATTTTGGCATAGGATTTTTACAGCTAAAAAATATGAATTTTATTCATATTTTTTGAGAAAATGGTAATGTGGCTTTGATGAGGAATTTCCTAAATCGCTATAGTTATCGTTCGAAGTAATTCATTTTGAAAATTGCTATTGATTTAAATCTTCTATATTTTTCATCAAAATATATTTTAATCCGTGTCATCCGCGTTGCATGATCTATTTTCAAGCTTAGTTCACTACGGCGTAATTTCTACAGAAGCCTCATTGGAGTAATCCGAAAACAATCCTTCCTGGATATACGCGCGCACGCGATAGTAGTAGGTCAAATTTTGCTGGACTGTGGAGTCGGCGTAAGCGGTCACATTCAATCCCACTTTTCCGATTTCTGCGTATAGCCCGGCTGCGCCGGTTTTACGCTCGATTCGTGTTTCAACTTCGTAAATGCTGTTGTCGTTCCAGGTGAGACGGACGAGACTATTCGTCGAATCGTAGCTTGCAACCAAATTCGACGGCGGTACGAGATCGATGGCAAGCGTGGAAACCGTCACTTCATCGGACCAGTCGGACTGACCAGCCTGGCTGAGCGCGGCGATGCGGTAGGTAAATGCGGTGCTGGCGTATAAATTTTCGCGGTCGTCATATTGAACGGTGTTTGGCGAGAGCGTCGCAATCTGAGCAAATTCCGAGCCGCTGGCAATTTTGCGCTGGATGATAAACGCCAGTTCATCATCCGAATTGTCCTGCCAGAACAACCGAATCCAGCCGGTGCCGAACGACGTTGCCCGAACATTGGACGGCGCCTCGATGAGGATCATCATGCCCTCGGTGCTGGCTTCTTCCGATTCGGCATAGCTGTATTGATTGAACACCCTGATTTTATAATAATAAATAATATCAGCCACCAGGCCGGTATCGTTGGCGCTGACGCTGTTCGCCGGCAGCGTCTGCACGTTCGCGTAATCGCTGTTGTCATTTTTTCGCCAAACCTGGAATCCCGATTCATCCTCAGAATTATCCTGCCAGCGCAAATTGATAATGCTATCCGACAGTTTGGTCAGCTCCAGGTTCGATGGCGCGTTGGGCGGCGCCATGTCCGGCTCCACGAAAATATCGGTCATTTTTTCACTGGTTGTTGTATTCTCGCTTAAATCATAGGCAATCAAATAATAGGAAACGCGCGTATTGATGTAACTGGTGTCCACATCCAAACGGACTGTCGGAAGAGATTCATTCTCCTGTTGGTAATTTCGGGAAACAAAGGTTTCATTCATGTACAATTCCACGGACTCGATGCCCCGGTCATCTTCGGCTTCGTAACTCACTTCAGTCAAACCTGTTGAGACGGTATCACTGGCGGCCGGCGAATAAACAGTGATCGTGGGCGGAGTGTTGTCTGGCGGCGGTGTATCCGTGGGGCTCACGCACGAAGTCAACAGGATTAAAATAAAAATATTTGCTCGAATGAATGGTGTCCTGATCATTTCTTTTTCCCTATCTTAATTGATCACATTGTCAAAATCGATGAACAATGACAGGCTCTCCCGGGCCTTCAGTTCTGACAAATTAATATTGAGCGTTTCCTGGGCCGCGTCAAAAACATGGTCAGGAATTCGTGTGCCAATAATATCGGATGAAAGCACTATCCGCTCAACCATTTTATTGAATTCGACCTGGATGACGCAGTCGCGGATATCGGTTCCCCCGGCATTGGATATTTCCAGCACGATGCGCCGGTTGCTCCTGATTTCTTGATGCACCTCCAGCGCGTTTTTCGACACCCACCAGTCCCGCACCTCTTCCGGTGTGGTCAGCCAGATATTTTGCGATCGGATATATTTTACAAGTTCGCGAACAACTGAAATATTTTCCGGCCGGCACTGGTATTCCGGATGGATTTTTAAAATGTAAAGTCCCCCCAAAAAGTCGACAATGTTAACATCATCCATATAGGTTGCCAACTGAAATGTCGAATCAGTCAGGCCAAATTGTTCGATAATCTCATAATCATCATGAACTGTGCGATGGAACGAAACCACCGGCGCGTTGCCTTTTACATGAACCTCGGGAATCGTTCTATTGGCAGAAGAATCGGCAATGACATATTCATATCCGCCTGAAATCAGCGCATGAATGCTGTTCTCATCGAAGCCGCCGTAATATGGCATGGCGCCACGGATATTTCTGCCGGTGAAGCCTTCAATCACTTCTTTTGCCCGGTTCAAATTGACAATCTGACTCTCATAATCATACATCAAAATCGGCTGTTTTACTTCCGATGTGAGCGAGCCAAAATCCGTAATTGTTCCCACTCTTCCAAATTGTGGTAATTTCTGCGTCTCTGTTTCGTATTTGCTGGCGGTTATTGGATCGATGAAAAATGTTATGGGAATGGAGTCCGACTGAACAATGTTCAACAGATTGGTGACATTGGAAATGTCCCCGGTTAAAAATGGTGTTAAAATTGCTGCGGATGCGTACGGCGCAGGCCAATCCTTTACAAACACGGTCGGAACATGGTTCAGCCAACCCATTAAATTTTCGAACAGCCGTGCGAAATGAATGTGGTCGGATTGATCGCCCTTTACCGCGTCCATGTCGAACCCCATCCAGACAAACTTGCCCTTGCCATAATTTCCAAACACTATTCCTGCGGCTTCGTCCATGGCCAGGCCGGGCGTCGTGGGATTTTTCGTGGCATGCGTCCAGTAGCTCACTTGCTTTGTGCGCGACTCCACCACTTTGCAGGCAATGGGTTGATCCCACGCGGCAATTTTGAACGCATACCCGGAAGGAATGCCGGTGGTCACCGGCAAACCGCCCTTAATTTTTTGCAATCGAATCACATCCGAAGACGGGATTTCCGAGGTAAACTGCAGCCCAAACATTTCCACAAAAAATTTCCACCCGCGCCATTTTCCGTTCTCATCGAATGAACCGGTGCTGGATGTCGCGAAAATGCTTCCGCCATTCTCAACGAACCGTTTCAGTTGGATGATTTCAATGCCGCTCATGGCCCTGGCCGCCGGCAGCACAATGGTTTTGAATCTGAAATGCCGGCCCCTTTCGACATCCAGATCATTGATGATCGTGCACTTCAATCCACTGTTTTCGATGAACCGCTTCCAGGTGGCCACGTTATCGGCGATCCACGTGCTGCTGTCCGGCAGCATGCGTTCGCTGTATCCGGAATGAAGCGTGGCGATATATTGTTTTTTCGATTGAACGGCTTTTTTCAAATTTTGTTTTGTGGGCAGTATTTCTTCAATGGCGTAACGGCCGTACACATGCTTGAGGATGAACAAAAACGTCACCAGAGACAGACTCAAAATTACCAGCCCGGAAAGTGTGGTCGTCCAAAAGCCTATTGTTTTTGATTTTTGTTGAATTTGTTTCATCTTTGATATTCTTGTTCGATGGTCGTTTTTCGATCGTCGTTATTAGACATAAGGCTTAGTAATATTACTTTGTCACATCTAAAAATTGGGTAAACCAGTGGCCTCTGCCACTGGGGAGATATCCATTTTATATTGGTCTGTTAACAAAATATCGATGATATTATCTGCAAAAACGAATTAACAACTGGAAATCATAAAGTCAGTGGCTGAGGCCACTGACCTACCCGCTGCTTTAATTTAACCTGACAAAGTAAAAATTATTGCGTACTAATTTTTACTTTGCTGGTTCGAACTATTCACAGGGATGTAGCCTTTCGACGTATAACGCAAATATCGCGGTTCCCGCTCAGGGAGCTTCTTTTCAGCATCTTCGGCGTGTTCATTCTCACTTTGTGCCGATGTTTCATATTTTGGTTCAGGAGATGCCGCAGGTTTCAACTCTTCCGGGGTAACATATTCCGCCTGAAAAGACTGTGGCGCACTCGATGTTGCCACCTTCCCCCGACTCTCCCTTATTTTGAACATAATATACGCGCCGAACGCAAATACAAAAGTCGACACGGTTGCCACAAGCACGATGAACGCTAAAATGGGAATTATTTCCATAGTTTTTCTCCAAAATTATTTTGCCGATAAACCGATTCTTTCCAGCTTGCCCCAGGTCATATCAAAACCTAAAAATTCCTCCATAGTTGCGGCGACTTTTGTGATATCAATAGTCAGCACAAAAAAGAGCCGGTAGAAAACAGCATACGGGATAAGCTTCAAATCCTCTTTGTCCGCAGCCACACAATAAATCGCCGCCATTATATCCAGCAACGCAATTGCCAGCCACCAGAGCGGAATCAGGGTTGTCATGCCATAAAATATAGCTACAAAAATAAAAAACAGGTTGGCGAAAATATTCATGGCCGGCCAAATGATGGCATCGTAAAACATGTTCCACAATACCAGGCTGTTCAGCAGATGTTTTCGCGGCCGGAACAATCGCTGGCGATGCTTGGCCAGTGATTGCAGCAATCCGCGGGTCCAGCGGTACCGTTGTTTGAGCAATTGATACATGGATTCCGGGGCTTCGGTATAGGCCACGGCTTTGGGTTCGTACACAATGTGCCAGCCGGCCTGCCGAATTTTGAGAGTCAAATCAGCGTCTTCCGCATAAGTATCGCTGGAGTACCAGCCGGCATCGATGATCGCCCCCTTGCGAAAAATGCCAATGGGTCCCGGTATGATATTCACCATTCTCAAATGGCTCTGTGAAGAACGAACCATGTTCAAACCTTCCACATATTCCAGGGACTGAAGATTTGTCAGCAATTTATGATCGTTCAACACCTTCACCTTGCCGGCAACAGCGCCAACACCGGGATCGGCAAAGTATTGCGCGCCGATCCTCAGCGTGGTTGGCGATAGCGTGGAGTCGCCATCCATGCACAGCACAAAATCTGCCTTGGAAAATTGAATGCCGCTATTCAACGCGCTGGATTTCCCGCCGTTCTCTTTATTAATGAGGGAAACGCGGATCATACTTTGTTTCCCCTTGTGCAGGCCAACCAGTTTTTCAGCCACTTCATGGGTTTTATCCGTGGAGCCGTCGTTTACAATAATAATTTCATAGTTGGGATACTCCTGGGTCAAAAGTGATTTCACCGAATCTTCAATCACTTTTTCTTCGTTGTAAGCAGGGACAATAATCGAAATGAACGGGAAGAATTCACCTGTATTTCGGGCCGAGTATTTGGCAAAAAATAAAAAACTGGCCACCAGCGTGACAAAATATCGCATCATCAACAATGCCAGAAAAAACAGCAGCGCGAAAATTGAGGCGTTAACAATCAATCCGCTCATGGACAGTCGCGTGAGTGGCATCGTGAAATAGATGACCGCAATTAAAACCATCGATGCAACGGCAGATGATGCGATCACGCCCAGTATCGTGGCTTCGCGATCTTTGGGAATTGACTGCTGTTCCATATTGGGAATAACAGTGCGTTTTCTGTACAGGTGTGGTTCTTTTTCCATTATGATTTTTTCAATTCCAAAAAGATGTTCTTTGCTAATTCTGCTTAGCGCCTGTCCGAAAAGTCACCAAGAATGTCATGTTGAGGAGCCCTTCGACAGGCTCAGGATAAACTACGCGACGAAACATCTAAGATCACTAAGTCTAAATTTGGAGTTTGGTGGTCAAAGATTCCTGTATAGCTACCATTCAATTCTTTAATGAAAACAGGCTATGCTTCGCTCCTTTCGGTCGCTCAGAATGACAAAACTTTAAAATTAGTAGTTTTCGGACAGACTACTTAAATTACTTTTTTATGTCATTTCCTCTGGACTTCCTTCGGTCGCCCGCGTGTTTTTTGTCGTAGATCCGCCATCTTTTTGGAGGACAGGAATCTCACTCTAAATAGCATGGAGATTCCCGCCGGAAACATGTGACCGAAGGGAATGCCTGTGATACGGGAATGACAATGGCTGCTGGTTAAATGCTCTGTATATTGACTATGTAATGCCAGCCCTTCAAACCGGATTAATAAATACTCCAATACGCCGAAAGGGCGCCGGAAAAATAATTATAACTGGAATCAAAACGAAACGAGCTGCCGGCGCTCAATTGCGCATTGATAATTAGTCGTTTGGCCGGCTGATATTTAGCAACGACATCGAACTGCCGGAGAATGATATCCAGTGCCGGCAAGTACCCCAGTTTACCGCTGAAGCGCATATCCACTTTGTCTGAAATCGCCGGCTTCCATTCCGTCCACAGGGAATGGGAATCGAGATTTTGTGGTGAATAATAAAGTCCCTGCCACGAATTACCACCGGGTACTGGCGGGGCAAGGTATTTGTAATTCAGGTACTGGGTCTCATAACCAAAGGTCAGAGTCTGAAAAAATCCTTTCCCGATTCGCATTAATATTTCATTTCCCTTGTTGCCGTCGGAAATGGACAGATAACTAAAATGCCCGGCCAAAATAATTTTTGAATCGCTCTGATATGTGCCGGTGAATTTGTAAAAATCCACATCGAACCGCCTGTCGACCAGAAACGGAGAATACAAAATAAGCGCACCATCGGTATTTTGGTGATACAGGGACGCAGTCAGCGTTTTGTCCATTTTGAATGAAAGCGATGCATCGTAAACAGCGCGACCGCTTTCATCAGCGGTATTGAGGATGCCATACCCGCTGTTCAGCGACAGGTGCTCGGAAAGCTTTACCATCAGCCGGCCCTTGAACGTGTTGAAATTTCGGCTTTGGTCTTCAGCATTGACTCTCGCCTGAATGAACGAAGCTGCGGTTGTCAGAAACGGGAATATTCCAACATGAAAACTTCCGCCTAAATGCTGGATTTGAAAATTCTGGTTATCCGAATAATAATTCGCCACCGGTTTCAGACCAATATGATTCGGAATGTGAGAGAACAGCTTTGCAGCCCCGGATTTTGGCAAATAGCCGAACCGCGTCTTCACCATTTCTTTCTGCTCCGAATTCAAATCTTCAGCTAACAGATTTTTGTACAGCGTGCGCGCCCGGCCAAATTCTTTAAGGCGAAGAAATGTATCGGCATAAAAGAGGCGGCATTCGAAATGGTCCGGCTGCTGCTGACAGAGCTTCTCGAATTCTGTTTGAGCCCGATTCAGTTCATCATTCCAGAGCAATGCTTTCGCCCGGCGCATCGCAATACCGAAATCATACTTTTCATCAAGCAAATTATCATATATTTCGATCGCTTTCTCCAAATTTTTCAGGCTGATATTCAATTCAGCATACTCCACGCGAACCGATCGTTGCGGATGAATCACCCGGGCAAAATAGGAATCGAACTTCTCCAACGCCTCTTCATATTTTTGCTGAACAATCAATTCCCTGCCCTGCTGCAGTATATTGAAAACCTTTCGCTGTGATGCAGCCTGCAATTCGGATTTATAATATTTTTCAACTGACGCGATTTCTTTGTTTTCCGGGTCCACCGCTTTGGCCAATTGCAAATATTCATTTGCCCGTTCCAGTTCCTGTTTTGCGATGTGCAGCGAAGATAGCGTGAGCATGGCGAAAACGTTCCGGGGCAGATGGTTGTGGACATTCTCCAGATAGTTTTGCGCTGCGTCAAGGTCATTATTCGACCATACCAGCACCTGTCCCAGCAGCAATTGATAATCAATATTATTCGGATCAGTGACAAGCAATGTCTCCAGCACATCACGGGCAGTATCGAGGTTCCCGTACCAGGCGCAATGCTGAGCATAGCGAAAGGCCATCGTTGGATCAGCCTCCAGTGATACTCCGTCGAAATACCTGGCCATGACCTTAATGGCATTTTCATGAGAACCGATGTTGTTGTAATAGGTTGTCAGCCGCATCACAATTTTCGCATCGGTCGGATCGGCTTCAAATCTGTCAGAATAATCAGATATTAAAATTTGATTCAGGCTGTCCTTTATCGACTTCATCAGCGGCAGGGATGCTGTATCACTGAATTTTTCATAGAGTGCTATATGTTCAGCCGCCCCTTCATAGTTTTGTTCGTCCATCAATTCGCGAATGAGTTTCCAGCGAATTTTATTATTTTTGGGATTTTTATCCAATTCACCCAAATATCGTTCGATTCGCGATTTTGGGGTAGCGCCCCCCGCGTGACCGGCGCTCTGCCCATTTCCAGTCGCATTATTCAGCTTTTGCGGCCCTGCCTTTGCCTGTGCCAATCCGTCCTGGGCTTCCTTGTAAAATGGCCTCAGTTCCAGGGCGCGCTCGAATGTTTTGACAGCCTGGTTATACTTTCCAAGCCACATTAAAAAATATCCGTAGCGACTGATGAGTTTATAATCATTAGGAAACCGGTTCACAAATTTCAGGAGAATTTCTTCACCCTTTTTCAGTCGATTGTTATTCGCCAATATTTCAGCATAGCGAATGACTTTGTCCGAACTCACCTCTGTCAAATCAAAATACCTGCTGTACCAATTTTCTGCCTCCTCCCATAGATCTAATTCTTCATAGCTTTGACCGATGGCAAAATAATGCTGGGTTAATTTGGGATTGATCATTAACTCGCGTTTTAATTTTTCGATCTTCTTTGTGACGATTTCTTCATGTTGCTTTTGGGCGCGATTCAGATTGTTTTGGTATGTATTATTATCAGGGGCTAATTTTACAGCCTGTCTAAAATCAATTACAGCATAACGGAACTGCGATCGTTTTTCATAACATTGTCCCCGCAAATTATACGCGTCCGCCAAGTCAGGATAATGGGATATCAGTTCACTGAGAATGGAAATTGCTTCACCAAACCGACCGGCAGTCATGTGTTTCGCTGCTTCGTGCTTCAGAGAATTGGGACTTGTCTGTGCATGCACGCTGAAAAACAGGCCCAATAGCCACAATATAAGAATGGTGCGATTGCTCATTATTGTTCTCATTTTTTGATGAAGAAGTGTTGCGCCATATATACGTATTCATTCGGCATAATAAATAAAATCATTAGCTTGTCGATAAATTTGCCCGAAAGAATGTGAGAAATATTGCAACTCATAAAAAAACACAAAATATAATCAATGCACATACCGTATAGTTTTTCAGTTTGACCAACCGATTTCTTTATCACGGAATTTGTATGCAAAGCTTGCTTTCAAACATAATTAAGGAGACACCTGGAGAAAAAAAAGAAGATTGAGAAGAAAAATTCATGAAGTTCGTGCAGAAAAATGCAATGGAATTTAACCTGAATTATTCACAAATTTCAAACAATAGATATTTAACTTAATGTTATGAATGAAATTAATCAGATATATGAAATTTAACAAAGTTAGATATAATGAATTCTGAATTAAGTACCATTCAGGCTACCTGGATTCCTTAATGCATTACAATGAATAATCCAGGTTAAGAATATTATGCCATTGCAGCGATTTTAATTTCCTGTTCGCTTACCTGGGGGGTAATTTCAATATTCCCATCAGCCGCGGCATTCACTTCAATCATGTCGTGACTGTTATTTTTCACTTCGTCACAGCAGCCGGCATTGGAGATAACTCGCATCCGATTATCTGATTTTTCAGCCTGGGAATTGCTCTCTTCTTTGCCTAACCGGATGTTACCTGTGGCGATATTTTCCAATTCTTTATGAATAGAGCCGTTATCAAATGCGACATCATCCTGTACGATGAAAATGCTGGTGATCAGCATATCTTCCAGGCTTTCAATAATCTCATTGAAAATATCCAAAAACGAATCTTTGTCATTGAAATCCATGTAGGGTGTCAATTCATCAAAAATAACGCTTGAAGGCTTGAATTCATTGGCTGCTTTAAGAATATCAAAAAGAAATTCCGATAAATACACGTCACGGTCATCGATATCTTCTGACATTCGCAACGGGGCCATGCGTAGGATAATCAACTTGTTATTTTCAATTAACGGTTGAATATTCATGCCTTGTGAATGCGCAGCAACAATCAGCTTCCTCGGTCTCACATCGGTAAACAAAACAACAACCTCACCTCTCAATGCAGCGTGATAGGCGTACTGCAATGCTAACGATGTTCTGCCCGATTTCTCTGGTCCATTAATCACGTAGGTGCTGCCATTGTAAAAACCGCCCCATGTATTATCAATCGAATTTATTCCTGTGGATTTCAGTGTCACTGTCTTGTTCATCATATTCATTCTATGCCTAAATTTAATTTAATGTTCAATTGATTTCACCCTTTCTAATACATTTTTCGTGCCACAATTTACCAAGCCCATTATCTCATTTAATTACATTTATTTAAACTAATTCTATTATTTCAAAGAATCAGCCAAACCTTCTCTTTTAAATTTCGATATGAGATTTTTTCTCGAATTGAGAATGAAAGCGCGTTGCATGCCAACCTATTTTTATTGAACCGATAAGATATAACGAATAATCCTACATAGTCAAATTACAAATGGATTCAAAATGCAAGATAATATTTCACTATTGTTGTCATTCCCGTACCACAGGCACTCCTTTCAGCCGCATGCCTGTAAAGTTGCATTATATTTTTAGATGAAAGCAGACTTTTCTTTCAGCGGGAATCTCCTCGCGATATAGAATGAGATTCCTGTTCTCCAAAAAGATGCGGATCTACGACAAAAAACGCGAAGGCGACCAACGGAAGTACCCCGGGTAAAGTCCAGCGGAAATGACAGAAAAAGTGCAATCTGACTAAGTAGTACTAATCCGATTACCGATGATTTTTGCCTTCCTGGCCGATCTAATTCTATAATTTTATTCATGAAAAAGATTGATTTTCTAATTCACTATCCGTATATTGAGAAACTTGATCAAAAAATACTTATTTCAAACCAGGGGAGCTTCTTGAATACATATATTGGTGAGTTCGCCGCGCTTTTCACTGCTTTGCTTTGGACTTCCACTTCTATTTTTTTCACGATTGCCGGTCGCCACGTTGGCTCTCTCATTGTCAACCGAACTCGTCTTCTTTTTGCAACAATTTTCCTTTTAATTTTCCACTATTTCATGTATGGAACATTTATCCCTGTACAGGCAGAACTTTATCGCTGGTTCTGGCTGGGACTTTCCGGTCTCATCGGTTTAATTCTTGGTGACGGATTGCTTTTCCAGGCCTTTGTATTCATTGGCGCGCGATTATCCATGTTGGTCATGTCTCTCGTTCCCATTATTTCTACGTTGTTGGCATGGATATTTTTGAGTGAAATTTTATCCCTGTCCGAGATCATCGCCATTCTGCTCACCGTCGTCGGTATTGCCTGGGTCATTTTGGAACGGCAGCCAATCGATTCAAGAGTCGGTCCGAGGCACCATCTTTTGGGAGTTTTGTGTGCCATGGGTGGCGCCATTGGTCAGGCTGTGGCGCTTGTCACCGCCAAGAAAGGATTGGGCGGAGATTTTCCGGCGCTATCGGCAAATTTCATCCGAATCGTTTCAGCGACAATCGTTTTCTGGATCGTAACATTGATGAGGGGACAGGTTATTTCCAATTTTAAATTTTTCAAAATTCCTTCTGCACGCAATGCCATCATCGCCGGATCGGTAGTTGGCCCGTTTTTGGGGATCTGGTTTTCTCTGATCGCCATAAAATACGCCAATATCGGCATTGCTTCCACATTGATGGCACTCCCGCCTATTTTTCTTCTTCCGTTGACCCGCTGGATTTTCAAAGATCACATCTCATGGAGAGCGATTATCGGGACGATACTGGCAATCGTCGGTGTAGCGATTATATTTTTGGTGCCTTAATCGATACCGAAGAAAAAATCATTTGTTATTTTGTGATTTATTTTTATATTAGTCCTGAATTGAGCGATTTGTTATCAGCGTTCATCGGTCATCCTAAAAACAGAAGACCGTTTGGATTAAAAATAATTTTTCAATAAATTTTGCTTTCCAATCGCTGATCGCTTAAAGATCAATTTATATTTTTATCCGGCTGTAATTGGTAATGCAGAAAAAAAATTGGCTGTCTTCCTGATCCCGCGTTTTTTGCGGGAGAAGCATAGCCTGTAATCATTGAAAGTCTAATGTAGCTATACAGGAATCTATGGCCACGCTGCGTAAGAAGGTAAGAGATTCTTCAATCCGATAAAAAGCATCGGATTCCAGAATGACAAATTTAAGAATGCAATACTATTAATGGCCTCTTTAATAATACTAAATATCAAGCTTCTCAGGGAAATATACAAATGAAATACGAAATCCCAAATAATGGTTCAGAATCCAAAAAGGATGCGATCTGGGCGGCGCTTATTGGGTTTCTAATTATTATTGTGGCAATTCTGCACTATTCAACGCCGACGCGGCTTCATTATTTACACGAATTATTTCGCGCGGTTTTTTACCTGCCTATTATTCTGGCTGCCTATCGTTTTCAATTTAAAGGGGGGCTCTACTCTGCTGCGATTATCATTGTTTTGTATTTTCCCCATGTGGTTTTTCAGTGGGGCGGTGATTTCCTTTACAACTTCAGCCGATTTTTAGAGATGGTGATGTATCTTGTCATTGGCGTGGTTGCAGGGAAATTGGCCCAGCGCGAGTGGGAAGAACGCAAGAAATATCAAAAAGCTGCGCTGGAGCTGGATCAATCATATCAACAGCTCAAAAAACAATCGGATAAATTGGCGGAAATTGAAGATCAACTCAGGGCGGCTGAACGGCTATCGGTGTTGGGGGAATTGACAGCCAGCCTGGCCCACGAAGTCAGAAATCCATTGGGCTCCATCTGGGGCGTGGTAGAAATCCTGAAAGACGACTGCTTCAAAAGCGGGAAGAGCTCGGAATTTATGGACATATTGATCAGCGAGGTAAAGCGGCTCAACCAGGTCGTTGAAAATTATTTAAACCTCGCACGGAAGCCCCAACTAACAAAACAGGCGTGTAACCTTGCGTTCATTTCGCGGTCTGTCATGTATCTGCTCAATCATAAAGCCCAGAAGCAGGGTGTTGTTTTCAAGCATGATTTTCCATCCCACCCCATAGAGATCATCGCGGACGAAAATCAGCTTCGCCAGATTCTTATCAATTTAATTTTGAACTCCATCAGCGCCATGCCGGGTGGCGGTGAGATAATCATACGCGGCAGAGAAATGCCTTCACAAACAGCAGGAAAATCCGATACGGTGCAATTAACCGTCGCCGATACCGGGCAGGGTATGTCTCAGGAAACTATCGACAAAATATTTACCCCGTTTTTTACTACCAAAAATACAGGCACCGGTTTGGGACTGAATATCATCAAACGAATTATCGATCAAAATAAATGGAAAATCGATGTTACAAGCACGCCATTGCAGGGAACAGAGTTCACCATTTCTATACCAAAGGAGATAAGTCATGCCTGAAAGCTATGATAAAATATTATTGATCGATGATGACATCAACCTGAATAAGGTCGTGGCCTATCAATTACAGCAGATGGGATTTCAGGTAGCAACGGCCATAAACGGCCAGGCAGGGCTTGCCATGTTTGAAAAGAATGATTTTGATATTCTGATCACTGATTTACAATTGCCGGACATCAACGGCATGGAGGTTCTGACCACCATCCGAAGATTCGATAAAAATGTCATTCTCATCATCATTACCGCTTACGGCACGGTGGATAACGCCATCGAAGCCAGCCACATCGGCGCGGATGATTATCTCACCAAACCGTTCGGCAAAGAGACGCTTCGGTTTGTCATCGAAAAAGCCATTCAGCTCCGGAAACTTCAACATGAAAATGTGCAGCTCCGAGGCGAGCTTTTGCAGAAATATGATTTCGGAAACCTGATCGGCAAAAGTTCGGCCATGGAAGATGTATTGAAGCTCACCGGCCGCGTTGCCGAAAGTGAGGCGACCGTGCTGGTTCAGGGAGAAAGCGGAACCGGGAAGGAACTCATTGCCCGCGCGATTCATTACAACAGTCCCCGAAAAAATCATCCGCTCATTACCGTGAATTGTCCATCCATCCCGGAAAATTTAATGGAGAGCGAATTATTCGGACATATCAGAGGCGCTTTCACCGGGGCGCTCAAAGATCGGAAGGGCAAATTTCAACTGGCCGATGGCAGCACGATTTTTCTGGATGAGATTGGTGATTTGAAAGAAGATTTGCAGGCGCGGCTGCTGCGCGTTTTGCAGGAAAAGGAATTCGAGCGCGTGGGCGATTCCACACCGATCAAGGTGGATGCGCGCGTTGTTGCCGCGACAAACAAAGATATTCATGAGCAGGTTGCCGCCGGTAAATTCAGAGAGGATTTGTACTATCGGCTCAATGTGGTTACAATCGTTATTCCTCCTTTGCGGGAACGAAAAGAGGACATTCCATTTTTGGCGGATCACTTTGTCAACAAATATAGAAAAAATGAACCATACAGCATCACCAGCGGAGCCATCGATATGTTGCTGGAATATGACTGGCCCGGCAACATCCGCGAGCTGGAAAATACCATTGAGCGGGCTATTGTTATCTCCAAAGAGCCGGTTATTACGCCAGACCTGCTTCAGCCCATCCGGCAAACTCAAAAATCATTTTCAAATGCTGAAAGGAAAAATTCTGGTGAAGACGTCACAACCATGAGAGATATTGAACGAAAGGCCATTCGAAGCGCGCTTGAAAAAACCGGCGGGAACCAAACCAGAGCCGCCAAATTGTTGGACATTCCGCGGCATGTGCTGATTTATCGGATGAAGAAGTTGGGGGTGTCTAATAAATAGTGTTTCCTATTGAAAAGCTTCTCCACTTTCAGTTAATATTTTTCCATATAGTTTACGACTAATCCAAAAATTTGCTTTGTATTGCATATCATCAAGCAAGGGACGAATACCATTAATAATTTTTTTCTTTTTTGCAAGCAGCAAACAACCTATAGATCCCATAAAAGGGAAATTATGAACCTGGGCAATATTTCGTGCTGCTATTTCGTCCAACAATAGCAGTTTAGCGTTAGCTTCAAATGCAAGTGTAATGACTTCTGCTTCACCTTCATCTAAATCAGCTTTCAATAAATTATAGAATTTGAGGTCTTGAATTTTGCTCACTTCAATGAAATTCGATTCGTGAATATCATTTAACCATGGGAATATATCTAATTTTTCATGCAATTCAACCTGAACAGCGCGAGGAATGACAACGTGGCTAAATAATTTTTCCCAAATATCTAATCGCCCAATCGCGCAAAAATTTATCATGGGTGTTGTATTGGAAATTATCATTCTACGTCTTCCCAATCATTAACAACAGCAACATCTTTTTCAAAATCTTGTAAATCATATTGTCGAGGGATTTTTCGTTCACCCAACAAAAAATGGAATTCAATTTTACCCAAATTTGAAAGACGTCTGGCATTTGCATAGGTGATAATGCCCTCACGATACAGTTGTATTGCTAATTCTTTTTTAATTTCCTTTTCGAAATTTTTTCTTGGTATTTTCGCACTTAAGATAATATCCTCGGGGATATCAATTATTAAATTCGCCATTTTTTATTCTCCTTAAAATCAGTTATGCTTTAAAAAATAACAAAATTATGGGGAATAATCAAGTTATATTTTTAAGGTCACTAATTCAGTTTCATAAAACTTTTTCATATATGAAAGGGTGTTTAATCAAATCGGCATAACTTATTGATATTAATTTATATATATTATACACTTTTGTATTTTTGATGAAGTAAGTTTTTATTTAGATTTGATATCAATTAGCTATGATTTGACAGAAATTCATTTCTATTTTATTAAATCTGACTTTGATTTTAAGATTTTCATTTGGATTTTTTTACAATTTAAATTTTGTTTGAACACCCTTTACTATTCATATTATAACTGAAAGCTTCATTGATATCGAAATCTTCAGTATCAAGCCAATATTTACATTCTTTCTCAGCTTTTTTACAGTGAATGTGAATAGGTTCGTTGCCTTCATTTGAGTAGAAAAAAAAGCGCCAACCCATGATAAATAAAATCGTAGGCATTTTTAATTCCCTGTTTATTACTGCTTAGCCAGATTACCCTTTTTCTGTCATTTCCGCTGGACTTCCTTCGGTCGCCTGCGCGTTTTTTGTCGTAGATCCGCCATCTTTTTGGAGGACAGGAATCTCATTCTATATCGCAGGGGATTCCCGCCAAAAACATGCGACTGAAAGGAGTGCCTGTGGTACGGGAATGACAACGATGAGCAAATATTGCTTTGCAATTTAAAACCAATTTTAATTTGACTATGTAGTGCTATCTACAATAATGAAATAAAGTTTGATGCGTACAATTATTACAAGTTTCTTGACATACAAAATTCATTTTAATAGAATATACCAACTTAATATTTTAATTTCAATTGAAATTTTATCTGTAAACTCAGATTTAATAATCTCGCCACAACTTCACCACCAAATCCTCAATACCTTTCCCAATTTTTCTACTCCACAAATTTAATATAAGAACCACTTCCCAAAATCGCAAGAAATATTTAAATGAAAATTTCGTTCACAGAACATTTCAATAGATAAAAATTCCCCAACAAATATCTTGCATAACAATCAAATAATTATTAAATTGAGGCACAGGAAAACCTAAGTCGGATAAACCGGAAATTGCAAAAATCAAAAACCAAACAACAGACAAATCACAATTACAAAATCCCAAAAAATAAATTCAGGCTTAGCGGTATGTATTTGTATTTTCTAAAAAAGTTTTGATAATTGAGTTTTTATATTTGGGATTTATTTGATATTTGAATTTTGTTTTTTGAGATTTTTTGCCAAAAATGTACAGAAAATTACTTGTCAGTTACTAAATACATCAGATATCTTTCAGGAGATCAAAATGAGAAAATTATTCAGGATCAGTTTTTCAGTTTTTTCTATAATTGCAATTGGTATGCTTTTCAGCTCCGGCCTGAGCGCCCAAACGGCCAAGGGTACGGTATTCGAAGACGCGAACAAAAACCTCAAACTGGATAAAGGTGAAAAGGGCGTTCCAGGGGTGCTGGTTTCCAATCAAAAAGATGTGGTGCAGACGGATGACAAGGGCCAATTCACGTTGCCCATCGAAGGGGACGCGGTTATATTTATCACCAAACCGGCCGGTTATCAATTGCCGTTGAACGAAACGAATCTGGCGCAGTTTTATTATGTGCATCAGCCAAAGGGTTCGTTGGAATTGAAATTCGGTGGCGTTGCGCCCACCGGCAAGCTTCCCAAACAGATCAATTTCCCGCTGTTTAAAACCGAGGAATCGGACACGTTCGATGTGCTGGCGTTTTCCGATCCCCAAACGCGCGATGACGATGAAATCTGCTACCTCCGCGATGACGTTGTGGCGGAACTGGTTGGCACGGACGCAACCTGCGCCATCACCCTGGGCGACATTATGTACGACGATCTCTCCCATTACGACCGGTACAATCGCGTGATGGCCCAAATGGGCATTCCGATGTTCAATGTTCCCGGCAATCACGACGAAAATTTCGATGCGCCGGATGATAATTATTCGTTAGAAACGTACAAGCGTCACTTTGGCCCTAATTATTATTCGTTCGATTACGGAAAGGTGCATTTCATCGTACTGGATGATGTGGAATACTTGGGCAAAAACGCAGAGGGGCGCCCCCGTTACCAGGGTCGAGTCGTGGAAAAGGAATTAACCTGGCTGGAAAATGACCTGAAATTCGTGCCAAAAGAAAAGCTCATTGTGCTTTCCATGCACATCCCCATTTTTTCGGGAGAGGGTACGGAGCCGGCGATTAACATCATCAATCGGGATGCGCTGTTCAAAATTCTGGAGGGCCGAAAAAATGTATTGGCCCTGGCCGGGCACATGCACACGCTGGAGCATCATTTTTTGGGCGAAACGCTGGGCTGGAATGGCGAAAATCCCATTCACCAAATCATTTGCGCGGCCGCTGCCGGCGCCTGGTGGAGCGGGATGAAAGACGAGCGCGGCATTCCTGTCGCCGACCAGAGCGATGGCATTCCCAACGGGTATCACGTCATCCAGTTCAAGGGCAACCAGTACACGCAGTATTTTAAGGCAGCGTCCCGAGGTCGGGATTTTCAGATGCGGTTTTCCTCTCCGACCGGTATCATTCAGAAAAGCGCCCTGGACACAACCCAAATCATCGTGAATATTTTTGACGCCAGCGAACGCTCCACGGTCACCTGCATTATCGATGATTTGCCTTCGTTGAAAATGAAGCGCACAAAAATGCCTGATCCGTTCACTGTAAAAACATACGCCCGGCAGAAGGACTCCATGCCATCCTGGCTGCGAGCCGGCGTATCCACGCATATCTGGACCAGTCCCCTGCCAGGCGATTTGGAGCCGGGAGTCCACCGCATTGTGGTTCAAACCACGGACCAGTTTGGTCAATCGCATCAGGCGGCACATATTTTTGAAGTGGAATGATTATTAGCTGATAGCGGTCAGCATTCAACCGAAAATAAGAAGAACAGTAAAATGAAACACATTCATTCAATATTTCGAAATGTAGTTTTCTTCCTAACTTTCCTTATGCTGTGCCCCTCACTGATTTTTAGCCAAGGGGATTCGGTTCGACCTAAAATTGGACTGGCGTTGAGCGGCGGCGGAGCCAAAGGTTTCGCTCATATTGGCGTTCTCAAGGTATTGGAAGAAATGAACGTACCCATCGACTTTGTTGCAGGCACCAGTATGGGCAGCATTGCCGGCGCGCTTTTCAGCATGGGTTACACTGCCGAAGAAATCGAAAAAATTGCGTTGAGCACCGACTGGACCGATCTGCTAACCGATGAATATTCCCGTCGTTTTCTTTCCATGGAGGAAAAGCTCTGGGATGGTAAATATCTCGGCATGCTCTCAATTCGCAAGAAAAAAGTGATGCTCCCCACAGGCCTCATTGCCGGGCAGAAAATCACCAATATGCTCTCCAAGTTAACCTGGCCGGTGCATCACATCGATGATTTTTCCCAGTTGCCAATTCCTTTTGCATGTGTGGCCACAGATATTGGCACAGGTGAGGCGGTGGTGCTCAATAGAGGTTTTCTGCCGGATGCCATTCGCGCCAGTATGGCCATCCCCACTGTTTTTACGCCAATTAAAATTGACGACCGACTTCTCGTGGACGGCGGTTTGGTCCGCAATCTGCCTGCAGAAGATGTGAAAAATATGGGGGCAGATATCATCATCGGTTCGGATGTCAGCTTCACCCTGTTGCCGGTGGAAAAGCTGAATTCATTTCTCGATATTATCACACAGTCAATCAGTTTCATCGAAGCGAAATCCAGGGTGAAACAGCACGCACTATGCAACATCCTCATCGAACCGGACCTGGAGGGTTTTGACATGTTCAGTTTCAACCAGGTCAAGAGTATTATCGAAAGAGGCGAACAGGCTGCCCGTGCTGCCCTGCCCAGGCTTAAATCTCTGGTGGATTCTCTCGATATAACGCAAACAACACCGGCGTTTATTCCGGCTCAAATCGATTCATTCTATATTGACAATTTAACAATTCAGGGATTGAGGGATGTTTCCAAACGAATGATCTTGGCTGAATTGAATTTTCAGGGGGATGCTTGGATTTCCTCCGCGGATTTGGAAGAAGCTATTTCCAGGCTGTACAGCAGCCAATTCTTTGAACGCGTCACCTATAAATTGATCCCAAAACAAACTGGCACCGATCTTGTCATTCGCGTTTATGAAAAAAGCGCCGATGCTTTCCGTTTCGGACTTCGCTATGACAATAAAACAAAAGCCTCGCTCATCCTCAATACCACTTTTCGGAATTTAGCCGAACACGGGTCTTTGCTGGCGCTGGATTTACGGCTGGGACAAAAATCGCAACTGGATATTTTGTATTTTCTCCATACCGGGCTGATCAGAAGCGCTGGTTTGAAATTAAATGCCATCTATACCGATGAATCCATTGACATTTTTGAGGAGGAGCAACGAATCGCCAGGTTGAGCACCAAGATTACCAAAGGCGAACTATTCCTGGGCTCCATTTTTTCCACGACAACAATGATTGGGATGGGACTTCGCGCGGAATACACGAGGATCAGGCCGAGGGTTGGACCGGAGTATTTTCAAATCAGAGATGATAAATATTTTTCATTGTTTGGCAGATTATGGCTGGACACTTATAATCGTGCCATGTTTCCCAGTACCGGGCAGTCATTAAAATTATCCGGCACCATTTCTGACAAAAGAATTGGCAGCGATATAAATTTTGCCCATTATCATTTCGACTGGCGCGGCTGTTTTCCAATGGACAAAAAATGGACGTTCCTTTCCCGAATGCAACTTGGAACTGCCAACAGCAGTGATCTACCGATCTCCTATTCATTCTTCCTCGGCGGGGCAAAATCTTTCTTTGGTTATAAAATCCGGGAAAAACTTGGAAAACACATGTATGCCTGCTATGCGGGCCTGCAATACGAATTTCTACCACGACGTTTTTTGCAGATTCATACCAATTTTGGCGCGACAACCGGGATGCGCAAAGATTTATTCAATAAAAACAGGGTGTTTTCAGGGATCGGCACAACAATCGGAATAGCAACGCCCATTGGCCCTCTGGAACTCACCCTGATGTCCAGTCAGGCTCACCGCATCATTACCTATTTGAACATTGGGTATAAATTCTAACAATTGTCGAACTGGATTTTATTCAGCAGTCTAAAATTAAATAGTATCCGTTCACCCCTCAAAAGGATGCCCAGACTGTTGGACCGATATATCCACTATGCTGATAGATTCAAAATTATTTCGAGTTGCCCGGGATTCCAACATCCCTGTTATATTGCAATGCGCAGTGGTACACATAATTCATATCATTTTCATCCAAAAAATTCCGCACGCTGTCATCCATTGTATCTAATTGAAACCACAAGTCGTTAATATTTTTTTGAGCCAATTCTTTCACAACATGAATCGAAATTTTTGGATTTGTAATGATAACCGCGCCATCTAGATTTACATCGATTTCATCCAGGCTCTTATAGGTTTGAATGGAATCGATTTTATCGACTTTTGGATTGATCGGGAAAATATTATATTTTTTTCCATTCAGTAACCGATAAACCTGGCGGCTGACTGATTTTTCATCCCGCGACAGTCCGAACAGCACTAAATTTTCCTTTTTCCAAAAATCCCGACGCAGTTCTTTATTCTCCATATTTCCTCCTGTTTTACCGTTTGTGTGAGCAGATATCAAATTCAATTATCATAAGCGTGAGCTATTTTTCACAATTTTCGATACATGTTTAACCGATTTTTGAAAAATCCCAATAAATTTGTAGTTGTGTAAACTGGATTACATTTTATTTTGTTCCGACAATGTATATTCTACTATTAACAATAATTCTTGAAATTAAACAGGAGGAACCCATCATGAAAAAATCATTTTTTATTTTTGCCATCGCAAGCATTTTGATTCTTGCTTCAAGTTTTGACAATTATGCAGCGGAATTACCAGGCGATAAACACGAGCAGGCAAAGACTACCATCGAAGGGAAAATTGTGTGTATCGGCTGTGATTTGCACCATTCCGAAGGGGCAAATTTTCAGTGCAGCAAATATGGCCACAAGGGCGCCCTGAAAACCAGTGATGGAAAGATCTGGTCTTTCGTGGAAAATGACCATGCAAAAAAATTGATAAACGACAAAAAACTTCATGGCAAAGCCATCAAAGTTACCGGAAAAAAGATTGACAAAGCTATGTTAATTGACGTAGTCAGTTATGAAATTGATGGAAAGAAAATGGAGTGGTGCGAAAAATGCAATAATATTGGTCCCAAACATTCCCACTAAATTTTGGTGCGGTGCACATATATTTGTGCATCGCACTTTTTTATCTCAGTCCCACCTGATTTAACATGGATTGAATGACATCTGCTGAATTTTTTAGTCCCGCGAGTTCCTCTTCTTCAAGTGGCAATTCAATGTGCGAAACAACGCCGGTTCGATTCAGGATTGTCGGCACGCTTAAACACACATCTTTAATGCCAAGATAATCATTTAGATAGGTAGAAACAGTAAGAATGGTATTCTGATTTCGAACAATGCTCTCCAAGACCGTCAACGTTGCCAAACCAATTGCATGATTCGTCGCGCCTTTTTTCTCGATGAGATGATAGGCGGCATCGCGCACTTCCGTGAAAATTACGTCGCGATTTTCACTGGAGCAATTTGTGGGACACGTTTGGCAATAATCGAGGATTTTTACACCGCCGAAATGGGCAGCGCTCCACACTGGGACCTCGCTGTCGCCGTGCTCACCGATGATATAGGCGTGCACATTCCGCGGATCGATCCGACATTGCTGGCTGAGCAAATACCGAAATCTGGCGCTGTCCAGCGTTGTTCCCGTGCCAATGATGCGTTCCTTTGGAAAATTGGAAAACTTCAGCGCAGCACAGGTCAGCACATCCACAGGGTTGGACACGACAATTATCGTCGCTGCGGTGTTGTAACGCGTAATCTCCGGAATTATCTGTTTGAAAATTTCCACATTTTTTTGCGTGAGATCAAGGCGCGATTCACCCGGTTTTTGCGCCGCGCCGGCAGTGATAACAATAATTTCTGCGTTTGCGCAATCCGAGAATTCACCGGCGGTCACATGTGCCGGTTTCACATAAGGCAAACCATGACTCAAGTCGGCTGCCTGGCCTTCAGCAAGCGCTGTGTTGTTATCAATCAATACGATTTCATTAGCCAGCCCCCGCATTAGCAATGCATACGCAAATGTTGCGCCGACCTGCCCGGCGCCCACAACGCAAACTTTTAAACTGAATTTATGTGATTTTTTCATTTTTCCAACCCAAATAATTCTTCTTCAATTTTAAGCATTGTATGAGTGTCCGGACAAAAAGTTCCCAATAGTTAAAATCAAATCAGAAAATTAATTGAAATGTAAAACCAAATTAACATTTACTTAACATTAATTATTTACAATAAATTCAGGAATAAAAATCTCTTTTTTCGTAACCGATCACAGGGTATGCATATTGACTACCAACGATAAAAGGCTTTCAGGCTTTAGCCCAGCATCTTCGGGCAAAGTGTAGAAGTTAAAGGGCTAAAGCCCGGCTTGCCGGACTTTGGCACCTCCGCGCTGAAGCACGGAGTTAGTCAGGCGTTCTTCTCTCCTGTGCACGGTTACCTTTTTTCCAGACCTGATACTCTCGTAAAATTTAATTAACCTCGATTATTCACATGATATTCCTAAAGGTATCGAGATAACCTGAATGGTGCTGAATTTAGAGAGTAGTGCATTTTTACGTCTAAAACTGAGTTTCAAATTAATTGATAATTCAATTTGCTAATAATCAGGTAATTGAATCAATTTTATTATAATTACATGAATAATTCAGGTTAAAAAGTATTTCAATTTAAACCCGGGAAATGAAAATGAAAAATTGGATGAAAAAATTATCGTGTCATTACGATAAACTTCGCAGCAAATATCCGAACGATCGACTCCTGATTCTCTTTGATATCGATGGTACAATCATTGACATGCGATACATGATTCATTACGTGCTCAAATTATTTGACCAGGTTCATGGGTCAAAATATTTCACGCACCTAAAAATTGCCCAAATCAATTTTCATGAAAACCAGTTAGAGCAGTTTCTTGAAAAACTTTCTCTTAATGAAAGTGAGAAGAAGAAAATTTTAAATTGGTATATGAAGCAGCGCTGGTCTTCTCTGGCAATATATGAGTCACATCGGCCATTTTTTGGGGTTATGGAGGTCATTCGCTGGTTTCAGATGCAACCCAATACTTACGTCGGATTGAACAGCGGCCGCCCGGAATCGCTGCGCGACGACACGTTGTACTCACTGAATAAACTGGGCAAGCAATACAAAGTGAACTTCAAAGATGAACTGGTTTTTCTGAATGCATTTGGTGAAACAGATGTCATCGAATCAAAAGATGCAGGTATTTTCCACTTTCAACGAACCGGTTTTCGAATTGTCACCTTTATCGACAATGAACCGGAGAATTTAGAAGCCATTGCGAGAAATAAAGCCAATGAAGAAATTCTGCTGCTTCATGCTGATACCATTTTTGAATCACAACGCCAGAAGCTGCCGTCATCATCGTTAAGCGGCAGGCATTACGACATCACCGATCTTGTCCGAGAACGATCGCTCCCGCGAAACGTCCAGTTTGTCTGGCATGGAGTGAACAGTGCGATCAATTTGCGCAATTTTCTCAATTCCAATGTGGATTGGGCTGAAATGGATGTCCGTCTGAAACCCGGGACATCGCAACTGATCTTACGGCACGATTCGTTCGAGGAAAATCCTGATCATGACTACGAATCTCTCCTGCTACGCAATGCCTTCGCTCAATTGATCACTGCGGATAAATCCATGAAACTGGATATTAAAGAAGCAGGAAGCACAGTGGACATATTGCTGAATATGATTCAGGAATTTGATATAAACGATTATTATCTGTGGTTTAATTGCCAGGTTGCTGTTTTAAAAGAAGAAGGCTTCCGAAGACTGGCTCGGAACCATCCACTTGCCATCATTCAGGCCCCCATCGATAACATAATATTTCAATTAAAGAAATCACCGGATGAGGCGCTCGAGTATTTACTGCTGTTAAAATCATGGGGGGTCAATCGCTTCTCACTGGACTGGAAAACAGCAAATCTGACGGACATTCTCAATCAAATGGACCGGTGGGGATTTAGCGTGAACATTTATAATGTGCCTGACCTTGAATCTTTTCTGAAAGCAGTCCTGTTGCTTCCCAAATCTGTAACATCTGATTTCAATTTTCCGGCGTGGAACTATTTTGGTCGCGGCTCAGGCAGGAACGGTAAATATCAAAAGCATCCGTTGAACGAGTCGAAATCTCCCCTTCAAACGTTGCAATAAAAAATCCCCGAGTCGCTAAATCTCGGGGATACATTTAGAATCACCAGAACTGAATAATCCAGAATCTAACCTGGATTATTCATTATAATTCATTAAGGAATCCAGATAGCCTGAATTCAGGCTAAAAATATCAAAAGCCAAACTACAAATAAATTTCAAAATTAAAATTCAAAAATTCACACTCTTGCTTTGCAATTTATTTTTGCTCATTAAATTTCATGGTAATTGAGCGTTTAGCTTTGGAAGTTAGTTCATAATTTTATCTGTAATTTTTCTTCTAAAAATCCTCATAATATGACTTTGGTGCAACGAATCATCAATCTATTTCATTTTTCGCACGATAGCCAATTTTATGAAACGGATTGATAATGCTGGAAGCGATGTTCATTAAATGAGACGCCACCCGTTTTTGATACCTTAAATACAGCGTTAGAGCGACCGCATCGCCGACTGAAACATCCACTTCCTCATGAAGCAGTGAGAGATGACATTTATCACACTGCTTTTTTACATTCCAAAGATCATCCAATAAATTTTTAGCCAGTTCTTCGTGGGATTTATCAATCGCCTCGATGAGGATGCCAAAATTTCGCGATATAATTTCTTCAGTATCTTTAATCTGTTCCTCGAGCGTTCCGCCAGACAAACGGCCGGGATGATGCTGAGCCAGCTCCACAATATTTTTGGTATAATCACCAATCCGCTCAATATCGACTACAATACTGATTAAAACAAGCCCCACATTTAAATCGCCAACGCCGCTCACAGCGAGGTGAGTAATCACCTTTTTCCGAACTTCACGCTCGTATTTATTTATTTTGATATCTTTTTCCTGAATATCTATATCAACTTCCGCGGTATCACTTTCGCGTAAGGATTTCACGGCTGCTCTATACATGTCCCAATCTTCATTAAGCATTTCGTATGAATCATTGAGAGCCTCTTCCATCAAGCTTTCACGTTGGAATATTTTTTGTAATTCTTTAAACATACACTCACCTCATCAAATAAATTATCGTAAGTGGAAAAAGAAAAAATAAAATAATGATATAAAGAATTGGATATACTTTGCTTTTTAAAGTGAGGTTAGACATGGCCCGCGCCAGGGAAATTGGAATAAATCGAATAGGAAAGATAGTAATCGTTCCTAAAATGTTGAAACTAAAGTGTGCAAATGCAACGGTAATGGCTGCAAGATTACCGGTTGCAATGGATGCAAGCATGGCAGTAACAGTTGTTCCTATATTTGCGCCCAAGGTATAGGGGAAAATCTGTTCCAGTGTGAGAATACCGGCGCCAACAAGCGGAATGATAAGAGACGTCGTAATAGAACTGCTTTGGACCAGTGTCGTAATAATTAATCCGAACAACAATCCCATGAAGGCATTTTTAAAAATAACTTTATCGAAAAACAATTCAACTTTGCCAATGATCAGTGATTTCAACACTTTCACCAGGTAACGCAACGTGAAAAAGAGTAGCGCCAGCGATGTGATAAGAACTATCATACCGGACTGTCCGGAAATATCGGTAATCAACACGACCAGCGGTTTTGTAATGACTTTGATGGGACTAATCGCTTCCATCCCTCCGAGGTGGCTGAAGCTATCTGAAAGAAAATGTGCCATGATTCCCAAAACATTGGTAAAATACTGTATCGGGAAAAAAATGATAACAGCAATGATATTAAAGAAATCATGAACAATAGAGGCTGCGAACGCGCGTTTAAATTCATCCCCCCGTGAGATATGTCCCAATGAAACAAGCGTATTGGTGACAGATGTTCCAATATTTGCTCCCATTACAATGGGAATTGCATTTGAGATGGAAAGCGCATTGGCGCCAACCAGGCCGACGACAATGGAAGTTGTTGTCGATGAGCTTTGAATAACACTTGTTGCGAGTATTCCAATCACCAATCCCACGAATGGATTCGATGTTGTAGCAATAAGCTGTTTTGCAAAATCTTTTCCGAATAGTTTAAAGGCGCTTCCCATGAGAGTAATACTTAACATAAAAACATAAAGGAGGGCAATCAGGAAGAATATTTTAACGACCACCGAACCAACGTTATAGATTTTTCCATTTTTTCGCTCTTCAAGAAATTTTGCAAATTTGCTTTTACGCCTATTCTCATTTACTGGTTTTGATTTATCACTCTCCAATGGCATCTCCTCAAAGAATTCATTTATATCTTCAACTTAATAATAATATGGATCACTAATTGAAATCTTCTGTAAATAATTTTTATTAAAGTTATTTTTGTAGTGGACGCATATATGCGCCCACTGCAAAGACTAAAATATGAATGTTAAAGGTAATTTTATTAACTGGGCATTCATGTTAATAAATAAAAATACAAAAGTCAAATCAAATATACCAATCGACTAATTTAATCTTTTATGTTACAATTGTGTTACGAATATCGAATTAATTCCACACGATTAAAAAAGCCAGTGGACGTTTTTCTGTCCACTGGCTTCCATAGAATAAGAGTATAAAGAGGTAAAAATAATTGAGGGGCTACTCTTATTTCAACAAAGTCAATTTTTTATTCAAGATAGTGGAACCGGCTTCGAGTCGGTAAATGTACATGCCACTGGGTAAATCAGCGGCATTCCATTCGACCCGATGAACTCCTGAATTTAACTCGCCACTGACCAAGGTTGCAACTTTCTGTCCCATGACATTATATACTGATAAAGTCACATTAACGGCCTTCGGCAAATTAAATCTAATCGTTGTCGTTGGGTTAAAAGGATTCGGATAATTTTGTGATAAGCTGAATGTATTCGGAATTACATCATCCATCTCTTCATCTACGCCAACGGCAGTCGGAGTAAGCATTCCATAAAATGAAGCTGCTGTCCATCCTTCGAGCCATAAACCATCAACAGGGTCGAATGCGCCGTGATAAAGAACTGGGTGGAAAAAATCATCTCCAACCGGCTCGGCAACTGTATCTAACTGTGGTCTCGGGTCGAGCCCGGCATCATTAGTTCTGCTGATACCTCTCAACATCGGATCAATTACCTGATTGCTGTTCGCTGCTAAATGATCCGCTATCCACTGAGTGCCCGATGCTATCGTCAATAAATCGTTGCCGGCGCCAAAGCCCCACCAGTAGTTGTTGCTGAATAATATATTCCCGTCTTCCAACTGCTGACGGCTGTCTTGACCGTCGATATCTTCTATCTTTAACCCGACGCCTACATAATCTGTGAATATACTGTTGTAATATTTTCCGCCTGCATTATCCCTCAAATAGATCGTTCGGTCGTTTCCGTCGCCGCCAACACCAACTGCGCTTGCACCCGAACCAATATATGTCGCATTGGAAATTATCGGCATTGCGTACGGTGTGCCTGTTTCATTATCATCGCCACCGTCATGCTCGCCGCCTCGTCCGGCTTCATCGTCGCCTTGCAATGCAAACCAAAACTGGTTCTTACCACGCCAGCCTTGATCATAATCGAATGCATCGTCTCCGCACATAATTGCAGCTAAATATTTCGTATTTACCGTACCACCGAACCACTCGTATCCATCATCCAGATTGCTAAATACTTCTACATGCTCTATAGTGGTTCCGCTGCCTACCGCTCCCATTGTCAAGCCGTTTATCTCGTCTCCAGGAACTCCGCTTATCGAAAATCCACCGTGACGTATCGATACGTACCGTACAACTCCCGAGTTATCTGCATCATCATTCCCACCGTACCTGGCGTTAAAGTTATTCGGTATCCCCTCTATCTGATTTTCCGTTGTCGGCTGATTTGTTACTGCATCGCCTAACAATATCAATCCACCCCACAATCCTCTGTCTGTCAACAATAAATCATCAGGTACGGTTACATCATCCAACTCACTGGTGAAAATAATCGGGCTTTCAGGTGTTCCCTCTGCAAATATTTGCGCGCCACGTCTTACTATCAACGCACTTGCTCCGTCACCCGTGGTGATGTTCGATAGCAGTCTCCCTTTTATTACTGTGCCTGCCTCGATTGTTAATATCGATAACGAATCTACGAAGATTAATCCATCCAATATGTATTCATTATCAGATGTCCATACCACGTCGCCTGCGATGTCTTCGCTTACTACTACCTGATTTGGCGTACCTGCAGGTAAATCTCCAAGGATACCATACTGCGAAGCTGCTGACCAACCATCAAGCCAAAGTTTTCCTGTTGGACCATAAGCACCCGAGTAATTTACATTTCTAAAGAAAGCGTCACCAAGTTCTTCAAAACTTGATAATACAACACTATTTAATTTTGGTCTCGGGTCGAGCCCGGCATCATTAGTTCTGCTGATACCTCTCAACATCGGATCAATTACCTGATTGCTGTTCGCTGCTAAATGATCCGCTATCCACTGAGTGCCCGATGCTATCGTCAATAAATCGTTGCCGGCGCCAAAGCCCCACCAGTAGTTGTTGCTGAATAATATATTCCCGTCTTCCAACTGCTGACGGCTGTCTTGACCGTCGATATCTTCTATCTTTAACCCGACGCCTACATAATCTGTGAATATACTGTTGTAATATTTTCCGCCTGCATTATCCCTCAAATAGATCGTTCGGTCGTTTCCGTCGCCGCCAACACCAACTGCGCTTGCACCCGAACCAATATATGTCGCATTGGAAATTATCGGCATTGCGTACGGTGTGCCTGTTTCATTATCATCGCCACCGTCATGCTCGCCGCCTCGTCCGGCTTCATCGTCGCCTTGCAATGCAAACCAAAACTGGTTCTTACCACGCCAGCCTTGATCATAATCGAATGCATCGTCTCCGCACATAATTGCAGCTAAATATTTCGTATTTACCGTACCACCGAACCACTCGTATCCATCATCCAGATTGCTAAATACTTCTACATGCTCTATAGTGGTTCCGCTGCCTACCGCTCCCATTGTCAAGCCGTTTATCTCGTCTCCAGGAACTCCGCTTATCGAAAATCCACCGTGACGTATCGATACGTACCGTACAACTCCCGAGTTATCTGCATCATCATTCCCACCGTACCTGGCGTTAAAGTTATTCGGTATCCCCTCTATCTGATTTTCCGTTGTCGGCTGATTTGTTACTGCATCGCCTAACAATATCAATCCACCCCACAATCCTCTGTCTGTCAACAATAAATCATCAGGTACGGTTACATCATCCAACTCACTGGTGAAAATAATCGGGCTTTCAGGTGTTCCCTCTGCAAATATTTGCGCGCCACGTCTTACTATCAACGCACTTGCTCCGTCACCCGTGGTGATGTTCGATAGCAGTCTCCCTTTTATTACTGTGCCTGCCTCGATTGTTAATATCGATAACGAATCTACGAAGATTAATCCATCCAATATGTATTCATTATCAGATGTCCATACCACGTCGCCTGCGATGTCTTCGCTTACTACTACCTGCTGTGCAAATGAAACCATTGCAAAAAGCAGAACCAATAAAATTGTACAAAAACTTTTTTTCATACCTGTTTCTCCTTAAAGATTGTTTAAAATTACAAATTAATTAAATTAAAGTTCATAACTTAAGCCCAAAGAGTAATTAATACCGGTCGTATATTCCCGGTAGATAAATTCTTTGCCTTTGAATTTGTAAATTTCTCTATGTTTTGAATTAAGAATATTCCCTACAGCAAACTTCAACGAAACGTAATCAAAAAGCCTTTGTGAAAAAGTGAAATTCAATCTTGAAGCCGGCTGTTCGAATACGTCAGGAGTAATGTTGGCGGAGACTTTTGAAAGCCTTTCCCCAAACAGATTAAAATCCAAATTGGCAGTTGTTCTGGTTTTGGGATTAGTATAATTAATGCCAAAATTAACGATGAAAGGAGATTGTCCTTGCAGTTCTCTCTCCCTGCTAGCCGTAGAATCAATGCCCAGTCGTTGTGCGAGTTCTGCATTCGAGATATCAACATTTGAATTAATTAGAGACAAATTGCCGTTTATGGAAAAATCAGATAACAGATGCGAGAAATGTCTTAATCCGATTCGTGCTTCGAACTCTGCCCCGAGCAAAGTTGCTTTATCTACATTAACATAATTGACGATTGGGTTTGATCTGACGGAACCTTCGGCAAAGGCTAATTCAATGGGGTCTTCCATTTCTTTATAAAAACCGCTTACAGCTAAAATTTCACCTGGGTTTAAGAAATATTCCCACCGTAAATCGTAGTTTGTAATTAATGTTCTTTTTAGATCTGGATTACCTTGCAACTCAACATCGTTGACAAATTCTTTTGAGGAGAAAGGAGCAATTTCTCTGAAAGTGGGACGCGCTAAGGTTTTTGTTGCAGCAGCCCGTACATTCATATTGTCTGTAGTTTTATAAACTAAATTCACGGATGGAAGAATATCGTCCTCATTAACATTTCCCGGCTGGATATTGGGTTCATCGCTGATCACATTTAAGTCTGTTGTTTCGTACCTTAGTCCGGTGATAATTTTAAGAGACTTAAAAAGAGGTAAATCAACCATACCATAGTAAGCAACAATTCCCTGGTCACCCGTATATTGATTGCGTAATTTTGAATTGTCCCGGATGGTGTTTCCGAAATTATGTCTGATATTTCCGTTACTGAGTGTATCGGTTGAAATTATTCCTAAATATACAGGCGAGAATAATGCTTCTATATCACCGCCTAAATCATTAAACAGCCTATTATCTACACGATAAGAAAAAATTCTTTCATTAAAATCTCTGTCTAAATTTTGAAAGTAGGCTCCAGTTTTAAAATCGCCTTTTTGACCTGACCACTGTTTAAAGGGAATTTTTAAATTTATGCTGTAAGTATTACTATTGTCTTCCAAATCTCTATAATATCTTGATGGATCGTCGAAACCGGAACCGGTTATAATAAAATTTGTTCTATCATTAATAACCTGTTCTGCTGTTGTTATCAGTCTTCTATCCGGTTCAACCTGAGATGTTTTTGCAAGTGAAACGTTCCAATCCAATGTCATTCCCAAAATTGATTTAAAGAAATGTTCACCGCTGAATTGTATCGATCTAACATCTCGCTCGACATAGGAAAGAACACGGTTAAAATAAGTTGGTGCGTCCCCGCCGATTCCAAATTCTTGCGGCCATCCCCCCTCCATAAATCTTGTTTCCGATATACCGCTTTTATTATAGAATAAATTAGCGTGAATTTGATGGTAGTTTGAGAACTTATAAGATAGATTAGCTAAACCTCCCAAATAAGATTCTGCCGTTGAGCGTGTATCGTCAAGAATTAATAGCGGGTCTAATACCGATGCATTAACGTCAGTTAAAATATATCTACCGATTTTACCGTTATCATAAAAACTGAAATCGCGGGAGTAAGTTACACTTCCTAAATAACCAAATGATGATTCTTCTCCGGTGCCCAATTCTCCACCGACCGACAGTGCAAAATTTCTTTTAAGCGGTACACTTTCGCGGGAAAAATCCATGACATTATTGAAGGCTTTGCTCGCCTGGTCAAGTTGTTGAGCAAGCTCTTGGTTAAAACGGGCTTCCTGAACAACTGGTATTTTAGCATTGATATCCGATAGAGCCGAAGGGACATCTCTGATACCGTCGTCAAAACCTAAAAAGTCTCCACCAACACCTGTATAGGTCATACTATTCTCATTAAACGTAGAATATGAATTTAAGGAAGTTGAGGAAGAAAACTTAAGAGTAAAGTCTTTAGGAAAATTTTTAGTACCGATATCAACAATTCCGCCGCCGAAATTGCCAGGTTTATCTGGCGTAAATGTTTTTGTTGTTACAATATTTTCCAGAAGATTTGTCGGGAGTAAGTCCATTTGAAATGCTTTTCTGTTAGGGTCTGAACTCGGCAGTTCAGCTCCATTAAGATGGGTCGAACTGTACCGATCACCCAAGCCTCGAACAAAAACATACTTTCCATCTACAACTGAAGCACCGACAACTTTTTTTACAGCTTCGGCCGCATCACCTGCGCCGGAACGACTGAATTGCTCTGCACTAATAGCATCACTAACGGCTACAGCTTTCTGACGATCTTTCAACAGTACCACTTCGGTATTCCGAATCGCTTCGGCTGTGACAACCACACCTTCGGTTTCCAGAATTTCTGATTTCAGGGACGCATTGATCGTGGTGGTTTCATCAGCATTTACGATAACATCGGTGATTTTAGTTTCGGCATAGCCCATCATTCGTATGACAAGCGTATATTTACCGGGCGGAACACGAAGAATTCGGTAGTTACCTTCTAAATCTGCGGCCGCGCCGATCATGGTGCCCTCTAATAAAATATTGGCGCCAACCATTGGACTACCATCTTCAGCGTCCACCAATTTCCCAACGATTTTTCCTTTTAAAGATTGCGCAAAAAGAACGGAAGATAATAACTGAACAAAAAGGATTGAAGTAATTATTGCTGTAAAAAGAAAAATTAGTTTGAGATTTGCAGCGCCCCTCATGCGCACGCGATTTGTTTTTTGACTCATTTTTTACACCTCTTTAATTTTTTGAAATTAGCCCTCTTACTCTATTTGTCTTAATTGGCCCTCAATTTCGACGTCTAAATATCGGAATGGCATGTTACAAAAATGTTACGGGTGTATTATATTTAAATTAAAATTCCCGATGTTGGCCTGTCGACTTTTTGTCGAACTTTAAAACCATACCAATATGCGCATGTTTTTATTTTTAATACCAAAATAAGCGGTCAGCCTGAAGCGATCAGCAAAAGAAATAACAGTGGCTTTAAAATAGGAAGTATTAAAATCACCATATAAGTGAAAAAGTTTGTCAAGCTTCTGTTTGATTTTTTTTTAGAGCTGATGGCTAATCGCTCAATTTAGAACATTTTAAATGAAGAAACGGGCCATAAACACGTATCCAAAAATGATTGATTTTTCATGTTGCGGTTAAATGTACTGAGTGAGAATTACAGGGATGTGACAGGAATATGAAAATGAAATTAAGAATTTAAATCGTGGATACGGATGGCTGTAACATGTTTTGGTCTTTTCTGAATAAAAAAAAAGCATTTCAACACCAACAGGCGGAAATGCTTTTTTGAATCACTAGTAAAAGGAGATCACTTATGTCAAATTCAAATCTTTTTTTACACTACAATCCAAATTCCAATTTGAGATGATACATATCCCAGCACAGCCCCGGCCGCGATGTCTGAGGGATAATGCACGCCAAGATATATTCGTGAAACGCCAACAGCAGAAGCCCACAAAAAAAAGAGATAAAAAGAAGCAGGAAAGAATACGCTCAATATATTGGCCATGACAAATGCAGCGGCCGTGTGACCTGACGGAAAGCTGTATTTATCAGGCGGAGCGACTAAACTTACAATACCCAGTTTTTCGAATGGCCGCACGCGCTTCACCGTTTTTTTCGCGATGGAATGTGCCGGCAATTCCATAGCAAAAGATGCAAACATCATTAGAATCGCTTGCTTCCCGATTTGGATGTCAAACGCCAGTAATAATATTGCCACCAAACCATAGTAATATCCATCGCCCGAGCGAGTCAGATAATAAAACACACCATCCATAATTCGCTTGCCGTTCAATCGATAAATTTGCTTGAATAGAAGAATATCCAACTGATAAAAATTCAATGTAATCGCCCGAAACATTGTTGCTCCTTAAATTTTGGCTAAATTTAGCATCACAAAATTACAACAAAATGTACGACGTATAAAAAATATGTGACATCTATGTGAACATCATGTTAACTTGTTTGAATCATTCTTTATTTACCAGGTTAGAAAAAAAATTTGCTCGATACCAATTAACGCGTAAATTACTTAAAATATTTTCAATGCATGCAAAAAATTGTTGATTTTATCCAAATAAAAAAGTATTATGTACTATCGAATAAAGAATTTAAAAACAGGAATCAGGTCTGGTGAACTATCTCATAATACTCGCATGTTTTATTTTTACATTTCCATGTAATCATAGTTTTGCCGATCCGGGTGAAAATATGTCACCCCCTATAAGTAATATATCGGACGATTCTCTAAAAAACCATGTTTTTTTTCTTGGGAATGATTCGCTGAAAGGACGAGGCACCGGCACCGAAGGCAGCAAGCTCGCAGCGGAATATATCGCTCGAAAAATGGCAGTCTACAATTTAACTCCAATAGGAGATAATCATACTTATTTTCAATCAGTTCCCATGCATGGCGGCATCCCGCTTCAAACATCGCAGCTCAAAATTTCCTCTGACAGCAATGAATACGTATTCACCGTAAAAAAAGATTATCTGCTCTACAAATCAGGCGCCCAAACCTATATACCCAAGCCGCTCCCTTTGGTATTTGTCGGGTACGGGATAATTGCCCCGGAATTCGATTATAACGATTACCAGTCACAGGATGTAGACGGAAAAATTGTCGTTTTTTTATCAGGCGAGCCGCCTTCAAGCGATTCCGCCTATTTCAATGGCGGATATCCCACGATTTATTCCTACCCGGAATCAAAGCAGCGAATCGCAATTTCGAGGGGCGCCAGAGGTAGTATTTTAATACCCAGCCCCGGGGAATTGGCAACAAAAAGCTGGGATGCCTGGGTTCAGACATTTTCATTCGAAGATGTGACCCTGGCCTATTCAGTGACAGCCAATCTCAGCATTGCGATGAATCCTGCTGCCGCAGAAACGTTATTTCAAAATGCACCGTACAGCTTAAATCAGATTTTGGAAATGGAACAGCGTCACATGATCAGCAGTTTTCCGCTGGATATAAGCCTGTCTTTCAAAGGTGAATTCATCGAAAGAGAGTTCTTTGACAGAAACGTCCTCGGCATGTTGGAAGGCAAAGCTCAAAAACCAGACGATTCTTATCTGATTATTTCCGCCCATTATGATCACCTGGGAATCGGAGATCCGGTGAAAGGTGATTCAATCTATAACGGAGTGTTTGATAATGCAGTCGGCGTGAGTGCATTGCTCGAAATTGCACGCGCGTTTTCCAGGATGCCTGACAGACCTTTCCATCATATCATTTTTCTTGCGACGACCGGGGAAGAAAAAGGTTTATTAGGCTCAAAATATTACCTGGATCACCCTTATGCACCGCTGCACAAAACAATCGCCAACATCAACATCGATGGTCTATCCATGTTCGAAGAGTTCACAGATGTCGTAGGTGTCGGACAGGAACTTTCAACCCTGGGTGAATCTCTGAAAACAGTTGCAAAATTTATGGGAATAACTGTATCTCCTTTGCCATCGCAGTTTCTTCGTGTGGAATCGTTTGCCCGATCCGATCAAATTGCCTTTGCCCAGGCAGGCATTCCATCAATTTTAATTGCTGAAGGATTGCACTACAAAGAATCAACGCCAAAACACGCATTACAACGGATTGTACAATGGACCGAGAATATTTACCACACTCCATTTGACGACCTGAACCAATTCATGAATTTTGAAGCGGCGCAGCAACATTGCCAGGTCATATTTAATTTTTGTTATTATCTTGCACATGAACGAGATTTTCCCGAATGGAACACCGGGACGCCTTACATCAACGCGAGGCTTCGCTCAATCGCTGAAAAAAGATGAATTGCAATGACATCAACTATCATAAAATAAGTTCATCAATTCATGTTGACTTTCGATGAGACTCAGTAACGGATTAATTCGCATGAAAAAAATCACCGCGATCATTCTTATTTTAATCACTTCTTTTGGGTGCAATCACTGGTTTCGTTCGACGCCCGGCACGAGCACCATTCGATTAAAAGGTTCGGACACCATGCTCATTCTTGCCTCCCGCTGGGCAGAAGAGTACATGAAAATCCACCCGAATACCTCCATTTATGTGGAAGGCGGAGGTTCTCAAAAAGGATTCGAAGCGCTCATTGAAGGGAAAGCTGATATTTGCACCGCGTCTCGACTGGTGCGTTCAGATGAAGCGCGGCTTCTGGCGGAACGCTATAATAAAATTGGAATGAATTTTCTCGTTGCCAAAGACGCATTGAGTATCTATGTGCATCCCGAAAACTCAGTCCGTAATTTAACAATGAATCAATTATCCCGGATTTACAGGGGAGAAATAACAAACTGGAATCAGGTTGGCGGAGAAAACAGCCCCATCCTGGTGCTGACACGTTCACCGAATTCCGGCACGTTTATTTATTTTAAAGAACATGTCCTGGAAGGGGAATCCTACAGCCGGTTTGCCCAGGTCATCACTTCCACCACGGCCATGGTGAACGCCGTGAAAGCCAATAAGGAAGCCATCGGATACGGCGGACTTGCCTATGGGGAAGATGTTATTCACTGCAAAATTGACGGCGTGGAACCGATTGAAGAAAATGTCAGAAATGACACGTATCCAATCATACGATACCTATATCTGTACACAATTGATTCGCCGCGCGGCGATATTAAATTGTTTATCGATTTTATATTGAAAGAAGGACAAAAAATTGTCAGGGATGTGGGCTATATTCCTCTCTGGCACATTTCTGCCAGGTGAGTGGTGATTTGGCAGAATAACTGTCGAACAATAAATTTGAACTTCAAATTTGGAACAGACTCTCCTCTTGTCCGGCTGTGCCGTTTTCCCATCATGCTTTATTCAATTCGAACCAGAAATTGCTCCCATTTCCCTCCTCGCTTTGCACATATATTTTACTGCCGTGTCGTTCGATGATATGTTTCACAATGGCAAGCCCAAGTCCGGTGCCTCCGATAGCCCGCGATCGTGCTTTATCTACCCGGTAAAATCGCTGAAAAATCCGATCATGATATTTTTGCTCGATGCCGATACCGGTATCAATAATCTCAATCTTTACATTATCATCCGCTTGTTCTGAGATACGAATATGCACAGCCCCTTTATTCGGCGTGTATTTAATTGCATTATCAAGCAGATTATTGAACACCACCCGAATGGCTTCCTCATCCATTTGCAGATACAAATTTTCCGGCGCAATGAACTTCATATCTATTTCTTTATTCCTGGATTTACTCTTAAAATCCTCGACAATCTCTCGCAGCATAGGATCAATGGGACAGGGCTCAAGATGCAATGGCTCTTCCCGCTCCATTTTAGACAACATCAACAAATCCTGCACGAGGAACTCAAGACGCTGTGCCTGTTCCTGAATTTTCCGAATGAATTTAGTACGAGAGGTAGGATTTTCAGCCGCTCCCTCTTGCAAGGTATCTGCATATCCAATTATAGCAGTCAATGGTGTTTTGAGCTCATGAGATGCATTTGCGACAAAATCTTTGCGTATTGCTTCCAGAGTTTTTAGCTCGCTAATATCCTGGAGCTGAATTAACGCCCCATTCACTTTTTCACCGGATAGAAAAAACGGTGTGATGACATAACTGAGGAAGGATTTCCTTTCATCCCGTTCACAAACAAACTCGCCGCTTTCTTTTTTACCCTGACTCAACGTTTTATCAATAGCGGTGAGCAAGGGTTCAGCGCCGAGTATTTCAATTAAATTTTTTTGTTCGATTTCGAATCCCTGTAATCCCAGAATTCGGAATACTTCTGAATTGACATTCAGTATTTTTTTCTCCTGATCAATGACGATGATGCCAATATCCAGATTGATGAGAATATCCTGCAGTTTGGATCGTTCGTTGGATACCTGGTTTATCTGACTCTTCAACTTGTCTGTCAGCTTATTCAAAATTGAAGCCAGAGTGCCGACTTCATCTTTTCTGTTCACAAGAAATGAGCGATCCAGATTTCCTGCCGCAATTGTTTTTGCGGTTCGAACGATTTTCAAAATAGGGAGTGTGACTACTGAACCAAGGTAAAACGCGGCGACAAAAAGGGTCGCCATACCGATAACATTGGCTGCAACCATCAGATACAATAACTTCTTCATGGATTTTTCGAATCCAATGGCATAATATGCCAGTCGGAGGAAACCGACTATTTTTCCATCCTGTCGAATTGGAAAAGCCGTATAAAATAAGTGTCTTTGAATGGTATCACTTTTTCGATAACTTTGTCCCCAGCCTGTTGTAATTGCATCCTGCACTTCAGGCCTTTCGATATGATTATCCATTGATGGCACTTCATCATCAGGGACATCCGAGTCAATTAGCACAGTCCCGGTTGAATCGATTATGGTGACACGGGAGTTGACTATGCGGCGTATTTGAGAGGTCAGATCGAGCAATTCGGAGAAATCAGAATGCAGTAAGTTGACATTTTTTTGCTCCAGTAACTTTACGGCAAGATTGGTTTTCATGCGCGTTTCGTCGAATGTTTGCTGGAACAAAAAGCTTTTCAAACTTAAATACAGTGTTAAATCAAAAATGATAAAACCGATAATTGAAACAATTAAAACAACATATACAAAATTCCATCGGTATCTTTTAAACATGGCATTTTATCTTCATCATTTACAGAATATTTGGGGAGACCTGACAAATCGTGATTTGAAAAAACGCAGTCAATCCCGGAAATCCAGAATTTGATATACGGCAATCGAATGGTCTGACCATCGAAATTCAATTGTCGTTTTCTGATATTCCGGCGAAAACAGATCAGGATAATTTAATACGATACCCGAAACCCTTCACCGTTTCAACCACATTTGCCCATTGATCCAGTTTTTTACGCAATCTTCTGATGTGGACATCTACGGTGCGAGGGTCTCCGTAATAATCATAGCCCCAGACCTGGTCCAGCAACTGATCTCGGGAGAGCACCCTGCCGTTTGCCTGAATGAGCGCTTTAAGCAACAAAAATTCTTTTGGCGTTAAATCCAGAATCTCGTCTCCAACGGAAACCTGGTGCTTGGAAAAATTGACATTCAACTTACCCAACTGGTACATTTTATCATCATCCCGATGATGACGCCGAAGCATGGCTTTGACCCGCGCTATGACTTCTTTTGGCCGAAACGGTTTTGTGATATAATCATCCGCGCCCAGTTCGAGACCCTGCAATACATCCATTTCTTCAGACCGGGCAGTGATCATAATAATTGGTATGTTATAGGTGCGCTCGTCCTTTCTGACCGCACGGGTAATTTCCAAACCATTTTTGCCGGGGAGCATCAAATCAAGGAGGAGCAGTGTAGGTGGATTTTTTTGAATTAAATCGAGAGCTTTCTCCCCATCATCACAGACGACCACTTCATAACCTTCCTGCTGGAGATTGTATTCCAAAATTTCACTAATGTCAGGATCGTCCTCAATCACCATGATCTTAATATCCATTAGCAAAGGCCTCCACTCATGATTTCCAATTTCAGATGAATTGATCTTTTGTTTAAAACCACGCTGTGCCACAAATCAAACATTTTCCTGTTGACGAACATATTATATCAATTAAGTTCTGATTTCATTAAGACGTCCAGTTTATTCAAGACATCGCGCGCATGGGTGGAGGGAGTCACTTTTTTAAATACATGCGCTACCCTTCCCTGTTCATCGATAATGAACGTTGTTCTGTGAATTCCCATAAATTTTCTGCCATAGACTTTTTTTTCACCGTATACCCCCCATTTATTCGCAATTTTAGTATCTGAATCACTCAACAGTTGAAAAGGCAAATTAAATTTATCAATAAATGATTTATGTGAATTCGGCAAATCGCAACTGATACCAAGAATTTCAATCTCCCTCTTTTGAAAATCCAGGTATCGATCTCGGAACGAACACGCTTGTTTGGTACAACCGGGCATATCATCATTTAGATAGAAATAGACAACGACTTTTTTTCCCGAGTATTCGGACAAACGGACGATCGCGTTATCCTGATTTGGCAATGAAAAATCAGGTGCGAGCTCCCCAATCTGTAGCATTTTCTCCCTCCGATTGATCAATTTCATTCTTTTCAGATGAAGTGATTTAGAGCTCTCCTCTTCTCATGTCCTGTTGTCGTTCTTGAGATATTTTTGGCCGGGAGATACAAAATCGCCCTGCCGAATTTTTCTTCAATTCTATTACAATTTTTCTTTTAATTTTCCATGTGATATTTCATCAATTTCCTTGTGTAATGAATTGCCGTGCGAATCCATGGTCACAACAGCAGGGAATCCTTCAACCTGAAATTCCCAAACAGCTTCAGGGCTGCCAAATTGCTCAAGGTAAACATTTGGAATTTTCTTCACGCACTGGGCATAAATTTGAGCTGCCCCGCCAATAGCGTGTAAATAAACAGCGCCGTGTTCTTTGCATGCAGCAAGGGTTTTTGCTCCCATGCCGCCCTTTCCAATCACGGCTTTGATTCCAAATTTTTTGATGATATCACCCTGATAGGGTTCCTCCCGAATCGAGGTGGTCGGACCTGCGGCCATTGTTTTGTATTCACCGTTTTCTTTCAGGATTACAGGCCCGCAGTGATAAATAACGCTATTTTTGATCACATCCAGTTCGCCGCCTTCATGCAGATATTTGTGAACCGAATCGCGGCCGGTGAACATGGTGCCATTGATGATAACTGTATCTCCAACTTTCAGAGACCGAATTTCTTCCTCGCTGATGGGGGTGTTCAGCACTTTAACGCCGGTGGTTGGAATGTTCGCTTTTTCCGGGAACTCAACCGGTTTTTCAAATTCATCCAGGGTCTGATAGAGCCATTCTTCAATATCGCCATTCTGATTCAGAACAAAACCACGACGGCGATAAGCCCAACACATGTAGGCAATGGACACGAAGAAAGACGCCGGCAGGCGATTGCGCAAGCCAATTTTGCAGCAACCGATCGTCAAGTTTCCACCGAATCCCATGGGGCCAACCTGCAAGTCATTGGCTTCCTCCATAATTTTGCTTTCCAGTTCTGCCAATTCCGGAATGGGATTGACGTCATCGATGGTGCGGAGCAATTGATGCTTTGCCCAGGCATACCCGGTCGCGCGGTCACCACCGATACAAACGCCCAGGAATCCTGGACTGCAGCCTTTTCCCTGCGCCTGATAGACACCGTCTAATATACAGGCTCTCACGCCCTCAAGATCGCGTCCATATTTTTTGCCGTTAAATTCAGCGGGTAATTTGTACTGCGTGCTCATATTTTCGCATCCCCCGCCTTTTTGGATCAACCGGATATCCAGTTTATCGCCTTCAGTCTGGGAAAACTTAAAGACAGGACTGCCCGGCCCCAGGTTCGTTCCTGAATTTTTTCCGGTCTGGCTGTCCACAGAATTCTGACGCAGATAACCTTTATTTGTTGCTTCAACGACGGCGTCTTCAATCGCCTGCTGCAATTCCATCTGATTCAGACCCACCGGACATGTCACATAAAATGTCAATGTGCCGGTATCCTGGCAAATTGGCAGTGAACGCCGTTTGGCAAGGCCAATATTCTGCATGACGAGATCCAGCGCAAAATCTGCCTTGGACCCGGGTTTCTCCAACTTCCTGCTCAACGAGATAACCTGTTCCACGTCGTGCGGCAGAAACGCAGATGTTCTTCGGATTAATTCGAGGCAACTTTCAGTAAATTTGGCTTTATTCATTTTACCTCCTGGTTATTATTGGAAAAGTGTGAAAATCGAAAGGATAACATGGGTGGGTTAATTACATTATGTCAATGTACAAAAAAAAATATTATCGGTCAAGACAAAAAAACCATAATTCTTGTCAGCGATTTTGCTCAACACACAACAGCCTGTCGCCGGCGCGAGAAAAATTATTCATTCCTTATTTTAGTAGCTCGTGGACATGTGAAAATGGCCAATTTTCCAGGCGTTATTTTCCTTGACCAATCCAACAGAAATCAGATTATGCATGGTGCCATTTTTTTCAGCGGTCGTATAATGAATCACCTGTTTGTATCTTGCCCAGGCCACCTCAGTGCTGAATTCAGTTTCGAGCGCCTCAATTTCCGCAGACAAATTCTGCCATCGTTTCATCATTCGACTCAAAAAGGGCACCATCGTTTCCCTGTTAAAAACCCGGCCATCCAGCGTGTAAAATTTCATTCCATCGGTACAATACATGGAGAATTTTTCGAAATCCTTCGCATCAAATACTGCGGAATACTCCCTGATGAAATTTTCAATGTGAATTATTTCATCGCTCTTTTTGGCTGTCTCCGCACAATTGAAATTGAAAAATACCACTGTTAATAAAAATGAAGCAAATATTTTTTCCATTACATTGGAATCCTTTTTTTAATTTCAAATATATGTTACATAAAACTAAAATTCAAGTAATTTCTTTTTTAATTTCAAGTTTTGTATCAGCTATCATGACAGATAATTTATGTCATTATGGCGCAACTCTTACATCATGACATTTTTAAGGAGTCTACATAAGAATTCCGTCCTGACATCAATCGTCTTATTATATTAATATTATTGACTTTATTTCCTCATGATCAGGCATGGCATATCGTTTGCATATTTATGCTCTCCAATTTAGGCTTAAACAGACCGAAAAGGTTTTAACCTGGATTATTCATTGTAATGCATTAAGGAATCCAGGTAGCCTGAATGGTGCTTAATTCCGAATTCAGTATATCTAACTTTGTTAAATTTCACATATCTGTTTAAATTCATTAATAACATGAAATTAAACATCTTTTGATTGAAATTTGTGAATAATTCAGGTTAAAAATATAATTTTTAGATAAATAATTCGAAGACAACAGGGATCGCAAGTGGGTTCATTTGCATTGTGATTCTGACATCATAAAACATAGGGATATCATTATGAGTGAATATAAGAGAGATATATTTTCGAAAATACCCACAGTTTTGCCGGTGATACCGCTGCGCAATGAAGTTCTATTTCCGCAGCAGCTTTTACCCATCACGGTCGCGCGGGAAAAATCGCTAAAACTGGTTGGTGAATCTGGCAAGGAAGATGACATTATTGCGATATTATCTCAGAAAGAATCCACCATTGAAAACCCAACAACAGACGATCTTTTTCATATCGGGACAGCAGCGAAGATAATGCGTACCATCGATATGCCGGATGGAAGCAAGACGATATTAATTCAGGGCTTGTATCGAATCAAGCTGATTACATTCACCCAGGAAACTCCGTTTTTCAAAGCGATTTTCGAACCTTTGAAAGAGGAGGAAATAAAGGATACCGCACAGGTCGACGCATTATCCTCCAACTTAAGAAAAATTTTCAAGCGTGTTGTGGATTTATCCACGGAAATTACCTACGAGCAGCTTGTGATGGTTTCCAACATCAAGGAACCCGGGATGCTCGCGGATATGATTGTTGCTTTCTCGAACATTCCAATCAAGGATAAACAGGATGTGTTGAGCACCCTGAATGTTATCGAGCGTCTCAATAAAGCAAATATTTCAATCAATAAAAAGCTGCAAACGCTGGAGTTGGGTGAAAAAATTCAGTCTGACATTCAGACAAAAATCGGAAAAACCCAGCGCGAGATGTATTTGCGCGAACAATTGAAGACTATTCAGAAGGAGCTGGGTGATGATGCAGAATCCTCAGAGATAAACGAGCTCCAGCAGAAAATTAAAAAGGCAAAGATGCCCAAAGAGGCGCGGAAAGTCGCGGAGAAGGAACTGGATCGGCTTGCACAAATGCATCCCTCCTCCGCAGAATACACTGTTTCGCGGACGTATCTGGATTGGCTCGTGGAATTACCGTGGTCTGTTACCACCAAAGACAATCTCGACATAAAGCGCGTGCAGCGAAAACTGGATGCTGACCATTATAATCTCGAGAAGGTCAAAAAACGTATTCTCGAATACCTGGCAGTTCGAAAATTAAAGCCGGATATGAAAGGGCCAATTCTCTGTTTTGTCGGGCCTCCGGGCGTCGGGAAAACCTCACTGGGACGATCCATTGCAGAAGCCATGGGGCGAAATTTCATTCGGATGTCCCTGGGTGGCATCCGCGATGAAGCAGAAATGCGCGGACACAGGAGAACCTACATTGGCGCGCTTCCGGGACGAATTATTCAGGGTATCAAGAAAGCAGGATCCAACAATCCGATTTTCATGTTAGATGAAATCGACAAGCTGGGCCGCGATTTCCGCGGCGATCCTTCCTCTGCCCTGTTGGAAGTGCTTGATCCTGAGCAGAATTTTTCGTTCAGCGATCATTATCTGGAAGTGCCATTTGATCTTTCAAAGGTCATGTTCATTGCAACTGCCAATATGACAGAACCGATTCCGCCGGCGCTGAAAGATCGCATGGAAATCATTGAAATTCCGAGCTATGTCGAGGAAGACAAAGTTCAAATTGCCAAAAATTTCCTCGTCCCCAAACAGATCGATGAACATGGGCTAAGTAAAAAATTGATTTCTATTCCGGAATCAGCCATTAAATTGATGATAAATTCATACACGCTTGAAGCCGGCGTTCGTAATCTGGAACGACAAATTGCCGGCGTGTGTCGTGGAGTTGCCAAAGATGTGGCCATGTCGAACAATATGAAAAATGCCAGGAGAACAAGAATCACCGAGAAAAAATTATCGCTTTATCTGGGACCAAAAAAATTCTTCCAGGAATCAGCGGAACGAATTAATGAAACAGGTATTGCCATCGGTTTGGCCTGGACACCGGTTGGCGGCGATATTCTTTTCTTCGAAGCCTCCAAGATGCGGGGAAAGGGACAATTGAATTTAACCGGCCAGCTCGGTGACGTGATGAAGGAATCCGCTCAGGCTGCGCTGTCCTATATCCGATCCAAAGCCGATGAACTTGATGTTGAGAACGATTTCCACGAGAAATATGATGTCCACGTCCACATTCCGGCAGGATCGATTCCCAAGGATGGTCCCTCGGCCGGTATCACGCTGTTCTCTTCACTGGTGTCATTGTTGACTGGAAGACGGGTTCGAAGCGACATCGCCATGACAGGTGAAATTACACTGCGCGGTTCAGTTTTGCCAGTGGGAGGCATCAAGGAGAAAGTATTGGCCGCTCACAGGGCCGGTATAAAAACGGTTTTTCTGCCTGCCAAAAATGAAAAGGATTTGGTGGAAATTCCGGAACAGATTCGAAGAGAAATGAAATTTCATTTCCTTGAAAAAATGAGCGATGTGCTGGATATTGCATTCGAAAAACATGCAGCAAAATCAAAAATGAACGTCGCTAAATAGAGTTAGCTGATTTATTGGGAGTGAAGTGATTTTATATTTGAACAGGAAATTGCTTTACTCCCTTTTTTTTATAAAATTCTGAATATTTGAATTTGACCCGGGAATGATCTTTCTCACATTAGTTTTAAATCAATGTCATTCTTTTTCAAGCAAGACGACGGTCTCACAATGAGCCGTGTTGGGAAACATGTCAATGGGCTGCACTTTTACCGGCTGAAATTCCAAATTGCAGATTAATTTTAAATCCCTTGCTAACGTCGCAGGATTGCAGGACACATAAATTATTCTCTCCGGATTAAGTTGAAGAATCCGCTCCGGCAGTTTCGGATGGAGCCCGGAACGGGGAGGATCGATGATGACCATGGATGGATCACCATATTTTTCAGTGATTTCTGTGGAATGGGTGAGCTGGTCTTTGAGATCGCCTTCGATGAAGTCGCAATTGTCAATATTGTTTAACACACAATTTATACCCGCATCGGCAATTGCCTGGGAAACCAGTTCAAATCCGATAACCCGCTTTACATCCGGCGCGATGTACAGGGCTATTCCCCCGGCGCCGGAGTACAGGTCGTAGACAACGTCATCCTCCCGAAATTGACCCCACTCACGAATAAGCTGATACATTGTTTCCGCCTGCAACGTATTGGTCTGAAAAAACGAATTTGCAGAAATCCGGTACCGTGTTTCTCCCAGTTTTTCTTCAATAAAGCCAGGCCCAAAAATAATGCGTTCTTCATCTCCAAAGGCGATTTGGGCTTTCTTTTTATTGATATTATGAATACAGGTTGTGATGAACGGGTATTGCTGATTTAGCAATTTACCCAGCTCCACTACTTTCTTTTCACCCCGGCTATTCTCAGCCGTTACCAGATTGACCATTACCTGGTTCAGTTTTTTGGACTCGCGTATCACTACAAAACGCCAGTAGCCGGAGTGGTCTTTTGTTGTATACGGCCGCAAACCACTATCCCTGGCAAATTCGCGAATTGTGTTCAAAATAAAATTGCCTCGTTCCGAAAGCAGATAACATTGTTCAATATCGAGCACCTTGTTGTAAGCGCCCGGCACGTGTAACCCAACAGCGAAATTTCGATTTATATCCTGCCCGGAATCGATCTCTTCTTTCAGCAACCAGCGATGATCTGCAAACGTAAATTCCATTTTATTTCGATAAAAATAGACACCCGGGGAAGGAATGGTCGGCGACACATCAATGCCGCGAAATCCGCCAATGTGTTCCAGATTTTCCCTTACCTGTCGCTGTTTCTGCAGCAATTGTTCTTCATATTTCAGGTTTTGCAGCAGACAACCGCCACAGGTTCCAAAATATTTGCAGCGCGGTTCTACCTCAAGTGGCGATGGCGATACGCGTTCGACAACAAAAGCTTCGGCATAATTCGATTTCTTTTTACTGATCTGCGCTTTGACCTTCTGACCCGGCAAGGCCCGCTCAACAAAAACCGTAAAGCCATTGAGATGCGCTACGCCTTTTCCACCAAAGGCCAGGGACTCGATTTCCAATTCAACGATATCTCTTCTCTTCATTTCCCTCAACCATTAAACAGTGTCTCATGCCAAGCCACTGTTCCACCATGATACAGTTTATTTTATAAATAAATAGTTTCGACCGTCTCGTTTAAACCGCTTATCTTATTATTTTTATAATGCATTAAAATCAATCGAACAGGCATATCTCTTTTGAAAATCATTGGCATGTATTTTGCGATTTTCCAGCCGTTATCAAATAGATTTGGAATCTTTTCGCATTTTAACGCATTGTAAAATTTGCAGGAGGTGCCGAACCTAAAAAAATCCAACCTAAACAGCGCATTTGACCCGAATTAGCTGTTCCGCAATATGATTTTGGGTTCTCCAAACGGAGAACCCTTTTTTATTTACTGGGCAATAACAAGCTTTCCCACATATTCATCTTTCAGTGTCTTCCCCCCTTCTGTGGCAGACACGGCAATCTTATAAAGATACACACCATTGGCCAAAACATCATTATCCCGGTCTCTTCCATCCCAGTAAACCTGGTTTAAGCCGGCTGCACCGGCAACATTGTCGATCGTCTGAATAAGGCGACCGCCAATAGTGAAAATTTTAATTGTGGCCTGGCAGGGTTGGCTGACCACAAATGTAAACGTCGTTGAAGATTGAAACGGATTTGGATAATTAAGTACATTTTTAAGTTTTAAATCATCGCCGGAAACCACTGTAAAATAAGCTGTTGCAATAGTCGAATTATTGAAATTATCCCATGCTTTTATGGCAATACGATGATCCCCTGGATGCAATCCATATTGTGATCCGGAGCCATTCTCTTCAGTATTGGAATTCTGATATGTGGAAAAATCGTACAATATTTTTCCTGCCTTAAAACTGCCTTCATGGTAGTTGAACAGGTCAGTTAGGCTGATGGCATTCGCGTCATTGTCATCTACGGTCATGGTAATATTATGCCCGATATCACCGGCAATATTCACCCCGCTGATGCTGTCCGCAATATCAATTTGCATAATTGCATCGGAGGGAACCAAATTGCCGTCTGCAAAATTCTGTCCGACAAAACCTATTTTCACAAGCGGACCCTCGCCATCCTGCAATACTGATGTGCCTCCAACAAACAGTGAATCCTTATGGCCAACTCCTTCTATCGTTTCATCTGCAAAATAAAGGCTGATTCTTCCCAGCTTCCCGCCGTAGGTGATGTCCTTTGGAACGATAAACGTTGCTCCAAATTCATTCTGCTGTACCGGAATCAGTCCACGAAAAATGGTTCTTCCCGAGGCGACATACCTGATTTGGGAACCGAATTTGGTGGTGTACACCATATTTTTTTTCGAATCAAACACTTTCAACAATGCTTTGCCATCAAATTCATTTGTTTGATTTGTTGTATCATTCACATCACCGGCAATGGTAATTTCACTCAGCGCTTTGAGTGAATCAGGATTTACGGACTGAATGTTTGCCCGCAACTCAGGGCCGGCCAGTCGCATGGTAGGATCGCCATAAAGGTGATATTTCTGATCATTGGTCATGCTGTAATTATTGATTTTGGCATGTATCAAAGCAACGCCAAGTCTGGCCGAAGGTGATTCACCATTAAATAGTTGCGTGAAAAATTGTCGGTTTAATGCTGTGTTATCGGTAGCGTAGGCCAATCGTGCGGATGTTAAAAACGCGATGCCCCCGCGATCTTTGGCTGCGAATAATTTTTCAGCCATGCCCTGCTCCATGGGATCATCAAAGCGGCCGAAATCGCAGGTTGCAGCCACCCAAAACGGGAGCCTGCCATAATTCAATATGCGATCCATATCTCTACTTTCCAGCAGCACTCGCTCATCCGCCCAGATCGGTGGCGCACCATGTCCAATAAAATTCAAAATGAGTGTGCCATCATGAATCCGTTTGAGCAGCGCTTCGGTGGCTGCCGGTTTCATATAGCCGGAAATGGATGGATTCTGGATGGCCGGATATTCGATCAAATATATTTTGTCCTTATTGAAATATTTTGGAATATAATTTTCCATGATATATTCAGCATCCCGGGTGTGCATGGTTTCATTCTGGCTGCCGGGATTATGGTATTCGTCATCGCCGACCATGGTGATAATGTTTCTCCAGTCCTCGAGCGGAACCGTACTGCCCATATCCAGCGCCGGCGTTGTTTCGTAGTGAATAATTTTTTCCACCACATTTTGCATCTCTTCAGCGGTCTGAACCGGAAAGCGCCCAATGGCCAAATCGGGATCATAATCATCGCCGCTCACCAGCACAAACCATTCATCCATTGTTCTGTTGGCGTTCTCATTGAGTTCTGAAGTTTGAAATGGAGGCAGCCAGTTTTTATCCAGATCGCTCATAATATTCTTGTAGTCATAATCCCCATCGCCGGCGAGCAGCACATATTTTGGCGTGACAGTCCAATTATCATAGGCAAATTTAATGAAATCCCGAATGGCGACAGGATCAACAAGCCCCCAGGAAAATTCATTAAAAATATCTGAAATTTTTACAATCGTTGTAGAAATACTATCGCGACTCTCGCGGTGTTGTTTTAACGGTTGAACAGCTTCATAAAAATCTTCATGCGTTATGATTATGAATTCCGCGCCGGCCAGTTGGTTTCTCAAATCGGCGAACTGAATGAACTCCATGCGTTCCGGAATAGCATAAGCTCCGGTTGTCGTCGCCAGGAACCTGTGCCTCGGAAAACCAACTGCAGTATCCACGAACGTTACGGTGCCGGACGCAATTTCAGTGTTGGTCACGTATTGAACATTCTCCGAATCTGTGATATCGTATACTTCAATGAGATTGCTGGTGAAATTGGTCACCCGGTATTTTTCGGGCCCATCATCGACCTGGTGGAAAAGCAGGAAATTATCTTCCGCAACCAGTTCCTTTTCATATTGAATTTCAAACCAATCCACATAAGACTGGCTTTCTGAAGTATCGCCATGATATTGAATTTTAAAGCTATTGTAGCCGGAGGCCGACAGTGAAAGTATTTTCGAAACTGTATTGGTTTGCAAACGGCTGCTGCTGATTGTAATCACATCAACCAACTGGTCATTGAGAAGTATATTGAACTGATGCTGCCCGTATGTGAGCGTGTGAAACTGAAATCGAAAATACATCGTGTTTTGAGATGTGCGCGCATTGGGAAGGTACGCGCTGTATCGCTGCTCATCATTGGTGCCGGCCATCAGTCGGCCAAACCAGTGCAGCCCGGAATCGAGATAATTATTAATTTCATCTTCCTTATAATAAAGACCGAGTGTGTACGGTGTTGGCAGAAGTGAGGGCTCGGATACCGAAACTCTGCCTGCCATTCTTTTCCCCTGGGTTGATCCACTCCAGGTCAGAAAATATACATTGAATTCCGTATAATGATTGAGATAATGCTGATAATAGGGACTTGTTTCCGATAAAGGTTCCCAACCATTGACTGATTTGCCATAGAAAACGATGTAATCGGTATCATTGAAAATACCATCGCCGCCATCGTAAACCCGGATGGCGTTTTCAATTAGTGAATCCGCTCGATTGGCAACTGTGCTTTGCGGAAGTTCCCGACCGCCATTATTGAACAAGCGAAAAGTATTTGGGTCAATCGAACCGATGTCAACGCCGGCGCTGAGAAGGTCGCTGCCGGTGAGTTTGTACATGGCTTCGCGGTGAACAGAAATTTTCAATGCTTCGCCTGACTGAAAGAAAGAATTTTTACGCGACAGTTTTCTCATTTTTGGTTTGAGCCAATTCCGAGATTGCTCGAAATTGACAACCACATTGCGATAGAATTCTTCATCCTGTAATTTCCGGATTGTGAGTGAGCTCCCTTCTCCATTCCCATGGAAGTTCACTCGAATAATCATTTTTTTGTAAAGCGTAATCTGGTTCAATCCGCTTTTTGTTTGAACCGGATGGACCAGAATTTCAAACACCCGTTGATCTCGGATGAATCCTGTTCCGTTTTGTTGGACAGCATTTTGGGGCATAGCTTCGTTGAGCCGGTATGACTGGCCATCTGGCTCGTACCGGAACCGATTTTCCGAATGCATTGATGGCGAAGGCAGCACTTTCCCCTGCATCGTCTCGAAATCTGAGGATACCAATTGAACCGTTGGCGTGGATTCAAGAGGGATTCCCACTTTCAAAATACGGGCTGGCAGCATGGGCTGACCAGGCTCACCTACCAACGCAGCATTGGAAACATGGATTTTAAAGTAATCTTCATTATTGATACGCATGGTATCAATTCGATCAATTTCCGGGGTATATTGAAGAGTCACTCCGGCAGCATCCGAGGAAAGTAGTTGAATGCCATCCTGCCCAAAAATTATGAGCGGAGAACTTATCATTAACAGAACCAGAAGAAATTGAGCGATATATTTTCTGCAAAATATTTTATTTTTCATTTGAATCAGCTCCAAAAAAAACATCAGATCATAACGCGGGTATTCGATTGATAAAGCTTGTCTTTTAATTAATCTGCACAAAAATTTGATAAAGAATATTATACGATTGAAATTAAAATCTGTTCTGCAATTACCTGAGAATTACGCATCTTTCTATCTCCTGCGCGGATATTTTTTTCGCTCCCAGGTTGCGCGAGGCTTTAATCTGATAGAGATAGACGCCATTGGCCAAAGGATCCCCATCCCGGTCCCGACCATCCCACGCAAAACGATTGAAGCCCGTGACTGCCCATAAATGTTCCAGCCTTCTGATGAGCCGTCCGGAAATGGTGAATATTTTTATATCCACTTCGCAGGGTTGATTCGTCCAAAAGGTGAATTCAGTGTTGGAAGAAAATGGATTGGGATAATTTAAAACATCGCGAAGCACCAATTCATCCGGACTGACCACGGTAAATTCAGCGCTGGCTTCCGCAGAATTATTAAAATTATCCCACGCTTTCACACGAATGGTGTGATATCCCTTTTCCAAATCCTCCAATGAATAAACAATGTTTCCTGAGATATAGCTATCCATGTCATAATGAAAATAATCTGTTAAATCGATTTTTTTATCTTTTACCTCATCCAGCACCATGGAAATTTTATGCCCAATGTCACCGATTATATTCACACCGCTCAATTCATCCCTCACTGAAATATTCAGCACCGCATTCGGTTCAATGAAGCCTCCGGACATAAAATCCTGTCCTTCAAAATCAATGGTAATCTGCGGGCCCTCGGTGTCTGTGAAATTTAATTCTGTACCCCCGACCGGAATCCCGTCCTTAAATCCGGCGCCATACATTCTATCATCCTGGAAAAAGAGGCTCAGCCTGCCATCTGTTCCACCATAGGTGATGTCTTTTGGAATCATAAATTCAGATGAATACCCTCCATGTGTCACCGAAACCGTGCCGCGGAAAATCGTGTTGCCGGGCAGTTTATAATGATACTGCTCCCCTTCCCTTACCTGATAAATCCTGTCTTTCTTCGAATCGAATACTTTTAACAGAATCGTTCCCTGCATGTCTGTTCCGAAATCATCCAGCGAGTTAACGGTTCCTGTAACACTCATTTTGCACAGGGCTTTCATCGAATCAGGCGAATATTCGGAAATTTGCGGGAGGCACGAGGGGCGGATAATCCGAAGAGCAGGATCGCCCAACAGATGAAAAAATTGATCATTTTCATTATTGCCGACCGAATTTTTCGCCGCGGTCACCACATCTCCGATTCGGATGCTTTCGTGGGAGGATTTGAAAAGATGTTCGTATATTGCCTCATTCAGTCGGACATTGGCATAGGGAATTGCCAGCCGACAGGCGCTAAATACCGCAATGGCCCCACGTCCACTCAGGTTCACAAGCTCCTCAGCGAAACTTTGCATCATGGGATTGTCGAATCTGCCAAAATTGCAAGTCGCAGCAATCCAGAAAGCCTGCCGGGAGCCATTTCGGATGCGCGGCAAATCATCCGAAATATTCAGGACATTTTCATGCGCCCACACGCGCTCGTTGCCATGACCGATAAAATTTACGATGAGGTTTCCGTGATTTATTCGTTCGATGAGCGCCTGCTGTGCTGCCGGTTTTCGTATTCCGGAAACTGAAGCATCGTAAACCGCCGGGTACTCGGTCAGGTAAACTTTTTTTATGTCATAGGATTTCGGTATGAAGTCTTCTGCAATGGTTTCCGCATCCGGAATATGGTCGATACTATCGAAATTGCCGCCGCTCTCAAATTCATCGTCCGCCACCATGGTAATCGTGTTGCACCAATCCCCGATGTCCGGGTGAGTTTCGTAATCGACAATTTTTTCAACAACCTTGAACGCTTCATCCGGATTTTGCACTGGAATTCTGCCAATTGCCATATCCATTAAATTATCGTTGCCTGCCACGCAAACAAACCAGTCATCGCGCGCCCGGCTGGAGCCCTCATCCAGCTCGGCTGTCTCAAATGTCGGAATCCAGTTCGGGTCATTTGGCGAAAGAATATTTTTATAATCAAAATCGCCATCGCCAAATAACATCACATAGGATGGACGAATTTTCCAATGGTAAAATGTGTATCGAATGAAATCCCGTATGGCAACAACGTCAGGCAGGCCCCAGGAAAATTCATCATAAATCTGGGAAATTTTCACCACTTCTGTTTTCAGTGTATCGAAATTCTCTCTGAGACTTTTCAATCCAAGGGCAGCGTCATAAAAATCATCATAGGCGATGATGATATAATCCGCGCCATTTGCGTAATCCCTCAGCGATGAAGTGTGGTCTCTTTCAATTTGGACAGGCTTCCTGAAATTAGCCGTAGTAATGGCCGCGTATTTTTTCGGGATATGGGATGAGCTCGAATCGACGAAAGTAATAACGCCATTCTGCCAGTGCCAATCCGTCATTCGTTTTACATCATCATATTCACTGATATCAAAAATTTCTATTTGATCGGTTGAAAAATCTTTCACCTGGTACTGAAATAATCCGAACGAATCCGGACTGCAGAATAACAACTCATTATCTCGTGCCATCAATTCCCGAAAGAACGATAGTTCAATCCAGTCCAGGTAAGCCAAAGCGGTTTCGGTGAAAGGAATGTATTCCAGCGTGACTTTATTGTATCCATCCAACAGGCCGCCTTGCATTGAGGCGCTGAATTCTTTCATGCGGATATTGATGAGTCTCCCGCTGCTGGAGTAGAATTCCGGAATCTGCCCAATGAACGTTTCATTCAGGTAGAGCCGGAACGAATGCCGGCCCTGGGAAATCCCTGCGACATTAACGCGCACAACCGTCTCTTTATTCTGAACCGCGTCACTCAAATCGAACTGATAATTTCTTTGCAGCGCCGAGTTGCTGAAATAATTCCCCAACCAGTGAATCCCGGAATTGAGAAGATTTTTATATTCCTGTTCAATATACCGATGATCAGGAAAATCCGTAACCAGAGTTGCAGAATGGTTCGGTAGTGAACTTTCGTCCTTCATTCTTTTGCCAGGCTCGCCCTCATGCCAGTTCAGCCAATAGACATTCTGTCGCGTGTGCGGGTGCAAGTAATGCCGGAATATTTTCTCTGTTTCATCCCACTGCCAATTGTTGACTGATTTGCCATAGAAAAGAAAATAATCCTCTGCATTGAAGCTGCCATCGTCGCCATCGTCAACAAAAAGTGCATTTTCAATAAGACTATCCGGCCGGGCTACATCCAGCGATATCGGAAGAGCGCGTCCGCCGTTATTGTAAATTTTAAGATTTACCGCATCAATGGCGCTGAGCAGAATTCCGGCGCGTTCCAAATCCGCTCCGGTAACTTTGTATATACCCTCTTCCTGAATAAAAATCTTATACCATTCGCCAGTGCTGATCTTCTTCCCCGACTTTTTAGAAAGCGATGTATGTGTCCCGGGCAGCCGCCATTTTCCGGCCTGGTCAGAATTGACCACTATTCTCGAATAAGCATTGTCATCTTTCCCGGCTTTCAAATCGTATGAGTCATCACTTCCCCCGATAAAATTTAAACGAATCAAAAATCGCTTATGGCATTGAATAAGATTTTTTGCAGGAGAAAAACGGGCGGGAAAGATTCGAAGTACAATAACATGGTTGTTCCGAAGTGAAGATTCGGGAGAGATATGAACCAAATGTTCCGGATAATCAGCATTGCCCGAATAGATAACTTCATTTTCAAGATGGGTCAAGTTCACCGGCTTCCCCTGAGTAATCGTAGGAGTTGGCAAAGGCTTGCCATTAATTTGATCACCCATTTCGGTGCGAATCACCTGCATCGAAACACGGGCTTTCGGAGGAAGCGCAAAAATGAGCAGTCGGGAAGGTAAAAGAGGATCACCAGGTTTTACGTCATATATACATTTATCGAAACCGACGCGAAAATATGGCATGCCTGCCACCGATTCCGGTTCGATGTGCCAGTTCGTGGGCTGAAACTCAAACGTAATGCCGCGCTCGGATTTTTCCAAAATTTGTACATCACCGGCAAAAACAGGCAGACATGCTATTCCAAACAGCATGAAATAAAGAGTGAAAATTATTTTAAATAACGCAATTCGACTCAAATAGTTTCTCCCAAATGAACAGCGAACTAAAATCTGTAGCAAACATTCACGGATAGCGCTTGTACAATTTTACACTATCCGTATAATCTTCGCGTGACTTTCCTGCGAATTGCCGATTATTCGGTCGTAGCTGACGATACCAATGAAGCAAAGCACCATCAATCCGAGACTCCCCACAATTCCTGCTGCTTCAGTTGAAAATCCAATTCTGGTGAGATATGAATTTCCCAGAAAATATCCAAAAATCAATCCAAACACCGGAATCAAAAAAACTATTGCTGAGTGTTTTATCACCTGCCCCGGCGCAACCTCTACTTCCACTTTATCGCCTGGTTTGGCCGATAAATTGTTCAACGCCGTAATTTCAACTTTATTCTCTCCTAACGATTTACAGGCAGTACATCCGGCGCACTGTTCGCCGCGATTCAAAGTGATCCAGGCCAAATTTTTATATACTTTACTTACAATTCCTTGCTCTATCATTCAAAATTTCCTTCATTCATTGTATTTAAAATATTCCTTCTTACTCTCTAAACTCCTGGCTGATACATTGTGCTGTTGTAATAATTTAAACTTGGCAATCCCGATTGAGTTCATAAAAATTTAAATAATCCGACAAAAATAAAACAGCCCTCACCTGACATGAATGAGGGCTGCGAAAATCGAATTTAAAAACTTTGAATTAGCCAAGATACTTTCTGAGTGGCTCCAATCGAGATCTGTGGCGGAGTCTCCTTAACGCTTTTTCTTTGATCTGTCTTACCCGCTCGCGGGTTAATTTAAAATGTTCACCAATTTCTTCAAGCGTCAGCGGCCGGTCTCCTTCCAGTCCGAAATAGAGCTTAATAATTTCAGCTTCTCTTGGCTTCAGCGTCGAAAGTACTTTGTCGATTTCAACCTGAAGGGATTCTCTCATCAACGTATTGTCTGGTGGCGCATAGCGGTCGCTTTCAATAACATCCAACAGACTGTTGCCATCTTCTTCCTTGAATGGCTCATCCAAAGAAAGATGACGCGCGGACGTCTTCACAACATCAGCCACTTCATACACACTCATTTCCATTTTCGTTGCGACTTCGTCCATGCTTGGTTCGCGCCCAAAGGATTTTTCGAGTGATTCCAGCGCGCGCCCGATTTTATTGATTGCACCAACCCGGTTCAACGGCAGGCGAACGACGCGAGATTGCTCAGCCAAAGCTTGCAAGATAGACTGACGAATCCACCAGACTGCGTATGAAATAAACTTAAATCCACGTGTTTCATCAAATCTCTGCGCAGCCTTGATTAAGCCCAAATTTCCCTCACTAATCAGGTCTTGCAGAGGCAAACCCTGTCCCTGATATTCTTTTGCAACACTGATCACAAACCGCAAATTCGCTTTTACCAACTTATCCAGCGCTTCCTCATTTCCCTTGCGAATACTGCGCGCCAAATCAATTTCTTCTTCAGGCCGTAATGGAGAGAACCCTCCAATTTCTTCCAAATACTTTTCGATAGATTGTTTCGTTCGTGGTCCAACTACTTTTTTCTTCTTTGCCATACAATATCCAACAAATTCATACTTAATTTAATACACACTATACTAATATCTTACAGAAAATTATTTATTGTTAACATAAATTTTTTAATTTAATTTAAAACTGGAATAAGATAGGATGGAATGTGAGGTTACTGGAGTATCTAATATATTCATTTTTTCAGTTTAATGAAGGTCCGTAATTACTCTATCACCCCTAATATTTATGCTCAATTCAGATTTTTATCTATCAGGAAATCTCATCTGTCTTCGAACAGCCTTGTCATGTTTTAATCTTTTCTTTTCACTTGGCTTCAGAAAAAAACTGTTCTTTTTGAAATCCCTCAATATTCCCGCCTGCTGACATTTCTTTTTAAAGCGGGTTATCGCTCGATCTATGGATTCATTATTCCCGACAACTACTTTTATCATTCAATCACACCCTTTCTCTCCTTGATTTTTTTGTTATCAAAATTTAATTTGGAATATTCTGTTAATATACTATGACTATTAGGTAAAGTTCCTTAATTCAAATATTTTTTACATATTTTTGATGAGAAAAAGGAATTGAAATTGTCTCGTCGTCGGAACTTTGATTAGATATTATTTTTATTGACTATTCCCTATCCCCTTTTTTTTTATTCCTTTTAATTTAAGGTTTAGAAGTGAAAAATAAAAAAGGAATTCTAATCACATTATTTAATGAATTATGGACTTGTGAATTGATTCCACAATATATTTGACATCATTATCTGCTTCATCAACGACACATCATTAAATATATTTCAGAAATTCCACTAAAGGCGGGATTGTCAGTTGACAAAATCGTCTCAAAAATAAATCCAGGCGGCAGGTTGCCTTTTAACTTTAAATTTTGAATTCAGTTCCCAATTCCTCTGATCGCTTAAAAAGAAAAACTTGTGAATTGTTTAACACTCCATCCAAAGGTGTTCTGCACAAGATTTCAAAGACAACAATCACGCAAATTCTAATTTTTCACGACTCACCATTTATGATTCAAATTTGAATATAACAAATAAATCCCCAGAAGTCAAGTGCTTGATTAAAAAAATTGCATTTTTTTTTGTATTTCACATTAAGTTTTCTTAATTTTTGGGCAAAAAGACCGAAAACACGCTGCCCCGACCTTCCTGGCTCTCCACTTCTATTCTGCCGCCATGTTCAGTCACAATTTGTTGGGCAACTGAAAGCCCAAGCCCGGAACCATTTGGTTTTGTTGAATAATAGAAATCAAATATATTTGCAAGATGTTCTTTGTTCATCCCCTTGCCTGCATCCTTAAACCGAACCACCGCCCAGGTGCCGCTTTCTCCTTTTCGCTTTCTCCGAGAAACGTCCATTTCAATCGTCAGATTACCACCGCCAGGCATTGCCTGTATAGCATTCAGGAGAATATTCAAAAATACCTGCTTTATTTTTGTCACATCAACCATACAAATGACATCTGTCGCATGATAACGTCGATTAATTCTCACGCCGGACTGCAACGCTTCAGCCTGTTGAGCAATGATGATATCATCCAGAATTTTATCAATTTTTGACTGTTTGCGTTCCAATTTTGGTGGTCGGGCCACCATTAAAAAATTATTGACTAAATCATCAACCCGTTGAATTTCACCGGTCACCACATCCAGATAATGTTTCAATTTCGATACTTTGGGTTCTGCCCTGTTAAATTCGCGCTCCATCACTTGCATGTTCACCACCATGGCATTGAGTGGATTTTTGATTTCATGTGAAAGCACTGATGCCATCTTGCTGAGTGTTTCCAGACGTTCGGTTCGTTTTAGTTTTTCCTGAAATTGGGTTAACTTCTCGGCCATTTCATTGAATCGTTCACCCAGCGTGGAAATTTCATCCGTGCCCAGCGTGGGGACGCGATAATTCAAATCCCCGGTCGCAAATCTGTCGATTCCAGACACGAGTTGATTCACCGGCGTAACGATCCATTTGGTGTAAACAAATGCAATGAGCGAAGAAAGTAAAATACTGAATCCGACAAAAAGAATGATCTGCAAACTCATTTTACGAGCAACAGCAAACGCTTCTTTTGTGGGTTGCTGTACAACAACGCCCCAGCTCAAATCTGTCAACACGACATAGGCGGCGACCATTTCTATATTTTCAGAATTCACATATACGCGATGGTTGTTAAAATTATTGGAAAAGTCATGGAGTATTTCTTCCTCGACGAATCGATCTTTCAGATAAACCTTCTTCCTTTCGGAATGGGCGATAAATTGGCCGCTTTTATCGAATATAAATGCTTCCCCGCGCGAACCAATGATGCTGTACTCTACCAATTCCAGCAAATCTTTGAGATTGACTTCTGCCAGCAGAATGCCGTCCTTTTCGTTGTACAAACGAGTGGGTTCAGCGATTTGCATGACAGGCAGCATTTCTTCGGATAGATAGACATCGGATTTGTAGCTGAGATCACCAAGGACGAGTGGGACAAAAGCTTCATTCTGATAATCTGTGTACTCGTCAGCAATGATCGTTGAGATTATCACGCGCCCGGAATCATTCAAAATTTTAATCGCCCGAAAAATTGGAAATTGATGCACCATCGTGTTGATATCAATTTCCTGCGCCAATCGGTTCTTTCGCGTGCTCAACACATTATCCGCGTTAAATTTCAAAATGTTTTCGGCGCTCTCTATGGTCATGGTAATATTTTTGGCGATATGACGCGCCAATTTCATATTCTGATCTTTGACAGTTATTTCGAAGGTCCTTTGAGCGGTATGAATTAAAACGATTCCGGTGAGGATAATTGGAATGGATGCCAGCAAAATATGCGATATGAGCAATTTTGTGAGGAAACGATCCTTGATTTTAATTCGATGATGAGTTTCCATTCGACATCTCTACTCTATGAATTTCCATTCGGTGAATGGCAACAACTTACCCTTGGCGTCCTGAAAATTACCAAACTTGACCCGGTTCACAAAATAGTGATCCAACCACAGAAAAAACAGAAAAGCAGCAGGATGATCTCTGTTAATCTCAGTCTGAATTCCTTCCTTGAATATTTCTTTCTGGGACTGTTCCTGCACCAGTTGATACCGGCGAAAATATCGATCAACACGGGCGCTTCGATAATTGAGAATATTCTGCGGGCTTCGGCTGTGGAAAAATGCTTCGAAGCTTTCGATGGTTTCCTGAAACTGATGATTCATCAAAAGTACATCATAATTCCGCTGGGCCATCACTTTTTTCAGTTCTGACTTGATGAGCGGATTGCGAATAACATCAACGCCCAATTTACTCCACTCAATTTTTATGAGCCTGACAATCTGCTCATCCAAAAGCGCGCCTTTTTCATAGGTGAGTACAACGCGAAACGGCTTTCCATTTTTATCGAGAATGCCATCCCGATTTGAATCATCCCAATTCTCATTCTGAAGAAGTTGCTTTGCCTTGCGGGGATTATATTTATATCCGTCAAGATTTGCTGCATGAAGATCCGCTTCCTTGGATAGCGGGCCGTCTGCATTGTAGGCGCTTTGATTCAACAATTTTTCTATGATATAATTACGGTCGATTGCATAGGTCAGGGCTTTGCGAATATCCGCGCTGCGCAATACCTGATCTCGATTGTTGTAAGCGAGAAGTTTCACATAATTGGGAGGTTTGTAGCGAAAATGGATTCGGAAGGCAAGCGTAGATTTTTCCACTTCCATCGCCGCATAGCGACTTTCCGTCAATGCAAAGTCAACCTGGTCCGTAATAATTGCACTAATCAAACTTTGCTCAGAATCAAAGAATCGAAAAACAACTTTCTCGGGATGGTTATTTGCGTCATCGTTCGGATAGCTGATCGTATAAACCACTCGGGTTGCACCTGATTCTTGACGATTTACCACATATCGAATCGGAGAATCAGCAGGGACGACTGGATAGTAACCTATTTGAATGAGAGAATCCAGATTGCGGGGATCAACTTTGCCCAGGACCTCGCCAACAATTAAATCACGCGAATTATCTTCTTTAAAAGATTGCGAAAAAAGTATTGGGGTGAAAAATAAAATATATATCAGACTCCACATGGATGGTCGACGCAGAGTCAAGAAAATTTTGGAAATAATATTACCCAAATTTTATAATTCTCCATTTGACTGAACTAACTAATTTCCCATTTCCTCGCGAATAACTCAATTCAGGATGATTATTAATTGTCCATGCAAATATCGATTCGAATCTATTCAGTATTATAATTTTTTGACGCGCTTTATCTTGGTTTAGCTTTTTTACTGCTTCGTTTGAAAAGGGACGTAATCTTTATTTTAATATATTTATTTTTAAATAGCAAGTAAAAATTTACATTTCCTTAACTCAATAACCATTGTTCTGCACTCTCAGATTGAACAGAATAATTTTAGCAGTCATATTCAAAAATAACTTGACTTTGATAAAAATAATTATTTAATTGTTAACATATTAATTTTATTGATTGCTAACCGATTATGGGAGGGTACTGTGGGTCGCATCTGTCGGATTGTATGCTCCATCGCTATTTTGCTCGCTACACTGACATGCACTGAAGAACAACCTTACTCGACGCAAGATAGTCTGGGAAAAATCGTCGGCATCGTTAAACCAACCGGTATCATCACCCAGGTCTCACTGATTCAGGGGAAAACCCTGAAGACAACTCCATCTGATTCAACCGGTTATTTTAAAATTGACAGCGTCGATGCGGGAATTTATAACCTTGAATTCGAGGCTGATGGCTTTGGCCGTCACATGGTCAATGAAGTTATTGTCTATGCCAGGCGGACCACCACCATCCCCGATGTTTTCTTAAAACCCTTTCCGGACCAGGTTGCCGCATTAAATCCTGCTGATGGCACGACTGCATATCCGGTCAACTCCCCAATTCAAATTGAATTCAGCGTTCCCATGATGCATTCTTCGGTGGAAAACAATTTTCGAACTGAACCTCCTGTAGCTGGTTACTTCACCTGGCATGACAATGCAGAAAGGTCTCTCGTTAAATTTTACCCAATTGATCAATATGCAACAAACACGACGTATTTGATAACTCTATCCACCAGAGCCAAAACAGTGTACGCTGATACGCTTTCCTTTTCTTTATCGGCTTCATTTGATACAGAGGGATTGAAAATCATATCCACAGATCCACGTGACCAGGAATCTTTTATTCTCCCACATGCAGGGATCTATATTCAGTTCAATTCTAAAATAGAACGCCATAATGCTGAGCCTAACTTCTCCATCGATCCGGAAATAGATGTCGCGTTTAAGTGGTTCGACTCAAAGAGGATAATTCTTGAGCCTTATCTTCCATTAGCAAGCAACACCATATTTGCAGTAACGATAGATGAAAATATTCAGGATGTTTTCGGTTCTCAACTGGCCAGCGATTACGCCTTTTCATTTGTCACAGAACCCCTGACGATTTCGAACAATTACCCCACCCATGGAGCAACATTCATCAGTCGCTCCACGCCAATTTCCATTACCTTTAATACACTGGTGGATCAGGAATCCGTAGAAAGCGCTTTTCAGTTGAGCCCGGCAGTGGAGGGCTGGAATTTTCAGTGGTACGATTTGAGCAGATTCCAATATTCTGGCACGACCAAACTTATGGAGAACACGAGCTACACAGTTACCATCGATACAACATGCACCGATGCCTGGGGAAATAATTTGCCCAGGACATTCAATTTCACATTTACAACCGGCAACTAAATTTTACAAAAATTGACTATAGATCTGTTCCCGTTCAGGATCCAATTGAATCATTTTTTCGAAAATTGATTTATCCTTGGCATCTCTAAAAATTTCAACAATCTCGATATGATGAGCTTTCAGAAAATTTTTACAGCGATTATATTTGGGATTTTCTTCCGGCATAATTTCTTCAATCATATCAATCGCTTCTTTACAATATGTCCTTGCCTTTGCAGGATATTCCTGGGCAAAATATAGTCCATAAAAATAGAAATTTTTCATTTCCCTGTATTTACGAGTTTTTTCACTGAGAACATCATTGATTAATTCAACACGCAGGTCCCATCCTTCGATGAATTGTCCCATTCCAAATCGGGCCTGTTCCGCGATCATTTTTGCTTTTTCGAAATAGGGCGTCCCTAAAAGATGATCGAATTTGTCCATCTCTTCGCCAATGATGATATTAGTAAAAAAATCCAGAAGGCTTGTGAGTGAATCCCAGTTATTATCACTATGCATGGGAATTTCACCTTTTTGATATTCCATTCGACATCGCTTATCTGTATATTGCACATCCGAGTTGTTGGAAATAATAATTTGGAGCTTGTACCTGTCCTCGTAACTAACGCTGATATCTTGCATCAACATGTTCAAATTAATCTGGATTTCACCGATAAATTCACTGTTTGTCCAGTCGTAATTATTGAAATAATCTTCAAGCACCTGTTCAAAATCGATCAATTTTTCTTGTTTCTCTTCCGGCAACGCATTGAGTTCCAATTGCACATCAGCCTTAACCGACTGTGCGTCAACTTCGGTGATCAGAAAAGCAAATGAAAAAATAAAATATAGACAAATAATAAGTCCCAAACTTTTAGATAATCTCATACCACTGCTCCTGAAAAATTTTCAAACATTTTTAACCTGAATTATTTACAGATTTCAACCTAAACATATTTAACTTTATGTTATTAATGATATTAACGAGGTGTGTAAAATTTAACAGAGTTTGATATAACGAATTCTGAACCAAGCACCATTCAGGCTATCTGGATTCCTTAATGAATTACAATGAATAATCCACGTTAAAGAAACTAAAAAATTAAAATATCAAAATCAAGACATACGCTCATTTTATGATGAACATGAAAATTAGCTTAATCGCATTCTTCCTGTTTTTGTCTATCACAAATAATGGCTACGCCAGTTTTGAAATCAGCAAAAATGGTTCGCGTTCCAGAGCGATGGGATTGGCTTATGTTGGTCTTGCCGATTCCCCGGACGCCGTTTTTATCAATTGTGCGGGATTGTCGCAAATCGCTCAAACATCATTTAACCTGTATTATGCCCACCCCTTTGGGATGAAAGAAATCACCACCGGCGCGTTTGCTGCGGCCGTCCCATTAAAAGTAGGACATTTCGCTGCAGGATTCTCCAGCTTTGGCAATGAAATATACCGTGAACAAACGACCATGTTCGCCTATTCGAACTCTGTTCGCGATAAGCTTAGCTTTGGAATAAATTTACACTATATGAAACTACAGATAAACGAATATGGTTCAAATTTTTCTCTCCAAATTGATATTGGTTTTCTGGTCAAACTCAATGAAAAATTCCAATGGGGAATTTCAGCCACCAATGTAAATCGTGCCAAAATCGGCGAGTCGAACGAACAATTGCCCCAAACTATCAGTTCGGGTTTCAGCTTGAAGCCCTCGCCTGACCTAATTTTCAACATGGACATTTTTAAAGACATCGACTATCCGGCTGAATTGAGGCTCGGTATCGAATATCAAATTTTCAATCGCATTGCCTTGAGAACAGGCTTAACCACACAACCGGAAAACTTTTGCGCCGGATTGGGGTTTATATTTTCTCTTTTCCAGATCGAATATGCGGTGGCTACGCATTCAGACCTGGGATTGACCCATCAATTCGGCGTGCAATTTCAATTGAATGCAAGAAAGTAATTTGCAGAAGCAAACCCCGAATTTTTAGTTTTTACCATGGCGTGTAAATGACAAAAGTCAGGATTTTTCTAACATTCTTGTTCCTTTTAATTTCGACTATTACCTTTGCCCAGGAAGTTGAAATAGAGAATCTTTTGGAAAATCAGGAAGAATATTCCGACATTTCTGAATTAGTACAAACATTATCGGAACTTGAAAAAAATCCGATCGACATTAATTCGGCGAGCATCGATCAACTTACCATTTTGCCCTGGATTTCAACTGTTCAGGCAATCGCAATGATTCGGTTCAGAGAAAAAAATGGAAAATTCAGATCAATTGACGATCTTTTTCAGGTGAACACTTTATCACCGTCCACAATCGAAGCCATCGAAAAATATATCACTTTTGCGCCAACGGTGTCCTTCTCGGATTTCAGTTTCAATTTCAAATCCCGAATCAACCGAAAAATTGAGGAGAGCATCGGGTTACAAAATGGAAAGTATCACCCTTCTCCCTTCAAATATTACAACAGATTTTTAATGAGTTACAACAATTCTGTGTCCTTCGGCGGTCTGCTGGAAAAAGACAGCGGAGAAAAAAATTTCGATGATTTGAGTCTGTTTTTTCTGAAATTTGAAAATCAATCTTCTGGAGACAGGCTGATTTTGGGCAACTATCGTCTTGAATTTGGCAACGGGCTGCTGTTCTGGAATCCATACGGTTATAGTAAATCCAGCGCCCCCCTCTATGCTGCAAAACGAAGAGGACAGGGTTTAAAGGAATACACTCTGGTGGACGAAAATGCATCACTTTGTGGCATCGCTGCAAAAAAATGTCTAAAAATTTACCAGTTCTTCATATTTTATTCAAGAAAAAAACTGGATGCCACCCTCAATTTAGATGGCTCAGTAAAAAATTTTTACGCTGCCGGCTATCATCGCACAGATATTGAAATGGAGAAAAGAAATAATGTGGAAGAAACATTGGTTGGTGGTAGAGTGCAAATCCAGCCGATACAAACAATTAAACTTGGCCTTACATTTTACAATTCGCAATATAACCGTCTGATTTCACTCACGGATATCTACAGGTCCCGATTTGCATTTAACGGTCGAAAAAATCATGTCCTGGGCACTGATTTTAATGTGACATATCATACGTTGAATTTTTTTGGTGAAGCGGGTATCTCAAAGAACAAAGGCTATGGCGTTCTCACCGGAATTTTGCTCCATGCCGGACAGTTTGATTTTGTAACATCAGTACGTGTTTACTCTAAAGATTTTATAAGCTTACATGGTCAATGTTTTAGCACGCAAAGAAATCATCCCCAAAATGAGCGCGGATTATATTTGGGAGCGCATTACAATGTCCTGAAAAATTTGAAATTATCATTTTATTTCGATCAGTACAAATTTCCGTGGCGAACCTATTTCATCCCAATGCCGGCGAAAGGCCATGAAATGCTCTTTAAAATTTCACATAAGCCCGCAAAAGGATTATGGTTATACGTCCAAACAAAATTAAGACAAAAAGACCAGATGTTGAATTCTGAAGATAACTGGAACCGGGAAATAAAAATCGTTCATCCCCGCAATCAATTAAATGTTCGCTTTCAGCTTGACTACAAGCCATGGTCATTTTTCAGATTGCGTCAGAGAATGGAGCAAGTTCGTGTGAATTATCATAAAAATATTAATACACTGATTACGCAGGGCACGAAAATTAATGGTTTACTCCTTTACAACGATATATTATTTAACATTAACAAAAAGTTATCTATATCAGCTCGTTTATCCTATTTTGATACAAATAATTATGATAGCCGCGTTTACCAATTTGAACGGGATGTTCCGGGCATGATGACAAACTATATGCTTTATGGGCGAGGCAGCCGCTGGTATGGTTATGTGCAATACAAATTGAAGTCATTTCTCAGGCTCTCACTGAAATTCAGTTCAACGCAATATCTGCACGTCAACTCGGTTGGAACAGGGTCGGATAAAATAGTTGGAAACACAATAAATTCTGTAAATTTTCAAATGGAATCAAATTGGTAATAGAATAATTAACTTTCTATCATATGAATTTTCCTATTGACTTATTTATTTAATTATGTTATATTAGAATCCTCAACGAACTCCCTATCATAAAGATAAGGTGAAATGATAAGTATAATGGAAAAAATTACAATTCCCCTCCTAAAATTTACTAAGAGACTCAGGAAACGTGCCGATGTCGTCGATATATTTGGTACACTTGCTGAGGCCCGTACAATTTTAGTCTGCATGCCATACAAGCAGGACGCCTTTGGAATCGCCAAAAATTTCATTTCAAATATCACGTCGGATTTTCCGGATGCGTCATTCCAGTTTGTCGTTCGAAATGATTTCCACAATATGCTCAACGGAATCAAGCAATATGGCACAATAATTGTAGCAGATAAAGATGTAAACATGTTCGGGCTTCCAAAAAATGAATTGATGCAAAAAGTATTTTCGACGAGCTACGACATCGTAATTGACCTGAATGATGATTTTCATCTTCTTAGTACCTATCTTTGTCAAAAAAGTAGCGCTTCGCTAAAAATTTGTCTGGATAATCGTGATCGTGAACTGTTTTACAACTTCTATCTCAGAACAGGATTGCACGAAAATTTAGAGAACAAGTATCGAAAATTAGTGCAGTACCTGAGTGTTTGCACAACATCCGTTTCAGTTGCAAATTGATTACCATTAACAGCGTCGAAAATTTTAAATCGCATCCATTCTCCCCAAAAAAGCAAGCTCTGAACAAAAGTTGAAATAGTATTTTGCCATATTAACAACATGGAGAACGCTTGGCAATGGCAGAAAATTATGATGCTTTAAAAAATCAGCTCGCAGGATTACAAAAAAAATATGCTGAAATTGAAGCACTTAATCACAGTTTAAATGATCGTTTACTGGAATTATACTCTCTCTACCAAATTAGTTTAACACTTAGTAATACAGTCGATTTGGACGAAATTCTCAAATCATTTCGTAAATTATTTCAGAAAACATTCAAAGTAGATCATTTCGGTATTTTCCTCATGGATGACTGTTCATGCTCTTTGAGTCTACGGCATTCATTCGGCTTACCCCGGGGATTCGATGAAAAAACCACCTTCAAGTTTGGTGAAAATATTTTCGGCCAAACCGTGGAACACGAAGATGAAATCCTCATTTCCGATATGAGTAAAGACACTCAATTCACGTTCTTTAATGGGGAACCCAAATCCGGTTCATTTCTGGTTATTCCAATTCTGCTGAAAAAAAATCATCCCATGGGAGTTTTAAGTCTTCACCGAAAAGAGACTAATTCATTCTCAAAAAATGAAATTACTCTTTTCAAAAAAATTGCCACAGAAATTGCAAAAGTACTGGATAAAACGTTTCTGTTTCGGCATACGAGGGAATTGTCCATTACCGATGAATTAACAGGCCTTTACAATAGGCGATATTTCAATCAACGGTACGAACGCGAAGTGCTCAGGGCAAAACGCTACAAACGTCCGCTCTCAGTGCTCATGGTCGACATCGATTATTTCAAGAACTATAATGACGTGAACGGTCATATTCTGGGTGATGAAGTATTGAAAAAAGTTGCCAATTCAATTGAATCCAATCTCAGAAAGGCTGACATTGTCGCCCGCTATGGCGGGGAAGAATTTGTCATTTTGCTTCCTGAAATAGACAAAACACATGCCGATCAGGTCGCTGAAAAATTACGACTGGCGATTGAAAAAGGCAGATTTCCCAAAGAAGAAAATCAGCCCCGGGGGAGGATTACAATTTCATTGGGATTAGCGACTTTACCGGATGATTCTTCCAATTCGCAAGAACTTCTCGAGTACGCAGACCGTGCATTGTACCGCGCTAAAGCAAAGGGAAGAAATTGCGTCGCCACTTTCACACCGAACTTGAACGGCGACAATATTTTCCCGCTCACATCAAGAAGTGTAGCCGCCGGAAAATAAATACCCGACGAAACAACCATGAATACAAACCAGCACCCTTTTTGGATGCTGGTTTTTTTCATATATTCTCAGGAATAATTATCTCAAGGAACACATCTGCAATCGCTCTCGTTTAATTTTCAAATCATCGGGATCTGCCAGTAATCAACAAAGAGTTGAAATGAGAAAAAGCCTCAACCTATTCATCCTTTTTTTTCTTTTTGTATTTTCTTCAAATAATGTGTTTTCATTTGAAAGAAACTACGACACCAAACACATCAAACTGAAACTCAGTTTTGACCTGGAAGAAAAAAGCCTCAGCGGAGAAGCGCAGCTAACTTTTACGCCACTGGTGGACAATCTCACCACCATGAAACTGCATGCAAAGGACATGGAAATCCGAAGTGTGCTGCTGGGAGAAAACACACCAATTTCCTTTTCATCAGATTCGGAGATCATTCAAATTACGCTGCCGCGCGCTTACTCAACTTCGGAAAAATTTTCCCTGACAATAAGCTATCACACAAAACCAAACCTCGGCGTATTTTTCAACCAGCCGACGGATGAATATCCTAACCGCCCTGTGCAAATTTATTCCCATTCTGAACCCATAGATGCACGGTGCTGGTTCCCCTGCTATGACGCCCCGGACGATAAAGTGACAAGCGAACTCATCGCCAGCGTTCCGGCAAAATTCTTTCTGCTTTCCAATGGACGCTTGATGTCGGTCAAATCCAATCAGATGGATCAGACGAAAACCTACCACTGGATTCAGGATAAACCTCACTCCACCTATCTCATTTCTTTGGCTGCCGGCGAGTATGTCGAAATTGAGGAAAACCATAACAATCTTCCATTGTATTATTATGTCTATCCAAAGCACAAAGTTATTGCCAAAAATTCGTTTGGCAACACTCCAAAAATGATCGACATATTTGAGCGTTTGTTCGGCTATGCCTATCCCTGGAATAAATACGCTCAAATTATCGTTCATGATTATCAGGCCGCCGGTATGGAACACACCGGCGCAACAACGCTTTACAACCGTACCATCCATGATGACCGCGCCCACCTGGATTGGAACAGCGACGATCTGGTGGCACACGAACTGGCGCATCAGTGGTTCGGAAACCTCGTTACCTGCCACGACTGGAGTCATCTCTGGTTGAACGAAGGATTTGCCACTTATTCCGAAATATTATTCACAGAACAATTCTATGGCCGGGATGAAGCCGAATATGCCGTTTACAGGGACCAAAATTTTTATCTGCAAATGAGGGATTCGAAATTTGCCCAACCAGTTTATTACGAAAGCTTTCGCCATCCGGAGGATATGTTCAACGTCATTGAATACCAGAAAGCAGGCCAGGTGCTTCACATGCTTCGCTATGTGGTTGGCGATTCGGTTTATTTTAACAGCCTCAAAACGTATTTAAACCGCTTCGCATTTGAAACAGCCACCACGCAGGATTTCATCGCTATCGTCGAAGAAATGTATGGGAAAAAACTGGACTGGTTCTTTGACCAATGGATTTTCAAAGGCGGGCATCCCCGGTTTACAGTAAAGTCTCAATGGGATGCGCAAAAGAAACAACTTCAGCTCGTCGTGGAGCAAACCCAGCAGGATTCGCTCGGTCTGGTGCCTCTCGTTTTTCAAATGCCGGTGGAAATAGAATTTGGCGACAGCGCTGAATTCATTCAAAAATCCATTTTATTGGATGCCCGGCGCGATACCATCCTCTTCAAAACGGAACGCAAACCTGCCCTGATCCGATTCGACAGGGATAACCACATTCTGAAAGAACTCAAATTTTACAAAACCCAGCAGGACTGGATTTATCAACTGAAGCACGACAAACATGTCGCGGCTCGCCTGACAGCCATCGAGCAATTGCGAGAGGCAACCTTCGATACCCTGGAAACAGTGCTGGCGATGGAACGCTGCCTGCGCAGCGATCCGTTCTGGGCGGTTCGGAGAGAAGCTGCTTTCATGTTCGTCAATTTCCGCAGGCCTGAATCAAAAGAAGTGCTGGCAAATGCCTGTCACGATCCGGATTCCAGAGTGCGCTCCGCCGCAGTAATGGGATTGGGCACATTTTACGATAAAAAGTACAATTCTTTATTGAGAGCCATTGCAGATAGCGCCTCCAGCTACAAAGTCATTTCCAACGCGCTTTACGCACTCACCCATGTTTTCGATGACCAGAGTTTTGAATTTTTCGCGCGATTCGTTGATATGGACTCCCACAACGATGTCGTTCGATCGGCTGCATTCCACGCGCTGCAGCGACTCAAAGATGAACGCGCCGTTCCAATTGCCATTCGCTTTGCCAGCGATTCTTCGCTGAAAACCTACCGACGATCCAGCGCACTGACCATGCTCAAAGAATGCGGCATCGGAAATCTTCAGGCTCAATCTTTACTCATCGAGCTTTTGAAGGAGGATGATATTCATATCAAGAAAAAAGCCATTACCATTCTCGGATCGTTCAAGACGGAGAAATCACTGACCGCCCTGCGCGCATTGCAAAATACACCTCTGCCGGATGACGTTCAACGCAGGCTCAGAAACTCCATACAAAAAATTGAACGGGCCTTAAAAATTAATTGATGCTTCAGGGATTAATCATTGATTTTTAATTTCGAATATATTATATTGGAACTTTGAAAGTTAAGCCCGGTGACGGAACCCGGGAGCAGTTTTCAAGAATTCGTCTGAAACAAATATTTCAAAATGAAAATTTGCACATATTCAAGGAGAACCGTATGCGAAAAATTTTTCTTCTATTTTTTAGTGGAATCTTTTTATTCTTCATCTTTTTAAATTGCGAGCGTCCCATGGAATTAAAAAAAGCAGAATTGAGCCACGTCCAAAACCAGTTGAACAAATTCGCCCCGGTCGACATCGATTATGACCGAAGCATTCTTTCGGAAAAAGACCAGCAGGTGGTGGAGAAACTGGTCGAAGCTTCCAGGTATATCGACAAAATTTTCCTCAACCAGGTTTATTCCAAAAACGAAGCCATTTTAAACGCGCTGAAAAAATCAGATGAACCGAACAACGACGTGTACCTAAAATTCTTCAAAATTATGTACGGTCCGTTTGATCGCCTCGATGAAAACAAACCATTTCTTGTCACAGAACCCAAACCGGATGGCGCGAACTACTATCCTGAGGACATGACAAAGGAAGAATTCGTCCAGTGGATAAAAGACCATCCGGAAGATAAAGAAGCATTCGAAAGTAATTTCACCCTCATCCGGCGGGACGGTGACAAGCTGGTTGCCATTCCCTATTCCGAAGCATACAAGGATTTGTTAGAGCCAGCCGCCAAATTGCTGAAAGAAGCTGCCGCGCTGTCGGAAAATGAATCGCTGAAGAAATTCCTCAACAGTCGCGCCGAAGCGTTTTCGAGCAACGACTATTACCAGAGCGACATGGACTGGATGGAACTGGACAGCCCCATCGAGGTTGTGATTGGTCCGTACGAGGTCTACGAAGATGCGCTGCTTGGCTACAAAGCCGCGTTTGAAATATTCCTCACCGTGGTCGATCCGGTGGAAAGCGAAAAACTGATGACCATTGCCGGCCAGTTGGACGCCATGGAAAAGAATCTTCCCTACGCCGATAAATACAAAAATTTCAATCGCGGAAGCTCCTCCCCCATCAAAGTCGTGCAGGAAATTCTCACGGCCGGCGATACCCGCGCCGGCGTGCAGACACTGGCATTCAACCTGCCCAATGACGAGCGCGTGCGCGAAGCCAAGGGCAGCAAAAAGGTCATGTTGAAAAATGTGCAGGAAGCCAAATTCAACAAAATCCTGAAACCCATCGCTGAAAAAGTGATCGAGCAGAGCCAGGTCGCCAATGTCACGTTCGACGCCTATTTCAATCATATTTTGCTGCACGAAGTGAGTCACGGACTTGGCCCGGGAATTCTCACGCTGCCCAATGGCGAAGAAACCACGGTCAATAAAATGTTAGCCGAGAACTATTCTGTCATGGAAGAAGCCAAAGCCGATGTGTGCGGGAATTATAATGTGCAATTCTTAATCGAGAATGGCCTTTTTCCCAATGAACTGGAAGAAAGTCTCTATGTGACATATCTCGCTGGCATGTTTCGCTCGGTTCGGTTCGGCATCGACTCTGCCCACGGCCGAGCCAATATGATTCAATTCAATTATCTCATGGAAAAGCAGGCGTTCAAATTTGATGAAAACACGGGTCGTTTCAGCGTGGATAATAGAAAGGCCAAACGCGCCATTAAAGATTTGGCCAATACGCTCTTGACCATCCAGGCCAAAGGCGATTACAATGCAGCCAAAAATTTCATCAACAACTATGGCGTGATGACCGAAACCATGCAGTTGGCCCTGGACGGCCTCGGAGATGTGCCGGTTGACATCAAACCGATTTACGAGGTCGAACAGGCCGATTGACACATAATCCTTTTTTAAAATTTAAGCCATCGTGAAGCGTCGTTTGCGATGGCTTTTTTTTGTTCTAAATATGTGCCGCTAAAGCGCTAAGCCGCTAAGAAAAACAAATAATTTTGTCTGGTCTTTGTGATATCATTTAATAGATCGATTGTTAAAGGTATATCTAAATTCTCGCTAAAATATACAACTGAAAGGAGTGCCTGTGGAACTAGAAAGATAGTGGTACGGAACATAACTTAAAAAATGCCCAGTAGTAAAATTTTTACCTCAAAATTCACCTCAGCAAAATCATTTTTTTCCCACTTTGAAATCCCTCCGCATTTATACTATAAAAATAAACGCCTGAATTCACAACATTTCCAAGTGCATCCCTGCCGTCCCAGCGAATCGAGTGCAAGCCGGCAGGTATATGTCTGTCCGCAAGAATGCGGATTCTTTGACCCAGGAGATTATAGATTTCTAATTTAACACGTGTAGAGTGCGAAACTGTGAATGGAATAATAGTTTCAGGATTGAAGGGATTGGGATAATTTTGAGATAAAGAAAAATTTTCTAATTCTTCTTCTAAATTATTTTCTGTAATACCGGAAGGTGAAATTGTCCAGCAAAAAAGCCCATGAAAACCGGCGTATATCTTATTTGGATTGGACGTATCAAAGCGAACTAAGACTGCCGGTGGCTTATACCAACCAGTATCCATTGCATGCCAGGTTTGTCCCCCGTTATAACTGATTGCCATTCCGTAACTCCCGAGATCATTTCGCGTAACAAACATTAAATCAGGATTAACAGGACTAACCGAAACCATATACCCATCGTCCTTAAATAACTGCCAATCTTTTCCCTGATTATAGGATACGAAAATCCCATCATCTTCGCTTACAAAAATTACATTAGATTTATGCGGATGGACATAAACCTCCCAATACCACGAAGGAGCATAAGGTTTAATAACGTGCCAGTTCTGACCCTGATCATTGGTCTTATACAATTGAGTGCCACTGGCATACATCGTGTTTTGATTTTGTGGATCAATTGCAACAGTGTTAATTTCTATGTCAAGAGTAGACTTGTTAATACCATTATTTCTTTGTATCCAGGTTACACCCCGGTTGTAACTGATAAAAAAACCTTTCGTAGTCCCCAGCACTAACGTAGTCGACGTATCATTTGCAACAATTTTCATATCCCAGATATATGGAATGTAGGGAAGCTCATTATTTTTTTCCTTCCATGTAATTCCACCGTCATCGGACCGCCAGACGCCATGAGGCTCTTCTTCAGAATTACTGGAAAAACCGGCATAGACTACATTAGTATCTACTGGATCGATAGCAATTTGAACAGCGTATGCCAGGCCCAAATCGTCCTTGCCGATGCGGCGCCAGGTTTTGCCTCCGTCCAATGATTTTCTTGGCAAATAATTTCCAGCTACATACATAGTGTTTGGATTAAGTGGATTTTGAGCAAGGGAATGTACTCCAAAACCGTTCATTCCATAACTTATTTCCTGCCAGGTATCACCGTGATCCATACTTTTGTAGATAGAACCTTTTGTTCCCAGGTATAATATGCTATTCTGTTTGTCCAAAGCTACCGTTTGAGATATTAGTTCGTGAACTCCTTCATTCTTGGGCAGCCACGTCTCTCCACCATTTATACTCTTACAGAGGCCTTTCTCTTTTGTACAGACATAGAGAATATCAGAATTTTCCGGATGAATAAATATCTTTTCCACACCATTAACTTGCAATCCATTGTTTATACAGTGAAATGTTTCCCCGCTATCGTTACTACAAAAAATGCTACGATAAGGAATAAAACGATCATCCTCAATAAAATAGCGTTCATTTACGCCAACGACATATACTTTATGTGGACAATTTGGAACCAGTTGAATATCTCTGGGGATTGCCAAATCCTCCATATTAGCATTAACTGGTGTAAAGGTCGCTCCATCATCGATAGTTTTACATATTCCGTAGTTAACAATAGATGTTTTTCTGTACCATTCAACAAAATTGGCACCTACAAAATATACATGAGGTCTGTTTGGATCATATTCTACAGTATAAGTATTTACAGTACCAAATCCCATATTGTCCCAATGTGTACCATAATCTATCGATTGGTACAAATTTTGAGCCGCTGCGATAAGCATCTGGTGGTCAAAGGGATTAATTTCTACATCAAGAGCTAAATACCTCGATAACGTCTTTTGCCAGGTTTGCCCGCCATCCAAACTTTTAAATATTCCTTTGTAGGCGCTGAAATAAATAATGTCCGGGTTTTCAGGATCCAGCTCTATATCGTACCCGTTGGCGTGTAAAACGTCATCCTGCAAAAGTACCCATGTTTTTCCCTGATCTGTGGTTTTATACAATCCACTCGTGAAGTTTGAAACATAAATAATATTCGGATCCGTAGGATGAACAACAATTTCACGAATTTCTCCCCCCCATGGACCTAATAAAGTCCAACTGTTCTCCCCACCATATAGGGCAAAACTAACAAAAAGGAAACACATCAAAGAATATATTAATTTTTTCATGATCAACACTCCCTGAATCAATTCTTGTATAAGTAGGAAAATAAGGGGATGGAAATTTAGAATTAGTCAAACAGGCATCATGGTGATTTTAAAATATAATAATTGGATATGCACACATAACTTTCTAAAAAGTCATTCGTACTGCTGGAAACTACCAAACCTGCCGTATACAAAAAGTGAAAATAAAGATCGACCTCTCCTGAATTCTCATAGTTATCAGGTTCTTTCCCCGTCGTTACAGGAAGATCTTCAATATCTACTCTGCTTTCCACAAGTGTATTTAGAAAATAATCCTGCAATATAAACCGAGACAGACCTTCACTTCCTGTTCCCTTTTTATACAGTCCGTAGTGGACCCATCCATAAGTATCCGAGTTATCTGATTGAAACTCTTCCCAATCTTCTCCGTTATATGTTACATCAAGAAAAATCGATTGTTGAGATTGAGCTACCACATTATTGGCGAAGATTGATATTCCAACGAATATAATAAGAACACAAACCGTTAGTTTTTTCAAAACTAATTCACATCCTTTATAGAATTAATAAAATGATAAATATTATGTCGTTATAATGAGTCTGCTATATTCCATCCCCTTATTTTTTCGATTGACATTTAAAGAAAATTAAAATTAGAGAATCTAATAAATAAAAAAAACCTGAATCTTCTAAAAATATATAATAGATATGATTCAGGTTCTTATTCCGGTCTGAACGTTTATTTTATTAGATGTTTCCGTATCGACTAAAATTCTAATTTCATTGTTATAATAAATAAAATAAAATTAAAAGTCAAGTATTTTTTAATCAAAAACGAAATACTGCTTTTACTTGCGATATTTCCAAAACTGCAAAACAAGTTTATAAATCTTTTGTTCTCATCAATTCCACCGCAGAATTTATTGTATAAATTTAAGAAAGATTTCTGTGCCATAATCAGACTAAAATTTAAAACCTACACAATCGAACCGCTTCAACGATTTCTTAATTCATCAAGTGAAGATTTGCCATTTCGAAATTTTTATATTGATTTATAATAAAAAATTTCATACTTTAACAAGTTTTACTTTTCGAGGCAGCACTATCAATCAACATAATTTAACGTTAAAGATTTATTTCGATTTTTCAGCTTAATTTAATAAAATCAGTTTTTAACGACAGCAATAATTCGAAACAATATTGTCCCGAACGCGTTAAATTCAGAAATCATTTGCAAAGGACTTTCGAGGCTTTACTTTTATGACAACCGAACACATTAGAAATTTTTGCATCATCGCCCATATCGATCACGGAAAATCAACGCTGGCCGATCGATTATTGGAGGAAACCGGCACATTTCAAAAATCAGAAATGAAAGATCAAATTTTGGATAGCATGGATTTGGAGCGCGAGCGCGGCATCACCATAAAATCCCATGCCATTACCATGAATTATATAGCGCTCAATAATAAAAAATACACCCTCAATTTAATCGACACCCCGGGTCATGTCGATTTTTCGTACGAGGTTTCACGAAGCCTGGCCGCCTGCGAAGGCGCTCTGCTCGTTGTGGACGCGTCTCAGGGCGTGGAAGCCCAGACCATCAGCAATCTTTACCTGGCACTGGAAAACGATCTGGAGATCATCCCGGTCATCAACAAAATCGATATGGCCAGCGCGCAGGTGGACATGGTCAAACATCAGATTGTCGAAATAATGGGCATCGATGAAAGCGAAATTGTCCTGTGCAGCGCGCGGTCCGGAATTGGCGTTGGCGACGTTCTGGAAGCCATTGTCCAGCGAGTTCCGGCGCCCGCAGGCGACAGATCAGCCCCGCTTCAGGCATTGATTTTCGATTCCATGTTCAACAGTTATCGCGGCGCGGTAGCCTACATTCGCGTCTACCAGGGTGAAATCAAAACTGGTATGCCCATAAAATTTTTCGCACATAAGAAACAATTCGAAGTGTCAGAAATTGGTGTTCTGAAGATAAAAAACGTTCCCAAAGATAAATTGTCCGTGGGTGAGGTGGGATATGTTATTGCCGGGGCAAAGGAAGTGAAAGACACCAAAGTCGGCGATACGATTACTTCTGTGGAAAAGCCGGCGCCCAATCCCCTGCCTGGCTACCGCGATGTGAAGCCCATGGTTTTCAGCAGTCTTTTCCCGGCCGACAACGATGATTACGAAGACCTTCGCGACGCGCTGGAACGTTTGAAATTGAATGATGCATCGTTAATATACGAGCCGGAGAATTCGCTTGCACTGGGATTTGGATTCCGCTGCGGTTTTTTGGGATTGCTGCACATGGAAATCATCCAGGAACGGCTGGAGCGCGAATACGATTTGAACCTGGTGACAACTCTGCCCAGTGTGGAATTCCGCATTACCAAAACCGACGGCGAAGTGATCATGGTGGATAACCCGGTGAATATGCCGCCCCAGGGAAAGATTGATTTCATTGAGGAACCATACGTCAAGGCCAGCATTCTTACGCCAACCGAATTCATCGGTAATATCATGAAAATCGCCCAGGACAAACGCGGCGTGTACATCAACACCGATTACATCGATCCGACCCGCGCGGACCTTCATTACGAATTCCCCCTGGCTGAAATTATTTATGATTTTTACGACAAGCTCAAGTCGGTTTCCAAAGGCTACGCGTCGCTGGATTACGAATTTTTAGCATATAAACAAGGCGACATGGTGAAGCTGGATATTCTCATCAATAAAGAGCAGGTGGATGCGCTTTCCATTATCGTTCACCGGGAAAAAGGCTATGAATGGGGACGGAAAATTTGCGCGAAATTGAAAGAGATCATTCCCAGACAAATGTTCGAGGTAATGATACAATCGGCGATTGGCAGCAAAATTATTGCCCGAGAAACCATTCGCGCCATGCGGAAAAATGTGACTGCAAAATGCTATGGCGGCGACATCACCCGAAAGCGTAAGCTGTTGGAAAAACAGAAGGAAGGTAAAAGACGCATGAAACAGCTTGGTCGGGTGGAAGTGCCGCAGGAGGCATTTTTGGCGGTTTTGAAGGTGGACTAACGTGAAATGTGAAAAGTGAAATGTCAAAAGCGAGACGGATGACGTGAGCTGGAAAACGCGAGAAGTGAGAAGTGAATTGTGAATCACATTATTTGAAAGGAGCATCAGTTTGATCGTTGCAGATCATTTGACAAAAAACTACGACAGCCTGATTGCTGTGGATGACCTCAGCCTCAATGTGCATAAAGAACTGTTCGTTTTTCTCGGGCCAAACGGCGCCGGTAAAACCACCACCATCAAAATGATGACCGGGTTGATAAAACCCACTTCAGGGTCTGTATCCATCGAAGGTTACGATCTGTACGAACAGCCCATCGAAGCCAAGCGTTTGTTCGGGCTGGTGCCGGATACGCCGGTGATATACGAGAAACTCACGCTCAAAGAATTCATTCAGTTCATCGCCAATATTTATGAAGTGGATCAGGCTGTGTTCAAACGACGGTTTGCCAATCTCATCGAGCTGTTCGATCTGGAAAAACGCCTCGACGATCTGATCCAGGATTTTTCGCATGGCATGAAGCAGAAAACCATCCTGGCAGCAGCGCTCATTCACGATCCCAAAGTCCTGTTTCTGGATGAACCCACCGTTGGTCTGGACCCAAAAAGCGCCCGCAACCTGAAAGACTTGCTCCGCGGCCTCGTGGAAAAGGGCACTACCGTTTTCATGTCCACCCACATTCTGGAAATTGCCGAAGCCATGTGCGACCGTGTTGCCATCATCAACAAGGGGAAGATTATTTCCTGCGGCACCATGGAGGAATTGCGGTTGCATTCGAAACAAAAAGACCAGAGCCTGGAAGAAATTTTCCTGGAGCTCACCGGCGGCAGTGAATACGACGAGGTGCTGAAATACCTGGAGGACAAATAGCCATGGGCATGAAGCACATTCTGCTATTGTTAAAATTGAAATTCAATATTCTTATCAACGGTTTCACCAAAGGTCCATCGAAAAAACGCACGCGAAAAATTTTTGCGCTTGTTGGCGGTGGTGTGATTTTTTTCTTGATCTACACCTGGATATTTGATATCTTTTCTGCCCTGGGAGACAATCCCCAGATCGGGACTCAGCTCATCAACAGCTCGCTGTCCATTATTTTCTTTGGATTTTTCATCTTCCTCCTGGCCAGCGGGATCACGATCTCCATACACTTTCTGTTCATCTCCAGCGATTTGCCGCTGCTGATGACATCACCGCTAACATCTAAAACGATTTTCAGTTTCAAACTCATCGAGGCTGTTTTTGCCAATTCCTCGTTCTTCTTTTTTCTTGGTGTGCCCACATTCATCGCCTTTGGATTATTGAACCATGCCAACTGGCTGTACTACCCGCTCATGGTGATCAATGCGCTATGCTTTCTCACCATTCCCATCTCAATTTCATTTTTGGGGGCGCTGCTCATTGTGCGCATCATTCCCCCGACGCGCGCCAAAGAATTTATGAGCATTCTATTGGGAATCGTCTCGTTAGCCATTTGGCTATCTCTGCAGCTTGTGCGCGCATCCCAATTCGACAGATCGTCCGCGGACTTTAACCCGCAGTCGCTCGATCAGTTGAAGCAGCTCTCCCAGAACACCTGGCTGAACCTGCTGCCTTCCACCTGGGCGGCAAAATCCCTGGCCGGGTTCGCGCAATGGGATATGTCTCTCATTTTGACAAATTTTCTGCCCTTGCTGGTTCTGACCGGTTTCGTTTTCTTCGCCTGCATTTCGTTGAGCAAAACCGCATTCAATAATGGACTCATCGGCAGCGCGCGAGCGGTCACGGTTAAACGAAGGAATCGTATGAAAGCGAAAGCCAGCCAAAAATCGTCTATCACAGACATGCTTTTTGCAGGTCCTACCGGGGCAGTCATGCTGCGCGATTTCAAGCTGTACACGCGCGACAGCCGGCAACTGGTCAATTTGTTCATGTTCGCAGCCATGATGATCATCTTGCCGCTGATTCAGCAGCAGGAACCGACAGAAACGGAATTTATGATGTACCAACCCTATTTTTTTATTTTTCTTTTCAACACCGTCATCTCCGCGCAAATCAGTTCACGGCTGATTCCGCTGGAAGCCGGTTCATTTTGGTTGACAAAACTGCTGCCACAGTCGCCGGCCCGACTGCTGTCTGGTAAATTCTTCATCGGATTTTTATTCAATACCCTGCTGTCGTGGATCGCTGTCATCATTATTGGCATTTATTTTCATCATCCCATTCGGTTGATGATTTTGGCGATGATGGCCACCTTATCAATCTCAGGGGCCATGTCCGGCATTGGCATATTTTTCGGTATTACTTTTGCCAATTTTAAATGGGATCATCCCAAAAGAATGCTGTCATCTTCCGGCGGCCTTTTCCTGACAATTTCAAGCATTATCGCCCTGGGAGTGATTGCCGGACTTGGCGCCATTGTTTATTTCATTGGAAATCAATTGAACATATCCCAAAATATTCTTGAATTTTCTGCGGTTTTTATCGTCCTGGTCGTTTCAGTGATTGTTGCAGTTATTTCGATCATGTTCAGCGCTCAAAAATTCAATCGAATAGAATGGGAGATGTAAGATTTTCGTGAACAAAATAGGTGAAGTTAAGTATAAAAAATATCGTTGTTTTACCTGATAAATAATTTATTTATTTCATAAAAAGTCACATTTTTATCGATATTAAATCGAAATATTACGGAGAAAAGTATGAGCAAAAAACCTCGCCAGAAAAATATCGTTCGGGAATATGTGGAAGCTATTCTGGTCGCCCTGATTGCCGCATTGATTTTGAGAATCCTGGTTGTGCAGGCATTTCGTATTCCAACCGGCTCCATGAAAGATACGTTGTTAGTTGGCGATTTTCTGTTGGTGAATAAATTTATCTACGGCGTGCGCACACCGGACCGAATTCCGTTGATTGATGTGGAAATCCCTCACTTCAGACTTCCCGGATTCAAAGATCCCAAGCAGGGAGAAATTATTGTTTTCAAGTACCCGCTCGATGAAAAGCTGGACTATATCAAACGATGCATTGCTCTGGAGGGCCAAACTGTCGAGGTGAGAAAGGGGCAAGTCTTTGTGGACGGCCAACCGGAGGGAAAATCCGAATTTATAAAGCGCGAATACGATGCTGCAGAGGGGCACTATGTGCTGCATTATCGGATTACCCGGGAGGATGGGAAATCGTATGTCATTCGAAAATATGAAGGTGTAAATCGTGAATTTGACAACTACGGCCCGGTGACTGTGCCCAAAGGCCATTTGTTTGCCATGGGTGATAACCGCGATAACAGCGCCGACAGCCGCGTGTGGGGATTCCTCCCGGAGGAAAACCTTGTCGGCCAGGCTTTAATTATTTACTGGTCATGGAACAGCCGCGTTCCGCTCTACAAAATTTTCAAGAGAATTCGCTGGACAAGAATCGGAGATATCATTCGGTGACGCTGTTGAGTCGCTAAAACTCAAATATGGCGGCCAATTCGGTTCTGATTATCACGATGTGAATGTCCAAGAATCCAGATGAGTTAAAAATATTTTGAAGGATAAAATCGCCACGATTGTACCATAAACACCAGGCAAATCGTGGCTTTTATTTACCATGTCAGCAGCGCTTTATATTCATATTCCCTTTTGTATCAAACGATGTTCCTATTGCGATTTTTATTCGGAATTGTACCGACCGGAATTCGCTGAAAAATTCGCTCGTGCATTAACCGCGGAGATGGCGCTATATTCGAACCATTCGGTCTTTTCCAACTCAGACATGGGCACGATCTACGTTGGCGGCGGCACGCCTTCGGTGATGCCGGTTCAATCGATCGAAAAAATTTTGATCCACATCGTCGATTCATTTCCACGAAAAAGCGATTGCGAGATAACCGTTGAAATAAATCCGGAAACGATTGACCTGGACTATCTCCGAAACCTGCGAGCCATTGGCGTAAATCGAGTGAGCATCGGGACGCAATCTTTTTCTGACGAGGAATTGAAAATATTAGGCCGAATTCATGATGCGGCACAAGCCAGGAAAAGCATCGAACAGGCGCGTCAGGCAGGATTCGACAATCTGAGTCTGGACCTCATTTTCGCCATTCCCGGGCAGCGTTTAAAGGACTGGGAACGCAGCCTAAAACAGGCCATCGCGTTTTCCCCGGAACATTTGTCCCTGTATTGCCTGACAGTTGAGCCGGGCACCCTGCTTCAAAAAAAAATATCGAACGGCACGTTTCGCAAGGCGAATGATGAAACCGAGCGAGCCATGTATTTGAAGAGCATAGAAAAGCTGAATTCATCCGGCTACCGGCATTATGAAATTTCCAATTTTGCGAAACCGGGGCTCGAATGCCGGCACAACCGAAAATATTGGGACGGTTCGCCCTATCTCGGTCTCGGGCCTTCGGCGCATTCCTACTGGCCGGGGATTCGCCAGTGGAATGTGGCGGATGTTGCAGAATATTTTTCGCTCGTATCCGCAGGCGAGCTGCCGGTGCACGGCTCCGAGAAATTGAAGGATGAGCAGCAAATCTTCGAATTCATTATGCTCTCACTTCGCACGGCCGAAGGAATCAATCTGACTGAATTCGAAAAGCAATTTCGTTTTCGGTTCGAAGAAAAGTATGAAAGCACAATCAAAGAACTGCACGAGTCAGGTGAAAGACCGATGATTCGTTTCGAGAACAATCATTTTTCGCTGACCACCGAAGGCTTCGTGCTTTACGATGAAATTTGCAGCCGCTTCGTCTCTGAATAGATTCGGACCGATTATTATTCGAGTCATACACACCCGGCGTCCTGCGGACAGCCGGGGTGGAATTCTTTTCGAACGGTTAATGACCGAAGCTATTATTATTCATTATTTTTATTGATTTATTAAAAAATTATGTGTATTATTTTGACTTAATGTTCTTGAAAATCTATTGAAATTCGTTTTATGATTAATCCATATAAACGATTAGATATCTTTAAATGCAAATCATTGGGGCACGGTAAATTTGAAAATCGGGTGTCGGTTTATCATGTGCTCCGGATTAAAAACTGTTACCCGCAGGGATGCATTCAGTTTTTGTGGCGCTGCCATCTGCTCAACAAGGGAAAGCGATGCACGCGCGGATTCAAACATGTGGGCAGGAAATGCTTTGGCTGCCGCGAATATTTTGATAAAAAAATCCACAACCAGCCGGTGCTCCTCGTCTCGGACGCTGAGTACGATCAATTTTTGGAAGAATTGGACGAATTCGAGGACTGGCTGGAATTGCTTCAAAACCGGTTCATTGATATTCAGGGTACGATCGATTCGGTGAAGCCGGCCCTGACCAAAATTATCACGCCGCACAGCGATCGACTGGAATTGAAAGGATATTTCCTGCATTTCAGGGAAGCATTCATCGACCGCACCCACTGGGAGGATCACTGTTACGCTGTCATTTACCCGGATCAGCACAAGCGGTTTGAATTTGCCCCTGGCGATGAAATTGACTTCCGCGCCAAAGTGACGCTGGATCAGGGACGGGTGGTTTTCAAAAAGCTGAATTCAATTGAATTCCTGTATCGTTCGAACCGGCCAACATGGTCGAACAGTGAAGCCCTGGTGATTCAACACACGTTGATACCATTCAGCAAACAGCACCAGAAATGTTACCACTGCGAACAGGGCATGCTGGTGGACGTGATCGACAAATCCAGACCTCAATGGCAACGAAGCCGTGAATTGATTTGCCTGAAGAATTTCAGCAATCCCAAAGATTGTGTTTACCCGGTCGAAACAAATCAATTTGAAGAGATAGACCATTGCCCGGATTGATTATCAGAAAGCATTCATTTTTATCATATTTCAAACGGAGGAATTAAATCGATTATGGCAAAGCGACTTACAAAACGAGAAGATGATTATTCACGCTGGTACACAGATGTAATTGCAGCAGGCCAATTGGCCGATTACTCACCGGTGAAAGGTTGCATGGTAATTCGGCCCAACGGGTATTCGCTATGGGAAAATATACAAGCTCAATTGGATAAAATGTTCAAAGCCACCGGGCATGAGAACGCGTATTTCCCGCTTTTCATCCCTGAAAGTTTTATGAAGAAAGAAGCCGAGCATGTGGAAGGTTTTGCACCGGAATGCGCTGTGGTCACCCACGGCGGCGGCAAGAAACTGGAAGAGCCGCTCATGGTTCGCCCCACTTCGGAAACAATTATCTGGAGCATGTACAAAAAGTGGATTCAATCATACCGCGATCTCCCAATTTTGATCAACCAGTGGGCCAATGTGGTACGCTGGGAAATGCGGACGAGATTGTTTTTGCGCACCACGGAATTTCTCTGGCAGGAGGGCCACACTGCCCACGCAACAGCAGAGGAGGCTGAAGAGGAAACCAGAAAAATTCTGGACGTTTACACCAAATTCGCAGAGGAATACATGGCCATGCCGGTCATTCAGGGCAAGAAAACAGAACAGGAGAAATTTGCCGGCGCCGTTCACACGTACTGCATCGAAGCCATGATGCAGGACAGAAAAGCGCTTCAGGCCGGGACGTCCCACAATTTAGGGCAGAATTTCGCCAGAGCATTCGATGTCACGTTCCAGGATGTTGACGAAAAAGTGAAACTGGTTTACGCCACAAGCTGGGGTGTGTCCACGCGATTGATCGGCGGAATTATCATGACGCACAGCGACGACCGGGGTCTCGTTCTTCCGCCCAAGCTTGCGCCAACCCAGATTGTGCTCATCCCCATTTTCAAAGGTGATCAGGAGCGCGATGATATTCTGGCTTTTGTCGAGCAAATTACTATTTCCTGGAATGGTAAATACACATTCAAAGTCGACGACCGTGAAGGTTATCGCCCGGGCTGGAAATTCAATGAATGGGAACAGTGCGGCGTGCCGGTTCGGCTGGAAATCGGTCCCAGAGATTTCGAGAAAAAGCAGGTCATCATGGCGCGACGCGACACCGGTGAAAAATCCGCAGTGCCGGTGGACGAATTAAACGCCACCCTTGAAAAAACGCTGGAAAATATTCAATTCAATCTATTCAAGAGGGCGCTGAAATTCCGCGAAGACAATACCCACATCATTGACGATTACGAGGAATTCAAAATACAAATTGAAGAACCCGGCGGCTTTTTCTGGACGCACTGGTGCGGCGAGGACAAATGCGAAAATCAATTGCAGGAAGAAACAAAAGCCACCATTCGCTGTATTCCACTGGACAATCCCCACAAAGAAGATGGGAAATGCATGATTTGCGGTGCGCCATCGAAACAGCGGGTGATTACGGCGAAGGCGTATTAAAATCGTTGTATTGCATGTAGTGCAAGTTGACAACTTGCTCTGCTAACAATCAAGGAACGGAGGCTCTTTTGGAACAATCGATTCTTTCAGTAATCACGCAAATCCGCGATATGGTCTGGAATATCCCACTCATCGTTTTACTGGTGGGAACAGGAATTTTTCTCACATTTCGGCTCAGGGGCTTGCAGTTTCGAGGTTTGTGGCACTCTCTTTACCTTGCTTTGATCAAACGAAAAGAAGACGACGCTGCTGAAGGCGACATCAGCCATTTTCAGGCGCTGATGACCGCGTTGGCTGCAACCGTCGGCACCGGGAACATTGCCGGCGTTGCGACAGCCATTGCAGCCGGCGGCCCGGGCGCGCTTTTCTGGATGTGGATGACAGGACTTTTTGGTATGGCCACCAAATATTCCGAAGCAGTGCTCGCTGTGAAATTCCGCGAGACCGATAAATTCGGCACCATGAGCGGCGGCCCCATGTACTACATTTCCAAAGGACTGGGATGGAAATGGCTGGGAACGCTGTTCGCTATTTTCGCGGCTATTGCTGCATTCGGTATTGGCAATTTGGTTCAGTCCAATTCCGTGGCCGATGCGGTTCAGACATCATTTCACATAAAACCGTGGATCACAGGGCTCGTCCTGGCCATTGCCACAGCGCTGGTCATTTTGGGGGGAATCAAAAACATTGGCCGCGTTACCGGGTTTCTCGTGCCGATCATGATTATTTTCTACATGGGTGCAGCCATTGTCATTTTGTTCATTCATTATGAGAATATACCTTCGGTTTTCGGCATGGTTTTCAAATACGCGTTCACGCCGCACGCCATCATCGGTGGGTCGATCGGCTCTTTGATTCGTTTCACCGTGAGCAATGGTGTATCGCGCGGTGTTTTTTCAAACGAATCCGGCCTGGGAAGCGCGCCCATCGCGGCTGCGGCAGCCCAGACGAAAAATCCGGTGACCCAGGCGTTGGTTTCCATGACCCAGACGTTCATCGACACCATTGTTGTGTGCAGTCTCACCGGTTTTGTCATTATTTCTTCCGGGCTGTGGAAAGAGAAATTATACGACGGCGCAGAACTGACGACCCATGCGTTCAATTACGGACTGCCGGGGAATATTGGCGGAATTATTGTCGCCGTGGGCCTGATTTTGTTCGCCTATTCCACCCTGCTGGGCTGGAGCTATTACGGCGAAAAGTCGCTGGAATATTTACTGGGCGCGCAGTGGGTGATGCCGTATCGCGCCATTTTCTGCATTGTGGTATTTTTTGGCGCAATCAGCAAACTGGAACTGGTGTGGTCTATTTCCGATATTTTCAACGGACTCATGGCCATTCCGAATTTGATTGGCCTGCTTGCGTTGTCCGGAATTATCGTCTCGGAAACCAACAAATTTTTCTATAAAAAAGAAAAGTGATTTTTTTCTGCCTCGAAGTCGCCAGGACTCTAACCTGAATTATTCACAGATTTCAACCTAAACATATATAAATAATTGTTATTAAATAGATTAACGAAATGTGTGAAATTTAACAGAGTTTGATATAACGAAATCTGAATTAAGCACCATTCAGGCTATCTGGATTCCTTAATGCATTACAATGAATAATCCAGGCTAAGAAGAAAAATGAAGGAGAAGTATATTTTGAATTTCATTTTCGTGTCTTCGAGCCTTCGAGGCAAGCTTTCTTTATAAAGGAAATAAAGTGCCTTTAAACGTATTTGTTTTCATCGTCATTGTGGTCATTTTACTTGGCCTGATGATTCTGGCAATCAGGAAAAAATGGATCGGCCCGGCCGGCGGTATTTTCACCAGCCAGGTGATGATGCACGATCTTGTCAACAAAGATAAGCAGCGAGCTATGGAGCACATCATGAAAGACCAGGAACGAACTATTAAAGAAGAAGATGAGACCGGGGAAGATTATGAGAGAGGGGAAAAAAATGAGTGATGAAACGCATCATGCGCCGGCGCAGGTTGATCCATCCAGTTTTAAATCAGGATATGTTGCGCTGATCGGCAGACCCAATGTCGGGAAATCAACTCTGATGAACGCACTTTTGGGCCAAAAGCTATCCATCGTCACACCCAAGCCACAGACAACGCGCCATCGTGTGCTCGGTATTTTGAGCGAGGAAAATTTTCAGATTATTTTTCTCGATACGCCGGGGCTACTTTCACCCAAATACAAACTACAGGAAACCATGGTTCGGGCAGCGAAAACAGCCATCGAGGAAGCGGATGTTCTGCTATTTCTGGTAGAGCCACACCCAAAAAAAGTGCAGCAAAATGGAGCCATCCTCGAAGAACTCGTCTCCACCAAGAAGCCGTTAATTTTAGCCCTAAACAAAGTCGATACGGTTGAAAAAGGCACATTGCTTCCATTGATCGAAAAGTATAATAAAAAATTCGATTTGAAAAGCATCATTCCCATTTCAGCGCTAAAATCAGACGGACTGGACGAATTGAAAAATGAACTGGTGAGCACCCTGCTGCCGGGTTATCCGTTTTATCCTGTGGATATGATCACCGATCACCCGGAGCGATTCTTTGTCGCTGAAATAATCCGCGAAAAAGTGTTCCAGAAATTCAGCGCTGAAATCCCTTATTCCACGACCGTCGTTGTGGATGAGTTCAAGGAACGAGAGGCAGGGAAAGATTACATCAGCGCGACGATCATCGTGGAACGGAATTCACAAAAGGGAATCATCATTGGTAAGAAGGGAACGGCGCTCAAACAAATTGGGCTATTGGCTCGCCGGGAAATTGAATTACTGCTGGAACGCCCTGTATTTCTGGAATTGTATGTTAAAGTGAAAGAAAAATGGCGCAAGAAAGACTCTGATTTGCGCCAGTTAGGTTACCGGTGAGATAAAACCGAAAAATTGATTAACCTCGATTATTCACATTATATTGCTAACCTGGATTATTCATTGTAATTCATTAAGGAATCCAGATAGCCTGAATGGTGCTGAATTTATAGATTAGTATATTTTTACGTCTAATACTGAGTTTTAAATGAATTGATAATGCAATTTGATAATAAGCAGGTAATTGAATCAGTTTTTATAATTACATGAATAATTCAGGTTAAGGAGGAATGAAGTGAAAACAAAGCTCATCATTTTCAGTGCGTTCATATTGCTGGCATTCCTGCTGCACTGTGCCATCAGTCCGCCACCAACATATATTGCTGACAAAGGCCCGGCAATACGCATCGGGATTTCTGAAAAGCTGGATTCCATTTCATTCACAACAAATTCTTCAATCGATATTTACAACCAAAATGAACAGCAAATCGCCAGGGGAATACCAGGGAATAAATGGCGGGTCATCCTGCAAAATGCGGCGCCGGTGAAACTGCATTATGGTCTGCTGTATCGGGAGGTATTCTACCCGGAAGTTGCCGATCGTCTGGCCAGGGAACTCAATCAGCGCGGCTTTAAAACCATCACGCAAACTGTGGACAAAACCTTGTTCAGGGATGGAAAATTTCGACGGTTCACCGCTTATCAAATTCTTTTGAATACAGTTTTCGAATCTCAAGCTGAAGCAAAAAATTATCAGCGATCCATTCAAAGCGAAATTTCAACCACTATTCTATCTTTTCTGGAAAAACGACCGGGCGGTGAAATTGTCCTCATCAATGAAACCTCAGGTCAGCGTTTTTCATCTGAAGGATTTATTCAGGTACGCGGGAATTTATTTACAACCCGGGTCAAAATTGGGGAAGGCTTTCATTTTGAGAGGGAAACCGAGCGGACTTACAAGGGACAATTGGAGTTCTGGCTCGATCGATTCGGAAAAATTACTGCAGTGACCACCCTCCCGCTTGAAGAATATTTGAAAGGAGTCGTCGGATCAGAAATGCACCCGGAATTTCCGCTGGAATCGCTCAAGGCTCAGGCAGTCACGGCCAGAAGTTATACCATGGCGCGCATTGGCAAGCAGCACCGGCTGGAGCCATTCGATCTCTGCGATGAAGTTCACTGTCACGTTTACGGCGGCGTGGAAAAAGAATCGCCTAAAGTGGATGAAGCGGTGAACCACACGCGCGGACAGGTGCTCATGTACAATGGCCATATTTGCGATACATTTTATGCCAGCACATGCGGAGGCCACACCGAGCATAATGAAAATGTCTGGAATGGCGAGCCTCAGCCGTATTTGCGAGGCACATTTGATTCGCCGTACGCTGACCGGCTCCCGATTGATTTTCTTCAGAATGAATCCCGGGTGCGCCAATGGATCGAAAGCAATCCGGATGTTTTTTGCAACACCACCAAAGGGGATGTGCCCGAAGCAATGAATTACACCAAAAAATATTTTCGATGGCAGGTGCGGTATTCGCGCGAAGAATTGAGCCGAATTATCTCCAAAAAGACCGGTGAGGACATTGGCATCGTCAATCAGATCGTTCCGGTGGAACGAGGCGTCTCCGGCCGCTTGAAAAAAATTGACATTCGCGGATCACGGAAGACCATCACCGTAGAGAAAGAGCTGTCAATTCGCAGGGCGCTGTCTCCGAATTCACTTTACAGTTCCTGTTTCATCGTGGACAGAAATGGCAATGATTTCATTTTCAAAGGCGCGGGCTGGGGGCACGGCGTGGGCATGTGTCAAACCGGTGCAGGCATGATGGCGTTGCAAGGATACAGCTACAAGAAAATACTCAGTCACTATTATACCAACTCGAATATAAAATCATTATATTGAAGTGCCCCTGACAATAACTAAAGATTGACAATAACGTCGCGGGCAATTATATCAGGTTTTGAGCTTTTAACGAAAACAGGTAAGATTTGCGGATTGTATTCATTTTTATAGATGGGCTGGGCATCGGACAAAACGATGTGGCGATCAATCCATGCGCCCATCCCGGCGTTCGTTTTTTCAACACTTTTCTATCGGATGATTTTCCCAGGCCACTCCGGTTAAACGGTTTGATCAAACCCATTGATGCAAGTCTGGGCGTGCCTGGAATTCCTCAAAGCGCCACCGGCCAAACAGCATTATTCACGGGAAAAAATGCAGCGCAGATTCTTGGAAAACATCTGAGCGCTTTTCCAAATGCCAGGCTCCGACTGCTGCTGGAAGTCCATTCCATTCTGCGGCAGGTAAAAGAATTGGGCAAAAAGCCGGCGTTCATCAATGTGTACCGGCCGATATTTTTTAAACTGGGCGCCGAAGCCCTGCTTCGCTATCTTTCCGTGACCAGCATTTCAAACTGGAAAGCCGGGCTGAAGTTTTTTAACTTCGAAGATTTGTCTGCGGAACGAGCCATCTATCACGATTTTACAAACAGGGAGCTGGAGAAAAAAGGCTTTAACGTGCCAATTTTCACGCCGGAACAGGCCGGTAAAATTTTGGCCAAATCAAGCAAACAGTTTGATTTCTGCCTGTACGAATATTTTAAAACGGATGCTGCCGGTCATTCCCGAAAGATGGCCAACGCGGTCAATCTTCTTTTAAACCTGGAACGGTTTCTCCTCTCTTTTCTCGAATCTACAGATCTGGCCAAAACCACTGTGCTCATTACCAGCGACCACGGCAATATCGAAGATTTGTCACTCGTCACACACAGCCCAAATCCGGTTCCCCTGATGGCATGGGGGCCATTCCGGGAGCAAATTCTTGGCTCCATCTCGTCCATCCTCGATGTCACGCCTGCGCTGATGAGATGTTTCAAATAAAAACTGGCTCGATCAACGTAACCAACTGAACTTCAATCAATTAAAACGTAACATTTTTTTAATATCCAAATTGTAATACAATACATTATTACTGCATTTCACCTTATTCACAACAAAGAGACACCGCAGTAAATAATGTGGTTTTCCAGTAAGTTACACGTTAAACCATCTATTTTCCTGAAATAAATAACGATTGTATGTCAAAATTTTTTTAAAATTTTACTTGACTGTTGCCAATAAATTTTATATAATTAAATAAAGCTAAGACTCAAATTCGTTGCATCGCCACGTTTTTTGGGCTGATACAAATTCCTTTTTACAGCAGAGGAGGTAAACATCACATGCTGGTCGCAGTAAGAGTCGATAGAGTCACGCTTGACACATCCACTAACCGGTTTGTCGTCATACTTAAAGATGATATTCATGGGCGCTGGCTCCCCATTGTTGTCGGATCAACAGAAGCCCAGGCCATTGCCCTGCAGCTTGAGAAAATCAGCCCGCCTCGTCCCCTGACCCATGATTTGATGAAAAATTTACTGAATTCCATCAAAGTGCAGGTCACCCGAATCGTGGTCAATGACTTGCGCGAGAACACCTATTATGCAGCTATTAGCCTGAAAAACAACGGAGCGTCTCAGGACATTGACGCGCGACCCAGCGATGCCATTGCCCTGGCCCTGCGCATGCAGGCCCCGATTTACGTTGAAGAAAGCGTTATGAAACGGGCCGCAGTGTTGGAACAGCCATCAGAAGAAGATATCATCGGCGAGGTGGAACGCCCCATCAGCGATGTCGATCAATTAGAAGAGTTGAATATTCAGCTTCAAAAAGCGGTTCGGGAAGAACGATTTGAAGACGCCGCACGGATTCGCGACGAGATTATTGAACTGAAAAATGAGCGACATCAAACATAGAGGATTTTATATTTTTTGAACGTTAAAAGACCGCAGCGAATTTTCAACTGCGGTCTTTTTGGTTGATTCCAGTTTTTTCGATTGAATTAAGTCCCTGCTATTTAGTGTGATACGATATGTTACTTCACCAGCAGACACTTCTCCCGCGCCTGAAATTGCTCCGTTTCCATTCGAATGAAGTAAGTCCCG
>CAZSBG010000007.1:0-100390 GCA_964605145.1 uncultured Cytophagia bacterium | reverse complement strand
TCATTCCGAATTCAGTATATCTAACTTTGTTAAATTTCATATATCTGATTAATTTAATTGATAACATTAAGTTAAATATCTATTGTTTGAAATTTGTGAATAATTCAGGTTAAAGTTACATACACTAAAGACTAATTTATATTTATGCGAAGAACAGGTATTGTACTTTGTTATTCTGTTTCCAAATAATTAATGAATATTTTTCAATCACATTATGAGACACACTTTCCGAAAATTATTTATGAGAATATCTCTGAGCCCTGTGTCTCGGTGGCATTTTTCATAAAGCTGAATAGTCACGAAAAAAATAGAATTCACATTGTTTCGTGTGAGTGACAAATTTCGAAATGCAGAACGCACCAATAAAAATATGAGGGTTCAAATATTAAACCACTACGTGGTTTGAGAAATTGGGTGAAAAATTTACTACCAATATTTCACCGCTACGCGGTTTATACTATTTACAACAATGGCAAATCCCGTAGGGATGGGATATGGGTAGAATCTACAAAATATTCATAAGCAAACACACCAGAGGAGCCCTGCTTGCCCGAATACCCAGACATAACAATTTACATCGAGCGAATGCACGCGTTTGTTGTGGGACAGCCATTGCAGGACATCCGCCTGGCCAGCCCGTTTTTCCTGCGCACATTCGATCCGCCTATCGATTCGCTGAAAGGCGCTGTGCTGCAGGGCATTGAACGGTTAGGCAAGCGCATCGTTTTCGTTTTCAATGACGAGCGATTTTTGGTGCTACATTTGATGATTGCCGGCCGATTAAAATGGGGCGATGCCGGGCAGAAAATCCCCGGAAAAATTGGCCTTGCTGCGCTGGACTTTCCCGACGGCTCCTTGCTCATCACCGAAGCCGGAACCAAAAAGCGGGCTTCGCTCTATTTCGTGAAAAACAGGTTCAACGTGGATGCATTCTGCCGCGGCGGGCTGGAAATTTTCGAGTCCAGTTTTGAGCAATTCAAAACGCGACTGCAAAGCGAGAATCACACGCTCAAACGCTCGCTCACCGATCCGAGGCTGTTCAGCGGCATTGGCAATGCCTATTCCGATGAAATTCTTCACCGCGCGAGACTGTCGCCCATTCAGCTCACCGAAAAAATGACGGATGAACAAATCGGGCAATTACACACGGCAATCAAAGACACACTGCTGGAATGGACGGACAGGTTGCGCGTAGAGGCCGGCGATGGATTCCCCAAAAAAGTCACCGCGTTCCGAAATGAGATGAAAGTGCACGGCCGCTATGGCAAACCCTGCCCGGATTGCGGCACAACCGTGCAGCGAATTCGCTATGCTGCCAACGAAACCAATTATTGTCCAGCATGCCAGACCAGCGGCAAACTTTTGGCAGACCGCTCGCTGTCGCGATTGCTGAAAAAGGACTGGCCTAAATCATTGGAGGAATTGGAGGAGAGGAAAAAAGTTTGAAAAATATTTTGAAAATATGAACTGGAAATTGGAGCATCACATGAAAAAAATAGTGTTGATTTTGTTGATAATATCTTTAACCGTATCTTTTGCCCATGCGCAAAAATATAAAATCAAATTCGCCAGTCTCGCCCCGGATGGTTCAACCTGGATGAAAGTGATGCGCGAACTGGACGAGACCATGCGCGAGAAAACCAAGGGCGAAGTCGGATTCAGGTTTTACCCGGGCGGCGTGGCCGGTGATGAAAAGGATGTGCTGCGGAAAATCAGGTTAGGGCAGTTGCACAGCGCAGGATTCACCGGCGTTGGTTTGGGCGAAATTTACCCGGAAGTGAGAATCCTGGACTCTCCGTTTTTAGGACGCAATTACGACGAGGTCGATTACATTACCAATAAATTTTATGACAAATTTGCAGCCGGATTCGAGGAAAATGGTTACATTTTATTGGGCTGGGCAGATGTTGGATTTGTGTATATTTTCACCAACACGCCGGTGCATACATTGGAAGATATGAAAAATGTAAAAATGTGGATGTGGGAGGGGGATCCGGTCGCCGAAGCCACGTTTAAAGCGTTGGGAGTGAATCCCATTCCGCTTTCGGTGATCGATGTGATGATGGCGCTGCAAACCAAAATGGTGGATGGCGTGTATATTTCACCTATGGCCATGATTGCGCTGCAATGGTTCACCGAAGTGAAATACATGATGGAAGTGCCGCTCACCAACTCTTCCGGCGCAGTGTTAATTTCCAAGCGAATGTTCGATAAAATGCCGGACACATATCAGGCTATTCTGAAAGAAACGTCTCAGAAATATTTTAAAAAGCTGATGGAATTGAGCCGGAAGGAAAATATCGAATCCATTGAAACGCTTAAGGAGAACGGAATTCAAATGGTGCCCCCGCCTCCGGCGGATGAGATGAAATTCTTTTATGAGAAAGGTAAAGAAGCAAGACGGCTTCTGGCCGGAGAGCTTTATACCATGCAGCTTGTTGAAGATGTGGAAAAAGCTCTGGCTGATTATCGAAAACAGACTCACTCCGAGACATCAGAAAATAAGTGATGTTTTTTCCTGCATTTCTATGAAATCAGGTGTTGTCTTGTAAATTGGACAGTAGAATTTAAGAAACAGTAAAATGAAATATATCAACCGAATCGATGATTTTTTGGCCATCATTGAAAAAAGCTTTCTTATTCTAATTCTTTCATCAATGATTTTGCTGGCATTTTTGCAGGTATTCCTGAGAAATTTTTTTGAGACATCCCTGCTCTGGGGCGATACCCTGCTCAGGCATCTTGTGCTGTGGGTCGGATTCCTGGGCGCGTCCCTTGCTGCGAAAGAGGGGAAGCATATCAACATCGACGTGCTATCGAGAGCGTTGCCTGCTAACTGGAAACGGTTTTCCGGAATTATCGTCAATTTATTTTCCGGAGTTGTCTGCTTTTTCCTGATGCGTGCAGCCATAACGTTCATTCAGTATGAGAAAGAAAGCGAAGCCACTCTTTTTGCAGATATACCCATCTGGATTTTTCAATCCATCATTGTCATCGGTTTCGGATTGCTCATGTTTCGCTTTTTCATAAAAACGCTTGAACTTCTTTTTTCAGCAGCGGAGGAAGAAGGGGAGGCGAACGCATGACTGTTGTGATTTTCGGAATCGTGCTGATTCTACTTGCCCTTTTGGGCTCGCCGCTGTTCGTTATCATTGGAGCCATCGCGCTGCTGGCATTTCATTCGCTGGGAATCGATACATCTGCAGTTATCGTGGAACTGTACCGCATCGCCAGCGCCCCGACGCTGCTGGCCATCCCTTTGTTTACATTTGCCGGCTACATTCTGGCTGACAGCAATACCCCCAAACGTCTGGTTAATCTTTCCCGCGCCGCAGTCGGTTGGTTGCCCGGCGGACAGGCAATTGTTGCGCTGATCACCTGCGCATTTTTTACTGCTTTCACAGGCGCGTCCGGCGTCACCATCGTTGCGTTGGGTGGTCTGCTCTATCCCATCCTTCGAAGTGAGGCATACCCTGAGAAATTTTCGCTGGGGCTACTCACCACCTCCGGCAGTTTGGGCTTGCTGTTTCCCCCGAGTCTGCCTATTATTCTCTATGGCTTCATTGCCAAAGTCAGCATCGATCAGTTGTTTTTGGCCGGTATTGTTCCAGGCACCCTGCTCATCGTTCTGCTTTCGCTTTACAGCGTGAATCGCGGCGCCACTGCGGCAATTGAACGAGTCCCGTTTCACTGGAAAAATTTATTTAAAGCCAGCCGGGAAGCCATCTGGGAAATTCCGCTCCCCTTTATCATCATCGGAGGAATATACGGTGGTTTTTTCACTGCAACAGAAGCGGCAGCAATAACGGCATTCTATGTTATTATCATCGAAGTTTTTATTTACAGGGATTTGAAACTATTCAAAGATATGCCGAGAATTATGAAAGAAAGTATGCTGCTGGTCGGCGGGATTGTCGTCATTCTCGGCACGGCCATGGGACTGACGAATTATCTTATTGATGAACAGATCCCCATGAAGATTCTGGAATTCATGCAGACCTTCATCAGCAGCAAAATTGTGTTTTTGATGATTCTCAATCTGCTGCTTCTCATTGTAGGGTGCATGATGGACATGTTTTCCGCAATTATTGTGGTGGTTCCGCTCATTGTTCCTATTGCCCAGCAATACGGCGTTGATCCGGTTCACCTCGGCGTCATTTTTCTCACCAATTTGGAGATCGGGTATTCCACGCCTCCAGTGGGATTGAATTTGTTCATTTCCAGCTTTCGGTTCAATAAACCGGTAGTGAAATTGTATGTGGCATCCCTGCCATTTCTTGCCATTTTGTTCATCGCCCTGATGATTATTACCTATTTTCCTGAACTGAGTTTGTGGCTCGTTCATTTATTTGGAAAATAAATTAGATTTTCACATACCATTCTAAATACCATTTGTTTTTAACCGCTTCTCTCCACCAAGTATGGAATGAATTCCATAGAATATATTTCATAACTATTACCTCCTTACCATATTTTACATAAATAATGTTAAAAGAAAATGACAGGTTATCATTCACTAATTCTATTAAAAATTGATAGATATAGAGACAATGTTTCATACTGGAATAATGGGCATAAATTTTGTTTTATTACGAGACTGCAAAAGTATATTTTCAGGTAAAAAGCAATTCAATAAACAAATCATACCTAATTTTTAAATTTCAGCAAGGAGGTGAGAACGGCTGAATAGCAGGTTTAGTTTTTCGCAATTCAGTATGAAGGTTTAAAAAAACGAAATGGAGGTTTTTGATGGGACAACAACAATTATTGCTCATTGTTCTGGGCATTGTTATCGTGGGTATCGCCATTGCCGTTGGAGTGACACAATTTAAAAGCAGCGCTGTGGAATCCAACAGGCAAAACGTTGTCAGTGATTTACTGAACTATGCCGCCAAAGCACAAAGATTCTACAAAACACCGACGGCGCTCGCCGGCGGAGGACAGGATTTCAATGGATTTTTCCTCGCTGCGGTGGATACCGGAAATGCGAACGGAAGCTATAGTGTAACGGCGACTGCTCCCACCGGCGTGGCGTATGTGGCCGGAGCGATCACGCCAATTTCTGCATCTGCAGCGACAATTTACGTTGTGGGTTGTGGTAAAGAGCAAAATGCGGGTAATTTTGTTAAAGCATATGCAACCATAACCGCTGATAATATCACTACGACGATTTTAAATTAACAACGATTGGATTTTTTTGGTGATGAAGAGAAGACATGCATCAGAAAATTATTTGGAATGGAGTTGGGATTGGGAGATAGAAAAATCCATATCGATCTGGTGAAGATGAAGTAATACAAAGAACAAAAATGGATCCGACACTGATTGTGTCAAAACGTTTTAACTGGGTTTAACACCCCGGGGCGTGTTATGGTTAATTCCTTTTAATTTACCCCGGGGTTTTTCTTGATATGTAACTTCAAAAAGGTGCGTAGCAGAGCATGCCAGAATTCAGATTTGAAGGACAGACAGCCAAAGGAAAAGCGGTTCAGGGAATAATCACCGCCGATAGTTTTTCAACAGCCAGAAGAAAAATAAAAAAATTGGCTGAAATAAAAAAACTCAGCATTGTGAATATCCAGAAAAAGAAAACATTTGTATTTAGAATCCAGAAGAATGATGAAAAACCTAAAAAAGGAGAACAAAAAGGATTCACAAAGGAGGAAGTCAGCCAGGCATTTGAAAAATTAGGGTACAAGGTGATCCGAATCCAACCAAAAGTGATGGATTTTAAATTCAAGCCGCCACAGACCGAAATTGTAACATTTGTTCGGGTGAGTGCAGATCTTGTCCGTGAAAAATTGCCTTACGGAGAAGTGCTGCAACTTCTCATTTTCGACATTCAGAATCCGACGTTAAAAGAATCGCTCAAGCAAATCAACAATGATCTGCGCCAGGGAAAAGACAGTGAAGAAGCATTTGTGCGTCAGGAAAGATTTTTGGGTAAATTCACGGCGCGAATGCTGGGGCTTGCTTCAAAGAGTGGCAATATGGCGGAGATTTATGAAAGCACAGCCAAGTTCCTCGAACGAAATGCAGAATTCAAAAAAAACCTGAGAGGCGCATTGATTATGCCGTTGTTTACGCTGCTTGTACTAATCGGAGCGGTGATTTTTTATGTGGCCTATATTTTCCCGGAAACGGCAAAGCTCTTTCTCAAACTCGGCACCGAACTACCGCCCATGACAAAGGCGACCCTGCAGTTCAGTGATTTTTTGGTAAATAATATGGTGCTCATTATTCTTGCAACTTTGCTGAGTGCTGGAGCAATATTTTATTATTTTCAAACACCTGCAGGCAAGTTTCTAAAAGACAGGGTGATAATCAAAATCCCGGTCATCGGGACTTTAATTCACAGAACGATCATCGAAATTTTTTGCAGGGTTTTTTACGCGCTATACAGCGGCTCCGGTGAAAATATTGAAGCGATTAAACTTGCGGCTGAAGCCTGTGGCAATCGCTACATGGAACAACGCATAAAAAATATCACCATTCCCATGATGCTGAGCAAGGGAAAGGGATTGGTGGAATCTTTGGAAGCCAGTGGCGTTTTCACAAAAACAGCCCTGTCCCGCTTCAATTCCGGTGCCGAGACCGGCACGGTGAAAAAATCCGCTTTGCAGATAGCGAATTATTATGAAAAAGAAACGGTTTATAAACTGAAGAATGTTGTGGATTTCGTCCAGTTGGTCATAGCGATGATCATTATGGTGGTTATGACCGCGCTGACGCTGGTATCATCGGAAACAGCGCTGGTTAAACCCAAAACACCGTATAGCCAGAATCATCAAAAAGCTGTGAAATATGTACAAAAATTGGAAAATTATGAAATTGATAAGGCTTGAATTTTTTTAATGATCAAAAGATGTTAATGATACTATGAAACCAAAATGGGTGTGTGATGCCGCTGAACGTAGATAAACTCGGGCAGATACTGCTGAACAAAAGCATTGTTGATTACAACAAGCTCAAAGGCGCTCTCGAAGTAAAAGAAAAGGAAAATTCCAACGGAAGAAGAAATCTGGCCCAAATTCTTGTTAATGATTTTGATATGGACCACGACAGCATTTTCGACGAAGTGGCAGGATTTTATGGTTTCAAAAAGCTCTCGATTAAAAAAGAACATGTACACGCGAAGCGTATAGAATTCATCAAAAAAGTGTTTGAGCAGTTGCCTGAAATGCTTCAGGAACAGATGAAGCAGGAAAAGATTCTTGTTTACAAACGGGATGAAAACAAGCCGGATAAATGGATCATCATCGCGGCTGACCCGACAAGCCGGACGAGCTCAACAATTGCCCGGTCCATTGGCGCCAAAAAATATGAAGTCTGTTACGTTCCCAGAAATGAAATCCGGCAAATACTGGATTTGGTTTTCCCGCCTGAAAATGAGTTTCTCAAAACCATTGAAGAATCCCAGCTTGAAATTACCGAAGACGATGACGACGAAGAAGACACCCTGGACGAAGCAGCCATCGAAGCGGAGATTAATAAAAGCGTTCTGGTGAATTTAATTGAAGGCATGCTTCTGGAGGCGGTCAGACAGGGGGCAAGCGACATTCACATAATTCCCAAAGATTCGAAAACTACGGAATTCCATTTTCGAATCGATGGCAAGCTCAGGCTGTGGCATTCCAGGGAAGGATTCCGCCCGGAGGCCATTGCGGCGGTGGTCAAAGATCGATCGAAAAATGTCGATCGATTCGAACGGGAATTGGCTCAGGATGGATTTATTCAGCGAAAAGTGGATGGCCACATGATCCGATACCGCGTGTCCATTCTTCCCATTGTTGCCAAAGAATACCAATACAAACTGGAAAGCGTTGTTATCCGGGTGCTGGATGACCGAAAAGTCATCACTGATTTCGAGAAACTGGGTTTTCAAAGCAGGTCAAAAGATATGTTCGTCAAAGCGATTTCCAAACCCCAGGGCATGGTGATTGTCACCGGTCCGACCGGCAGTGGTAAATCGACCACACTCATGGCGGCGCTGAATTATGTGATCAGGCCGGAAGTGAATGTGTTGACCGTGGAAGACCCGGTCGAATACATTATCCCTGGTGCGCGGCAACTGAAAATCGGCAATAAAATGAATTTTGATCAGGCCCTGCGTTCCATACTTCGTCACGACCCGGATATTGTAATGGTGGGAGAAATTCGGGATAAAATCACAGCGGAAACCGGGATCAAACTGGCGAACACCGGGCATCTCACGTTTTCCACGCTGCACACCAATGACGCGCCGAGCGCCATTTCACGGCTCTACAAAATGGGACTGGAGACATTCCTCATCGCCTACGCCATCAACATTATCATTGCGCAGCGACTCATTCGGCGCTTGTGCGATGCGTGTAAAAAGCCCGCCAAAAATTTAGACCCGGCAATTCCGTTGAGTTTGGGATTTGCTGAACATGAATTGAATGATTTTACATTCTATGAAGCTGTCGGATGCAGCAAATGCCATGGTGGCTACAAGGGCCGTGTGGCGATTCATGAAACATTATTTTTCACCAAAGAAATTCGAAATTTAATTTTCAAATCCGGCAAAGAAATTGATGAAGAGAAAATTCGGCAGCAGGCGATAACGGATGGCATGACCACATTGCGGGCTGCCGGGCGCGAGCGCATCAAACAGGGAATTGCCACGCTGGAAGAAATTGCCCAGGCAACTACAGAAGACTAATACGTCGGAGAGATTATGAATACAGGACAGACTTTGCTGACCATCGGCGCTTTGATGATTCTTTCACTGGCTGTTTTCAATGTGAATAAAATGCTGCTGAATTGCGATTTTTCACTCTCTGAAAACAGATATCGACTTGAAGCATTATCGCTGTTAACTTCCTATATCGAACAGGCATCGCAATATTATTTTGATGAAGCATCTACAGACACTACGAGTCAGAAAAATTTGCAGGATTTTACATCCCCGACAAATCTTGGCCTGGAGGGCAACGATAATGGCGAAATTGATGATTTTGATGATTTCCATCAAATTGTTAAAATCGATACAGGAAGAAGCGGCGTCATTTACAAAAATTATTTTGTGGTGGATTATGTTGACCTTCAGGGAACCAGTATTGTGTCATCCAATGAACGGGAATATCATAAAAGAATGACGATATTTATCACTGATAATTACAATCCTCCACTTCTTTATAAATTTACTAATGGCGCAAAAGTGAGAGATACATTGAAGGTAAGTTTTGTTCATAGTTACTGGTTTTATAATTAATTCTTTTGTGACATTTAAATTCAATGTGAAAAAAAATAAACTGAAGAAAAGAATATGACAACACTTCTTGATATTATAGGTGCATCCATTATCGGCGGTATGGTTCTTTTATTGGTATTGACCGTGACCGATTCAGGAACCAGGGAATTTTTCAACTATAATGCAGATGCTATTGTACAGGCAAATTTGGCTCACATGGCCCATCTGACAGAGTATGATTTAAGAAAGATGGGGTTTGGGATAAATGAAAGTCAGCAAGGCACAATCCTTCAGATTGCGAATCCAAATCGATTAAAATTTTTGACTCAATTAAATATTCATCAGGATTCCATCCCAGATACCATAGAATATCATATTGTGCAGGATGAAGTGATTGATTATGGCGATACAACGCTGACCATGTATAAGGTATATCGAAATGTGAAAATTGCTCAAAACTCGAGCCAAAATATGGATATAGGGAGAATTGGAAATAATAATGTGTTTCGCTATCTGGATCAGATTGGAGAACCGGCTGAAATAATAGCTGCCACTAAAATGGTGGAAGTTACTTTGGTGACATTCGAGCCAAGAATAATTCTGAGTCCTGAATTTGTAACAACCCAGCTCGACAGTATTAGCAGGGCTGACCTGAGAAAGCGCGAATTACGCAGGCTTTTAAGGCCATCGTTTTGGAGACAAACACGTTTAGTTTCTAAAAATTTAAGAAGATAACTAACAGAGATTATTATGGTTGGAAAAGGCGCATTGATCGTTGTTTTTGGTTTTATTTTGTCCTTCTCGATTTATCAGGTTCGATTGAATAAAGCTGTAATTTCAGCAGCGGATACGTTCAATTATTATTATATGAGAACAGTCGTTCATGAAGAAGCATTGAATGCCATGAATTTTGGCGTGAATAAAATCTGGGCAGAGCAAACAACAAACGATAATTTTACGATTATTTCAAATGGCTGCACTTCAAATGTGTACATTACAGAGACATGCCTGGATACGGTGATGTTAAAGGTGAATACCTGGAATTACGGATTTGTCGAAGATCATTATGAGCGATTCCAGGAATCTTTCAAATTTCAGGATTCTGTATTCGCCTATTTTTCATACAATATGCCGGTGTCGCGATATTTCTGGTTCACAAACAGCGAGGGAAGTGTGTATTGGATCACTGGAGATTCAGTTTGGGGTCCAATACATACAAATTCCATTTTACGGACGTCCGGTAGCCCTGTATTTTATGGTAAAGTAACCACCTATCAGGGAATTTCGCCCAGTCCAACGCGATGGTATAACCAGGCAAAATACTATGGTGGCTGGGAGATTGGCATTCGTGTTGATATTCCAACCGATATGACGCATTTAATACAGGCCGCAACAACCGGTAATGGCCCAGCGCCAATCAATACAAAATCGCTCTATGATACTCAGACTTTGTTCGAATTTCAGTACGATGGCAGTGTTGTCCGTACCGTAGGGAGCGATCCGCCAGATACGGTTGCGGTGGCTGATATTGCCCCGACAGGCGTTATTTATTCCACTGCGGATTTCAGAGTGAAGGGGGTGCTCGATGGACAGGTTACCATGTATTCTGAAGGAGACATTTGGATCGACGATGATATTGTCTACGCCAACGATCCACTCACCAATCCTGGTTCTGACGATTTCTTAGGTCTTGTGAGCTATAATGATATCCTTGTGACAGATAATATTCCCAATAACAGTGATGTCAATATTCAGGCCTGCCTCATGGCTATCGATGGCTCTTTTACGGCCCAGAATTATAGCACCAGGCCGGTTGCAGGCCATTTGACTGTCACGGGGAGTATTGTTCAGCGCGATCGGGGACCAGTAGGCACATTTGGCTGGTGGGGCATTAATTCCGGCTTCAGCAAGCGATATAAATTTGATTCCCGTTGCGCGACTCAATCCCCGCCATCTTATCCATTTGTCCGGGCATTAAGTTTAGTCTCTTGGTGGGAGTAAATTTTTAATTTCAAGCATTCACGCATGAAAACGAAATATACGATAAAAATGAAATAAAATTCAGGACAGTGAATCAATGAATCGCAATTTTATAAATGAAGCAAAAGATATCTTGAATAGTGCGACAAACAAAATACCCCAAACACTCATCGGAATCGACCGGCAGCAGTTCATCGGCGATGAGATCATTGAAAAAATGTCTGAAAAACAGCGACTGGCGCTCGGAAATTTGATACACAGCTTTTTAACGCGCATGCGGGAAATCGATGCATCGGACATTGATCTTGGCGGCTGGGCAGCTAAAGGCATGATCTGGCTGCGATCTCAGGGCAGCAAAAAGCCCGTGCCGGAATTCGGAAACTTTGAAATTGATGAAACCAATATTTTAATTCAGGCAATTCTCATGCAAGGGCAAAGAGATGCCCTTTTTAAAAACCGCAATTTCGATTTCTCTTATACATTTAAACTAAAAGAAAAAGTAGCACGCCATCGGGCCGATGTCTATTTTGATCTGGACGCCCTGGCATTGAATATGAGAGCGATAAATACCGAAATTCGTCCCTACGAAGGATTCGGTTTTCATCAAAGTGTGACACGAATTTTTAATCTTGCGAATACCAAAGAAGGTTTGATTCTCATCACCGGGATTACTGGATCAGGAAAAAGCAGCACGCTGGATGCCATTGTGGATTTGAACAACCGATCGGTGGATGCGCATATCATCATAATTGCGTCACCGGTGGAATTTGTACACCGGTCAAAGCGGTGCATTGTGCGACATCGCGAAGTGGGGCGCGATACAATGTCGTTCAAAAAGGGCACCATCGAGGCTTTGCGACAGGACCCGGATATTATCATCATCGGTGAGATGCGCGACCCGGATACAATCATGTCCGGCCTGGAAGTGGCTGACAGTGGACACAAAGTGTTTTCCACGCTGCACACTTCTTCGGCCGTGGAAAGTATCGACAGAATTATTGGCGAAATCCCACCCATTGAACAGGAGCGCGTTCGCAACCGATTGGCAGATGTGCTCCGTTGCGTGGTGTCACAAAAACTTGTTCCCACGCTTGAGGGAAAACTGACCCTGGCAAAGGAGGTGCTGGTGATGACCCCGTCCACGAAAGCAGCCATCAAAAATAATAATACCGGTGAAATCTATCAGATGATCAGCGAGGGCTCCAAATATGGTATGACAACAATGGAACAGGACCTGAAGCGGCTTTACCAGGACCGAAAAATATCGGTGGAAACCGCCTTCAACCATGCAAATAATAAGCGCAGAATGAAGCAGATTTTGAGCTCGATGTAATTTTTAGCTTTGAAACAAAGGTGAAAAATGAAAACCTTGATGAAATTGAATAACACGATTCAAAAATTGAAACGACCGGAAAATAATGATAGCCTGGCGCTGGGACTGTTTGTCGACGGTTTGAGCCTTCAGGCTGTGTGGCTCGAAAAATATCAGGGACAGTTTAGACTTGTAGATGCCGAAAAAATTGTGTTGCAGGAATCGTTTGATTCCGAGAAAACTGAAAAAGAAATCGACACAGAAAAAATAGCTGAATCTGCACCCATCGATATCACTTCGGAAATAAAAAAGCTGGATGCCCTGGACCCCGATCTGGAAATGGCAGAAGATTCCTCTGAAAAGAACGATGAAAAATCACCATATATCACATCAGAAATCGAGGACGAGTATTTGGTGGATGAAGAATTCGACGAAGATCCCCATAATAATTTTACTATCATTCGCGACCTTTTGAACAGGTATCCAAACCGAAAACTGAAAATTGCGGTGAGTATTCCAGAGCCGCAGTTGTACTACAGTCATTTTGACAGCACGTGGGGGCTTTCCGGTAAAAAGCTGAATAAAAGGATTGTCGAGGAATTGTTAAAACAGAAATCAGACAGCGAAGTCATTAAACCTGAAACAATGCACAATCTGGAACTCATGGATGGATCATTGATGAGTATCGTTCGGCAGCCGGAAATTGGATTACTCAATATTATTGATAGACTGCGAAACAATCTTGAAATTCGCATGCCCCAGGTTGCTGTGGTGGAAAGTGCGGAGGCTTCCATAGTTAATCTGGTAAAAGAAAATTACAGCTTCAGCGAGGAAGAAACCAGCGTGATCGTCTATGTCGGCAATGAATTCAGTCGAATTATATTTATGGATGGAAATAAACTGAGTTATATTTCTCCCATTATCGGCGAAGGCATCGAACAATTTTTCCCATCCCGGGAAGCGCTTAATGAATTGGCCAATAAAATTCGAAGCCGACTGTTGTTGGAGCAAGACAATCTGAGTATTTCAGACGTTGATAATATCATTTTAACCGGGGGAGCGTGCAGAGAAGAATTTGACAAGGCTTTCCACGATTGGTTTGATGAAAGTGTGAACATCCAGGGCGTTCAACTAATGAATCTGGAAAATATGACAGGAGAAAATCGTATAATCGATGATTTGCCTAATTTTGCCGTCCCATTGGGCGCTGCATGGCGTGCGATTGATTTATCCAATAATGGCTTTTATCATGTCGATCTGATTCCATTCAAGATTCGTGAAGAACAGAAAGTGCTGAAACTGGGCGTGTTCGGCTGGACTTTATTTGTGCTCATTCCGTTGCTTACTTTTTTATTCACTGTAAAAATAATTCAGTTTGGGAAAACAGTGGACAATATGCAAAACTCCCTGAAGCAGAAAAAAGCCGAACTGGCATATTTGCAAGACCTGAACACCAAACTTGGAACCGAAAAGAATAAATATAATTACTATGTCAATACATTCGGAGTGCTCGACTCTTTGGTTGTTGGAACGTATACCTGGAGCACATTTTTGAAGGAGGTCACTGAAAAGGCCGAACATGTCGGGATGGTCTGGATCACGGAAATATCCAAATTTGGACAGGGACGCGCGACATTGAAGGGGTATGCCATGAATCGAAATAAGATTCCTGCATTTTCTGATTCACTTCAGAATTCGGTATTGAAACAGGTGTTGATTCAGGAAATCAATAATAAAACCGTGTTCAGTTTTGAAATTGAAGCGGAAGTCAGGGATCGTCGGCCGGATTTCAAAAAAATGCTTGTGGCTGAAGCCATTGCCAGTGAAGAAAATTCTGCAAGTGAAAAAAATGCGGCCCCCAATTGAGTTTGCAGAGGACTCTTAATTCATTGAATATTCAATAATTTAAAATGCCGGTTCAGTTATGAAATACAAAGCAGCCATGTCTTATAAAACTCGGAATACATTGATTTTGTCAACTTTTATCGTAGTGATTTTACTGGTTGGCGGATTTTTCATTCTTTATTCGTACCCGAAGAAATCGAGCAGACTGAAAACAGAGCTGGGCAAGGTGGCTCACCAGATCGCCGGTCTGGATGGGGTGGAAGTTCAATTTATTAAGTTGCAGAAACTCATTGCTGAAGAAGAGCTGAAGCTGGCAAATCTTGACAAACAAATTGTGTCAGACGACACCTCCTCCCACACGTATGCCTATCTAAATTCCATCGTTCAGTACGCCGGCGATTTGAAATTCGATATCGTTTACACAGAAAGAGTGATGTCCGGGGAGTATGGTTACAATTTATATAATATTAAAGGCGAAGGATCGTTTGAAGATATTTATAAATTTATTTGGTACATCGAGCGGGGACCTCAAATCTATAAATTGAAAAATCTGAGTTTGCGCGGCGTGGAAAGCGCTCAACGAAGACGAGGTGGCTCCAACTTAATCATCACGTTTGACCTGGAGTTGTGCGCCATGTTCGCCGATGTGCATGATTTGCCGGCGATCAAACGGGATTTAGCCAGCGTGGAAGTGAATGAATTTAAAGATCCCTTTAATCCTCGAGTCAAGCGAAATCTGCCGCCCAATCGCGGGAATTTAATTGAGGTGGAACGATCAGAATTGAAGGCGGTGATTCCCGGCAAGGCTTTTATCGCCGATCACCACGGTAAAGTAAGGGTTATACAGGTTGGGGAAAAGGTTTATCTGGGGTATGTCACAAAAATCGATGTTGCAAAAAATCAGGTTGAATTCTCGCTGAATAAAAACGGAAAAGTTCAAAAGTTTGTGCTGCGACTTCGATTCAGAAAATAGAGTTTTGGTAAATTTTAGAGATGTTCTAACTGTGTAAGATATCTGTTGAAAAGTGCATTGAATAATTCTAAAAAAATTTCGTTCACACATATCCATTGAAAGAGAGCACTGAAATGAAACTTAAATATATGGGTTTCCTGATGTTGTTGCTGTTAATGATGCATGGGGACGTGTACTCGCAATTGAATCGACCCAGGGAATTAAAAAAAGCCCAGATTGCGCCGGAAGAAATTATTTCCATGTCAAAGACCATGCCGTTCAACCAGGCATTGGATATTTTGAATTACCTGTGCAAAAAGTTCTATCACAAAGTTATCATTGATCCGGAGGAGAGAGAGACTCCCATTGGCATCGATGTCGATAAAATGTACTGGTTCGATGCGCTGGAGCTTATCCTTCGAAAAAATGTGTTGTGGTACGAAGAATTTTCAGATTACCTGAAAATCATCAAAATTGAACAGACACTTCCTCCTGACCAGGAAGAAGTCGAAGAGCCAGTTCAGGAAACCAAGGGCGATAAATTTTTCAGAACGCGCGAAGTGGTTATTTCCGCAATTTTCTTTGAGGCGGACGGCTCCAAACTGCGGCAGCTCGGATTCAACTGGGATTTGTTCCGGGGCAATGATGTGAACCTGGGCGCCCGAATGTCAGCGGCGGAAACGAAAACCGGATTGTTCGAATTGGGAATAGCGCCTGAAGTGGACTTTGGAAGTTTGGTGGCTGTGTTCAAAGCTATGGAAAACGATCAGATCGGTGATGTCGTGGCCAGTCCCCAAATTACGGTGCGATCCGAGCAGGAAGGGAAAATTCAGGTGGGCAGCGATGTGGCTGTCACTATCAAGGATTTTGCCGGAAATTCCGTCACCCAGATGTTTTCCACCGGCTCGATCATCAAAGTGACGCCGGAAGTTTTGATGCACGATTCCACATATTTCATTCATCTCGATTTGAACATAGAGCGAAGCAATACATCCACCGGGAACAGCGGGCTGGAAATTAAAAAATCCTTTGCAAAAACATCGGTGCTGTTATTGGATGGCGAGGAGACCATTATCGGGGGATTGTACGTGAACGAAGAATCGCATACCCGCGAAGGCATCCCTGTACTGAAAAATTTGCCCTGGTGGTTTTTTGGTTTGAAATATCTTTTTGGCTTTGATGCGAAAAAAGTGGTCAAAAAAGAATTGATCATTCTGCTCCATGCTGAATTGCTGCCCACTCTTGAAGATCGATTACAGAGAAAGCTCAGATTTAAAGATGTAACTGATCCTTCAAAAATAAAAAAAGAAATGAAGTTCTGGAAGGAAATTAATAAATATTTGAAAAATACCGATTCAATAGGATAAGCTAAACTGTTTTATTCATAGATGGTCGGTAAATTAATTCAGGATTTTCAACTTTGCCTGGAGAAAAAAATGAAAAAAATATTGTTTATAATTTTAGGGATAGCACTCGTCAGCAGCATATTTTTGGGGTGTGAATCACCAACAGAATCGGAAGAGCCGGAAGCGAGTGACCTTGTAACACTGAGCGGGCTTGTTTTGAATAATTCTACAGATATGCCCATTGAAAATGCGATTATTAAAATTGGGGAAGTTTCGCCGGAGATCATTGAAATGACAGATTCGCTGGGACAGTTTTCAATGGAATTGTCGGTTTCGAGCAGCATGGATATCGATGTCATTGCGTTCAAGGAAAGTTATGTTCCGGATACGACGGCCGTTCTGGCCGTGCCTGGCCGTTCAATTGACATACCAACATTCCGGCTGCTGCCAACAGCGCACACACCCAATACATCGGCGGAAGCAGCCAGTATTAGCCTGTCATCACAATCGGCGCAGCGAATCGGCGTGCATGAAAGCGGGGCAGCGGAAACGGTAAAACTGACCTTTGTCGTGCTGGATTCCAGTGGCATTCCCATCGATGCTGACCACTCGGTTGAAGTATCATTTTCAATTGGCTCCGGACCTGATGGCGGAGAATTTATTTATCCCTCAAAAACCAATACGTCAGATATTGGTTTGGCGTCCGTTTATTTAACCAGCGGAACCAAAGCCGGGGTGGTTCAGGTCATTGCTGAAACCATCGAGGGCGGTAGCAGTATTCGCTCTCAGCCGGTCGCAATAGCGATTCATGGCGGACTGCCGGATGCGGCGCATTTCAGTCTGGCGGCGGATGTGTTGAATATTCCCGGCTACAATCATTTTGGTGTAACTGATATTCTCACCGCGTTTGTCGGAGATAAATACGGGAATCCGGTCAAAGAGGGTACGGCGATTTACTTCACCACAACCGGCGGGATAATTCAGGGTTCAGCCATGACCAATGAATTGGGACAGGCCAGTGTTAATTTAATATCTGCTGAACCAAGACCTGAGCATCCAACGCTCGGGCCTGGATTTGCAACCGTTACAGCAAGCTCTGTGAATGAGGAGCAGAGTTCAATTTCTTCGGACGCCATTGTACTTTTTTCCGGCATCCCCACAATTTCAATCGAACCGACAGCATTTAACATCCCCAATGGTGGTTCTCAGCTATTTAATTACACGGTGTGCGATCAGAATTTAAATCCATTGACCAGCGGTACGAGCATTTCCGTGACAGTCGATGGAGAGTTGGTGGAAATTCGAGGTGCAACAGACGAAACACTGCCGGATACGCAAAGTCGCTATTATACGAATTTTTCATTCACGCTCGCCGATGCAAATGCTGATACAGTGGTGGCGAAATCGATATACATCAAGGTGAGCACGGCCGGACCAAACGGTTCCGCCGCATTGGAAATTTCAGGTATATCGAATTGATTGAAACAAGGTCAGATATTCATTCAAATCAATATCACAGATAGATTGAAAGTGCGGCAAGAATCAATCAGACAGGAAATTCACTGACTGTCCAATAATCAGTAATAATTTTGATGACTTTCACAAATTCAAAATAATCGACCGGTTTAACGAAATAGCCGGCCACACTTAGGCGGAAGCAATCCTGTTTGTCCTGTTGTTCATTGGAGGTTGTGAGAACAATGATCGGGCATTTTTGTAGAACAGGATCATTTTTTAATTCTTTTATGAATTCCAGTCCGTTCATTTTTGGCATATTCAGATCTAACAGGATTAAACAGGTCTTTTTCTTTTTTTCTTCCCTTAAGAATTTCAGCGCTTCCACGCCATTTCTAACGACCTCCAAAGCATTGGGTACGCCCAATTCTTTAATCGCACGCTTCACAGTCATTACATCGACCTGATCATCTTCCACCAGTAAAGTTGGAATTGTATTGTGCATTGATTCCTCAGGTTAAAAAATTTTTTTTGATGATCAATATATTCTTCACATGATTTAGTTTTGTCGCAGCGAAACCAGGTACGCTTTTTCGCCGAGCCATTCAGTTTGGAGAACTTCAATTTCCTGTAGTTTAGATTTTCCATTGACGTTTATGGTGATTTCTGACATGCCTTCCTTTTGAATGGGATAGTCAAATACTCTTCCGACAAAACTCTCCTGGCTTCGTCCAAATTGATTTTCAGCGGCTTTGTTCACATATTTTACAACACCGTCCTTGTTGATTATCAGGGTGCTGTCAGAATTGTTTTCGATCAAATGATGAAACCTGATTTCACTCAGTTCCAGTTGTTTTGATTTTTGTTTTAACTCATTCATTATCATATTTTTTTCCAAAGCGTACCGCATGGAACGTTTCAGCGATTGTTTATCAATCGTATCTTTGATGAGGTAATCATGAGCTCCCAATTCAATCGCCTGAAGTGGAAGTTCTTCGTCGTCGCTGCCGGTGAGTATGATAACAGGCTTGTCAGGACTCTGACGAAGAACCTGTTCTATCGTATCAACGCCACTGCTATCCGGCAAACCTGGATCTACAAATATCAGATCGACGGACTGTTTTTCGAGAATTGCCCGGCTTTTTTCGAGCGTGTTTGCAACGATTAAGTTAAATGAATCCCCCTCATCCCGAATGGTTCTTTGAAAAATTTTTACGTCCAGCAAATCGTCTTCAATGAGTAACATGTTTAGTTTATTATCCATTTTGCACCTCCAAACATTTAAGATTTTCCATTTCTCGGCAGTTGAAAAAAGAACGTGCTCCCTTTGCCTGGAGTCGATTCCAGCCAAATTTTGCCGTCATACATTTCCACTATTTTTTTCACAAGTGTCAAACCAATCCCGGTGCTCTCAACTTCATCCCGTGGATTCAGTGTTTGAAATATCTGAAATATTTTCTGGGAATACTTTTCTTCTATACCCGGACCGTTATCAGAAATGTAAAATTTCCAGTTTCCATTTTCATTAAAGCTGCCAATTTTTATATGTCCATGCGGTTTGTCCATATATTTTATGGCATTGCTCAACAAGTTTTGCAGCACCTGTATAATTCTGGTTCTTTCGAAATAAATATTTGGTAATTCGTTTGCAATGCTAATTTTAATGTGAGCCGGCGGCGCTAATGAATCAATGATCTCTTTTACGGTTTCATTAAGGTTGATTGGCACCATTTCCTCGCGAACCCTGCCCACTTTCGAGTATTGTAGCACGCCGTCAATGAAATCGTGCATTCGCTTCACTCGGTTAATGAGTAAGTTGACATTGGATTTTCCCGCCTCATCGAATTTATCGCTGTAGTCTTTTGCGATCCAATTGGCTAATGATCCAATAGCACGCAATGGCGCTTTCAAGTCGTGTGAAATGATCGACGCGAAATCTTTTAATTCCTGGTTTACCGTTTTCAATTCTGTAGCCTGCCATTCCAGAAGCCTTTTTTGATCGGATAGATCGTTCTCCCGTCTTTGCAGTATCTGTTCGGTTCGTTTCCGTTGCGTAATATTACGAAGTGTGGCCAGAAGTGCTTTCTTTCCCTGCCATTCAGTATCCGCGAGCCGTATCTCAACAAAATGGGGCGCTCCCTTTCCCGATGATATTTCAAGCTCTGAGAACTCATTTGCAGAAAACGAAAATTTACCACTTATTGTTGACAGTATTGATTCTTTGTCACCGAAAATTCTTTTTGCGGCCGGATTAACAAATAAAACATTGCCCTCCTTGTCAAAAACAATCATGCCATCAGCATTATTGGCGATGAGACTTCGGAAATTACTTTCGCTGGCGTACAGTTTTTTCGCCTGGTTTTTTAGCGCCAGCAGGTTGCGGTGTCGTTCAATTGAATAATGAATCGATCGAACCAGGAGATGACTTGTCATTTGTCCCCGAACCAGGTAGTCCTGAACATTATCTCTCAATGCGTTCATGACCATCGCCTCATCCTGTTTTGAGGCAAGGAGAATAATTGGAAATTCAGAACCATGATATCTCAGTGTCCGAATTGCTTGCATATCCCAGTTTTCCATGGAAGATATGTCAAGCAAAACAATATCAATTCCACCTTTCATTAATTGCTGCACGGCATCCGCAACAGTTTTAACGCTTTCCAGCTCGAACGAAAAATCTTTTGAATAGACAAGCATTTCACGGATTAATCGTGCATAGCCCTGATTGGATTCGATAAGTAAAGCGCGAATTTTTTGATTTGAGTTTATCATGGTTATGGTATATTATTAAAATTCTTATCGAGCGAAAATCTCATGCCGTCTGTTAAATATTTTGCATCGGAATGTTTTCACGAACTTTTTCATCGCCACTACTTTCATTGCACACTATTTTTTTCGGGAGCGTCACGTGAAATGTTGTGCCATGGCCAAGTTCAGATTCGAGGTCGATGTGCCCATCATACATTTCAATGATTTTTTTCACCAATGTCAGCCCGATGCCGGTGCTCTCAATTTCATCCTTAGGATTCAATGTTTGGAAAATTTTGAATATCTTTGAGAAATGTTTTTCAGCAATACCCGGTCCATTATCAGCAATGGAGAATTTAATTGAACCATCAAATTCTACATACCTGATGGTGATGATTCCCTGAGGCTTATCCATATATTTTACAGAATTGCTCAAAAGATTCTGGAAAACCTGGGTGATGCGCGTTCGTTCAAAATGTATGGTTGGCAGTGACTTTTCGATGTGAATGCGAATATGTTTTGGCGGTGCAATCATATCGATCACTTCCTGTATAACCTCATTTAAATCCATAATTTCTATCTTTTCCTTGATGCGTCCCACGCGGGAATATTGCAGTACGCCATTGATCAAATCGTGCATACGCTTTACGCGATTGACCAGCAGGTTTATCTGCTCTTTACCCTCTGCATCGAATTTATCCGCGTAATCAACGGCAAGCCAATTGGCCAGCGATCGAATGGCGCGCAGTGGCGCTTTCAAATCATGCGACACAATGGATGCAAAATCGTTGAGTTCTTTATTGACGTTCCGCAATTCAATTGCTTGCTTTTCTGCAATTTTTTGCTGACGATACAGGTCTAAAAATATGTTTACCTTGCTCTTTAGAATTTCCGGATGAACCGGTTTGAAAAGATAGTCAACTGCGCCGGACTGATATCCCTTAAAAATAAATTTCTCTTCTTTATTGATCGCAGTAATAAAAATAATTGGGATGTGCTTTGTTTTCTCAAATCCACGGAGAAGTTCTGCAGTTTCGAATCCATTCATAACCGGCATTTGCACATCTAACAGCACCAGGGCAAACTCATGTTCCAAAACCTTTGATAGAGCCTCGTTTCCCGAATTGGCTTTGATTAATATCAGTTCCTGACATTCCAGGATGCTTTCCAGAACAAATAAATTATTCGGCTGGTCGTCCACAAGAAGTATTTTTATTTTATCATCCATTTTTTTACGTATTTATTGATAAAGCCACACTTGCAACAGTGAGAGCAATTTTTCAGCGTCCACCGGTTTTGTCATATAATCATTTGCGCCTGCTTCAATACATTTTGTCCTGTCGTGTTTCATCGCTTTTGCAGTCAAGGCGATAATGGGAATATTATCATAATCGTTCATTTCACGAATTCGGGCTGTGGTTTCGTATCCGTCCATTTCAGGCATCATAATATCCATCAGGATCAAGTCAAAATCAGGATTATGCTGCAAATTTTCCAGTGCTTCCCTGCCGTTTTTCGCGATGGTAATTTTCATGTTATGTTCTTCCAAAACACTGGAAAGGGCGAATGCGTTTCGCATGTCATCATCTGCGATGAGTATTTTCTTCCCATTTAAAATGTTTAATCGATCATGAACTCGCCTGAGCATTGCTTTTTTATCTTCCGGCAGATTGGCCTCAATTCGATGCAAAAATAATGAAGTCTCGTCCAGCAGTCGTTCTTGCGATTTGACTCCTTTAATGACAATGCTCTCGGCATATTGTCTTAGCTTTTCCTGTTCCTTGCCTGAAAGATTATTCCCTGCATAAATAATAACGGGCACATTGGAAATCAAATGTTCTTTTCTGATTTTTTCCAATAGATCGAATCCGGACATATCATCCAGTGCCATGTCCAAAATCATGCAGTCGAAGTCACTGGTTTTTAGCAAATCCAGCGCTTCTTTGCCGGAAGAGACATCCAGGGTATTGACATCCCCATTCCCAATTAAAGCAAGAATCTTGTTTTTCTGATCGACATCTTTTTCAATTACCAATAGATTTTTCACTTTTTTGGAAATAACAGACTCAATTTTCTTGAATGTTTCATGTAATTGTTCCATTGTTACTGGTTTGGAAAGGAAACCAATAGCGCCCATTTTTTTCGCCTGAATGGCATTGTCTGTCGCAGAAATGAAATGGACCGGGATATGCCGTGTATCCGGATGGCTTTTCAGTTTTTCCATGACAGTCCAGCCATCAATACCGGGCAGGCCGATGTCCAAAATAATTGCATTGGGTTGGTGATGATGAGCGAAGTGAATGCCGGATTCACCATCGACCGCGCAGATCGCTTTGAAGTTCTTTTCCCGCGTCAGTCCGAGCAAAATTTCTGCAAACTTTAAATCATCTTCGATAATCAGGATGGATCGGTCTGAAGATGCGAGGTGGTTTCGGTCATCATTTAATGGATTTTTTTCTGAGACCGGCACCTGACTGGTCTCGAGTTTTTTCCGCAAAAATGGTTCATCTATGTTTTTTTTCGCTTCATCAAATGTATGTGAATTTGACTCTGGAGTATTGGGCTGGTCTGTTTTTGATTTTTTCACCGAATAATAATCCAGCGGCAGGTACAGCGTGAAAGCGCTGCCTTTTCCTTTTTGGCTTTGAACCTGAATTTCTCCGCCCAATAATTTTGATAATTCACGCGAAATTGAGAGCCCCAATCCTGTCCCCTGAAATTGTTTATTATTCCGCGCATCAACCTGTTGAAATGCTTCAAAGATCAGTTTCTGATTTTCAGGCGCGAGTCCAATACCCGTATCAATGACTGAAAAGGCGATGGAATTTCGGTGGTCAAGTCCGGAGATGGATAAAATGACATTTGAATTTGGGCGGGCAATCCTGATTTTAACCTCGCCCTCAGCAGTGAATTTGAATGCATTGGAAAGCAGGTTCTTCAGAATTTGTTCCAGTCGTTGATGATCGGACCTGATCCTCGCTGGAATGGTCTCATCGATTTCTATCTCGAATGCAATGGATTTTTCTTCAGCCAGATGCTGGAAACAGCGTTTCAGACCATCCGCGAGTTGTTCGATTGAAATGTCATCGATATGGATATCTAATTTCCCGGCCTCGACTTTGGATAAATCCAGAATATCATTTATCAAATTGAGCAGATCAGTGCCGGATGAATGAATAGTTTTGGCATATTTTACCTGCGGCTCTGTCAGGTTTTTTCCTTTATTTTGAGAAAGCAGATTGGCCAGAATGAGCAGGCTGTTCAAAGGTGTGCGAAGTTCGTGAGACATATTTGCCAGAAACTCTGATTTGTATTTGCTGGTCAATTCCAAATCTTTGGCTTTGATTTCAATTTCACGCCGGGCTTGTTCCAAATCGATGTTTTTCTGTTTTATTTCATCCCGCTGCTTCTCAAGTGCCCTGGCTTGTTTTGCCAGCGCTTCATTTGTCTCGCGGAGTTCCTCGCGCTGTTTTTCGAGTTCTCGGTTTGTATCCCGGAGCGTTTCCTGCTGATGCTGTAATTCCCCGGCCTGGGTTTGCGTTTTTTTCAATAGTTCTGTAATCTGAATACGGGATATGGTTGAATTGAAACTGACTGCAATGTTCTCCACGGCGTGTTCAAGAAACGTCTGCTGAATTTCTGTGAATTCAGAGAATGATGCAAGTTCAATAACACCGGTCACTTTATTTTCATAGACTAAAGGAACCACAAGCAAATTGCAGGGTGACCGCTGCCCCAATCCTGATTTGATAATGAGGTAATCATGCGGAACTTCGGTGATTAAAATACGATTTTTTTCCAGTGCACATTGCCCAACAATGCCCTCACCGAATCTGAACGTGTTGGAAAGAGTTTTGCGGGTGGCGTAGGCATAACTCCCGGCCAATTTCAATGTGTTGTCTTCTTCAGTTAAATAAATAGCGCCAATTTGTGCGTTAAGGTATGGCGCAATGAAACGGATGATTGCCTGCGAAAGAGAGACTAAATCGTAATCTCCGCGAAGATAGTTGTTCAGTTCACTGATCCCTGTTTTGAGCCAATTCTCCTGCTCAATTTCATGTTTGGATTTTGTGATCTTCTCCATCATCGAGTTAAATGCAGTGCCTAAAACGCCAATTTCGTCGTTGCTCCTGAAATTAACAGCAACATCATCCACGCCATTTGCAAACTTGTCAGATACTTCTACAATTTCTTTCAACGGTTTGGTGAAATATCTGGCCAGAATGAGAGAAAACCCACCTAAAATGAAAATGCAAAATAGAATGATGGATTTGATCATACGTAAAGATCTTTGGTAATTCTTCCGTGCTGATGCAAGCGCAACGGTAATTTCCTCTCTATCGTTTTGCTTTGTTCTTTGTAAATGGGACTTGATATCCTCAAATTTGGAACTCAGGTTTTTTTGAGCCTCGCTCCTTCCTTGATTTTTTTGGTCGACAATGAACTGTCCAACAAAATTCTGTGCAAATGAATAATAATTGTTAAGTCTCGTTTTGAGGAAGACTGCTTCGTCATCAGTCAAGATCGAATTTTGTTTTGCTTCAATCAATTGATCGAGGAAATATTGGTACAGAGATTCTGTTTCAGCAAAAATATTTTCATTGGACATGGCGGTTGCATCCTGAATGTACCAATGAATGGTGTTAATTGCCATCTCGAGATTCCAGCTCAATTCAAGCGATGGGTAATAACCTGACTCGATCTGTTTCAACAGGCGGTCATTTCGATTGTTCAATATTTGATTTGCGAGAAGGAGCACCAAAAATGCCGTTACTGCCAGAGAGGGAAGCAGAAGGATTTTATATTTTATTTTCAAATTTTTGATCATAATCCGCCATCTCTAACCTGAATTATTCATGTAATTAAAATAAAATTGATTCAATTGCTTGATTATTATCAAATTGAATGATCAATTAATTTAAAAGTCAGTTTTAGACGTAAAAATGTACTCATCTCGAAATTCAGCACCATTCAGGTTATCTCGATACCTTTAGCAATATAATGTGAATAATCGAGGCTAAAGGCGTAAGTACAGAAAAACAATTTTTATCTCAGGTGACAAGGCTGAATAGAATGTCCGCCTTTAACATAATTAATTAATATAAATATGTTTATCCGAATATTAATATCGTTTGATTGCTTGAATTATTTAATATTATTAATTTATAAAATTGTAATTATTCGGCTGTATTCGGGGAACCATCATTGGAAAGAAATGCTGAGGAGTTTAAAATAAAAAAAGTGTACAGCCCTTAAAATCCGAACTGTACACTTTTGTAACGAGACGAAGAGTGGGCTATCTATTTCAACAACAACAATCGCATGGATTGTGTGAAGTTTGCAGCTTTAATCTGGTAGATGTAAAGGCCAGCAGCGACTTTCTGTCCATTGTCGTTCAATCCATTCCAGGCAACCTGATGCTGACTAACTGATTGAAATTCATCCACCAATGTCCGGACAAGCTCACCGCGCAGATTGTATATTTTCAATGTGACATTGCATGCTTTGGGCAATGCGTACTGAATGTGAGTTGTCGGATTGAATGGATTAGGATAATTCTGCGACAGTGAAAATTTAGTCGGCGCTGTGGTGCTGTTATCATTAGATTCAACATCGGAAGTCGCTTGAATTGTATTCAATTGAAAATCAGCGTTTTCAACCACCCAATCATTTGACTCACCCACAGTCACTTTAGCGGCAGTACTGATATCCGGGGCGTCGCCATAATATTCTGTTTCATAGGGCATGCGTTTCGCAACGATATAATATTCGCCTGCCGGCAAACCGCCCAGAGAGTAACGGCCATCCGGGCCTGTAATTTCAGAGGCGCGTTCCTGCATGCTCATGTCGATAATGGAAACATAGGCATTATTGATGGCTCCGCCATTTTCGCCGGTGACTTTGCCTGCGATGGTGCCCATGTTCATGCCATTTTCAGGCAGCAGGTAATCGAATCCCCAACCAGGCTGCAAGGCAAAATCCACTCCGGTGAGTTCCTCTGTCCCGTCAAGAGTGATTCTGTCAGCTTCCCAGGGATCCTTTTTGTCATTGTAAAATTCAACAACATATTCCGGAGCCCAGCAGGAAATGATATAATCACCTTCGGGAATACCGCCCAGAGTATAGTTCCCCTGTGAATCTGCCATAGTTGCATGGAAATCGAATAGCGTGAAATCACCGTGAAAGTGACCAACCTTTGTCGAATCGAATGCCGGGAATGCAACGATCAACGCATTGGGAATGGGCGCGCCGGTTGAATCAATAGTAACCATGCCTGAGATGATGCTGCCGCTTGCAGGCACTGCCGGGATGGCAAAATTGATGTTTTCGACTGTGCCGCCATCTGTCACTTCAACATAGGTGGCGCTTGCAAGGTCCTGCACATCATCGTAAAATTCGGTATAGCCATTTTTGTGAACCATAACGACGTACTGACCATTGAGCACATTGTCCAGTTTGTAATTTCCGTTCGCGTCTGTATAGCTGAACATTGCCGGCCTCGGGCGAACCGTGGGGCCAAAATACGAGGTATCCACCCGCATGGCTTCGACGTACGCGTGTGCCACAGGGGAACCGTCTTCATCAGAAACAACCTGGCCGGTTATGGCGCCTAACTGATTTTCTTTATCGAAAACAAAATCAATGCCCTCACTTACCACACCATTTTCAACCGGCACTGAAACGGCGTCTTCATAGACAAGAGTTCCACCCTGTCCATCGTACCACAGCGTTTGGAAATTCCACCATTCCGCACAGGTAGCAGAGACATAATAATCACCTGGTTTCAGACCATTGATGCGGTAATTCCCATTTTCATCAGTTTTTTCGAGGTGGGGGAATCCCGGGAAATTCCGAAAGATGGAATCAGCAGCAAATGGTTCGTAGGTCATTACCCAGATATTGGAAAGCGGATTGCCCTCGCTGTCGGTAATGGTGCCTGAAATCGATCCATTGGGTACCGTGTATTCGAAATGAAAATCAACGCTGTACCCGACAACTTCACCGGCGGTTACATCTACCGGTGTCGCATCTTCAAAATCGCTTGTATTTTCATAGTACTGAATGACCGGCGGAAACATGTTGTTTAATTTGGCAGTCACGCGGTATTGGCCGGTGGGCAGCGTATTTATTTTGTAATTTCCATTTTCATCAGTATAAACGAAATTGAAATTTGCATTCATCAGCGAATCGATCCAGCCGCTATTGGGGAATTGTTCGAATGGAGTGGCTGTCACCATTACATCCGGAAGGCCGGCGCCGCTTGAATCGGTCACTGTTCCGTAAATTGTTCCGCCGAGTGCCAGGTAAAAGTCAACGTCCGAGACTGTAGCCCCGGGTGCAAGCGAAATGGGCGATGCTGAAAGTGGACTTTGAGCATCATCAAAAATTTCAGCGATAAAACTATCCGCGCTAACATAGACGAAATATTGACCGGCGCTCAAACTATCGAACTGATAAAATCCATTGGAATCGGTTTTAGTCGGTTGGTTTTTCATGGGCATAAAATTCAAGGGATTCACTGCGAGCACCCATGCATCTGCAACAGGCAGGCTGTCCAACTCACTGCTTACTGTGCCTGTAATTTTCCCTAATCCAAAATTTTGGCCAAAGGTCGATGTAACACTGAACAATAAAACCATAATGACACTAAAAGCGGTAACTTTGATAAATTTCATGTTGTCCTCCATGTAATAAATGAATGAGAATAATTTACGATCGGTTAATCCTGACTTATTTTAAAAAATGTTGGTAGCAGTTGTGAATTCTTTGACAGATTTTGTATATTTTGGCAAAAATATTTGCAAGTTTTGTGCCATCTTAATATCAGAAAAATTAGTTCAATATGAAAGAATGATCGCTAAGAAAAATAAAATTAGACAATTAAATTGATTGTTCATTTGAATAATGACATTTCGGAGTCATTTTTAAGTTTGAAAACTGACAAATGTTCGAATGATTCTTTCAGCATAACTTATAGATTGCAAGTATATAACTCATAATAAAATATGAAGAAATCCTGCCTGGTTATTGATCAGGTTTTCATAAGATAAAGAAACCATTAGTAAAATATGTGTTCGCGCGCACTTTTTTTGGTTGTGCTATTCCGAATGAAAATAGCCGAGGATAATGTGCAAAAGATGCTGCATTGTGCAAATTTTGCAGAGTCCCCCCAAATGAAATTGGTTTTTATGCAAAAAAGTCATAAGTTAATCTGGAAATATTACATTACTGAATAAATTTTAATTAAAGTTGCATCAGATTGTTTTTTGTATTAAATTACTTAATTATTAAGAAACCCGGTTACATATCAAACTTCCTGAAAGCTGATCGAATTCGATGGATTTTTATTTCTGGTATACGATTTTCATTCTTGTTTTAATGACAGGAATATTGATAAAAGAATTATTAGAACCTGATGTGGTTGTGTTTTCTGCTTTGCTTTTGCTGGTCATCGGTGGTGTGGTGGATTCAAAAGAAGCGTTGGCTGGATTTTCCAATAGCGGAATGCTTACCGTGGGCTTCCTTTTCATTGTTGCGGAATCCATGAAACAAACCGGCATTTTAAACCACTTAGGCACCACAATTTTGGGGAAAAATCAGCAGAGTATCACTCAAAAATTACTTCGCTTTCTTTTCCCTGTTTCAGCGCTGTCTGCATTTTTCAACAACACGCCCATTGTCGCCATGCTTATTCCCACCATTCATGCCTGGGCAAAAAAACACGATTATGCGATTTCCAAGCTACTCATTCCGCTCTCATATGCAGCAATTTTGGGAGGAACCTGCACCTTGATCGGCACCAGCACAAACCTTGTGGTTCATGGCCTCATGATTCAGAGCGGCATGGATGGAATGGGTTTCTTCGAAATTACAAAAGTGGGATTGCCCATCACAATCATTGGGGTGCTGTTGATTGCTGTCTTCGGTCATAAATTATTGCCGGATCGCAAGGAACCCATGGTGGAGCTGGGAGAAAACACCAGGGAATTCGTTGTCGAATTAAAAGTGGAATCCGATTGCCAATACATCGGGAAAACCATTGAACAGGCCGGGCTGCGTCATTTGAAAGGATTGTTTTTATTCCAGATCGAAAGGAAGAAAAATATCCTGGCGCCGGTAGGGCCAGAGGAGACGATTAAGCTTCACGATCGATTGTTTTTCACCGGACTGCCAGCGACGATCATTGAATTGCAGAAAACACAGGGTCTGTCTATCATAAAAGATACAACATTCGATTTAAAAAATTATGATTCCGATATCCTTCGAACGTATGAAACCGTCATTTCGCCCAGTTCACCGCTGATCGGTGTGAATGTGCGTGAGAGCAACTTCAGAAGCCGTTACAATGCCGTTATTATCGCCATACATCGAAACGGTGAGAGAATTCAGCAAAAAATTGGGGATATTATTCTGCGGGAGGGAGATACACTCTTAATTCTTGCAAAAAATGATTTTTTGCAACGATGGTATAATTCAAATGATTTCAATCTTGTTTCAGAATCTGAGAAAATTCCTTCAAAGCCTAAATGGTACTCATATTTTTCGACGTTTGTGTTTATTGCAATGATCCTCGCTATGGGATTAAACCTGCTGCCGATTGTCATTGCCACGGCGCTGGCGGCTGTGGTTCTCATCATTTCCCGATGCATCTCTCCCAGCGATGCTCATAAAAGCGTACGCTGGAATGTTTTGCTCGTCATTGCATCAGCGTTTGGATTAGCCCGCGCATTGCAAAATTCCGGGGTTGCGCAATTTCTTGCAAATAATCTGGTCATTGCTACAAGCGCCCTGGGGGTAATTGCCCTGCTTGCTGTCGTTTATTTCCTGACCAGTTTTTACACGGAAATAATCACCAATAATGCTGCAGCCGCTTTGATTTTTCCAATTGCCCTGGCCACTGCCAAGCATGCCGGACTCGATCCCCGGCCTTTCCTGATCGCGGTTGCTATCGCAGCATCAGCCAGTTTTGCAACGCCCCTGGGCTACCAGACGAATCTCATGGTGTATGGTCCCGGTGGATATAAATTTCGGGATTTCATTAAAATAGGAGTGCCCATGAACCTGTTGGTTGGCGTGCTGGCCATCAGCCTGATCTATATTTTTTATTTTGTGTGACATTTGGAATTGAATAAATCACCTCATTAAATATATTGATGAATGAATATATAATTCAATTGAAAAGGAGTCAATTATGAGTAAACTGGTGCCGCCTCATGGTGGTGAACTGAAGCCGTTGCTGTTGAAGGGCGAAGAACGCGCATTAGAAATGAAGAAAGCAAAGGAATTGAAAAAGGTCCGAATGTCTTCACGCGAAACATCGGATTTGATTATGTTGGGTATGGGGGCATTCAGTCCGCTGGAAGGATTTATGCGCCAGGAAGATTATACAAAAGTCGTTGAAACTATGCACATGGCTGATGGTCTGCTGTGGCCCATTCCCATTACGCTTGCAGTTGATAATAATACCGCCGATGAAATCGCTATTGGCCAGGAGATCGCCTTGATCGATGATGATTCTGATGAACTCATGGCAACCATGAAAGTGGAAGAAAAATATAGCTACGATAAAAAACATGAAGCCACTCATGTGTTCCGCACAGATGATGAGAATCATCCCGGGGTCGCGAAAATTTATGCCCAGCCGGATACGTATTTGGGCGGTCCCGTGAAAACATTGAGCGAGGGAGGATATCCTGAAAAATACAGTGAATATTATGCACAACCGGAAGAAACTCGTGCAATTTTTGCGCAAATGGGATGGAGCACTGTGGCCGGATTTCAAACCCGGAATCCGATTCACCGCTCTCATGAATATGTCACCAAAATAGCGCTGGAAGTGAGCGATGGCGTGCTCATTCATCCATTGGTTGGCAAGCTAAAAGCCGGCGATATACCGGCAGATGTTCGAATGAAATGTTACGAGGTATTGCTTGATGAATATTATCCCAATGACCGGGTTGTGTGCAAGGTCTATCCCATGGAAATGCGCTACGGCGGTCCCCGCGAGGCAGTGCTCCACGCCATCTTTCGCCAGAATTTTGGATGCAGTCATTTAATTATCGGTCGGGATCACGCCGGGGTTGGCAGCTACTACGGTCCATTTGATGCGCAAAAGATTTTCGAAGAATTTGATGAAAACGAACTGGCCATTAAACCGTTGAATATCGACTGGACGTTCTGGTGTTACAAGTGTGAAGGTATGGCGTCGATGAAGACCTGTCCTCACGGCAAAGAAGATCGACTGCTCATCAGCGGCACCAAGCTTCGTGAAATGTTGAGCAATGGAGAAAAGCCGGCAAAAGAATTCAGCCGTCCGGAAGTGATTGAAATTTTGATGGAATATTATAAAGAGGTGAATAGTAAATAAGTTATCTGAAATTCAATTTTGATGATTCTATAAAAATGCGAGGAATTACCTATGACAATACAAAAAGCAACAAACATTACCTGGCATGGTTCAGAAATAAATAAAGAAGACAGAGAACGATTGTTGAATCAAAAGGGCGTGGTGATCTGGTACACTGGTTTATCCGCATCCGGAAAATCGACGATTGCGCGAAAAGTTGAAGAAAAATTATTTGAACGTGGCACACTTACGTATGTATTGGACGGCGATAATATTCGTCACGGACTCAATAAAAATCTTGGTTTTTCACCGGAAGATCGCGAGGAAAATATCCGGCGTATTGGCGAGGTGGGGAAATTATTCGCAGATGCCGGAGTGATCGCGATGACTGCATTTATTTCACCGTATCTCGCTGACCGTCAGAAAGCCCGCGATTTGCACAACGATGGTGACTTCATCGAGGTGTTTGTCGATGCGCCATTGAATGTGCTGGAGGATCGGGATCCCAAGGGATTGTATAAAAAAGCGCGCGCCGGTGAAATTCCGGAATTTACCGGAATTTCAGCGCCGTATGAAGCGCCGGAAGATCCAGAAATTCATTTGGATACCAGCAAATTGAATGTGGATGAATGCGCTGATGCGGTTATCAAATTTCTCCAGGAAAAGAAAATTATAAATCTGGATTCATGAAATGAAAAGACCATGCGCGATTGATATATCGTGCATGGTCTTTCTTTATGATTTGCTTCAAATTGCACAAAGAATATTGAAATTTATTCCCACGGCGTTTCCGATTCCGATACATTTTCCTCAAGCCGAATACCGATTCGCGACCATCGCAGATTCCATCCCCGTCACGGTCGATAAATTTATCCTTTCGTTTTCTCTGGCCTTTTTTCATCATTGAATTTGAATCAGCCGGATTTTTCGTTGGGTAGAAAATCAGCTTTCTTTTCTTCATTTTGAAGAGCAGGTTGTCTTTCTGCAGATCCGAACTGATTCGTGACGAGTCCTGAATTGAAGCCAATGATTTCCTCTGCGGCGAATGGCTTCCACGATTTTGGGCATTCGTTTCATCGGCTCCCGAGTTTAATATCATGAAACCGATGGTAGTGAGAATGATTTTTTTAATAGTTATCTTCATTTAATCGATATTCATCCTGTTGGATTTTAGCGATAACGACGACTTCTTCCCTGGCCCGGACCGCGGCGCTGACCTGCCCATACAGGAAAACCATCGTCGTTTCTCATCTTAATTTTCTTTTCATCATATTCGAATTCTTTTGTAACGATGTGCGGTTTATCCAGATAAGTCACATGGGAACCGGTAATTTTGATCTTTTTGCCTTTGCGGATGTTTATTTTTTCTTCATCCAAAAACCATACCGGGGATAGATACACCCGATGTTCGTCTTTGTCGCTTTTTACGAATATCAAAAGGCTGGCGAACCGGGTATATTCGCTTGATACCGTGTCGATTTTGGTGATCTTCCCTTCGATCGTCTTGATTTTGGAACTATCGTAAACTCGGGTAATTGTAGTTCGGTTCAATCCTCTGCCAGGCTGGGCGTAGGATTCAACAAAAAGACTTAAAAATGCAATCGTCAATCCGAAAATAATTAATTTTGTTTTCATGATACATCCTCCAATTGTTTGATGTTATTTTTCAGTACTGTCAGGTTTAATTATTGTCACTATATCCATTGGCACTAAATTATGGTCCATGGCCAGATCGCGCACTTTATCTTTTGGCCCGGCATCGATCCCTTTCTCCTTCAATCTTGCCATGCCGACTTCTATTGATACATTGAGTTCCTGGCAAACTTCTGTAACAGTTTTACGTCCATAACCAAAACCAGATCCAGTCTGATTCGTTCTTGAATTTTCATTTTGCAAATTCATTTTTTTGAATAATTCACTCGGTGTTAATTTGTACTTCCCAGCAAGATCTTCGACTATGATATTTGCACTATCGGCCTTTATGCCATTCGTTTCCAAATTCTTCAACATTTCATCAAAAGAAATTTGTAATGTCGATGAGAGTTCAATCAACGTCATAGATTCGGCGTGAGGAGTTGGCGGTTCATTTTCCCGGTTCGACCACGAGTCTGAAAGCGATTCACCCCAGTCCATGATTGTGCTAAATGGCGGCGCGCCGGCGATTGTGAAGATTGTCAATGCAATGGTCAGTATGGATGACCCCAACAGCTCTTTTTTACGGCTAATTCCTGACCGCATTTTCTTCTTAAAATATCCAATAAGCACTGACCAGTTATAATAGATATGCACTCCAGCGATAATAATGAACGCGAGTGAAAAAATTGTATGCAGCGCCTGCCATTGCTCTTTGGTCATGGCTAAAAATTTCCAGTAGGACCAGTGGGCAATTCTCCCCGGCGGCGCAAAATACAAAATGATTCCGGTGATGGTCATGATTAAGAAGCTGAATGTTGAAAAAAAGCTGGTGAAAGAACGACCATGAAATTTTATGGGTTTGGTCTCTGCCATGTAAATCCCCTCCATTAAATGAACTTGATCAATAATTTTTGAAAAACTGAAATGAGCGATGAGCCGTAGACTGACCGTATATTTTAGATAACAGTTCAATCAATTTATGTGCCAAAATTTATTTATTGAACTAAGGCAATGATTATAATTGAATTAAGTGATCATGTTGAATTGGAACAAAAGGGCGAAATCCGACTGAACGGGCGAATATTAGACCCTGCGGGCGAATTGACAGGGAGGAGGCGGAGATATTGAAATGCCAGATGAAGCAAATTGGAAATGCTGATATTACTTTTTCTTCATTCCCAATTTTACCAATCTGGACCTGAGATGGCGTTCCGTTATGCCCAGGGCTCTTGCTGCGGCGCTCTGGTTCCCGTGATTCCGGGTGAGGGCATCGGCGATCATCTCTTTTTCAAAGGCCTGCATTTTTTCTTCGTAGCCATCTTCGATGTGATGGGGATCTAATAGCGATTTTTCAGGTACAATCTGGAGCTTGGCCGGCAAGTCACGCCGGGTGATGTATTCCTGTCGACACAATACAACTGCGCTTTCAATGATATTTTCTAACTCGCGCACGTTCCCTGCAAAATCGTATTTCATGAGAAAATCGAGCGCCTCACGGGAGATGCCTTTCACCTGTTTCTGGTTTTCTTCCGAGAATTTTTTTATGAAATGTTCCACTAAATGCGGGATGTCGGATTTTCGATTTCGCAGCGGCGGAATCCAGATGGTGACAACATTCAGGCGATAAAAAAGATCTTCCCTGAATTCCCCGGATTTGAGCATGTCCTCAAGATTGCGGTGAGTGGCTGCGACGATGCGAACGTCCACATCGATGGTGCTGCTATCGCCCAGACGCTCGATCTGGCCGAATTGTATTGCGCGGAGCAATTTCACCTGCACGGACAGGGGAATGTCTCCCACTTCGTCGATGAACAGGGTGCCGCCATTGGCCTGCTCGAACCGGCCGATGCGCTGCTGAACAGCCCCGGTGAACGCGCCTCTTTCGTGTCCGAATAATTCACTCTCCAGTAAATTTTCCGATAAGGCGGCCACGTTGACGACAACGAAAGGTCTGTCTTTGCGAGCACTGGCAACATGAATGGCGTGAGCAATTAGTTCTTTTCCTGTACCGCTCTCTCCGCGGATTAGCACGGTTGCTTTGCTGGGGGCAACCCGCGCTGCTTTGTTGAGCACTGCTTCCATCTCCCCGCTTTGTGAGATGATCGTGTCGAATTTGAATTTTTTCTGAAGCTGTTGTTTGAGCAGTCGGTTTTCCTCGACCAGGTCCCGTTTTTCCTGCACTCTCCTGACAAGATTCTCCAACTCATCGAGATCGATTGGCTTGGTCAGGTAGTCGTATGCGCCATTTTTCATGATGCTAACAGCGTCTTCCACGCTGCCAAAGGCTGTCATCACAACGACATCAATGTCCGGATTCAACGATTTTATTTCCGTCAATACACGACTGCCATCCCATTCCGGCATGCGAAAATCGGTGAGCACAAGATCGATAGTGTTAAGCTGCACAATTTCCAGCCCTTCCGGCCCGGATGATGCCGTAAACACATCAAATCCGCGCCGGTTCAAAAAGCTTTTAAGGGAGACCAACTGCGCCTGCTCGTCGTCTATGAGTAAAATTGAAAAACGAGACATAGGCTTCAATAGAAATTTATATTATCAAACGAGCCAATTAATGAATCGGGCAATCAATTATTTAAGTTCCTTGAAACGCTCTGTTATCGCGGCGATTTCTGCAAATTTATTTTTCACTTTGTCGAGACCTTCTCCGTGACGATAGATGTCCTTATCCAGCCTTCCGGCAGGATTGAGTTGATCCATCACATTGGGCTTGTTGAGATCAGGATTGTCGATGGCGTATGGCCAGAGTCGGAATGAACCGCCGGACACTTCATCAATAACGCACACCTGACCGTCGATGATGCCATATTCCAGTTTGAAATCAATCAACTGGACTTTAAATTGGGCAAACGCATGTTCCAGGTGGGCAAATACTTTTTTGTTGATTTCCCGCATTTTGGCGTATTCAGAAGCGCCCTTGGATTTTATCAAATGGTCGATAAATTTATCGTCAAGCATGGGATCGTGCAGCGGATCGTCCTTGTAATGAAACTGAGTGACCAGCGGATCGAATCGGGTTCCTTCCACATAATCGCTCCATTTAATAATTGAACCCGTGGCAACACGTCGTGTTACAACTTCCAGGTTGATTTTGAAATCAAGTTTTTTCACGATACTGATTTTCGTTTCCGGGCTGTCAACGTAATGAGTGGGAATACCTTTGCGATTGAGATACTCATAAATATCCCGGTTCGTTTGCCAGTCCAGTACGGCTTTCCCCTCGAGCACATCGTGTTTCACCCCGTCGCCGGCTGTAATGTCATCTTTGAATACCATGTACACCAGAGTGGGATCGTCCGGATGGGCGTAAATGATTTTAGTTTTGCCCTCGATTATTTTGTCCAATTTGTTAAAATCGTTTATCATGGGTTCACTCCTAAAGTTATAATTATGATATTATTTTGACAAAGTATTTTGAAAAAAGGTATTCGCCAAGCAAGATCGCGATAAATTTTCCGAAAGATTTATTCCGGGGAACAATCAGGAATAATCATCCGATTCGGATCGGCATTTGTAAAATAAAATTTGCACCCTTACCCTGTTCACTTTCCACTGTTATTAATCCGCCATGTTCTAAAATAATGCGTTGGACAATGCTCAATCCAATCCCGGTTCCTTTGGCTTTGGTGGTGTAATACAAATTAAATATTTTCGTTTTTTGGCTTTCCGAAATTCCGGGGCCGCTATCGCTCACCTGAATTTTTATTTCCTGCTCATTCATTTGATTCACAAAAATTGAAATGGTTCCATTTATTTTTATGGCATCCACAGAATTCTGGATTAAGTTCATGAACACCTGTTGCATTTGCGCGCGGTCCCAATTTACTTGCCCGTCCCAATCCGTGTTTACAGAAAATTGAATATTATTTTGGCTGAACATGGCCTCATACTGAATTTTAATAGCATCGAATAAATCTGAAAGCAGGAATTCTTCCGCTTGAATGGGGTGCGGTCTTGAAAATTTCAAAAAGTCGGAAATCGTTTCATTTATCCGCTGCACTTCTCCGTAAACAAGTTGTGAAAGTTGATGATATTCATCTGAATTTTTTTGAGGCTGAAAATCTTTTTTCAGTTGTTGAATGATCGTGGCGATGGTATTGAGCGGATTCCGAATTTCATGAGCGACACCGGAAGCAAGCTCGCCCATGGCGGTCAGTCGTTCTTTGCGCTGGAGCTGGTCTTCTAATTTTCTCCGTTCAGTAAAATCGCGGATTAAAAGAATTGTATTGATTTGACCGTTTTCATCTTCGAATTCGCTTTTGGAAACCAGCAAATATTTCTTTTTATTTCGAATTGCGCATTCATAATAAGAAAGAGGCTTCCTCGGTTCAAGGATGGAAAAGCAATCAGATTGATCAAAAAGGACTGTAATTTTCTTGCCGATTATATCCTTTTCTTTTTTTTGAAATATATTTTCTGCTGACGCATTGAGTATTTTTATTCCGGAAATTTCATCAAACACAATAATCGCATCACTGACATTTTGTATGATGGCGCCGGAATAGGATTCCACAACCTGATATTGTTTTTGCAGGACATGATAATGTTGGCGCGTGAGCATGAACGTGAAAAAAAGAAAACCGATGGCGACTAAAATAAATGTGATGATGAGAAGTCTGCGTATTATTCGGTCACGGATGTTATTCAGCGGCTTCAGTGAAATACCCAGCCTGAAAAGTCCAACGTCAATGTCATTGTAATTGAAGGGATGCACAACTTCAAGAATGGACTCACCATTAAATACAGAAGTGCGGGAACTGAACGCACTGTTTGTGAGTGAATTTTTCAGAAATGGATCATGGACGATGCGCTCCATCTCAGATACGTTGCCTGAGGCGGCAATGATCCCTGAGGTGTCCTGCAGCGCCAGAAATACAATCCCCGGATTTTCTGACAATTGTTGCAGCAGCGTTCCGAAACCAATGCGGCGGCGAAATTGAAGGATTTTTTCAGCATTGAGATTGAGGACAATGGCGCTACGATTACGTGCTGCAAGTGCCACAGCAAAACGGTAGCCGGATTGGTGCTGAGCCTCTTTGAATCCTATGACAAGGGTGTCTTTTTGCCCCTGGAAAATTGGGGATAAAACCTGCAGAGGTGAATGCTGGGTATGAAACCTGCCTTGGCCCCGAGTGTGATTGCTGTACTGGCGCCTTCCGCCTTTTGTATAAATGTTAATCCGAAAAATGTTGTTTTCTATGGCAAATTTTTTCAGGAACTCATCATCGACCTGCTGCTTTTCATAGAGGTGTCGAATGAAGTTGGCATTATTGAGCAGTCTCTCTTCCAAAAAATTTTCTAAATATTCGTTGGTGAGCAGTGTGTTGGAAGATGAGGTGATTACCGATTCCAGGAGGGAGTTGCCCTGGTTTTTCATCAAATCGAGAAGTTCTCGTTTGCTTTGATGCAGCTCGATCAGGGCAGAGGAGACCATGATTGCAGCCATTGCAAGAAAAACAATGATTAAGCTGCGCGGGCGGAGAATGCTCCTTTTTATGTAAGGTGATTTTTTGATGATGCGGGCTCCCTGCTTGGGGTGAGAGCGCAATTCTTTTCAAAATTTTCATTGAAAAAAATTATGTCACGTCCACTAAAGACGTGATCTTGCTCACTGATTCATGAAAGTAATTCGTGGTTGAATCAATGCGTAATTCAATTGCCTGCTGCGGACAAACTGTCACGCAGCGGCCACAACCACGGCACTCATCGGTTATTACTGCCCGTTGATTATATATTTGAATTGCATTCACAAAGCAGATCCCGTCGATGCAAATACCACAGCCGATGCATCGTTCGGTGATGGATACTGTTACGCCCGGCATACGCATTACATGCCCGCTGATCTGAGGCGTCAGAGATGGCAGCATTTTCCAAAGGCAACAGCAAGGGCAGCAGTTACAAATTGTCAACAATCGATTTCCCGGCTGAACGTTCAGCCATACCGAGTCCAGCTTATTCCTGCCGATTCAATGCACCAGACCATGTTGCCCACAATTTTCCAGATGGGCTAACGCTTCACTTTTTGTAACGCGACGACCAATTTGAGGGTTGATCCCTGTGATTGCGCTGCCCCAAAAAGGCAGCCCAGGTCTATGGGATAATCTTTGCATCCGGCCGAGTCACGGCAAATACAAAATTTTGTGATCCAGTGATAGTTGGATTTTTACACAAAATGATCAACCACACGCGACGGCAGCGCCATGTTGTCAAAATTTTCTAATTCACCGATTTTTTTATTCAGCAATACAACTTTGTTTTGAGGTAAATAGATTATGCTGTCGTCGCGAAAAAGCAGGTGATCAATCCATTTTCCCAGTAAGGGAATATGCGTGAGTCTCGCTAATATGAAACGAAACTTAAAGCCTTTCTGGATAATTCTGACAATGGCACGTGGAAATCCCACCTACTTCACCAAATCCATTTTCTTTTTGACTTTTTTGCTCATGGGATCCCCTGAGTAGCCAAGCATTTCCCAATCAAGTATGCTTTTACTTTTATGATGGCAATCGTAACATTTCAGTATATTTTCTTTGGGCGCTACCATGTGGTGGATGGGTATGAATAATTCGGTTTCCACAAAATCGAATTCACCGGAATATTCCAGATTTACGGCTTTCATCCCTTCGCGGGATGCAATATCCCAGTCCCAGGATTTCCAATATCCATTTTCACCGAAAAGCTTTGGAATGATGAGCACGTTATTGCCGGCATCGTAAATTTGTTTACCACGCATTATTTTAAACGGATAAATTTTCGCGTTTGCATCCGTGATTTTTCCATTCAATTTATTCAGTTTTACGGTTTCATCCGGATTAATTTTTTCACCAATTTTATAGTACATTGCCTGACCATTAAACCATCGGTATTCAGAGGTGACGTTCTTCGCCCATTTGAAGGTGCCCTTTTTCTTGTTATACAATTCTTTTCCATTCTCGTCTTTGGCCAATTGCGTATCTTTACCTGCGGTAGACCAATCCCACCAGACTTTCGTTGGATTGCCCCGTCCAAATTCCGGGATATGACAGGTCTGGCATGCTACCGCGTTGGAGTGTTTGTTCAGCTTTTCTTTCACATGGGGTTCAGAATCGTGGCAATCTGTGCAGTAGATATGATTGGTGTTCGCTGCCATGGATGAATGCGATGCGCCCAAAATTTTGTGGTTTTCAGTGGTATGGCATTCGGTGCACGTGAAATCATTGCCGCCCATGTGCACATCAAGTTCGCGAGTGGGTTTGAGCAGGCTTCGATCCAGATCGCCATGTTTCACACCGTCTCCGCCTCCGCCATCGAAATGGCAGATGCCGCAGTTCTGGCGCGTGGTGCTGCCAACACTCTGGGCGACTTTGAGCAAATCCACATTTTCAAACGGCATGCCTGCGCCGGTCGGGATTTTTTTGTATGTGCCAGTCTGGTCGTGACAGATGAGGCAGTCAATATTTGATGGATCATCCAGGTCGAAGGACGCGTCTTTCCAGCCGTAGCTGATATGACAGCTTGTGCAACGCGGCCAGTTAGATGGAACTGCAATACAAAAGTTATTTACGAGATTCTGTTTGCCCATTCGGATTTTTCCATGGCCGGGGAGACTGAACTCTTCGCCAAGCCATGTCCAGTGCTGGGTCTTCATCAGGTCGGTGCCCACTTCTTCGTGGCAGACAAGGCATTGTTCAGTCGCTTCAAGTGGTGAATTGATTGGACCTTCCACCAGTTCAGAATGGTCCTCTGCAAAAAGACTGGTGGCGGTGAGAAAAAACAGAGCCAAAATAAGTGTAAATTTTTTGAGCATGGTGCATCTCCCTCTTTGGTATTTGGGTAAAAAATATGTGAGAATTCAAGAATATTGCGCAGGTTGTTTCGCGAAATCAATTTTCAGTGAATCAAATTTTCAAGCGTTACAATTCCATTCTTTATATCCGTATGAATTTCGTTCAGAGTCTCCTGTTTGCCAATATCTTTCCAATAATAACGATCTGCCGGAAATTCTGAAACTGAATGTCCATTTTCAATCACATTCAGATAGTCGTCCACGATTGAAAAGTGGCTCGACTTTTCCATGTAATTGAATATTTCAGGTGAAATAATATGGATCCCGCAAAAGGCTTTGCGCGTTGTTTTTCCCACAGGCTGTCGCCTCATGCGGACCAGATTTTTGGTCACATTTTCGTGACCGCAAATCTGGTTTTGTTCATCGACAATAAAGTATCTGGAAGTTTCGCGATTCATCAGCGCCAGGGTCGCCAAGGCTTCACTGCTTTTGTGATGTTCAAGCATTATCTCGAGTGACACGCTCGATATGATATCCACGTTATGGAGGATGAATGGCATTTCATTTTTCAAAAACTTTGATGCCTTCAACAGGCCGCCACCGGTGCCTAAAATTTTCTGCTCGTGTGAGAAATGAATTGTGGTCCCAAAATTATCGTTAATTTCAATAAAATTAACAATCTGATCAGCGAAATGATGCAGGTTAATGACAATTTCCCGGACGCCGGCGGCAATTAATTTTTTGATCACCAATTCAATCAATGGTGTGCCATTAATTTCCACCAAAGCTTTTGGGATTGTGTCGGTCAGAGGTCTCAGTCGTGTGCCGTATCCGGCAGCGAGAATCATCGCTTTCATGGTGCGGCTAAAAGTCTTTGTTTTTCTTAAATATGTTTAACACCTAAAAATTCTGCTCCATGTGATGGATTCGAGCATTGATCTTTTTATCGGATAAATATTTGAGTAACCGTTCCGCAAAATAGACGGAACGATGTTGTCCCCCGGTGCAGCCAAATGATACCATCAGATGATTGAATTCCCGTTGCGAATAATTTTCGATCGCCATGTCTACAATGTTCGCTACATGGCTGAAATATTGGTCCACTTCATGATGTTTTTCGAGGAATTCAATGACAGCGGCGTCCCGACCGGTCAGATTCATGTATTGCGGCTCTCGTCCTGGATTGGGAATGAACCGGCAGTCAAAAACAAAGCCTCCATTATTTCCTGAGTCATCTGATGGAATCCCTGAATAGTGAAATCCGAAACTGTAAATATCGACTATAAGATTAATCATCGTCCCTTTCAAACTTTGTCAATGATTCATCTGACACCAGATTCGAGTAGACTTTTCTTAATACCGGTAATTTTTCGAGAATCGGTAATTTTTTATCCAGCAATATTTTTAGGTTGCTGATGGCAAATGGCACGCTTTTGAAAAAATGTTTTTTCTTTTTTACGACACTTAAATATCCGTACGCGCCAAATGCCTGCATAATTCTGATGAGCACAAATCCATAAAAATATTTCAGGAATCGATCCGAATTTACATCTGCATATTTTTGCACTTCTTCTAAATATACATGAATAAGTTCTTCCCGAAATGACTCCGGTAAATCAGCTTTGGCATCATACAGGAGAGAGGCGACATCGTACTGCAGCGCGCCGTGCCTGCCTGATTGATAATCGATGAAATAGGGCAGGTTGTTTTTAATCATCACGTTACGGGATTGGAAGTCTCTGTAGAGAAAAAAACTCCTGTCCTCTTCAAGAAGAAAGCCCATCAGGGTGTTGAAATCAGTTTCCAGCGATGCGGCGTCCATGGGAAGCTTGTAAAATTCATCCAGGAATCGATGCTTGAAATAATTCAAATCCCACAGCATGGATTCCTCCCCAAATTCATCATGCTGGTAACAAAGAGAATAATCAACATTTCGACCTTCGGATATTTGAAACTTGGGAAGGTATTTAATGACCTGGCGATACATCTCTTTCACCTGTTCCGTCAGTCCGTGCTGGTCTCTGATTTTCATCATCCATAAAAACAGTGTGTCGTCGCCAAGGTCTTCTTCAAGATAGGCGCCGGCCTCCAAATCCTGGATGAAAATTTCAGGTACCCGAAGTCCGCGTTCTCTGAAATGATTGGAAAAGGAAAGAAATGCAGCGTTCTCATCGTAATTGTTGCCGATAATGCCAATAACCGTATCCCGGCCGGAAAAGACGCGGTATATTTTTCTGTCTGATCCATCGCTCCTAAGTGGTACTATTTTTTTCGGAAGAATCCCGTATTTTTGTTCAAAGAGTTCGGCTAATAATTTCATGTAATCTCTGTCGTTCGACTCTAAATGGATTACTGCTGGTTGCGATTTTTGTAATGTTGTATAATTTATAAAATTCATTTCATTATTCAAAGCATTTTATTTATTTTTTTTGGGGGTGAATTCATTAAATTCGACTGATCACATAAAAATGATTATACGAATGTTAACCAGTCAGAATTACATCATCAGACTATAAAGTGAAATTCAAATGGCTCGATTTAATTTATGTTATTACCGAGCAACTTTTGATAATTTGTGCAAAAGAATTAAATATGAATCGCTCATCAAGTATTATTATGTGCGGCTTTGCCACGCTGGGTTATCACTTTACTTTTTGGCCATATTAAACATTCGGTTGAAATATTAAAAAAATTAACAAAAACTTATTTCTGCAATAAAAATTTAATATTTGGTTTCGCTACCGAACACTTTTTACAAAATGACATTTTTGATCAAATTGTCATGCCCGAATGCCTTTACAGTTACATTGTATTTTAAGGGAATGCAGACTGTGCTTCTATCGGGTTTCCATTTGACAAAATTTTAGGAGATTCCCGTCCTCCAAAAAGATGGCGCATCTACGACAAAAAGCAAAGCCTGCACTCATTTAATTATTCAATGTGGCTGTGCAGGCATGCGAAAGAAAGGAGCGCCTACGTTACGGGAATGACAGCTCTACCGAACATAATTTGAAAAGTGTCCGGTAGTGAATATTTGGAGTAGGCAAAAAAAAACTCAACACTAAAAATTTTAGCATTGAGTTTTTTATTGATTCTATTTTTTGAATTTTATATATTATAAACCAACAACTTGCTTTATCATACTATGTGGTTCGGAGTTGGAAATGGATATGGACATTTTTTTTTGCCAATTTTTAACATCCCAATGATATCGTTCCAGAAGTTGTTGTTTATCACTGATGATGCCATTAATCTCGTTCAGCTTTAAAAGGGTATCTTTTTTATTCAGTTTGTTTTGGTGGAAGAATCGGAGAATAATGCGCTTCAGGGAGTGAAATCGGCTGTTCTTGTTTTCTTGGGTTGTATAGGTATCGACAAAGGATGTAATTTGTTGCTCAATTTCTTTGCTGAATGATTCAGATTTTTCGAATGCTTTTTCGATTGTTGTGAGTTTAGATTTGTGCAATCGATAAAGGCTAATTTCTTCCCGAAAAATTGATTCATATTTCAAAATGATGTCCTGGAAGGCATTTAACCTTGCCTCCAATTCTTCATTTGACTTTTCGAGGTCTTCGATCAGTTTTTTCTGCTGGGAAAACTGATTCATTAGTTTTTCTAAATTTTCTGGATCAAATTCAATGAAGCGGTGTAAGATTGAATCTTTACTTGTTCGCGCCGGGCTTTTGTTGAAGGAAAGATTAAGACGAAACACAGGCGACCTCCTGAAGTTTTCGATGATTGGCTTGTTTTTTTTGATGGCCTGTTTGATAAAATATATTTTTGCAAATGTCATGCCGCAAATAATAATGTTACAAAGAATAATCAACTTTTATTTGCTTTGTTTTACTTAAAAATATGGGTAATTTATATTGCATGAAAAAAATATGAAATTACATTTATTAGGAATTAAAAGAAGATAAAAAACAAAAATTTATGTCGTTTTGGCTTCAGGGGGTAAAACAGGCTCAAGTGATAGTTATTAATTAAAATACACATTGGTAATTTATTTATTTCAAAAAATCATATTTTGAACAAATTTATTACACGGATTTTATTTTTTAAATAAAAAATGAAAAATTTTCATTCAATTCAATTTTTATGGACGAAAATAGGTCATATCTTATAGACGGTGACGGATATTGTACAGTCTGAATAATGTATACCAATATATTGATTGGCCGAATTCTTAGTGCTTCAGCAAAAATATTTTCAATCTGAACTAATCGATTCTGACATGCGAAAAAGAGGATTGTTGCTATGATTTTCTTGCGAAATGCTGCTATTACTTTTATTGTGTTTATCCTAATCTGCCCACAGCGAGCGGATGCTCTGATCGGTCCAATCCGTCCGCTCAAAAATCGACAGGTTATGTTTGTTTCCTGCGAGGAAATAAAAATGGTCAATGAAGAAGTGGATTTGTATCATCATCCGCTTGGTATATGGATGGTGGAGTACAGGGCTGTGCTCAAAAACATGCGCGACCAGGCCTTGTTTCATCGCGTCGGGTTTCCTGCCGGCTTTGATGTGCAGATGATTGAAGGCCAGGAATATTGCGATCGGTTTGAGCAATTCAATGTCTTTGTAAATAATACGCAGATCACAAATATCAATAAGATGATTCCGTGTACAAATTATGTTGAGACGACCGGAGTGCAGTGGAGCGCGGATAATGGCACGGGAATTGGTTATTTAAATGTTTGGGATCTGAATTTTGATCCGAACGAAGAGATTAAAATTAAAATCACGTTCAATTTCATTGTGAAAAAACCGCCCTCAATTTACGATTCGTCGAATCAGGAATCGTGGTATATCGATTTGATGAAATGGGTGAGGCAGGATTATGAAGCCCGAGCTGAAAATGAATTTCAGTTGCCGCTGAACATCGGATCATTCTGGTCGTTTTACCCTGATTATATTGTTATCCGTACATATCTGAGCGATGACTGGTTCGGTGTCGTAGATAAATCCAGTCGAGCATACGATGACCGCCTGATTAAACGATACGAATATAGCGAACCGGTTGGGCTCTATTCTCCGCCTGAATTTTATCTTGAGCCGCCATCCGAGGATGAACTGAAGGACATGACAAAAGAAGAATTAATCATTCTGAGAAACTCATTCTTTGCAAAATATGGTCGGGAGTTTGATGTCCCGTGGCTCAAAGAATATTTTAATTCCCAGCCCTGGTATGCTGAAAATGCAGGCTATGACAATTGGCTACTATCAAGCTGGGATATCGAAACAATGAGAACCATTCATGCCATTGAGAAAAAGCGGAATAATCAAAATTAATGATATTAAATTGAATTGATAGACAATGTCCGAAAGAATTTTCAAAATATATTTAAGCGCTGGCCACGGCATTTATTATAATGAAGAATACAGGCACTGGATGACGCAGCGCCGCAGCTACTTTGGCGTTGTCGAGGATTTCTGGACGGTGCTGGTCGCCCGGGAACTGTTTGTTCTGTTAGATGAAGACTCTCGATTTAGCGTATTTATGAACCGGGATTTTTTCAACGAGGAAATCGGGGAGAGTGGAAAGCAGAAATGGATGGAAGGTTCACATCTTTTTTTCAGAGATGTGGGCGCGCCCCAGAGCGTTTGGAATGTAGGTCAGGATATCAACAGGGCGATCAATGCAGATGCCATGGGTATCCGTTACTGCGACGCAGATATTGCCGTTTCTATTCATGCCAACTCCAATGGCGGAGAAGCCTTTGGTTATGAGGTATGGCATCATTCCCTGGCCAATCTTGGCAGGAAATTAGCTGCCGCTTTGAACAATTCGTTGTTGCGGCTTCCGACAAAATCGCGGGGCTTGTTTTGCGATGAATTCCATGATGAACGAGCATTTTGGCGTGAATCGAGGGGCATTGTAATGGCTGTCATCGAGTATTTTTATTTTGATAATGCAGAAGATAATGAGGTGATGAGATTGCAGAAAAACATTTCACAGGCAGCACAGCTAACGTACCAGGGTATCAGTGAATTTATCGAGGTGTACGGTCATACCATTCCGGTGCGTGACTGAGAAATACAGATATTTGTCAAGTGCAGCCTCGCATGAACATTTTGAACCGAATATGATGAATAAGATCAGGAGATTACTATGGCTCAGGAGAATGCAGGTGTGAAATCATCGCGAATTAAATTTTGTGATTTGAAATGCGAATATGCTTCATTTTCAAAAGTCGAAGGTTTGGATGGCAGCAATAGCTGTCGTACTTTTTCTGCACTATGGTGCGAACTATTGCAACAGCATGTGACCAAAAACGCGCCGTGCGCTGCCCAGTTCGGCGCAAGGCGTCCAAAAACCGGATTTTAGTTTTTAAAAAAAAGCAAACTCATGGCAGAACAGGTGTTTGAATTTTTGAATATTGTTCTTGTATTCAATCGCTTATTTGGTATTTGTATTTTATCTGGCTTCAGGAGTGACGCATGTTAAAAATTTTGTATGGCGTTCTTTTAGCCTGAATTATTCACAAATTTCAAACAAAAGATGTTTAGATTAATGTTATTAATGAATTTAATCAGATATATGAAATTTAACAAAGTTAGATATAATGAATTCGGAATTAAGCACCATTCAGGCTATCTGGATTCCTTAATGCATTACAATGAATAATCCAGGTTAGCAAAGGGGATCGCGCTGGAAAATCACAGTGATAATATTAGTGAAAAACAACTAAAACCAAATCAGGAGATGGTGTTTTGAGTCTGAAAATCCAGACAAAAATACTCGGATTTTTCGTGCTTGGGCTATTCGCCGTAATTCGATGCACAAGTGAAAATACTGTATCGCCCCAAAGTGTCGTCACCGATACAGTAAATCACGCTGAAGATATTACCAGCTCCGAAACCTGGACTGCGGATAAAGTGCACAACATTACTTCATCGCTGCGTATCACCAATGCAGTATTGAAAATTGAAGCCGGCGCGAACATAACATTTGGGCAGGGCGCTTCGCTCAGTATCCTGGACAGCGCCGGTCTTATTGCGGATGGTTCGGAATCGTCAATAACTTTCAGCGCCGGTAGCCAGAAAAAGGGAGACTGGAAATATATTTACTTTGATGATAAAGCAATGGATGATAGCTGCAAACTTGTCAATTGCACCATCGAATATGGTGGAGGTGATGCTGAACGCCCAGGCATGATTTACTGCGATAACAGTGCGCCGGCCATTCACGGATGTACCATTTCCAACAGCGCTTCGAGCGGAGTGATATTGTATGGTGATTGCAGGCGGGTTGAATTTCACAGCAATACTATTTCAGAAAATGATAGCGCTCCGATAGAATCGTTTGCGTCCAATATTTCATTCATTGGAAGCAATGAATATTTGAATAATACAATAAATTATATCAAAATAACAGACGGTGAAATTGTTTCCAATGATATGTGGTACAGGCATGAAATCCCTTACCTGATTGTGGATGAGCTTGAGATTAAATCGAAAACACTGATCCTCAATTCCGGAATTGAAATGAATTTCCAGGGCGATGTGGGATTGACTATTTCCCAGGGCGGCTGTTTGCAGGCAAACGGCGAATTTTCCCCCATTATTTTCACCGGCGATGAAATCGGAAGCTGGAATGGAATTTATATAACCGCTACAGCCAATAGCGCAGAATGCAGCTTCAATAATTGTTACATAGAAAAGGGTGGACGAAATATCCGATATCCAGCCAATTTAATTTTGGAGAACGCCTCCCCGAATATTTCAAATTGCAGCATTCAGAAAAGTATTAATTATGGTATTTATATTGAAGGGGAATTCTCTCCGCGGATATTTACAAAGAATGTCGTGACTGAAAATTTAAGAGCGCCTATTTCTGTGTCAGCGAACGCTGCGGCCAATATTCCGTTGGGGCAATACAACGGAAATGGAGAGGATGTAATTGAAGTGCGCGGGACACCTCAATCGCCCCCGGTGATGCGGGATGGTTACTGGCAGGATTTGGGGATTCCGTATAAAGTGGTAGATACCATCCAAATCCAGGGATGCATTGTAACACTGGCCTCCGGTGTGACGGTGCTGATGACAGAGCAAAGCGGATTTGAAGTCACATCTCAGGGTGGTTTTATTGCGGAAGGAATTTCTTCAAAAATTTTTATTCAGGGCAGCCGACCGATAATGGGATTCTGGAATTCCATTTATTTTGGAAATACAGCGTCCGCCCAAAACTGTCGTCTGGTTAATTGTGAAATTTCTTACGGGGGAGGCAATAGCATGCAAGCAGGAATGATTTATTGCGATCGCCTTTCGCCAATAATTCGTAATTGTATAATTCAATACAGTCAGACCTGGGGAATTTACACAGTTGGAAATGTAACGATCACGGATTTACAAAGCAATTTATTTTATAATAACGGATTTGGCGATTACTATTCAGCGCCATAGTGATATCATGTAATATGTGCAACAGGAAGCTTGTTTTAATGAAAAAGCTATTTGATCGATTTCTCTCTTTGCGTCTCGAAGAGGCGATTGCTGTTCTTTTCTTTATTCCCATGGTGTATCTGACCTCCAAAGCGTATTTTTACTTTTTGCTTCGCGACCAAATGCCGACGCGTATTTTGGGCGATTGGCAGCGGCTATGGGTGACTATTGGTGTTTTTGCAATTTTCATGCTCATTCTTAAGTTCAAAAAAAACTGGATGATATTACGCGATTGGCTACCATTCGGATTTTGCATCGCTATTTACACAAACTTACATGACACTGTTCATTTTGCCAATCAGAATGACGTGCAGCACTGGCTCATCAAAATTGATGACTGGCTGTTTGGCGTGCAGCCATGTGTCTGGGCGGAGAAGTTCATCACTCCGCAGCGCACCGATATTTTTATCGCAGCGTATGCAAATTATTTCATTCTGGTCATTGTGGTGGCGCTCGTTCTGTATTTCTTGAAACGATACCAGGAATTTCGATACACCCTGGTCACGACAATAATCTGTTATTATATTGGATATTTTCTGTTTGTTATTTTTCCTGCCGCACCCCCGCGAATTGTATTGCAACCGATGTTTACCGTGACGCTGCAGGGCCAGCATCTCAATTCCATTAAAGATGTCATGCTAACTGCTTCTTCAAGTCGCGGCGCCTTCCCGTCGCTTCATTGTGCAGTGAGTTTCGTATCCTTGTTTTTTGCCTGGCGGTATTTGAAATGGTTATTCTGGATCATGCTCCCTGCTGTCATTTTACTCATTGTTTCGACAGTGTATTTACGCCATCATTACGTGATTGATTTAATCGCCGGTTTATTATTGGGAATATTCGCTTTCTGGATTGGTCCGAAATTGGAAGATTGGTGGAACGGACTCAAATTCAAGTATTTTCCAGAATAATAAAAAAACTGATCCAATTATTTTCAACAATCGTAAACAGCGCTTGACGCGCGTTCTGTCTCTACTTTGTTCAATATGTCTGTTCCAATTGTGTTTTTTTTATCCTATCGACCTGAGCCGGATAAACCGGAAATTACGAAACTCAGCAACCAAATAACACGCAAATTACAATTCCAAATACAAAAAAATCAAACCAGGACACAGCCATTTGGTCCTGCATTTTCGAATAAAGTTTGATAATTGGAATTTTCTGTTTGGATTTTAGTTGATTTTTTAATTTTATCTTTTGTGATTTTTCTGCCAAGAATGCCCAGAATAAGAGTTGTCAGTTACTAAACGCTTCCCGATTTTTAGTTAGTTCCTTTCTAAAATCCTTCACCTCAATCAGAATCATTACTCTTCGGTAATATTGTAATATCTATCGAAAATCCCGTCAAAATTGTGGTTTTGGGTGTCGAAAATTAAGACAGCTAATAATTGTCATTATTTTAATGGCTTACACATCTGTGGTATTTCAACTATTTGTTAATTCAATTGAGAATTCAACAAAATCGTTGAATTGATTCGATGGTAATCAAATTTGAGTAAAATGAATTATGTTTTAAAATTAGTAAAATTAGATAGATGTAAATTTGAAAGTATAAAGGAACACAAATTGCTTAAACATTGATGTTCAATCAAAAAGAATGAATAATAATAATGAAGAGAGGTGAGTTCGTTTATTTATAAAATTGTTGTCTTAGGCTGATACGAAAATTTTTGTGTGTGGTGTTAAGTTATTTAAGTGTGAACCGATAATAGTGTACAAGAAGTTACGTGAATGTTTTAACTGAGTAGTATAGTGTGTAATGTTGAATGAAGTAAGGGAAATGAGAAAATGAATGAAGGAGAATATTTAAGTAGCTCTGAGGTCACACGAAAATTAGACATCAGCCTAAGACAACTTTACTATTGGGAATTGAAAGGTATCATCCGACCCAAGATGATTACCATGGGATCACGTGAGTTCAAAAGATATTCTTTTAAAGATGTTGATGTGCTCAGAAAGGTAAAACAATTTCTTGATCAGGGTTATACATTAACCAGCGCCGTACAGCGCGTTCAGGAAATTGAAGAAACAGAGAAGGTTTTGTGATTGTGAGGTAAAATGGTCGATATACGTTGGGTGTTTGTATTTACTTTTGGCGCTTTAATAGGAAGTTTTTTAAATGTTTGTATTTATCGCTTACCCAGGCAAAAATCGATTGTTTTACCTCCTTCTAATTGTCCACATTGCGGTTATCAGCTACATTGGTACGATAATATTCCAATTTTCAGTTACCTGTTTTTACGTGGGAAATGTCGCGCGTGCAAAGGTGCAATATCCATACGTTATCCAATTGTTGAATTTACGAGCGCAATACTATTAACCGCCCTATTTTCAAAGTATGGATTGACAGTGGAGTTCATTATTTACAGTGTACTGATTTTTTGTCTGATAATAGTTAGTTTCATTGATTTAGATTTCCAATTAATTCTCAATGTGATCACAATTCCCGGACTGGTTACGGGGTTGCTGCTCACAATTTTTTTGGCAAGTGATTCTATTATTGAAGTATTATCAGGCGCAGTTGTCGGGGCTGGCGTATTAATCGCCATTGCATTTTTGGGGAATTTGTTATTTAAAAAAGAAAGTATGGGCGGGGGGGATATTAAGTTAGCAGCCATGATCGGAGCCTATTTAGGTTTGACAGGTGTTCTTATGGCATTGATGATTGGATTCTTTTTGGCAGCACCTATTGGAGTTCTCGTAATGTTATGGAAGGGTCCGCATGGCGATCATAAAATCCCCTTTGGCCCATTTCTTTCGATGGGAGCAATTTGTTACATTTTCAGTGGACAAAATATCCTGCAGTTTTTCCACGCGTATATTTTATATTAAATTAAGTACTAATCAATCTGATTCTATTTCAGAATCAATTTTCAAAATAATAATTTGGTTGCAACATACAATTTAATTTTTTTTTGAGGGTTCATTCTCGGGAAATTGATTGATGTGGGAGGGGAGAACCGCGTTGCTTTTAACTCAACTTTTCGTATCGTTACGTACACATCGATTCCCCAGTTCGTTAAATGTGGATCAGATTTTCATCAAGGGTAAACAACTCGTATTTACATTATTGACACTCTAACTTAAGGGGAGCATGGAATATGTCATCACAGTTTAATGGATTTAGTGAAGCATTATTAGGACAATTATCAGAATTAAGTATTGAGATTTTCAAAGAAACCGGACGGAGCAATAGTGATTCGCATGTTTCGAACACAATTTATGAAATCACAAAGGGCGTAACAGATAAGAAAGGAAAAGGCAAATCGCGGTCAAACAGATAATGTGTTGATGGACCAAAAAGAGCACAGGGTGACGTAATTGAAAAATGATAATGTATTATTGGGGGATTTCCTGGTCAAACAATGTTTGATAACCCGGGATCAGCTTGAGGAAGCGCTGAATCATCAGAAGCAAAAACAGAAATTGCTGGGGAGAAGCCTGGTGGAGCTGGGGTTCATTGATGAAAATGATATTATCAAAGCGCTTGGCAGTCAATTAGGTGTTCAGCATGTTGAATTGAAAAGTATTCACGTGCCCATGGAAACCATTCAGGTGGTTTCGGAAACTGTCGCCAAAACCTATAAGTTGTTGCCTCTTTATCGCACCGAAGAAACAATTACTGTCGGCATGTCAAATCCATTGGACCTCATCGCGATTGACGCGGTGAGTCGGTCCACCGGGTTGAAGGTGAAGCCTGTCGTGTGCATGTCTGAGGATATCGAAGAAGCGATTGACTACTATTATCGTTCACCCAATTTTGATGATCATGATGATGCGCACACTATTTTCAGTGTTCCCGAAGAAACTGACTATCTCAATGATCCCTCAACCCTTTTTAGCGAAGATGAAAAAGTCTACCGGTACTCTGATGAAATGTCGGTCTCACATCTTGTGCATCTTTTTCTGGTTCAATCCGTGCATGAAAATGCCAGCACCATTCATCTGGAGCCAACAGAGTCAAGCCTGAAAATTCGATTTCGCATCAATGGTGATTTAAAAGAATATTACAATCATAGCGAAAATCTTCGGGAAACCATTATTTCTACAGTGAAAAATCTGGCTTACCTGGATATTAACCGTTGTGATATTCCCCAGATTGGTAGCTTCTACCTCCGAATTGATACGAAAGAGATTCATTTCAATGTCACATCTTTGCCGACCGTTTATGGCGAAAGCATCGTATTGAAAGTCATGAGACCGCATACATTGAAAACGGTGAAAGATCTGGGTGTGCCTGCCAATCAATACGAAAGTTTTATGGACTTGATTAACCAGACACGAGGCATCGTTTGGTTCGCCGGAACAATTGAGAGCGGAAAAACAACCTCACTTTACGCAACGTTGAGCGAGCTGAGTGGACAAAATAAAGATGTTGTGACATTTGAACGGGAGGTATACTGCCCCAGCGATCTGTTCCGTCAATTTCAGCCTACCTATCAGAATGAAACAACACCGGATAAAATATTGGAGGCGATATTCCGCCAGGATGCAGATGTCATTGCAATTGACGGATTTACTTCCAGGGTAATTCTCGATTCCGTCGCGAATATGGCGCTGAAAGGCCAAATGATTTTTTCAACGCTGCCGAGCGTTACTATTGCAAAAGCACTGGAATTTCTTGCGCATCAGAGCAATGATCCGTTTCTGGTTGCTGATTCTTCAAAAGGAATGATGGCGCAAATTATGGTCAAGCGAATTTGTCAAAATTGTAAAAAAGCGTACGAGCCAAATTCCGCCGAAGTCAAGCGCTTGACAGATAGTCGCATGAAATTGGAAATGAAATTTTATGCGGGGAGCGGATGCGCAAAGTGTCGGGGGACCGGCTATAAAGATCGTTTTCCATTGTTCGAGTTCATCATGTTTGATGATACGATTCGATCCTTGATTATAAAAAAAGCGTCGTCGACAAGAATTCAAAACTATTTGCACAAAATGAAAAATCCGAATTTATTCGATGAAGTGCTGAAAAAAATGAGCGCCGGCGAGACAAGTCTGCAGGAAGCCCTGCGTGTTAAACAACTTGTTTATTAATTTTATCAGGAGATTAGGGGAATGGACAAACGTCTTGGTGTCCTTGTTATTGATGATGAAAAGGATTTTACCCATTTGATGAGTGAAATTCTTGAAAAGCACAACTACCGGGTATCCGTTTCAAATGAAGGCCTGTCCGCCATGGAAATGATTCAAAAGGAAAATTTTGATGTGGTTTTACTCGACCTTATCATGCCGGAAGTGAATGGATTGCAGGTGCTTCAAAAGATCAAAGAAAAAGATGCTGATGTTCCGGTGGTCATATTAACAGGCGACAGTCGAAAAAATATTGTGAATCATGCCCTGGAATTAGGGGCGTATGATTTTCTGAATAAACCGGTTGACTGGGGGCGCCTCGAATTCGTGCTGAAGAACGCGTTGAATGTCCGGCAAATGCAGCAAAAAATCGACTACCTTGAAAAGTCACTGGATGAAAAATACAAACTCGATAATCTGGTCACATTCAGCAGCCGCATGCAGGAAGTTTTAAGACAAATAAAACGGGTCATTCCAAGTGAGGCGTCGGTGTCCATTTCCGGCGGCGCGGGCTCCGGCAAAGAACTCATCGCCAGAACCATTCATTTTAACAGTCACCGAAAAAATAATCCCTTCGTGGTTCTCAATTGTTCTGCCTTGCCTGATACGGTCATCGATGCAGAACTGTTTGGAACACAGTACGAAGTGGGAAGCGGCACCTTGAAAAGGATACCGGGAAAACTGGAACAGGCTGACAGCGGCACTGTGTTCCTGGATGAAGTGTGCGAATTATCCAGATATGCCCAGGGCAAGCTTTTTGAAATATTGAAACAGAGAACATTTACACCGGTAGGAAGCGAGCATCCAATATCACTGGACGTCCGTATCATTTCCAGTTCATCGAAGAAAATGGACGCTGAAGTGAGGGCGGGAAATTTCAGAAAAGATCTGTATTATTTTATCAATGTATTTCCGATTCAGATCCCTGCGCTAATCTCCCGACAGGATGATATTCCTGCACTGGTGAGCAGATTTGTGGAGAATTTTAATGAAAAGAATAATACAGTCATTAAAAATGTTGCCGGCGATGTTATCGATTATTTTTTGAATTATCCCTGGCCGGGAAATGTGAGGGAGCTGGAGAACGTCATTGAACGATCCATGCTTATGGTGGATGGCGATACCCTCCGTCCGGAACACCTGCCCATTTCCATCGTAACGCACAACCAAAATGGAAACACGGGCGGAGTGGCCATGGACATGAAAAAAGCGGTGACATTCTGCAACCAGATCGTCCCGCTCGATGAAATTGAACAGGAAATTCTCAAACAAGCTCTGAAGTTAAATAATTATAACATGTCACTCACGGCTCATAAATTGGGAATTGGTCGAACCACGTTATATCGAAAATTGGATAAATATAAAATAAAACTAAATCGTTAGAGGTAAAAATATATTTGAGGGGGATATATTTTCTGCGGACTGCATTCGAAGCGGTCTATTACTTTCATCCGTGAAGCGGCTTTTCCAAGATGTTGTTAATATCCCACCTGATACAGCAATCATTATCTTAAAAACATTTATTTCACCAGCTCTCTCGAATGATCGGGCGCATGATGTGGACAATACGCCACGCCTGTTTCTGCATCGAATTGAATGGGCTCACCATCGATGGGACACGTGGGGATGCGACCATTTTCGAACATATTCGAAGTCAATTTTTCAGGATAATGTTTAACGCCCATGGAAAGACTCTCCGCGTAGGCCACTGCAAGGGCAGTTTCCACAATGATCTGATTGGCCCGACACTGGTTGGCCTCATTCTGTCGACTCAAATCAAAGTATTTCGGAATAGCTGTCGCGGAAAACAGCGCAATAGCCAGGAGGGTAATACTTAATTTTAAAACCAAAAATTTACTTCTCTTCATCACGTCAGCACCTCATTTATCTGAAATAGTAGTTACAGGTTTTTTATTTCACCGACTGAAAATGCAATTAATATGCCATATCTAATACATCGAACCGGATGTTGAAAAATTTAATAAAAATAGATTTAAATAGAATGAAATTAAAATAATGGATAATGTTAGTTAAATTAATATATTGAAATGGATGGACTTATGCATAAATATAATTGTGCGCGGAATTTTTAGCGAATCCACTTATTTTGGAGATCAAGTGAAATCTGTTTCAAAACTGGGAAAGGTGACTCATTCAATTACAGGATTATTGCGTTTTGAGCGTTGTTTCATCTATGAGCTGGCAGCAATCCAGAATGAGCTGCATGGTTGGTTTCGTAATATTCGTATCTGACTGGATTAAATCTTTTTCAAAAACAAAAACGCCTTCTTTCCAAAAAACCATTTTTTGGACAGCCTCTTCACCTTGATGGGGCTCTAATTTGGCCCAGGTTAACTTGCCTTCAAAAATCGCGATTTGTCCTCGCTGGCTTTGATGGTAAATGGTCAGCATGCCGGATTTTACATTCATAGTCAGCATTTGAAGAATTTCAACGAGCCGGAAATCTGCCAATGTGCCGATTATGGACTGGTTTGGTTGCAGAATGACATTGTTGACCAACTCGAATCGTTTGATCAATGTTTCGATGCGAGTGCTTAGCTCCCGAATGGAAATCGATTTTGGGACAATGGAATCGACGCCGCTTCGGAACGCATTTATCCGTTCCTCCGGTCCAATATTTTCGCTTATCAGTATGTATGGCGTCGCCGACAAACTCGTATTTTGCCGAATCATGTAACACAAATCAATTCCATCCAAATGTTGCAGTTGCATTGCCGCAAGAATTAAATTGGGCTCGGTTTTTCTGGCAAGTTCGAATCCTTGTTGGCCATCCTTTGCTGAAATAACTTCAAAGTCATTTGCTTCAAGACCTTCTTTTAAATGGTCAGAACGCTCATTCCCGTCGATAATCAAAAGCAGCAGTTTCTTATTCATGAAGCCACCCCGCAGGTTTAATAATCAGATGCTATTTTCAAATTGATTTGGAAGACACATATTGCTTGCTGTTCGTCAACATCACAGTGAACACCCATCGTAGTGCTATATTGCTGTATCTGTGATTTAATTATTATCATCAAAGATTTTCTATTTTTCTGTTTTAAATTAAAAAAAAACTTGCTACCGGACACTTTTTCCAAAATGACATTTTTGATCCAATTGTCATGCCCGAATGCCATGTCCAGCTTCCATTAAATTTATAAAGGATGACAGACTGGGCTTTTATCGGGCATCCATTTTAAAAATTTCAGGAGATTCCCGCTTAAAACATGTGACCGAAGGGAATGCCTGTGGTACGGGAATGACAGCACTACCGAACATAATCTTAAAAGTGTCAGGTAGTGAAAAAAAACAATATTTGATTTTTCCCAAAAATTGCTAAAAGCCCATAAAAAAGCCGGTTAGTATGTTTCAATTAGTAAATAACTACATCTTGTGGTTATGTGGATAACTTGTTTATAAGTGGATAACCGGTTTGGTTCAATAAATATAAGATTCCGAACATTGAAAATACTGATCAATGTATTAGTTCAATATGTAGTTTGTTACAAAAAAGACATTGCCATATTTAGTGCTGAGGTTTTTTGAAAACTTTCAAGTATAATAATAACAGTTGAATAGATAAAATAGAATGATGGGGTCTGCGCAATGAATGTTTTTCCTGTTTTAGGTAACTGTAATGTTTAATATTTATTTAACATTTTACAAAATAGTAAATATATCGATCATAACTATAATGCTGGTCTGCTCCATTTGTGAATGTGGATAACTTTTGCACAATAGGCTGATTCGCTGGCATCAGCCTTTCATGTCTGGAAAAAATGATAAATATTTATTGACTTTAAATGAAAAAATGCTTAAATATTATAACAAAAAAATGACTTAAAATCAATAATAAATTTGAATGTTAGAGTGGAATGGATTGGATTTGGACTGGAGTTTTATTTGTTGGGCTTCTTTTGGTGATTGGATTTTCAGAGTTGTTAAGAAGGAAATTGAATTTTAAGATTAGGACGACAAGAAAATTTGTTCACATTATAACCGGCATACTCATCGCACTGACACCTTTTTTGCTCGAAACCTATTACCCATTATTATTAATTTCCGGAATTTTTAGCTTTTTAGATTATATCAGCATTAAAAATAAGTGGATGCCGGGCATGCATGCGACATCGCGTATTAGTTATGGAACTGTATTTTACCCGGTTTCATTTTTTATATTGACACTATTATTATGGAATCAGCATAAAGTAATCCTGGTGATTTCCATGCTGGTGATGGCCATTTCTGATGCTGTTGCAGCCATCGTGGGGGAGAATATCAAAAGGCCGGTTCTGTATCGGGTCTCAGGTGAAGTGAAATCCATGCAGGGATCGCTGGCAATGTGGGCGACAACATTTATTATTATTGCCATTGGGCTGATCTTTTTTGATACTGCGACGTATCAGACATTAAGTATCACGGAAATTTTGTGGCTTGCGACCATTGTTTCGATAGTGGCTACAGGCTGCGAGTCGATTTCTTATAAAGGTTCGGATAATTTAACCGTGCCCCTGGGTACTGCATTTAGCCTGCACTTTGTGCTTACCCATGGTTTGAGTCAGAATTTAATATTCACGTATGGTCTCCTGTTCGCCATGCTTATTGCCGGGATTTCTCTGCGAATGCGTTTTTTGTCCGGCAGCGGAGCTGTATCGACATTTTTGTTGGGGGTTGTCGTGTTTGGTACCGGCAATTGGGAATTCAGCCTGCCCATTTTATTGTTCTTTTTGCTTTCGAGTGTGCTTTCAAAGACGGGCAAGAAGTGGAAGCAAAAATTTGCAGATACATTTCAAAAAGGTGGAAGACGTGATATCGGCCAGGTGTTGGCCAATGGGGGGATTGCCGGAACTATTGTTCTTCTCTGGAATTATTTCCCCAATGACGTCTGGTATTTTGCATTTATTGGCGCTGTCGCTGCTGTTACAGCCGATACATGGGCAACAGAAATTGGTGTTTTTTCAAAGAAATCACCCCGAAACATTTTGAATTTTCAGGCAGTCGCGCCCGGCACCTCCGGAGGCGTATCAATGCTGGGATTGAGCGGCGCTCTTGGCGGAAGTTTTGTCATTGTTTTTCTGGGAAGCCTGGCTACTGCGAGATATCATCATTTGGAGAAGGCGGCTCCAGTTTTTTTTACCGTCGTTTTATCCGGCCTGGTCGGAAGTCTTGTGGACAGTGTTCTCGGAGCGACAGTTCAGGCGCAATACCAGTGTCCGAACTGTGGTAAAATAACTGAAAAAAAGACTCATTGCGAAACCTTTGAAACGCGTCGCGTATCCGGCTTTCAAAGTTTTGACAATGATGTGGTTAATGCTGTGTGTTCATTGAGTGGAGCAATTACTGCGGCGTTGGCCTACTTGTATTTCAAATAATAAATATTCATTTAATTGGGTTAATTATGAATGAATCAAAATTACTAAAAATAATTGAAAAATTATACTCTGAAAAACTAAATGAGTATGAATATAATGATATTCTGGATCAATTAAAGAAAAATAAATCCAATGTATCCAGATTGGTATTTAATCTCATTGAAAAGAAAAATGATGATCGGGCAAAGTTCCTGCTATATCTGTTGGGTGATATTGAGGCAAAAGAGTCTGTTAATAAATTAATGAATATGATAAAAGACCCAAATATGACCGATGAAATGAAATTGATTGTCTCAACAACCATTCAGCGATTGGGCGGCGAAATAGATTTTGAGCAATTTTTAAAAAACCTGAAAGATCCGGCCGAATTGGGGCGACAGGTTTTGGAAAACTTGTTGGACAATTCAGAAAATCCGTTTTTCATTCAAAAATTGTTGGAAGATTTTCATCAGGTCAACCGCGATGGTCAAATTGCAAGCCTGGATGATCTGTCATATCATTCTGCGGATAAGCGGGTGCTCAACATCGCCGATCCTCTGAGTGACGTGGTGGATGATGAACTCAAGTTGAAAATTATCGAAATTCTTGTAAATAGCCATCATCAGCGCGCGTTTTCTATCCTAAAGAGAATTATTCGCCGCACGAAATCCAAACAGGTTCAGACCGCTGCTCAACAGGGAATTTTTCAATTGGGCAAATACGTGTCTCAAACTCAGGCGACTGACGAACCTGCCTTCAAATTTTACAAAGCGTATATGACTTCTGTTGACGGGATTGGCAGCAGTATATGTTTATTTGCCGCTTCCGATAAAAATGCTGAAATATTTTGTATTGATGTTGTCGCCAACACAGAACTGGGCATCAAAGATTCGTTTGGTGTTATTCAATCGAAACAAGAATTTAGAGAATTTGTAAATCAGTTCAAACTTGAACCCGGATTTTTCATCGTCGAAGTGCCGGCAGACATTTTAATTGATAAAGTGAAAGAGGCTGAAGAATTAACCGTGAAATTGCAGCGTGCCTTGCCGCTGGAATACCTGGCGTTTCGACGAATTATTGATGATGTGAGTTATGATGATGGCCCTGGCGAGAAACTGGCTGATTCATTTCAACAATTTCGCGAAAAAACACTTCAACACAAGGACGACCTCGTTTACAAGACCGAATCGTTATTCAATCATCGTGAAATACAGCAAAGCTGGCTGCTTGAGCCTGAATTTATAGATCCCCTGCTGGATGACTACAATGAAGCGCTTTACAGTGTTTCCGGACCTTTATCAAAAATTGATATCAGGAGAGTCCGGGAATTAGTCGCCAAGGTCATAAAACAGGCTTTTACTGAAGAATTTTTAAAGATTCTGAAAAAACGATTGACTGATTTTGCGTTTATTAGTTTCGTTGCCAGGAAGAACAAGTTGGCCGAATTGGCGATTGTCGCTTCCGAAACGCTGGATAATTTCGATGAAGATTTCCATCCGTTTATATCTCGAATGGTTACGAATAGTTTTACAAGTCGTTTAATAATGGATTTGGATTTTGATGAAGATGATGAATATGAGGATGCGGAGTTTGATGAAGAATTTGACGAGGAAGAATTATATGCCGAGCTTGAAAGACAGTTCGGTATGGATAACGACGACGAATTTGAAGACGACAATCCCTATGAAGATCATCCCAGGGAACGATTCGAAGGTGAAGAACTGTTATTGCCCGAAAGTGCAAATCTCTCAGGTCTGCAAAAATTACAATTGCTGGCCGAAAAAATGCCAAAAACAGATTTTGGCAAATTTTTTGATCCAAAAATAACGTCGGCAGATTTGGAAACAAAAATCAGGCATGTCAATTATTTACAGACAGCCTTTAATGGATTTGTGACCTATTATACCAATTATTTTGATTGGGATGCACTGCGAAAACAATTGAATATTTCAACCAGTCGGAAATATTTTACGGATGATTTGCTCAACATTGAAAAACGAGTGATCACCAGCATGACGGATTATGAGTATCATAAATACTATATCGATTATGCAACACGCCTATGGTCTGAAGCGGTTATGCTGAGTAAGGGCAATCTAAAACCAATGAAAAAGTTGGAAACATGGGCCGCGGCGCTGGAATATTTGGCCTGCGCTATCAATCCTTACAGACCATCACAGCAGGAAGTCGCTAATTATTATGAAATAAGCGTTGCCACGCTTGGTAATCGATTAAAGGTATTGAAGAAATTGCTGAATTTAAAAGTCTATTCATATTATGATGACCAGGAATATGCATTCTTATTTGATAAAGATAATATAATCTGACGTAGTAACTATGTAAACTAATTTCAAAGGAGAAAAAAGTATGACGACGATAGTTGATGTGTTCGGACGTGAAATTCTTGATTCAAGAGGAAATCCGACAGTTGAGGTCGATGTGGTGTTGGAATGCGGTGCCGGCGGAACAGCAGCGGTTCCTTCGGGCGCCTCAACCGGAGAACATGAAGCCATTGAAATGCGTGATGGTGATAAATCACGATTTTTGGGTAAAGGCGTGACAAAAGCGGTTGAAAATGTCAATGAAATTATTGCAGATGAAATTATTGGTGAAGATGCCACAGAACAAATTTTGATCGATAAGATATTATTGGAATTGGACGGCACTGACAATAAATCTAAATTGGGCGCCAACGCAATTTTGGGCGTTTCAATGGCTGTTGCCAAGGCGGCTGCCAATGCACTGGGCTTGCCGCTTTATCAGTATATTGGCGGTGTCCATGCCCGCACATTGCCAGTCCCCATGATGAATATCATTAATGGCGGTGCACATGCTGATAATAATGTGGATCTGCAGGAATTTATGGTGATGCCGGCCGGGGCAAACAATTTTGCCGAGGCACTTCGAATGGGTGCGGAAACTTTTCATTCACTCAAAACGGTGTTGAAAGGCAAAGGTTACAATACCGCAGTTGGCGATGAAGGCGGTTTTGCCCCGAATTTGAATTCTAACGAAGAAGCCTTGCAGGTTATTGTGGAAGCTATCGAAAAAGCAGGCTATAAACCGGGTGAAGATATTTTCTTTTCACTGGATCCTGCATCCAGCGAATTCTTTGATACAGCGAAACAAAAATATATTCTTAAATCTGAAAACGCAGAACTCACACCGGCGGAAATGGTGGATTATTACGCCAAATTGGTGGAAAAATATCCCATCGTTTCCATTGAAGACGGTATGGCTGAGGATGACTGGGATGGCTGGAAAATTATGACCGAAAAGCTGGGCGACAAAATCCAGTTGGTCGGCGATGACTTGTTTGTAACCAATACGAAACGATTGCTTTCCGGTATTGAAAAGGATATCTGCAATTCAATACTGATTAAGGTAAATCAGATTGGAACGTTAACCGAGACGCTGGATGCAATTGAAATGGCACATAAAGCCGGGTACACCGCCGTTGTTTCGCATCGGTCCGGCGAAACCGAAGATACTACAATCGCTGATATCGCTGTTGCTGCAAACACCGGTCAAATTAAAACAGGTTCCGCCTCGCGCACGGACCGTATTTGCAAATACAACCAACTTTTGCGCATTGAGGAAACCTTAGGTGAAGCCGCAATTTTTGCCGGCAAGAGTGTTATTAAAAAATAATCGCTATCCAATTACATCTGAGTAGTCTGAACAAATAGAAAGAGCAGATCTCCTTATTAGTGCAGGAAGGTCTGCTCTTTGAAATCGTTGAAGAGGTCGAAATGAGTTCGAAAAAACGATCGAAGCACACACGGCGTCGAAGCAAAAAATTTCAATGGCGCGCCGGATATTATTTTATTCTTACTGGTATGATATTTTTGTTGTACGTTTTTCTCTTCGGAAATCACGGACTCATTCGGTACTATCAGCTTCAACAACGGAAAAAGGCCCTGGTTCATAAAATTGAACAACTAAAACAGGAGCAAAAAGCGCTTAAGGAAGAAATTAACCTATTAACCTCCAACTACTTGTACATCGAAAAAATTGCCAGAGAACAATATCAGATGGGGAAAAAGAAAGAAAAAATCTACCTGATGGTACCCGCCGGTCAAAAAAAGAAATAAATCAGTGCCATACTGAAAATGTGTCAGAGTAATAAAAGAATGAATATTGTGAACTCTTTTCAGGTAAAGCAAGTAGAAAACTTACTATTCTATTGAATTTTTCTGGCGATCTAATCCATGCATTTGAATGGTGTTCAAATGTTTGTTTATCAATCCAAGTTGCGGTGCTGTCATGTGGAAAAAACTTAAATCCTATTTTATCACGGGGTTACTGGTTCTCACGCCGTTAGTTTTAACCGTTTTCATCATTTGGAAATTATTTTTTGCCATCGATGGTTTGCTAAGGGGATTCATCAATCGAAGCATTTTGCTCCGTATTGGATTTGATGTCACAGATAAACCTTTTATTGGGGTAGGCTTCATTTCTTTATTGCTGGTAATTCTAATTACCGGTATGATTGCCCGGAACTATTTAGGAAAAAAAATAATCGCGCTTGGCGACACTATTGTTACGCGCATCCCATTAGTAAACAGGGTTTATAATGCCATTCAACAAATAAGCCATGCTTTTTTCTCAGAAAAAAGAGAGGTTTTTGAACGAGCGGTGCTGCTTGAATATCCGCGAAGGGGAGTGTACTCCATTGGCTTTTTCACGCAGGACACGAGAGGTGAAGTGCAAACTCACCTGAAAGAGGATGTTGTGAGTGTATTTTTACCCACGACGCCAAACCCGACTTCCGGATTTTTGCTATTTGTGCCGAAAAGCGATATTACATTTCTGGAGATGTCCGTGGAAGAGGCACTGAAGTTGGTGATATCTGGCGGCGCTATCGTTCCGAACCTCAATAATAAAAATAAAGAGCAAGTTATTGTCAGGGATGGTGGGGTGGTGAATTTATATACTGATGATAAAAGCCAAAAACCAGTTGCCTCGGATGAAAATTAATGGCAAAGGGACGTTTCGAAGTTTTATCGTGGTTGGGCTGCTCATCGTGTTTTCTCAGGTAGTTTCCGCATCAGACGATGGGAACGAGCCGTTCATGTATAACATTGGATTCCGGCAGAATCTGAATTCATATAAATGGTTGTCTCATATCAATTATACGCGCACATTTTACAGTCGAGGTCTTTTTTCGGTTTCAGAAAAATATAATTCTACGTTATTACATTTGAGCCGGGCCAATCAGAAATGGAAGGACGACCACCAACTAAATCTAAATCTGTTTTGGCCGTTTTCACCGAGTTGGGGAATAAAAAGCAGAACATCCGTTAATAATTTTTCCGATAGACTATCCGGATTTGTGAGCGATATCAATACAAATTGGTGGGATGTGGAACTGGTTCTGCGTCTTTTGCCGGCGATAGAAGTCAATGCCGGCGCCGGATTCAAATATGATAGTCGTTTCTCTCTGATCGACCGAGGTTCAACCTATCTCTTTGATATAAAAACTGAACCGATAAATGTAAAGGATTATCATAATCAGTTTTCTTTTGTCTCCCGGGGAGATAAATTTTCGGTTCGGAAAAATAATGATTTGAATTTTGATTATCAGGTTAAAAAATATTTTCAAAATGATACCTACGATTCCCTGTCTGTTTTTTGGACGAAAAAGAGGCGGGATAACTATGATCAGATCAGTCCACTTCAGTTGCTCATCGAAAGTCTGCAGGAAAATATCAGGGGATTCGAAAACGAACTGGGCTATGGTCTCACAGAAGGGATAAGGCTGAAAATAAGAACCTTTTTTCGCAACCGGCAAACCAGTGTTGGAAAATTTCATAAAACCGAACAATTGGACAGTCGTTCGAAAAAAGAAATGCACACAGAGAATGAAATCGGTACAGTCATAGACAAAAATAAGCTTGCAGCGAAGCTGACGCTGAGTTATATTACAGATACCCAAAAAAATGATGTGCCGGATTCTTTGAAATCATCCAAATTCTCAAAATATTTCTACTATATTTCACCGGATTTTGAGAGTTCGAGGCTTTCGTTTTCCGGGGCAACGCGGTATAGTATTTCTGAATACGACACATTAAAATTGAATGGCTCTGTCAGTATTTTTCGATACGATACGCCCGAAAATAATATGGATGATCGGGACGAATTTCGGCTGAATTTCAACCTTTCAGAAATTCATCATTTTAATGATAAATTGAAACTAATTTTTAACAGCGGTGTAAACCTATATCATCTCGTCTATATTTACAGCGAACGCAGCGCCAACAATAATTGGATGCGAATTTTTCGGCTTGATCCACGAGTGATTTATCGACCGACGGATAAATTAACTTTTTCAAATCATGTCCAGGTTCTCGCGAATTATGTGGATTATGACTATGATACAGGCACATCAGCAACAGATACAAAAAGTTATGTTTTTCGGCGTTTTGCAATTGATCATTTTTCCACGTATCAATTGACTCGTCGCACCAGGCTTACTGTAAATTATAAGCTGGAACTGGAAGAAAATGGTAAACTCGATTGGGATCGATGGACAGAGATTTTATTAAATAATAGGGAAAGTCACTGGTTTCGGTCCAATATCAATTTTCATTTATTGAACAAATTTACAATCGCGCCGGGAATCATTTATTTTAAGCGAACGGAAAAACAGGCAGATAATTTCCCTCGTGGATTTAGCAGTACTTCTCAGGGGGGGAATATTGTGAGTTTTGGCCCAACGTTACTGTTGAAGTACGAACCGCATAGTCGGTTGTTTTTTAAATTCGAAGGAATGCGAAGATCGGTATCCAGCACATTTGAGCAGAATCTATATATTAATCATTTTGATGTGAGCTTAACCTGGTATCATTAATACTGAAGGAGATTCGATTGGCAATCGAAAATCAAACGACTTATCGCATGGTCATTCACAGCGATCAAAGTTATATTCAGGAAGTTGAAAAAATCACTGAGAAGATTGCAGACCACATGCAGTTTTCTGATGAAGAAAAAGACAGTCTTGCAATTTCAGTCACAGAGATTGTGGGGAATGCTATTGTTCATGGGAATAGAAAGGATATTCACAAACAGGTGACAATTGATTTTGAATATAAAAATGATAAGGTTACGGTGACAATTCAGGATGAGGGGAGGGGATTCGATGAAAAAGACGTCGCAAATCCGCTGGAACCGGAAAATTTACTAAAAGAAAGCGGACGCGGTATTTTTATTGTGCGGGCATTGATGGATCAGGTAGAAATTGAAAATAATGATACCGGTACGCTTGTTCGCCTTATAAAAACCCGAAAAACAAATCAGACGTAACTCACCTGGATCATAAAATAAATTATGAATTTGTGACCGGTTCTTCTCCGTCTTTTGCAACAATATTTTTTCGCCCCTGCCACAACGCTGTTGACTATTTTTAGTCTTTTTTATTCCTTATTCTGGACCTGTCGTTTGGATTCGTCGTAGGTTCCTGGAACAATCAACTCTCGTCGGAGATCAGACAAATCTTCAATTGCTTTTTTCTTCTTTTGAATTCTGTCCAGCAATATGTTTTCGTCCCGACTGATAACCATAAGCGTCATGGTATCGGCAATTTTGTTTGCCTGAAGTGAAATTGCTTTATTGAGCGACACAATCCGTTTTTTAAGCTTGTCAATTTTTTTCTCGATGACCTGCTTTTCTTCTTCAGTGGTAATCATAAAACTCCCTCCTAAAACTTAATCGGAAACTTTAAACTGGCTTGGCATTTGACATTCACCATAAATATCTTATCCTTATTACAGTTTTAGAATAATTCCCAGCGCGGTAAAGCCGCACATACTAATACTTGATGACCGATTCATAAATAATTTTTTTGCAAAAGTTACTGGGTAAAAACATAGCAGTTGGAGGGATTTGTGGCAGGTAGAAATGTGCGAGTATACGTCACAATTTCGGCGCTAACCCATCCAACTAAACGCGCATATGATCCACAAAAAGGATAATTATTGATTCACGATTGTTTTCAAACTGAATGAAAAAATCAGTTTTTTCAATCGCTATTGACCCGAAAATTCAGTGTGTACATAAATGAAGAATACCGAATTTGAATGGCTCATATTCATACCGGGATGGCAGAATTGAATTCTTCATCATCGCATTTTCTAACTCGAAAGAAAAGTACTGAGAAATTAATATTGACATTAAAAAAGCCTAATTTTCTCTCGATTTGTTAGAGTTTGGGCACCTTCATAAAACTAACACTAAATTATATTATATAATATACAAAATAAAATTTCAATGTCAATAATTTTTTTCAAGTTAAACAAAAAAATAATGTAAAAAATGATTTTCATTGTGAATAGGATAAATAATTTCCAGACAAATTGATGACTTTGAATTAACGAAACCTGTTCCAAAAGGAAAATAGGTTACCAATCATTCTGAAATTTTTTCATCACAATCGTATTTGTTTTGTTATTGTAACAATATTTAGTGTGTAATTTTACTGTTACGCCAATATATTGTTGATGATACATTATCTAAAATTTACAGGCCCAACTGAATTTAATAAAAACTATTTCTCTTTTTCCTTGACAATTAACAAAAAAAATGTTATAATTGGTAAACAAAAAATTCCCTTTAAACCCATCCTGTGAGATAGGAAAGGGCGTATGAAATTAATGAAGCCTTCCAACGCCCGTAGCCCGTAGAAGGCTTTTTTCATATCTAACATTGGGAATATAATGGATCGAAAAATTAAGGCGAAAATAATAGATCAGGTAGGGCTCAAGCGGACTGTTATTCGATTGGCTCATGAAATATTGGAACGAAACAAGGGATCCGAAAAATTGGTTATCGTTGGTGTTCGCACGCGAGGTGTTTATGTGGCGGAAAGAATAATAGATGAAATTGAGAAAATCGAGAAAAAACAAATTCCGATGGGAGTTCTCGATATTACCATGTATCGCGATGATTTTCGCCAAAGACTCAAGCAGCCGGTGGTTCAGCAAACTGAGATACCATTCGATATCGATGAGAAGACTATTGTGCTGGTGGATGATGTGCTGTACACAGGACGCACCACACGCGCTGCGCTGGAAGCGCTCATGTCGTTCGGACGACCTGCTAAAATTCAGCTTGCCGTGCTCGTCGATCGTGGCCACAGGGAATTGCCAATTAAGCCGGACTATGTTGGTAAAAATATCCCGACTTCCATTGGTGAAGAAATCCAGGTAAAAATGCGCGAAGTGGACAACGATGACTGTGTATTATTGGTTGAAAGTCCGGTGACTGACGATTCTGAATATAACTTGTGACAATTCAATTTACATTTATATTAAACAAATTAACTGAAATACAAAGCGATGGAATTTAAACGTAAGCATCTTTTAGGTCTCGAAGATGTCAGCGCTGAGGAAATCAAACTGATATTGGACACCGCCGAATCCTTTAAAGAAGTTTTAGCCCGCCCCATTCCAAAAGTGCCGACACTTCGCGGAAAGACAATTGTTAATCTATTTTTTGAACCCTCCACCCGCACTCGAATCAGCTTTGAATTAGCTGAAAAAAGACTTTCTGCTGACACGATCAACTTTTCAAGCTCCACATCCGCCGTTAAAAAAGGTGAAAGCCTGAGAGACACGGCCCAAAACATTGAAGCCATGAAAGTGGATATGGTGGTGATTCGGCATGGCGCTTCCGGCGCACCGCATGCGCTTTCCAACTGGATTAAGGGATCCGTGGTGAATGCCGGTGATGGCTGCCACGAACACCCGACACAGGCGTTACTGGATATGATGACTGTTCGGGACAAATTTAGCGATTTCAAGGGTTTGCGGGTGGCGATTATCGGCGATATTCTACATTCACGCGTTGCCCGGTCGAATATTTACGGATTGAACACCATGGGTGCTGAAGTCGCCCTGTGCGGGCCTTCTCCACTAATCCCGATTGAGGCTGAAAAGTGGAAACAAACGACATTCTATGATGTCGACGAAGCAATTGCCTGGGCAGATGTGATCATGGTCTTGCGCATCCAGTTGGAACGGCAATCCCAGAATTTTTTCCCAACCCTGCGCGAGTATCACAATTATTTTGGCATTACCCGGGAACGACTGGAGAAGGCCAACAAAAAAGTGACCATTATGCATCCAGGTCCAATCAATCGCGGTATTGAACTGGACAGCGATCTGGCTGATGATAGCGAATACTCCGTAATTTTGAATCAGGTAACCAATGGTGTCGCTGTGCGGATGGCAATTCTGTACCTCCTAAGCGGAGAAAAACGGGAATAGTATTGCTGAAAATAAACTACTATTTATTCATCCCAGCACGGCAAAGCCGCACATAATAATAATTTGATGATCGATTCACAGATAATTCTTTTGCACAAGTTTGCAAAAGTTGCTGGGTAATAACATAAGAAGTTGATTTTTAAATGAGCGATAAAGTCGGGAAAAACTTGTTGCCTGACTAACAAAATCGTCTCACTTCAAATGTTGGGAATAACGAAGCAGGTGAGCGCGGAGAATAAAATTTAAAATTTTACCTTTTGAAAGCTTATGCTATGAAGAAAAAACTCACAAAAAGTCATGCCAATTTCAAGAAACGAAATGAGGGTGTGATGTTGCCCGCTGAAAAAGTCATTCTTCGAAATGCGACGGTAATTGATGGCACAGGGAAAACACAAGCGGCGATTGATTTGCTCATTGTCGATGGGAATATATCCGAAATGAAATCAAATCTGGAGTTGCCTTCAGATTTCGATGGGCTGGTCGTTGATGTCAAAGATAAGCTAATTTTTCCCGGATTTCTGGATTTACATGTCCACTTTCGCGAACCGGGGAGGGAAGATGAAGAAACCATCCTGAGCGGCGCCGGTGCGGCCATGTCAGGCGGTTTCACGGCAGCATGCACCATGCCCAATACTCAGCCAGCAACGGATAACAAAGAAATTGTGGAATACATTCAGGATCAGGTGACGAATCATTTGGTAAATGTTTATCCCATTGCCGCGATAACAAAGGGACAAAAAGGCAAGGAGCTGGTGGAAATTGCCGAATTAATCGATGCCGGCGCTGTTGCCTTTTCCGATGATGGTGTTTCTGTCGCCAATAGCCTTGTAATGCGACGAGCCATGGAGTACGGCCGCATGTTCGATGTCCCGATCATTGAACATTGTGAAGATGCAGCATTGGCTTCGGGCGGGGCCATGCACGAGGGATTTATGTCAACCAAACTGGGAATGCCCGGTATTCCCTCAATTTCTGAAGATATTATTGTCGCGAGAAATATTATGTTGGCTGAATATACGAAAAGCAAAATACATATTGCTCATGTGTCAACAGCCGGCAGTCTGGAGCTTATCCGCAGGGCCAAAGAAAAGGGAATACAGGTTACAGCGGAAGTCGCACCCCATCATTTCACGCTAACGGATGAAGTGATAAGCACATTTGACGCAAATTATAAAATGAATCCACCGCTCCGAAGTCAGGAACATGTTGAAGCAATGATCATCGGACTGAAGGATGGAACGATTGACGCAATTGCCACAGATCATGCGCCTCACTCCATCGAAGAGAAAGAAGTTGAATTTGAAGCTGCGCCGTTTGGAATTATCGGCCTGGAAACCGCAATCGGGCTTGTCGTCAAACAGTTGGTTGAACCCGGCATTCTCACCTGGCAACAGGTTGCGGAAAAAATGAGTTTAAATCCATACAAAATTTTAGGAATGGACGCACCTCTCATCAAGATTGGTGAAACAGCGAATCTCACCATCATTGATCCGGGAGCGAAATGGGTGGTGGATCGAACTAAATTCAAATCCAGATCTCAGAATTCACCGTTTCATGGTTGGGAAATGACAGGCCAACCGTTGATGGTTTTGAACAATGGATTTTTTTTCTCGAATGAAAATAAAAAATAATTGGAATCGATTTTCAAAAAATTAAAAAGACCATATTAATCAAGGAGTTATCTTAAAATGATCTCCGACTGTTCGCAGAAAATTTCTCCTTTCATTGTGATGGAGGTTCTGGAGCAGGCGCAGCAGATGGAGCGAGCAGGGGAACATATCATTCACCTTGAAGTGGGTGAGCCGGATTTTAACACACCACTGAAAATTTCCGAGGCGGCGATAAACGCGTTGAACAAAGGTGAAACGCACTACACACACAGCCTGGGAATCTGGCCGCTCAGAGAAGCTGTAGCCCAATACTATTCGCAGCGCTATTCAATTTCTGTTTCCCCGGAACAGGTAATCATTACTTCCGGCACCTCTCCTGCGTTACTTCTGGCGATGTCATGCATTGTGAATCCCGGTGACAATGTCATCTGCGCCAATCCAAGTTATGCCTGCTATAAAAATTTTATCACGTATCTGAATGCAGAGCCCAACTGTGTTTACGTTTACGAGAATGAAGGTTTTCAATATCGCCCTGATGAAATCAAAACAAAAATAAATGAAAAAACCCGCGCGATAATGATCAACTCGCCTTCCAACCCCACCGGAAATTTGTTGTCCGCGGAGGTGATGAAACAAATTGCTTCGCTGGGGCCAATCGTCATATCAGATGAAATTTACCATGGACTCGTTTATGATGATCGAGCGCATTCAATACTCGAATTTACTGATAATGCAATCGTACTGAATGGATTTTCTAAATTATTTGCAATGACCGGGTGGCGCCTGGGATACCTTATAGTCCCGCCGGATTTAGTACGACCCATTCAAAAATTACAGCAGAATCTTTTCATCTCACCCAATTCATTTGTGCAGGCCGGCGGTGTCGCTGCCCTGACGGAAAAACACCCGGAAATTGAAGTGATGATTCATACCTATAATCAGAGGAGAATATTCTTAATCGATCAGCTTCGGAAAATTGGTTTTAGAATTTCAAAAGAACCGACCGGCGCTTTTTATGTGTTTGCCAATGCCTCAGGGTTCAATGCCAACTCATACGAACTTGCCTTTGAACTACTCGAAAAGGCAAAAGTGGCAGTGACCCCAGGAATTGATTTTGGCACAAACGGTGAGGGATTTCTAAGATTTTCGTATGCAAATTCCATCGAAAATATTGAAATTGGCATGGAAAGACTGGCAACCTACCTTAAATAAGATGGATTCCTAAAGGCATCAGGTTCAATTTTTTTTCTTGACAATTAAATTAAATTTTCTTAATTTCTAAACTTTTGTAATTCTTTGTGAATTTGGTCAAATTTTGTCTGAACCACATTACTTTGGGATAGAATCGGTTCAGCATTAAGCATTAAGAATATGGATTAACCATATTTCACTAAACTGAAGTCTGAGATAATATCTGATTCCAATAGATTGAATTTTAAGAAATTGACGACGTAATAAATCATTTTCTTGTAAACAAGAATCAATAGACTTTACGTGAGAATTAAACAATTTTGTAATATGTTTGTAACATTGGCCAATTAAATTTGCAATTCTAAATTTTGGACACTGAAGGTCTGTTCTAATAATACTTCAATTGTATTTAGAAAACAATAACAGGAAAGGAGGTAATGAGGGCGAGTAATACTTTTTTTGTTTCAGGAGGACAACTAATTTAAAGATGCTTATTAACCTTGAGGAGGAAAACATGATCAAAGGATGCTTAAAACTCACACTTCTCGTAGTGATGGTTTTATCATTTTCAATTTCTGCATTTGCGGAAAAATCTGAAATTGTTGGTAAAGTGACAGACGCGAATTCTGGTGAGGGATTGATTGGTACCAACGTTATCATTCAGGGCACGACTATGGGAGCTGCAACCGGAACGGACGGAAAGTACAAAATTTCCAACGTGCCGGCCGGCAGCTACACATTAGTTGCTTCATTTATTGGCTACAAAAAGGTGACCAAACAGGTTGAGGTTGCTTCAGGTCAAAGCCTCACAGTCGATTTTCTCATGGAAGAAGATGTTATCTATGGTGAAGCGATTGCTATTATTGCCAACCGCGCGAAAATTCGTGAAACGCCGGTTGCGTTCTCGGACGTTCAAAAAGCAGACATGGAAGTCAGATTAGGTTCTCAGGATATTCCACTTGTTTTAAATACAACTCCAAGTGTGTACGCAACCATGCAAGGCGGCGGCGCTGGTGATGCCCGAGTTAATGTTCGTGGATTCAATCAGAGAAACGTAGCTATTATGATCAATGGTGTTCCGGTCAATGATATGGAAAATGGCTGGGTGTATTGGTCCAACTGGGATGGTGTTGGCGATGCGACGTCATCCATTCAGATGCAGCGCGGCTTGAGCGCCGTGAATTTGGCAACGCCGTCAATCGGTGGAACGATGAATATCATCACCGATCCGACGACTCAAAATTCCGGCGTTAACTTCAAACAGGAAATTGGGAATGATGGATTCTGGAAATCCACATTAATCGCCAACAGTGGCTTGATCGATGGGAAATATGCATTCAGCGGTGGCATCGTTCGTAAAATGGGCGAGGGCCTCATCGACAAAACATGGACCGATTCCTGGGCTTACTATTTTGGCGCTGCCTGGAGCATCAATCCCAACAACCGACTTGAATTATACGCACTTGGCGCACCGCAACGCCACGGCCAAAATTTGTACAAACAAAATATCGGTGTGTACAGCAACTCTTTTGCCAAAGATCTGGATGACTATGATCCGGCTGCTTTGGAAAAATTCACCGAAGTTGGCCGAACATACAACCAGAACTGGGGTCCTGTGAGCCCTACTTATATTGGACAACAAAACTGGAATGGCTCAACCCGCAACAGGTATGGTGATTCATTCATTAATGAACGAGAGAATTTTTATCATAAGCCTCAGGTCAATTTGAACTGGTACACCAAACTCACTGAAGATTTGAACCTTTATTCAATTATTTATTACTCGGGTGGTAAAGGTGGCGGTACCGGTACGTTAGGAAGCATCAAATGGGATTATTCCAAACCCTCCCGCACCGCAGACTGGAATTCCACAATTGCTGCCAACAGGGCGAGCGACAGTGGTTCACTCGGTATTTTAAGAAATAGCCGAAATAATCAATGGACTATCGGTGCGATTTCCAAGGCAAATTACAAACTGAGTAATGCGATCGATGTCACTGCCGGTATTGACTGGAGAACCGCTGAGATTGAACACTATCGAGAAGTTCGCGATTTGTTAGGCGGTGATTATTATTATTACACCGGTAATGATTTCGATATCACCGAAACAGATTACAGAAAAGGTTTGGGAGATAAAATCGCGTACAACTTCACCAATACAGTTGACTGGATTGGTGCTTTTGGTCAGGCCGAATATTCCAGCGGCCCAGTTTCCGCTTATGGTATGGCTGGGTATTCAACAATTAAATACAGCTATACCAATCATTTCAGAAAAGATGCCGACGGCAACGAAACCACATCCGAGTCTGACCGAATCGGTGGTTACCAGGTTAAAGGTGGCGCCAGCTACCGTTTAACTTCTGCACTGAACATTTTCGGAAACGTTGGTCTTGTTTCTAAAGTTCCTATTTTCGATAATGTAATCAACGACAGAACCGGCACCATGTCCGAAGATCCCAAAAACGAACAATTTGTGTCCATGGAAGCCGGAGTGAACTGGCTGGGTCTGGATAACACACTGACAACAAAGCTCAATGTTTATCACACAACATGGAAAGACAGAGCCAATTCCGTGGGTGTCCGGAATCAAGACGGCAGCGAAGGCATTATATTCATCACTGGTATGGATGCACTTCACCAGGGAGTTGAATTGGAAGCTGCTTATCAACCCATGCCGTTGTTCCGTCTCGATGCGGCTGCATCGATGGGTAACTGGAAATTAACGGACAATGTTTCCGGTGTGTATAAAAATTACGAAAATCCGGATAACCCGGATGTCGAAGAAAATTACTATGTGAAAGACCTGAAAGTCGGTGACGCACCGCAAACCCAGATCGCACTGGCCGGAACAGTATTCCCGGTGAGCGGCGTCATGGCTCAGGTTATATTCAAACATTACCGCGATCATTACGCTGATTGGGATCCGTTCAGCAGAGAAGATGCGGATGAAGAAGGCATTCAGAGCTGGATGTCGCCCAACTACAGTGTCATCGATTTTCACGCTTCTTATGATTTACCATTCAATCTCAACGGCATCAAGCTGAAGCTGTTTGCGCATGTATTCAATGCACTGGACACAGAGTATATCCAGGATGCTGTGGATAACAGCAAGTACAATAGCTGGGATCAGGATCATGACGCGGATGATGCGGAAGTTTTCATGGGCTTGCCCAGAACATTTAATATTGGATTGAGCCTGAATTTCTAAAAATGAATTTTCTCTTAACCAAAAGCCCTCTTCTTGAGGGCTTTTGTGTTTCTAATGACAACTCCAAAATTGCCATTTCAAAATATTAATCAGGAAGGGAAAAGTGAAAAAAGTAAAAAAATTAGTTGTAATTTTCCTTATAATCGCTGCAATTTCTACAAATCTCTGGTCACAGGAAAATATAAAACCATACGTCATCCTTATTTCATTTGATGGTTTTCGCTGGGATTATGTGAACAAAGGAATCACGCCAAATTTGAAAAAAATGGAAATGAATGGCGTATCTGCATTGTCGCTCAGGCCTGTCTTTCCGTCAAAAACTTTTCCCAATCATTATTCCATCATCACGGGTTTATATCCTGAAAATCATGGGATCATTCACAACGATTTTTATGACCTGTTCAGTCAGGAACGCTATAAAGTTGGCGACGAAAAATCTGTTCGAAACGCAAAGTGGTACACCGGCGAAGCGTTCTGGGAAACTGCCGAACGCCAGGGAATTACTACCGCCAGCTATTTCTGGCCCGGTTCCGAGGTGAAACTGAGTTACCGGCATCCGACCTATGTTGAATATTATGAGCACGACCGACCCTATGAGCAGCGCATTGAAGGCGTCTTGAACTGGCTTAAACTGCCGCCGCAGGAACGTCCCCATTTCATCACACTGTACTTCGATGCAACCGATACCTATGGCCACAAACACGGCCCGGACTCGGAAGAAAACGCTGTGGCCATTCGGCGATTGGATGACATGCTGGGTCTGCTTTTTCAAAAATTAGAGGAAATTCAACTCGCCGATAAGACCAATGTAATTGTCGTTTCCGATCACGGCATGACAGTGGTGGATTCCCGGCGTATCATTGATATAAAGAAAATTTTGCATGGATTCGAATTCACGCTGCAAGGGAACGGACCAATCATGATGATCGATTGTGCTGAGCCGGATATTTCAAAAATCTACCAGGCATTAAAGCGGAATGAAAAGGATTATACAGCATACCTGAAATCCGATGTGCCGGATTATTATCATTTTTCAAACCATCCGTTCATCACACCAATTGTAGTTATTGCCGATGTCGGCGCCAGTTTGATGAAGGGAACGCGTGAGAATCTCTACTTTAAATTTCTCAGCAAGGGCAACCACGGATACGACAATCATCATCTTGATATGCATGGGATTTTTATAGCCACCGGACCGGTGTTTAAAAAAGGTTATCGAACCGGCACTTTGTGGAATATCGATGTTTATCCATTGCTCTGCAAAATATTCAACATTACACCCCGCGGTAACATAGACGGCAAACTGGAAAGAATAGGATTTATTTTGAAAGATTATTGAAGTTTGAACTTTTCCCCTGATCAAGGATAACGATAGCTCTATGCCCGACACGAATTTACACTGCGTCATCTCTCCATGATTATTTTCACTCCTGAGGATAAACCATTATTCTCTCCTCACTTCGCTTATCCGTCATCGAAGTATCAATTTTTGCCTGAGAGAAAGTCGAAATTATTATGGATATGTACAAAATTTCACAACAAATTTGAAAGCATCTCCGCATATAAAAATGCTAAAATAGTTGAAAGAAGTACTGGCTTAAATTGAATTCGATATAATCTCAACGAATTATACAAATTGAAATTACAACCATAAAATAGCTCCATTTTGAACCTGAAATTCTGCTTCAACCGCCATTCCGACAATCCTGTTTTCTTTAAAAATCGAATGAATACTTCAGAAAAAGCTATGAGTTCTTAATTAAAGAGGGAATATGCTTATGTCGATAGATTAGTAAGAATGGTCCACAAATAAATTGGTTGAGGTAATATGATGAAAACGAAAAATAGAAAGAGGTTGAAGAAAAGTGGTTTTTATGTGATTCGTTCATTATTATTAATTCTGTTTACACTTCTGTCCAACGTTCATGCCGAAACAAATCACATTTCATTTGATTGCTGCAGTTTCAAAATCGAGAATGAGCCTAAAACGAACCTTGAGATATATTGTCAGTTTCCCCATTCGCAATGGACATTTTATAAAAATGATGGCGGATACACAGCAAAAACTGAAATCAATGTTGTGCTCTATGATGAAGAAGGTGAATTTGTCGATGATATCTTCGTGAAACGGGATATTCATGAAAATAATTATGACCGGACAATCAATTCTGAAAATAATACGCTGGTCCAATTTAACTTTGATGTCGAACCCGGGAAATATAGTATTCGCGTCCGGATTGAAGACCAAAACAGCGGAAACATTCTTGAAGTGGAAAAATCTGCAATCGCGAGGTCATTTCTGGTGAGAGATTTAAACATCAGCGATATTGAGGTTGCCAGTTCGGCCGAGCCATCGAACGAAAAATCGAATTTTGTGAAGAATGGGCGAAAAATAATTGCTAATCCCACGCACAATTTCCATAGCGAGAAAAATCTGGTTCATTTTTATTTTGAAATTTATAATTTGACTGTTCATGATGAAAATGAGAAAAACACCTTCCAGTTTGATTATAAAGTCAAAAATAGCGCCGGCCTGGTGGTGCGGAAATATTGCCACAGTTATTTGAAACCCTACCACAGCACTTCCATTGATTTTCCCATCCCGATAAAAAAATTTGACAGTGATACCTACACATTGGAAGTCAGGATACGGGATGAAGACACCGGAAAGGAAGCTGAATCTTCAACGACCTTTTCTTTAATCAAATCACCCTTGGATATTCAAAACGAAAAATTTGATGAGGTAATCGCCAAGCTGCAAATGATTGCTGATAAAGGAGAATTATCGCAAATTAAGAAGGTTGCCTTGGGCAATCGCAAACAGGCATTGCAACACTTTTGGAATTTAAAAGACCCTTCACCGGGAACAGCAGAAAATGAATTAATGATCGAATTTTACAATCGAATCGATTATGCCAATAAACACTTTTCCACCAATCAGATCCAGGGATGGAGAACCGACCGCGGGAAAATATTTATCAAACACGGCAAGCCGGATCGCATTTCACGATCCATGCCTATGACCAGTTGGATTCGGTACGAAAGATGGGAATATTGGTCGAAAAGTCGGAATTATACATTTGTGGATCGGTTCGGATTTGGAAACTACACCCTGGTTAACCAAATACTGTATTGAGACGATCATCTAATAATTCACTTAACCACCTGAGTTAAAACGGCCGGCGATCAATCCCTGGTCGTTTTTTATTGCAGTCCCGCAAGTAAACCGCTAACGCAAATTGTCTGCCTTTGTTTCGCTCATCCTGCTCTGCAAAAGAGAGAAATCGACCGGGCTAAAATATTCCGTTTTTCGCTTGACTAATTAGTATAAATTTTGTAATTTTTATTTAAAAATGAAAATCAAAATCCCTTCACTTAGATAATTGGTAATCTATGAAGTTAAAAAAAGTATTTCCAATTTTGTCATTCTTTTTTTTATTACCTTCCTTCCTTTTTTCTCAAACCGGAACGCGCAGTGGCAAACTTATCTTTAAACCATCGATAGATGATAACACCAAATATACGAATATCGGCAATATTGGTTTGACCATAACGAATTTCGGATCATTCGGCGATGGTTTTGTGATTCAATCCCCGGATGACCAGCCTTCGTGCGAATATCCGCTCGGTTCCGGCATCGAGCACATGTTCGACGGCGGTCTATGGGTGGGCGCAGAGCTGGAGGATGGGACAAAAAGAGTGACGACCGGCGCTGTGGACATTGCTTATTTGGTGGACATTGCCGCAGGATTTGAATTCACCAATTCTGATGATCCAACTGATGTGGTTAAGGAGCGTTCCTCTCTGGTAAGCTCGCCATTTTACCATCCAATGGCCATCAGTCACCAGGATTTTATCTGCGATTATTCGGACACCAACATTTTTGTGCCTGAACTTCAAAATGCACGAATCCCGGATCACACACCAATGGGAATCGATGTGCACCAGGAAACGTATGCCTGGAATTATCCTTTTGCAGATGACTTTGTCATCCTCAACTACACCATAAAAAATGTCAGCGGTGATACGCTGAAAAATGTGTATGTCGGACTCTGGGCAGATTTAGTCGTGCGGAACACGAATATCACGCCGCCGCGTATTGGCTCGCCGTTTTATCAGCATGTGGGTAATGGTTACTCGGACTCGCTGCGAATGGCCTATTCCTATGACTATGACGGAGATCCGGGCTTTACCGATCCGGGGCTTTATGTGGGATTGAAGGTGTTGGGCGCGACGCCGCAAATCGATGATGATGTTTATCAACTCAATTGTAATTACAATGCATGGCGCTTCCGAAATACCGACGATCCAGTCTTTTTCTCTCCCGCTGATGATGTGGCGCGTTACGAAAAAATGTCCACATCACTGCCTTCTGATATTTTAAAAGGTTCGCCGGGGAATTATATGACGTTGATTACGACCGGGCCATTAGAACGAATCGATCCGGATTCATCCATCAATGTGGCATTCAGTGTGATATGCGGCGCAAAAGCCGGGCTTAACCCGACGACCGAAGATACCGAAGCCAGCAAAGCCACGTTTTATACCAATGCCGGTTGGGCGCAAACCGCTTACAATGGCGAAGATAGAAATTCCAATGGCCGGATCGATCCAACCGAAGATTTGAACGGCAATGGCATTCTCGATCCGGGGGAAGATCGAAATAATAACGGTCTGCTGGATTTGGGTGAAGACATCGACGGGGATGGAAGATTAACTCGCTACGTGTTGCCCACGCCTCCGACGCCGCCTGTTTTTCGCGTCGTGCCTGAAAATAACAAAGTGACGATTTTCTGGGCAAACAACGCTGAAAAATCGCGCGATTTAATCACCGGCGAGCAGGATTTCGAAGGCTACCGAATTTACCGCTCCCGTCTCGGCGAGGACCTGCCGGGCAGAGACCTGCTCAGTTCACTGACCCTCATTGCAGATTTTGATTCGATCAATGGCATTGGCTATGACACCGGATTCAATTTTATTCGAATCCCGATGGATTCATTGGTCTTTTTTGAAGATGAAATTACTGATGGCGATACCATTTTTTATCAATATAAATTTGAAAATGATAAGTTGCTCAATGGATGGCAGTATGCCTATTCCGTGACTGCTTACGACCGGGGTGATCCAGCCAACAAACTGGAAAGTCTTGAAAGCAGTTATCTGGCCACGGTCGTTAAAATTGCGCCAGGCACACCACCGAGTGATCAGGCAGATGAAGAAGTTGAAGTCGGCGTCTATCCCAATCCCTATCGAACCCATGCAGCCTGGGACGGCAATCTGGAGCGGGATCGAAAAATCTATTTCTTCAATTTGCCATCGTACTGCGAAGTGAGAATTTTTACACTGGCCGGCGATTTGGTGGATAGCTTCACGCACAATGCTCTAGCTTATGGAGGAGATGATATTCAGTGGTTTCAGAAATTTTCCAGAGGTGAAACCGTATTTGCCGGCGGTGAGCACGCCTGGGACCTGGTTACCAAAGATGACCAGGCAATTGCAACAGGGCTGTATTTGTTCTCCGTGGAAAATTTGAATACCGGAAAAATCCAGACCGGGAAGTTTTTGGTGATCAAGTAATTTTTTGTTCGTGCTAAAATGATCATCCCTCGACTCCGTCCTCCATAGGCGGACTTACAGCTCGGGATGACATAATTTTCGAATATTATTAAATTCGAATCTGAAGTTATTAATTCAGTCGCTCTGAGCTGAAAATCCGCATCGGGAGGCTGAGTGACTATTATATAAAAAAATAATGATGAACTCACTCTAAACATAAACCTGGAGGACTCAATGAAAAAAAATTCGTTACTGCTTTGTTTGTTCTTTCTTTTCAGTATCACTGCTTTTGCACCTGCCCAGCAGATTGCAGCTTACGACTCAGTCTCAATTTACGATATTCAATTCGTTCCGCCGGAAGAACTCGCGGTGGGAGCGGATGATTCACCTTTTGCCGGCGATACTGTGGTTGTTGAAGGGATCGTGGCCACAGGACCGCGTTCTTTATGGGCCGGCGCGCGCTGGTCATTTATCCTCGTCGATGAGGCGGGCGGTGAATGGAATGGCCTCCAAATTATTCAGCACGATACCACGAAAGCGGGCACAAATGTTACTGCTTTAAAACCCGGTTATAAAGTACGATTGACCGTCCTGATCGAGGAATTTTCCTATGGCGCCGATGCTTCGCATTCGCAGGCTGCCTTGTTGACCGATCCTCCAGTTCCTGTGGAACTACTGGGATTCGGTTACGAAATTCCAGAACCGACCGAGGTGAGGTGTGCTGAACTTGCACCTGATGCCGGTGAGGGCTTTGAGTCGACATTTGTGATCGTTAAAAATGCGACGATTGTGAATAACGCCATGCCGGGCGATCAAATGCTTATCTCCGATGAAACCGGCCAGTTGCTGGTGGATGAATGGTCCCTGGGGTTGCACGACAGCCTGGATGAAGGCACTTACGAGTGGCCGCCGAACGGCACCAATATTGACATCAAGGGGCATATCCGAAGTAATGCAAACGGTACAGGATTTGAAATTGGACCAAGATCGTCGGGCGATATTGCTATTTTAACGAATCCACCTCAGATATCGGATGTCCTGCGCGATCCGGCAGCTCCCACGTCCAATGACGATGTGGTTGTGTCCGCAAAAATTATTGATTCAAACGGAACGGTTGAAACCGCTCGGTTGCATTTCAAAATAGGCGATGGTCCCTGGCAGCTTGGCAATATGAGTGGCACCGATTCGATTTTTACCCGTACCATTCCCAAACAGGCCGATGGAACCATGGTGAACTATTTTGTGAAGGCGGAAGATAACGACGGCGACTGGTCCATGATGCCCGGTGATACATCGTCGAGCCAGTATTTTTACACGGTCCGGGATGCCGGGCTGACCATACACGATTTGCAATGGACGCCCTTTTCCAGTGGCGATTCTCCGTACCTGGGATATGAAGTCACCGTGTCCGGAGTTGTTTCGGCATCGCCGGAAGATTTTTTGGGTGATTATATTCTGCAGGATGGAGAAGCTAAATGGAGCGGAATTTGGGTGAATGATGCAGCGCATACTCCGCATCGCGGCGATATGGTTCAGGTGACCGGGACTGTTGAAGAAAATTATAATGTGACACGTATGAACCTGGTGAGTGCTTTTGATTCGCTGGGTACGGGATACACCATGATGCCCATGGAAATAACAACCGGAGAAGCGACCACAGGCAGCCCTGATGCAGAAAGCTATGAAGGCACACTCATTCAATTCGACGATGTCATCGTCAGCGATCCGTTCCCGGATGCGCCGAACAACTATGGCGAAATTGAAATTGACGACGGCACCGGCGGTTATCGTGTGGATGAAAATGGCGACTTCAACGGTAACTATGATTCGACCTATGCCCTGAACGATCGTATCGAGACCATGATCGGTATTGGCTGGTTTTCATTTTCCAATTACAAACTGGAGCCGAGAGGCCTCGATGATGTCATCGGCCATTACCCGGCAAGTGTGTCTGCAAATGATGGACAGGTTGTCCGGGCTTATGCACTGAATCAAAACTATCCCAATCCGTTCAATCCAACCACAACGATTCAGTTCACCATTGGCAACAATGAAATGGTGGAATTGGCTGTGTACAACGTGTTGGGTCAGAAAATCAGAACACTGGTGAATGATTTCCGAAGCGCCGGTCAGCACATGGCAATGTGGGATGGCTTCAATGACAACGGCCAGAAAGTATCCAGCGGTCTCTATTTCTACAGCCTCAAAGCAGGAGATTATGTTAAAACGAAGAAGATGATTTTATTGCAATAACTTTGCGCTAAAGCGCACGTGAAACGTCAAACGCCAAACGTGAGACGGAAAAACGGTGATTGGATTTCTTTGTCTGACGTTTCACTTTGCACTTGATTAAGAATATAATTGCTTTTTGTTTTTTACACAAAAGCACGAAAGTTGTTTGGTAATGCTGTAATGTCGATTCTTTCTTTCCGAAGGTCACCCTGGCCTTCGGAAAGAAATTTGTTTTTACCGTAATCATTAATATTATCAAGAAACTTGAATTTTTCGTGCTGTCATTTCCGTACCACAGGCATTCCCTTCGGTCACATGCTTTTGGCGGAATCTCCTCGTGATTCAGAATGAGATTCCTGTCCTCCAAAAAGATGGCGGATATACGACAAAAAACGTGCAGGCGACCAACGGAAGTACCCCGGGTAAAGTCCAGCGGAAATGACATAAAAGTGGTAATCTGACTAAGTAGTACTAAATATGAATAAATAAATACACTCAAACTTAACTGAAACGATAACATGAAGAAAAAAATTATCGTTCCTTTTTTACTGCTGATCATTTTAGTGATGAGCTGCGGTGAAAAAATTACGGATAATCCCAGACCCAATCAGCCGCCGGCGACCTATCTCACTTTTTATCCTGACGAAGATTTAGCCATGACCAGCAGCCGGCAAATTCTCCACTGGTGGGGCGACGACCCGGATGGCAAGGTGGTGCTGTTCCTTTACACCTGGGATAATAACGCTCCTGCTCCGGAGAAATTTGGTGAATCATCAATGACCGGCGTCTGGGATACGACATCGGCGTACAGCGATACATTCTCGCTAAAATTCACTGAACTGGACACGGTCTATACGTTCCGCATTTGCGCTGTGGACGATGCCGGTCTGGTGGACCCAACGCCGGCGGTTCAGTCATTTCCCATTGCCAACACGCCCCCGGAAGTTGAGTTCATCGTTTCCACTGAAATTCCTGAAACTACCTTTACGGTGGCATCTTTTTATTGGACCGGAACCGACCTGGATGGCGACGATACCATCGATCGTTACGAATACGTTCTCGACGACACGACGGCAGAATGGAGTTCCATTTCTGCGGACACGTCGTTTCTTAACTTGAAGATCCCGGATGAACTCGGCGACATGGAGCATGTTTTCTACCTGAGAGCCGTGGACATTGCCGGGGTAACCAGTAAAATTATTCGCATGCCTCGGAAGGAAACCAGCCTCTGGTATGTGCGGCGCCCGGTGGGCCAATATCTCATTATCGATGATTATGAAACGCTGGATAATAGCCAATATATTTACCAGAGAACACTGGATAGTCTTGGCGTTGAATATTCTGTCTGGAATATCAAATTGAATCGCAATGGCGATACCGTGTACGATCTCATGACCAGCTCCATTGATATGTTCACCGAGACAATGCTTCTGTTCGACAGGGTGTTGTGGTACACGGACTCCAACCCGCATTTCGAGGAAGCGCAAATTGCCATCCCCCGATTCCTTAAGGGAGTTGACAAAAAGATTTTCTTTTCCACCCAGTTCAGGGAATTCTTTTCAGAACAGGGCGATCCACTTGAGTTTTCACCGGTGGATAGCCTGGGAACAACATCCATCGACGTGTTGCCCGGTGTTAGCCTGGAGCCGGATGCAAGTAAACCGGCGTATCCAAAATTGAAAGCCAGCGCATGGATTCCCTTTGTCAAGGAACTGGTGCCCAAAATCAGCGCCCAGGTGCTTTTCCGACTGGAAGAAAATCCGGGGCTCTACTCAGGTCAGCCGGTTTTGGCAGTGGCTAATGCTGAAAATACTTTCATCTTTTTCGGCATTCCGTTTCACCAGTTGAATGCATCGCAAAATGGGAAGAAATTTCTTTCCATCATTTTAAATGAAGAATTTGGCGCGCCTTAAAATCAAGGTGAACGACTGAAAATATTGAGTCGTATTTTTCAAATAAAATCAATGAATGTTAGCCTAACTTTAAATTTTAGGTTAAAAACATGAAACGTATTATGTACAAAATTGGTTATCTTTTATTTACATTGTGTTTAATTTCCTCAGGTTTTGCCCAGACCAAAGGCACCATTAAAGGACGAGTGCTGGATGCAGAGACAAAGGAAGGATTGCCTGCTGTCAATGTCATTGTGAAAGGAACATACCTGGGCGCTGCATCCGATATGGAGGGAAATTTCATAATTCAGAATGTGAGTCCCGGTGATTTCACATTGCAATTCTCCATGATCGGTTACACCATGGTTCAGAAAACCGGGGTGAAGGTAACTACCGGGGAAGTCACTGAGGTTGAAGTTGAACTCTCCTCAACCGTGCTTGCGCTGGGCCAGGAGGTGATGGTCATTGGGGAGAAGCCGCTTTTTAATATCGATGAAACGTCCAGCCGGCGCACGCTGACAAGCACTGAAATTGAGAAGACCACACTGAAAAATGTAAAAGACATTGTCGCGTCCCAGGTGGGTGTGGTAAAAACCGATGATGAAATTCATATCCGCGGCGGCCGAACATACGAAAACGCATTTTTATTGGATGGCATCTCCGTGCAGGACCCGCTGTCCGGCACAGGCTTCGGTCTGCGATTGAGCACGGACGTCATTGAAGAGGTGGAAATCATCACTGGCGGGTTCAACGCAGAATACGGTCAGGCCATGTCCGGCATCGTGGATGTGAAAACCAAAGAGGGCAGCGAGGATTTTCATGCCTCCATCAGCTACAAGCGGGACAACCTTGGTCTATACGACAAGGATACGCCTGTTATCGGTGGATTGAGCAGGAACAGCCCCTATAGTTTCAATACCGATATTCTGGAAATGAGCATGTACGGCCCGGAACCGGTGACGCAGCTCTTGCTGCCGGCCCTTGGCGTGAAACTGCCGGGCGCGCTCTATTTCTTTGTCAATGGTTACATGTTCATCAGCGATGATTTCACGAAAATATCGGCTGACCAGCTCTATTCGTCCACATTTCACGGCGAAAAATTTGCGCCGCGGCAAATGAACAACTGGTCCGGCATGACAAAATTTACCTGGAAAATCGATCCGTCGCGCAAGCTCATCTTTTCATTCAACCAGTCGGTGTCCATCAATCAGAATACGCAATCTCTGCAAACCAATCTGGAGTACGTGCCTCCGGGCCCGGGTTATCCTTACGAATACGAAAAAAATCTCGACAATTTCAATACCTTCACCCACTTGAATAATCAGTTCAGCTTGCACTGGACTCAGACCATCAGCAATAAAACGTTCTACGAGGTGAAGCTCTCAAGATATTTCGCCAATCTGCGAAGCGATCACAAAGGCCGGCCCTGGAGCGAATACCAGGAACCGAAAGATATCGTGACTCAGCCCATTCAGTATTATTTCTCGGAGGATAGCGCATCGATTTACGTCATTCCCGGGGATGGATTCTGGGACTACGGTAATTCTCACACATGGCACGATCATTACGTGGAAGATTACACACTCAAATTTGACATCTCCAGTCACCGCAGCGACCGCCACAAAATGAAAGCCGGCATTGAAATGAACTATCGAGAAATGCAGTTGATCGACATTTACCGGCCGTGGTTTGGAGAATTGGGACTGAACAATGATATTTACAAGGTCTATCCGAATTTCGGGGCGGCGTATATTCAAGATAATATTACTTTTCGGGGCCTGATCGCCAATCTGGGACTGCGCTTCGATTACTGGTTCCCCGGTGAATACGTTGACAATGCTGTGGACGACCCTGAAATCATCACTATTTCCGAAGCCAACCGACAGGCGTACAAGGATAATACGTACAGCTTGTTCGGTCATCGCTGGAAAGGCCGGCTCAGTCCGCGAATCGGGGTATCGCATCCCATCACCGATAACCAGATGCTGTTTTTCTCCTACGGTCATTTTTCCAAAATGCCGCGCCCGCAGTTCGTCTATGCCAAGCTCGGCAAGTACAGTTCAAAATCCACATTCCAGAAATTTGGCAATCCAAATCTGAATCCGGAAACCACGGTCGCGTACGAATTGGGATTGAAACACAAATTTACCGAGAACGATGTTTTCACCATCACCACGTACTATCGCGATATTTTTGATTATGTGACCACGGTTTCGTTCCGCGGCACCGGGCGACTGGCCGGACGGTCGTTTATCACCTATATGAATCTCGATTACTCCCGTTCGCGCGGCGTTGAAGTGGAGTATAAAAAACGAGCCGGTCGCTATTTCACAGGGTCGTTCAGTTTTTCGTATTCCATTGCCACCGGGAAAAGTTCGAACCCGGACGATGCGCTGCTCGTTGCCCAGGGCGGTCTGGATGAAAAGCCCATCACCGAAAATTTCCTGATATGGGATCGGCCTGTCCAGGGCACGGCCAGTCTCAACTTTTTCATTCCAAAAGATAACGCTCCAAATATTTTTGGCTGGAAATTGCCGGATCACTGGAATATCAATTTCAGAGTGACGCTGCAATCAGGAAAGCGATATACGCCATATTATTTCACCGGGAATTACATTGAATCCGGCAATGCCCTGCGGCCGGAATACAGATCGGACATTGATAATCCGTACAGCGAAATCGCTGATTACTGGATGTGGACAGATCTGAATTTCGAAAAATATTTTAAAATCGCCGGTCTGAATTTGACGTTTTCCGTCGAGGTGCTGAATTTATTTAACCGTAAGAATTCCAATATTATCAATCCTGTGACAGGACGGGCGTATGAATACGGCGATGCTACGCCCAATGGCTGGAACGATCCGCTCTACCCGGATGTACAGGCGCCGCTGGATCCGTATCCGTACAACCCGGCGCGGTACCTGAATCCGAGAAATATTAAACTCGGTTTCAAGGTTCGGTTTTAGGGGATGGTGCCTGAAAGAATTATGAATTTGTTAAGTTCTCTTGTTCACGTTTTTTTGTGGATTTTGGTAATGATATTGGATAGTCGATGTTCGATATTCGATTCGAATATCCAATATCGAATATCTAATATCTTCTTTGGCAATTCAGCAATAGTCACGAATACTTAATTTTGTTGTTTAAAATTTGGTTATTAAAATTAAAAGCAAAATATTATGAAAAACAAAACTTTTATTTCCGTCCTGATAATTCTCTCGATGTTTACGCTGACAACGCAGATTCGGGCTCAGCTCATTCCCAATCTGGGGGGGCAGCGTAGCGGCACTGCAGCGGTTCAATTTTTCAAAATTGGTGTGGGGGCGCGAGCCCTTGGCATGGGAGGCACGTTTGTGGCAGTGGCCAACGATGCGTCCGCCCTGTACTGGAATCCGGCAGGTATTGTCGAGTTCAGCTCAAACCAGTTGTTATTTTCGCACATTAACTGGCTGGTGGACATCAAGCACGATTTTGTGGGATACGTGCATCACATCGACGGCACAAATTCCATCGGTGTCAGCGCTACGGCGCTCTATACGGACGATATGATGGAAACCACGGAATACCAGCCGTTCGGCACCGGCAATTATTTTAGCTTCGGTGATGTGGCTATTGGCTTAACCTTTGGCCGAAAGATGACGGACCGCTTCAGCTTTGGCATGACAGTGAAATATTTTGAAGAAACGCTGGCTGAATTCAAAATGTCCGGATTCATGGTGGACATTGGCACATTTTACTGGACCGGCTTTGGAACGAGCCGGTTTGCGGTGTGCGTATCCAATTTCGGCAACCAGGTGAAACCGGGCGGCAGTTTCGTCAATCGGGATGGCCGGGAAATCGGGGAATTTCAGGAATTCTCTCCGCCAACAATATTCAAGGTGGGATTTGCCACAGAAGTCTACCAGAATGAACAGCATCGCGTCACCTCATCCGTTCAACTGAACCACCCCAACGACAACGCCGAAAACGTGAACATGGGCATGGAATATGGCTGGCGCGAATACTTTTTCCTGCGCGGCGGCTACAAGGTCAATGTGGACGAAGAGACGTTCAGCCTGGGCGCCGGATGCAAAATCCCGCTGAAAATCCTCGACTGCCTCGTCGATTTTTCCTATTCCGATTTCGGACGGCTGGGAACCGTGTCGCGGTTTTCGGTGGTGATGAGTTATTGAGTGGTTTTTCATTCTATAGATAACATAAGATTTACAATAGAACTAGTGAAATTAAAAAAAATGAGTGCAATGAGTGAATCACTTTTAAATTTTGTAGAATATTCATATAATTCTAAGTATGATATAATATTAGGGGATGCTTTAGAAAATTTAAATAAATTTGAAAACAATAGATTTGATTTAATTATCACTTCCCCACCTTACAATGTCGGAAAAGAATACGAAACTAAACTGTCTATAGAGAAATATTTAGAACAGCAGGAAGAGGTTATAAGTCAATTAATTAGGGTTCTCTCTTCGCGTGGAAGTATTTGCTGGCAAATAGGTAACTACGTAAAAAACGGAGAAATATTTCCCCTAGATATCTATTATTATCAAATATTCAAAAAATATGAATTGAAACTTAGAAATCGTATCATCTGGCATTTTGGGCATGGATTGCATGCTTCCAAAAGATTTTCAGGGCGATACGAAACTATTCTATGGTTTACAAAGGAAGATGATTATATCTTCAATTTGGATGATGTGCGTATTCCTTCGAAATATCCAGGCAAGAGGCATTTTAAAGGTCCAAAACGTGGGCAATTATCTGGTAATCCAAATGGTAAAAATCCCTCAGATATTTGGGAAATTATAATAAAAGATTGGGAACGTGAATTATGGAACATTCCCAATGTCAAATCAAACCATCCTGAGAAAACAGAGCACCCCTGTCAATATCCCATCGAACTTGTCGAAAGATGCGTGTTAGCTTTAACTAATGAAAATAGTTGGGTTTTAGATCCTTACGCTGGTGTGGGTTCAGCATTGATTGCTTCAATAAAAAATAACAGGAATGTTCTTGGAATAGAAAAAGAAGAAAAATACGTAAAAATTGCAAAAGAAAGAATTGAAAAATTACTCGATGGTACATTGAAAATAAGACCAATTAATAAACCGATACATAAACCATCTCCTAAAGATAAAGTTGCACGTATTCCAGAAGAATGGCTTTTCGAAAAAAGGGACACTATTGATGAAAATAGCTAAAAAGTATTCTCATTTAAATGGAGAAGAATATTTAATTGTGCATCACAGCGGATTATACGATGAAATAAAAGATGCTATTCGGGCTATAAATGCAGAAAATTATAAAACAAAATTAAGCGAAGAAAAGACCAAAATAGGGAAAAAATTGTATAGTCCAGTTCAAATTAATAAGGCCCTTGATGAGAGGTTCAAATCGAATGAGTGGAAAGAAAGCAGATACCAATATTATATAACTTTGAATAGAGAATTAATGGAAAAAAGCATTAATATGTCCGCTAAAGAACAGAAAGAATTTTTAGTTGCCCACGGAGAAAAAAAACCGATTTTTTCATATAATCAGACTGATTTTGTTAAAGATAAAATTGCTGTTGAAGTTCAATTTGGAAAATATTCTTTTGTAGCATATGATCTATTTGTTAAACATATGTTATTTTATTCGGGTGGTGTTATAAATTTAGGAATCGAAATATTGCCAACCAAACTAATGCAATCTCAAATGTCCTCAGGTGTAGCTTATTATGAAGGTGAAGTTTACAACGTCATGAGACAAGGGAGAAATAATCCACCTGTACCTTTATTAATATTAGGTATTGAACCTTGAATAATACTATTACTCCGCGATAGCTATAAAGTCAATGTGGACGAAGAGACGTTCAGCCTGGGCGCCGGCTGCAAAATCCCGCTGAAAATACTCGACTGCCTCGTCGATTTTTCCTATTCCAATTTCGGCCGATTGGGAACCGTGTCGCGGTTTTCGGTGGTGATGAGTTATTGATTTTAATTTTTTCCAAAAAGTTAATTCATCTTTTTTTCAAATGTTTAATGCATTGCTTTCTGTATAACATGGTCAGGCTCGTGTTATAGAGGTCTTTTGAATAACATTTTACATGAAAAATGATTTTCAAACCATAGAAAGGATTGAATATGTCCAACAGACAAAAACCAAAAGGGAATTGCGTATTTTGCGGTCATTCTTTCAGCGAAGCAGGTATGTCCAAACATTTGAAAGCATGTGTTGAAAGAGTCAATAAATATTCTGCAATTGAGAGTAATTCGAGTAAGAAAATAAATTTATTTCATCTTCTTGTTCAAGATGCATACGGTGGTGATTTTTGGTTACATTTAGAGATGAATGGCAATGCCAAATTATTGGAGTTAGATAAATATCTAAGAGCTATTTGGCTGGAATGCTGTGGCCATCTTAGTGAATTTTCTTATGACAGATGGAATGACGAAATTGCAAAAAACTCAATTGCCAAAAAGGTCTTTGAGCCTGGAATTGAGATATACCACATTTATGATTTCGGTGATTCATCCGAGACAAAAATCAAAGTAATTGGAGAAAGAGAAGGGGCAGCTCTAACAAAATATCCTATTTTTCTGATGGCCCAAAATGATCCCCCTGAATATGCTTGTAAAGATTGCGGCAAAAAAGCGAAGTGGCTATGTCTTGAATGTATGTACAATAATGAAGACGATACGTTTTGCGACGAACACATTGAAGCTCATCCTCATGAGGAATATGGTGGTCCCATTGAAATTGTAAATTCACCGAGATTAGGCATGTGTGGATATGATGGACCTGCAAAACCGCCATATTAAATAGATCGAAATTTAAAAAAGAAAATTTAAAGTCCAAATTGCAAACGCCAAAACACAGTATGATAATCTGCTGCATGTGAAAGCTGGCGCAGTCGCGTTTGTCAGCGTCGCCGTCAAATTCATTTGTGGCTTTGTTTTTTCAATCTGATTTGTTTGTCATTACACAAGGATAGAATATGGATATTCATAGAAAAATTTGTTTTGTATTCTTGCTGTCATTATTTCTGTTAATCAATTGTGATTCGCATGAAATAAAGAAAGAAATGAATGATGGCGTGCTTATTATTCATAATCCAGAGAATGGTTTATGGCAAAATGGGCCAACGACTCCATTGTCTTTTAATTTGGAAAAAACATTTGGTAAAGAAAATGAACCAATAGAGGAAGTATTTACAGGTGCAAGTTATGTTTTTACTGACAACAATAGAAACGTTTATATTGTTGATCGGAGGGATAATAAGTTAGTTTCATTTGATTCCACTGGAAATTTTTTATGGTCAAAGGGAAGAGAAGGACAAGGACCTGGCGAATTTAATGGCATACGAGGCGTTGTTTGCGATGGAAACGAATATATTTTTATTTCTAATTCATCCGGTTTTCAAATCGATCGTTTTGATCTCATGGGAAATTATCTGAACAGTTTCAAACTGGCGGATTTAAATATTGGTCGTGCATCTTTAAATGCGTTCATCAAACCAAATATTTTTGTCCTGGCAAAATCAAATTCAGGAGAGAGTGGGATAAACATCATTCTTTTAGAACTAATGAATAACAGATTAAAAGTAAAATCAAAGTTTGCCGTTTCTGAGGATATTGGGATTGAACTTCCAGTGGGATTTAGTGTAGGCATGGATGTTCAGGTTAATTCCGATGAAATAGTTATTGCAAATATTCACAACTATGAATTTAAATATTATAACTTTGAAGGGAATTTGGTAAAACAGGTGGTGAGAGATTTTAATAAATTAGTGCGCCCCGGAATTTTTAAAACGAAAACTTACCGATCGATTCGAGTTTATAGTTCTTTAGCAGCTCCGATGCGAATTGCAGAGGGGTATGAAATTAGTATTTCTCATTGGCCTATAAATTTAGATGATCCTGATAAATATCTGGAGAGAAGTAGCAGAGGTTCCCGCGAAGTACTGAAATATCAAAATATGTTAGATTTGTTCAACACAGAAGGCGAACTTTTGTATTCAATTTATAATGATTCCTATACGCCGGAAATTGGGCGTCCAATTCATGTCGATAAAGATGGTAAATTATATAGCACACTATCTGAGCCATTTCCCCAGGTTCGACGTTATCAAGTGCATATAAATCAGAATTAATTATGAAAGCAATGGTCTTTGATAAATTCGGCCCGCCCGATGTAATTCAAATGAAAGGGATAGAAAAACCAATTCCGAATGATGACGGAGTGCTGCTGAAAATTAGCGCAGCTTCTGTTAACGCCGGCGACTGGCACATCCTTCGTGGAACACCATTTCTGGTTCGTATGATAGCCGGGCTTTTCAGGCCGAAACACAAGACCCTGGGTGATGATTTCGCAGGATGGGTTGAGGCAGTCGGCAAGAACGTCAAACATTTAAAAGCCGGGGATGAAGTATTCGGATTCTGTCATTTTGGCGCCTTTGCCGAAGTTATCCATATTGGACATGAAAGGAATTGCTTGTGAGAATCTTTCCCAGCGCGCAAAGCCACACACAATAATACTTGATGACCGATTCGTATCTAATTCTATTGCATAAATTTGCAAAAGTTGCTATGCAATATAACATAATGGAAAAAAGCCAGGGAGAAAAATCAGTGAGGATTGTACGCATAAACGTTACCAACTGGATATTCATATTAATAACCATGTTTTTTGTTTCGCCAGTAGTTGCTTTCGGCGACAGCATCGAGGAACGGTTTAAGCAAACGCGGTTTATTTTTTACACGCAGGACGGTGAACGCGTGGATTCCACGGTAGCGGCTGAGTTGAAATCGACCCTGGCCGGTAATGCCCGAATCGAAGCGGTGAGCGTCGCTTCCGAAAAGCGGTCGGGCGCGTTTTATGTTGCCGTGATCGGCGAAGGGCTTACCAGGGGACCGGATTCTCCCCCGAAAAATTCCGACTGGATGTACATACGATTGAATCCGGATGGATCAGGTGAACTGACAGCATCGAAAAAACATCTGATGTACGGGGTATATGCGTTGCTGCAGGACAATGCACTGAATTTGTCGCCGGATGATTTGTCACGCGGTCATATCATCACCACGACATTTCGGGTCGTGATTGGTGAAGATGGTTTTTTCGGTCGTCGCCGGCGTTTTTCGCAAGGCTATGATGCGGAAGCAACCATCAAGGAACTGGCGCGATTGGGATGTTCGCACGTGGTTGCCAATGCGCTTGCCCTGCCGTATCCTGTGGAACAGGGACCAGAAGGGGAGATATATTATCGATTTTATCAATTTGCCCCGGATCTGGACATGTACGTTGAAACGCGGCTCAATGCCGGCACCTATCCCCCGGAAATTTTGAATGCAAATATTGAATTTCTCAAAAAGCAAGCCAGACTCGCTGATGTTTATGGTCTGACGCCCGGCATTTATATGGCGAATCCGCGCTCCATGCCGGAATCGTTCTGGGAAAAATATCCCTGGCTCCGCGGCGCCCGGGTGGATCATACATTTCGTTCATTTCGGCCGCGCTATAACATGAGCGTTGCCCATCCGCTGGCGCGATGGCATTACGCGGAGATGCTGAACAAACTGCTCGGCAAAGTCCCTGAACTGGGATTTGCCGCCACGCTGATTAACGACAGCGGTTCCGGCTTCGAATATACCGCCAGCCTTTATCCCGGGCGCAACGGCGGGCCCTACCTGGTGCGCGAATGGCGCCCGGATTCTCTCATCGCGCGAAAGGCAGCCGAAAATATCATCCGCTATTATCGAACACTGCGCGATGCCGCGCATAAGACCCATCCCGATTTCCGCATCATCACCGGCTTGAAAAACATTGCCGAGGAGGCGGATATCATTTTAAATGGCTTTGACAAAGGCATCGATCTGTTCTCGCGCACGCAGCGGCACGACGCAAAGAGTCAGAAACAACGCAAGGCAGAACTGGAATCGCGCGGTTCCAACCTTTTCACGAATACGGATGCTACCGGCAGTCCCTATATCAAGGGCGTGCCGAGCCCATGGAAAACTTACCGAAATTTGCAGATGCAGATCGGTCATGATGCCCGCCATCTCGAGATGCGCGTCGATCCAAAATCTCTGGCTCCCTGGGACGTCAACCGGGAGATAGTGCAGCAGTTTCAGTTCAATGGGCTTCAGGAGTCGGATGCGTGCATTGCAGATATCGCGACTCAATGGGTGGGCGAGGCATTCAGCGATGAACTGCTCGCTATCTGGAAAAAATCTGATCGCGTCAGCCGTACTGCGCCGCAGATGGGACTTTATTCAGCATCCGGATTTACCTGGTATCGGTTGTGGGACAGACCGCTTGTGCCAGACATTGGCAGAATACCGGAGAAAGACCGCGCCTATTATGAAGATTATCTCCTGGCGATTTTTAATAATCCAAATCGCGTGGACCTTCAGGCGGATGCACTGTGGGAACTCTATCCCGCAGAAAAATGTGAACGCTATGTCCGCATCTACGACGAGGATATTTTGCCTGTTCTGGATGCAGCCATTGGTGAAGCAGCGAATGTTTTGGCGTCTATCGATCAGACTCATCAGTCCTATCCGGTGTTCCTTGACCTGCGCGATCGGCTGCGCGCCTATCGCTGCTATTTGACCACGCTGCGTAACGTGTGCGCCTGGATCGCCAACGTGCATGGCTATCTGGACGCAACAACAGACCAGGTACGGAAAGATAAAACAGAGCTAATACAAGAGATGATAAAAAAGGAAATTCAGAATACGCGGGATTTACTGGAAATTTGGAGGGAAAGTTCCGTCCATTTCATGCCTGTGTATAAACATGGCGAAAATGGACATGATTACGGTCCGAATTTTGGTGAATGCCTGGAGAAGAAAATCGCGTTGATGAAGGAATACGGTCACCATCTGCCATACATCGATCCGAATTATATGTGGCGCATCCCGGGTGGCAGTGGTCTGGATATCCGCCCTGAAGAATATTTGAAATAAGGAGTCTTTTCGTGCGAACCGGCGTTTCGTATATGGGGCACCACAATCCCGAACATATTGAATCTGATATTTCGGAGATGAAAAATCTGCAACTGGACGATGTGCTTCTGGCTGCTCAGGAGAATGATTTCGTGCATTTCCCCGGTAAATTGAAATTCACCTCCGATATTGCAGCGGCACACGAATTGCGTCCTGTATGCATATTCTGGGGTGCGCTGAATCTTTTTGGCGGCGGCAGATCCAGCCAGTTTCTGCTGGAGCATCCGGAAGGAAGGCAGGTTGGAGCCGACGGAATCCTCAAGCCGGCGGGATGTTACATGAATCCTGCATGTCAGGCTCGCATAATGGAAATGATTGACACCATCGCTGATTTGGGATTTCGGGGGTATTTTATTGATGAACCGAATCCGTTGCGAGATTGCTTTTGTTCGTCCTGTCAGCGGACCTTTTGGGCATGGTATGGCGGAGATCTGTTCAAAGCCAATAAAAACGAGAGAGAATTATTTCGTCACAAATGTGTGGTCGAATATGTGAAACAAATTGCTGGTTACTGTAAAGCCAATCATCCGCAGTTGGAAACCATGACATGCCTCATGCCAATCGACAAAGAGATTTGGCATGAGGCGTCCAGGATCGACGATCTGGATAATCTGGGGACTGATATTTACTGGGTCAATGAGAATAAATACGTCGAGGAAATGACTCCATTGGTCAATCAGCTTGATAATCTCTGCAAAACGAGCCTGAAAATTCACCACGAATGGCTCCAATGCTGGAAAGTAAAGAGAGGGAATGAGCAGCGAATACTTGAACAGGGAAAAATATTGGTTCGGGAACGCCCTGATTCTCTGTATGTGTGGGCGTGGAAAGGGCAGATTGGTACGACAGAATCATGCGATGATCCAGCTACATGCTGGGACTATGCATGCGAAGTTTTTCGATTGGCAAAGGCGTGAGCGTTTTAACGCTCCGTATCCATTCGTACCATAAAAATATAATTCTAAACGTTTTTGGTAGAAAAACATAAAAAAATATCACTTCCGGACACTTTTAGAATTTTAGTATTGATAACAACACAAAATGGAACACGATTTAACGGATGATCCTCCAAAAAGATGGCGGACGTTCCGCGCTGATTTGCACGGATTTGTTTGTTAATAAAAATAGTTTAAATTTGTAACTACTCAGCTATGCCTGTTCTGAAAGCCGCTGAAGCGGCTGGTGCTGTTTGGTTTGTCAGGTGCCACGATAAATTGTGGCGCTGGTGCAATTGACTCAACACCATGCTTCACCATGGTGTTTTATTGCACCCAATTAATGTTTAGCTGCTTCAGCAGCTTCCAAACAGCTTAATAAATTATATAACCTGAGCAGTTACAAAATATTATTAAGGAAAATTATTTTAGCTGTTTATCCTGAAATTTTACAATATTAAACAACAAATCATCATAAATTAATTGACGCATCGTGAGAGTCCCTCGTTCACGATACACTATATATTATCTGTATTATTCCATTAAATATGTGAAAAAGTGTCCGGTAACAAAAAAAAATTCAAATGCCAAATAAATTCCAAATATAAAAGTCCGATTTTCAAACTTTATTCGAAAAGAACCATCAAGCGATCCTATCCGAGTTGGATTGTTTGGAATTGGGTTTTGTAATTTGCTTGTATCTTGGTTGTTGAGTTTTGGAATTTCAGATGCGTGTAGCGTCCTTTGGCGCATTGACACAGATAAAGAAACCGTGAAGATCAGCGCGGAAAGTCTGCCGATTTTTTAGGAGGATCATCCGTGTAATCAGCGTTCCATTTCTTTTTTGGTTCGCTCGTTAAGGTTGGGTCTATTCGCTTATATATTGTGGTGCAGGTCAAACTTTTTGACTTTTTACGAGTTCATCATTCTTTAGGTTTTGCATTTCGAACAATTTTTTCGCAAAGAAAGTGAGTGAAATTTATGCCATCGAAAAAAAAGACCTGGCAGGAAAAGCTGGCAGATAAAAATGATTTGCCAAAAATTCTCACGTTGGAAAAGCGGTTTCCCTGTTATAATGCTGTCCACAAAATGGGTGCAAATGAGGGCGATGAAATAATCCTCGTCAATCCGAGTGAAGTTGTTGAATATATGAAAAAGATACCATATACCAGGCTTGCGACTATCATTGAGATTTGCAAGGCCATCGCTAATAAGCATGGTGTGAAAGGGTGTTGTTCGCTCACAACAGGGATTTTTATTATGACCGCGGCCAACGCTGTCGAGGAAGCAAAGATGGTCGACAGAAAGATGGACATCCCATATTGGCGAACCTTAAAATCGGATGGCTTTTTGAATGAGAAGTATCCCGGTGGGGCAGAAGCGCACAAAGAATTGTTAGTCAGGGAAGGATTCACGGTGCAGAGAAAAGGGAAGAGATTTTTCGTCGAGAATTTCCGTGATTTTCTTTTTATTGATTTTTAAGAATTTGATGGGAATAGGAAAACATAATCAATTGGAAATACTCGATATCGCGCGCAAAATATTTACATGGCTATAATGAGAAATGATTATGTCTAAAGTCAGAGATTTTTTTAAATCGCCCCATATTCAAATTGCATTGGCGATTGGATTCAGCATTATTGTACTCGCGTATGTTTCCAAGCGGATTTTGTCCGAGCCCATGGGAAAGATTGCGTTAGCGATTCCCCCCTTCATCGGCACTATCTTTGAAATCATGCTGGGACGTTACAAAGAATCTAAAATATGTACAGCCTGGTACTGGGTTGTCGCTATTTTGGCCTCCACTGGTCTGATAATTTTGTTTCATTTCACTTGAGACGTTTTACAATAGGAGAATCGAGCCCTTAAAAAAAATATTGCTGCGTTGCAGAATAAATGAAATGATAAAATTTAATCAAAATCATATCAATAAAATCTATTGTGAAATATCGAATTTGCATAAAAATTATGGTTCTAATCATATCCGTGTGGGTAAAAAAGATTTACCGCAAGGACGCAATGGAAAGCAA
>CAZSBG010000006.1:0-100395 GCA_964605145.1 uncultured Cytophagia bacterium | reverse complement strand
GTCTTTTGACCATGAAATCTTTAACTAAAATTCTTAACCGTTAATTTGGGATATATTTATCTTGTTAGTGCATATACAATTATATTCGCGCCCATTTTTAGCGCTTCCAGCCTGACGTTTTCCGGATCTTTATGAACTTCCGGATCTGCCCAACCATCTGAAATATTGGTATTGAATGCGTAATAAACAACCAGCCGACCCTCATGAAAAATCCCATACGCGTGCGGTGGGCCACCATCGTGTTCGTGGATTTTTGGAATTCCATTCGGGAATTGAAAATGGCTGTGATAAATTGGATGTGAGAAGGGCAATTCCACTAATTCTTTATCCGGGAAAACCTGATTCATCATTTCCTTAAAATAAACATCCATTCCATAATCATCATCTGCCAGCAGGAATCCACCTTGCGTCAAATATTTTCGAAGTCTGTCTCTCTCCTGTTCGTTAATAGTAATTTTTCCATGCCCGGTCATAAAAAGAACAGGATAGGCAAAGAAATCCTGATCCATAATTTCTACGCGTTTCTCGTCATTGCCTGTTGCGATAGCCGTATTTTCACGCAAAAAAGCCAACAAATTAGGGATACTGGAAGGATCATTATACCAGTCCCCTCCACCGTTATACTTTAATCTTGCAATAACAAAATGACTGCCAGCCGCGTTCGACTGACAAAATCCAGAAATACTGCTAATGTTCAGGGTCAAAAAAACGATCAAAATAGAATAGCATTTTTTTAAAACCGGGTGCATTATTTACCTCATAATCCATCCATCGCGCTCAATTTTTGAGGACAGCGAAATGGATCAATTTCTAAAATTGCTTAGACTATCCATCCTGATTTAACAACAACATTATTAAACGTATTAATAAATTTTTCTGTTCCTATAAATAAATTTACAATATCGACACAAATTCTTTTCAAATCCTATAAAGTTAAGAAGCTATCCTGAATTTATACTGTCCGCATGTTAGGTAAAAAAAAGCAGCCCTTCGGTATTCCACCAAAGGGCTTTCGTATTCGAGGAAATTTATTGGCTTTTAAAATCTGACATTCTCATGAGGGACCAAATACATGGCAAGAGTGATAATCGTTCCGATCACCACAAGTGAAGCAAATCCTTTATCGGAGATCAGATTATTTTCTTCCTTTTTGAATATTTTATTTTTCATCATCATTAGGCTGACGAACCAGTAAATAAAAATAACAAGTGTTGTGGTATCATTAACATCTCTCCCAAATGGCCAGCCCTGAAAGATCGACCCGAAGACCTGGTATTCTACAATCATACCGATTGGTACGATCCCAACAACAAACAACAAAAAACCGATGACAGATAACCACAAGGCTCTGTCAACAGGTAGTTGTTTCTGTAGATGTTTGAAGGCATAGTAGGTAGCTGCAATGAACAGTAAAATAGCCAGCACCATCAGGATGATATGAATGGCAAGCAAAATACGATTCGCTTCACCTTTGAACGTTAACGTGTAGAAGCTCTCCTCTTCAGGCGCATTCCTGGGAAAATAAATTTTTGTCCCTGTCGCTGTCGTAATTTCGAGGTAATAATTCAATCTCGTTCCACGGTCCTGAGAAGGAATTGTATAACCAAATAGATTTTCTTCCAGAGGCGTTAAATTTACAGGATCACTCCATACGTCATCCATTTGAACACCATCTATCTGGTAATACAGCTTCGCACTGGGTTGGCCAATGTTGGATTCCAGATGAACCGAAATTTGAACGTCATCTTCGCCGACATGCTCTTCAATGGGATTGAATTCGATTTTGGTTTCTAATTTTTCATCGAATTTTTCGCGTTCCACTTTCTGACAACTGAAAGATAATACCAATATTGCTGTAAAGATAACCATGTAAAAATTGGTCTTAAATGACATAAACCCTCCCCAAATGTTCAGTTTCACTGAATGATTGGTTTTAGTTTATTACTTTCAAAACAATTGTGCTATAATAATAATTTTTTTTTACTTCATTGTCAAGTAAAATTTTTTCTAAAAATAAAAATTTCATTAAATTGCGTTCTTTTACCCAAAGAAAAACAGCGATACGTATATGAATCGCTGTTTTTCTTTAAAAAATAAAATCGAATTACATATCACTTTTTTCGATCTTCACATCAACATAAATATCTTTTTTAATTTCTTCAAGCCATTTATCGAATTCTTCTTGGCGTTTTATATTCAGCGCCCAGCTTTCAATTTCTTCCCAATCTTTTTCGATGGTTATTTTTCGGGAGTCTTCCCGGGAGTTCAATTTCAAAATATGCCATCCGAATCTCGTTTTAAATGGTTCCGATACTTCACCCTGTTTCAAACTTGCGATAGCCGCTTTGAACTCTTTTTCCTGGAGATTTTCGACTTCAAATAAACCCAGATGCCCCCCCTGGCCCTTGCTTTCTTCATCATCTGAATATTTTTTAGCAATCTCTTCAAAAGTAACGTCGGGCTCATTTATCATCTGCCTGATTTCATATATCCTTTTCTCTGTTTCCAGTTCATCTTGTGTCGTGGGTTCCAATCGAATCAAAATATGTCTTACATTAACCTTGTCTCCCTGTCGCTCGATGGATTGAATGATGTGAAAACCAAATCGTGTTTTTACAATATCAGACAACTCCCCCGGCTCCAGCATGAATGCGACTTCTTCGAATTCCGGAACAAAATCGCCTCTCTGCATAAATCCAATTTCACCACCCTTTGCCTTACTACCGGGATCCTCTGAATATTGCCGACAAATCTCTTCGAAATTTTCGCCTGCTTTTATTCGTTCTAACAGTCCTTCGATTTTCTCTTTTGCTTCCATTTCAGATTTATTGCCGGCGCTTACCTCCAGCAAAATATGGCTTATATCCACAGTCTCTTTCAATACAGGCAAACTATCTTTCATTGTCCTATAAAATTCTTCCACCTCGCGCCTGTTAATGCTAATTTCCTGAAACTTGGTTTTTCGAAGTGTTTCGACCTTTAAATTTTTTCTCACATCTTCTCGAAAATTTCGCTTAATTTTACTGAGCGGTGCAGCGAGGTATTCTTCAAGTTTTTTCACCGATCCGCCCATTTGTCCGATCATGCGATTGACCTGTTCTTCAAGAACACTCTCCACCTGCCGATCTTCGACCAGAATACTATCTTCTTCTGCTTTCGCCAAAAGAATTTTTTGATTTATCAAATTATTCAGCGTTTCTTTTTGAAGCTCTTTAAATTTCTCTGTATCTTTTCGTGGATCAATGCGCAATTGAAAAGCAAGGTTCATTGAATATTGGGTCAACTCCGAAGATAATATTATTTCATCTTCAACTACCGCAACAATTCTATCCAGCACCTGTTGCGCCTTGACCTGATTTGCTGTAATTAGTAGTAAACAAAAAAATAAAATTATTTTCCTCATCACATGCTCCAAGTTATTCTTTAACTTCATCTTTTTTAATTTCTTTCACGTAGAGTGAATCTACAAAAAGCTGTTGCAATAACTCTTCATCTTTTCTGATGTTAATTTTGTTTCTCAGTTCAATTATCAAATCACGGTATTTTTCTGTCTTCTTCATCAATCGGATTCGAGAAATAATTTCATCTTTCACTTCTTCGAATTCGATCTCACCCCCTTTTTTTCTTTTATCTATAATTTTGACGATATGATAACCAAAGTCAGATTTAATCGGTCCTGAAACTGAACCTACCCGTTTTCTAAAAGCCCACGAAGAAATTTCAGGTATAATTTCATCTTGTGAAAAATAATCTAACACAATTCTTTTTTTATCAAAGAAATCCAGGGATACTTCTTTTGCAACAGTTTCAAAATCCTCGCCATTATTCACAACACGACGTCTCGCATCTCTTGCATCCTGATAGTTTTCAACCAGAATATGCAGTGCCTTCACCCGATCCTCTGCCAAAACGTAGCTATCCTTATTTTCTTCATAGTATTGCACTGCTTCTGTTTCCAATGCAAGATTGTCTTCTTTCAGATATGCTTCGAGGTATTTACTGACAAGAAAATGCTTTTTTGCTTTCTCAAGCGCGTAATCCAACTCAGGATCTTTGTCCATTTCTTTATTTAACGCATCCCGATAAATCAGTTCATTTTCAATCCACTGTTGAATATAATTATTGACATTTTCCTGTGTAATTTTATTTCTAATTGAAGCAGGAATATCTGCTTTAACTCTTTCCAGAGACAGGTACCCCTCTCCAACAGACACTATCACTTTCTCAGGTTTTTTATTTGTTCTTTCGCATGCAAATAATGTCAAAATAATTACAAACAGAATAAATTTTATATTTCGAAGCATATCTTAAACTTTCCTCTCAATCGAAGATGAATTTTAGTTGATAGTCTAAATTATTTCACAGTGAGAATATCTGATCCGATATACTTTTTCATCGCCTTTTCCAGATTATTCTCAAAGATAACAAAATCGACTTTTTCTTTCATCTCAGAAATCCACTGACTTTCCCGCTCATCTATTTTCAGACGCCGAAATTTCGCCTTGGCTATTCGTTTTGCTTCTTCAAATGTCTTCTTTTCCGGCTCTTTTTTACCAAGCACTTTAATAATTGAATAACCATTTCCAAGTTTTATCGGGTCAGTCACGCCACCGATCTCAATAGCGAATGAAGTTTTTCCGATTCCTCCGCGTCCGGCAGTAATTAAACCCAATTTACCTTCATTTTCTTCTAACATCTCTTTTTCATTATATTTTCTGAAGAGGTAACCAAAATTGGATCCTGATCTTGCTTTTTTTACAATATCCTTTGCTAACTTTTCATCCTTGACATAAATCTCTCTCACTTCTCGTCTTTCCGGATGCATGAATTCACTATCATTTTCCTCATAATACTGCCGAACCAAATCATCGTTGATTTCAATTTTATCATAAACTTGAATTTTTTGAATAGTATTAATCATCAAATTTTCTTTGAAACTCTTAATCTGTTGCTTTACGCGAGAATCATTTTCGATATTTTTCGCCTTCACTTCCATCTCTAATAAACGCAAGGGAATAATCCTTGAATTCAGAAAATTCTGAACCTCCAATATACTTTTCAATCGGGGACGTCTGTGACTTGGCATTTTATCTATTTCACCGGCCAAATCAGAAATATCTATATTATCATTTGTGAATATTGCAAGGGGCAATTGCATTTCTTTCGGTGAAAAATAATCTATGGTATTTTTTCGCTTCTCCGATCCGTTCTCTGCATTCTGCTGGTTTAATTTATTCACAAAAAGTGTTAAATTTGGTTCAATAAAGGCTAATTTATATTTTCTTCGTAACTCGTCCAGATATGTATAGTATGCTACTTCGATATCATTGCGCCGCATGGAAAATATCCTTTGACGAATTCGTTCTCGTTCCTGTTCATAAGGCGCTGAAGGGTATTTCCTGATATGAACGACTTTTATGATGTAATAGGCATTCCCTTTTTCAATCGGGTCAGAAATTTCATTCAATCTCAGATCGAATACTTTGCTGTAAATGGGATCTTCAGATGATTTTGGTCCCCACTTCAAATATCCTTTGTCGCCACCTTTTTTGGCTGTATTAATGTCATCTGATTCTTCTTCAGCCAATTTAGTAAATTGTTCTTCATCCTTGAGTCGGGTTACAATTTTCCTGGCTCTCTTAAAAGCATTCTGCTTTTGTACTTCATTGTTTGGATCGAACTTAACCACTATTTGGCGAATCTTTACCTCTTTACTCGCTTTTTCATAGAAATCCTTAATTTCAGATTCAGGGAGCACTTTCTCACTCACCTCTTTATCAATCAATCTTCTGAACATAATACCTTGTTCGCGCTCACGAACCTGATTCAGTAATTTTTCATCTTCATTTAATCCCTGTTGATACGCATCTATAATTTTGAGTTCCTTTGCAATTATTCGGTCCAAGTGTTCTTTTTTTTCCTCAAAACTTGCCATTCGCGCTGCTTTAGTGCTTTTGCCTCGTCCAAATTCCTTTTCAAATTCCTTCAAAGTAATTTTTCGTCCTCCCACTCTTGCCACTAACGTCGATTTTTCCTCACTGCAATTCATAAATAATATCATCATAAGTAGAAAGGAGAAGAATAAAATAACTTTTTTGGATACCATGCTTACCTCCGCTATGTTTCCGGTGCAACAAATTTTCGTTTATAATTAGAAAATGAAAGGTATATATTTATAATAACTTTTTCAAGAAGTTTTTACTGTAGATTACCGGGTTTTTCTCTTCAACTGGAATTGTCAAATGAATGCCAAGACCATCCTTTCCCTTTTGGAGAAAATGAAATGTGGCATCCTTTGCTTTTTCCATTATTGAACATATCTTTTTTTCCATAAGTTCCCGATTCTCTGGCACAGTGAAACTATCAAAAAAATAAGCAATTAATGCTTTTTTAGTGATCTTAATCAATTTGAAGCCAATGGAGTTTCCAATTAATTTAAGTTTAATAAAATATATGAGATATTTAACAGGTTCCGGTAATTTACCAAATCGGTCAATGAGCTCTTCCTTTATATCATCAATTGCTTTTAGATCAGTTTCCATGGCCATTCTACGATAAATATCCACTTTTATTTCCGCTTGATCGATATATTCGTCCGGTAAGTATGCATCATAATTAAACTCCACTTTTGTTTCTTCTGTTTTGGGTGCTTCAGGAATTTGTTTTCCCTCGCGCTCCAACTTTAATTCCTCTACAGCCTCACCGATAATTTTTGTATAAAGCTCATACCCCAATGCCACAATGTGTCCGCTTTGCTCTGATCCTAAAATATTACCGGCGCCACGAATTTCAAGATCCCGCATGGCGATATTCAATCCTGCCCCCAAATCTGTGAATTCTTCAATTGTTCTCAGCCTCTTAAGTGCATCTCGCTTCAAATACTTGAAAGGCGGCACCAACAAATACGCATAAGCCAATTGATTGGATCGTCCCACTCGTCCCCGCAATTGATAAAGCTGTGAAAGGCCGAATCGATCCGCGCGGTTAATAATCATTGTATTTACATTGGGGATATCCAGACCGGACTCGATTATCATTGTTGAAACGAGGCATTGAAATTTTTCTGCGGCAAAATTCCACATCACCTTTTCCAATTGCTTTTCATCCATTTGTCCATGGGCAACAGCAACACTCACTTCAGGTACAATTCGCCGAACCATATCTGCGACAGCCTCGATCGACTGAACTCTGTTATGGACAAAAAATACCTGACCTCCTCTTTCGATTTCTTTTAATATCGCCGAACGAATGATTTCTTTATCAAATTGAATGATCTCGGTATGAATCGGTCTTCGGTCGCGTGGGGGTGTTGCGATCATGGACATATCCCGAATACCCAGCATTGCCATATTCAGCGTTCTTGGAATGGGTGTCGCCGACATGCTTAATACGTCGACATTCACCTGAATTTTTTTCATCCGTTCTTTATTTCTCACACCAAATCTGTGTTCTTCATCGACAATTAATAAACCCAAATCTTTAAAACCGATATCATTCGACAGCAATCGATGCGTTCCGATTACGATGTCTACTTTACCAAGTTTCAACCATTCCACAATGATTTTTTGCTCGGAATTCGTTCTGAACCGGGACAACATTTCTATTTTTATCGGGTAGTTTTTCAGTCTCGATTTAAATGAAGAGTAATGCTGTAGGGCAAGAATCGTTGTGGGCACCAACACTGCAACCTGCTTTCCATTTTCAACTGCTTTGAATGCGGCTCGCAGCGCGACTTCAGTTTTTCCATAACCAACATCCCCGCACACCAGTCGATCCATCGGAGAGCGACTTTCCATATCAACTTTTATTTCTTCGGTTGCTTTTTTCTGGTCAGGTGTGTCTTCAAACTCAAATGATGCTTCTAATTCTTTTTGCCATAAAGTATCTTTTGAAAATGTGAATCCATATTGCGCTTTTCGATTAGCGTAAAGGGCTATTAAATCGTTTGCAATCTCCTTAATATGCTTTTTTGTCCTCTTTTTTAGCTTATCCCATTCCTTGCTTCCAAGTTTTGAAAGAGAAGGAACCATACCTTCTTTGGCTGAATATTTTTGTATACGATTCATTCTTTCCAACGGTACATATAACATATCACCATCTCTATAACTAACACTGAAGCATTCCCTCTCATTTTTCTGAACAGTAATTTTTTTCAAGCCCTGATATTGACCAATTCCATGATCGACATGAACGACAAAGTCCCCACTTTTTAGCGAGCTTAATTCATTTATTGTCAATCCCTTAGGAAGTTTTTTTCTTTTGCGCCATCTCATTGAACGGCCATAAAATTGATTATCTGTAAAAATAGCCAATCCAACATCAGAAAAAACAAATCCTTGATTAAGAGCCAAATCTTTAATAATTAAACTATTAAGATCGATTTTTTCTTCTTCAAAAATGTCTGTTATTCGCTCTACCTGGTCTGAACTCCCACAGAGAAAAAATATTTTTTGGTCTGATTCCCCTTTCGAACGGATGAATAAATCGATTTTCTTTTTAAGTAATTTGATATTTCCTTTAAGTGATTCCTGGGGTTGTGATGAAAAATCGATCTGCTTTTCATTCTTCGAACCAGAGAAACTATTGTGTGAAATGGTTTGAAATTTTTCTGTTTTATTCAATAAATCTTCCCAAAGAACCAATCTTTCTGATTCATCAATTTCTGATTCAGAATCATCATTTAGAAATTCCTGTTTGTGAAGGAAATTGTAATACTCCTCATATTCTTTTTTAATCAACTCTGGTTCGTCAAAAAATATGATGCTGTCATGTTGAAAAAAATTAAGCAGCGATTCGAATGGTATTTCATTAAAATTATTCTGTTCGTCAGATATTTGTGGATAAATAGTGAGTTCACCTACTCTGTCAATAGAAAGCTGATTTTTTGGATCAAAAACACGTATCGATTCAATAATATTGCCAAAAAATTCAATGCGATAGGGATAATCGCTGGAAAAAGGATAAACATCAATAATCCCGCCACGGATACTCATCTCTCCCCACTCCTCAACAATAGATTCGCGATTAAATCCCATATCAACTAAATTCTCTTTTATCTCATCAAAATGATATTCTTTCCCGATCTCAAATTTAAGGCTTTGCTGTTTAATCCACTTTGCAGATGGAATTTTGTGATATAAATTTTTAGATGGAATAATGACAATATTGGGTATGCCTTCTACCAATTGCTCAAGTGATGATAATAACTGTCCTTTCTTGGCAGCATCCAAATCCAAACCTCGAAATGAGGCATCGGACATTTTTGGTACATAAATCACGCCGTTATTTTCCATCATCACTTCAAGATCATCCCGTACAATTTCCTCTTGCTCACTGTCACTTGAAATATAAATCACAGGTCTCTTGATTTTCTCATGCAGCAAAACTAAAAAAAGGGCTTTGAGAGACCCTGCAAGCCCTTTTATTTGAATTTGATATTCAGTTTTAACTTGAGCAAATACTTTTTTTAAACCGGGAGATTCTAATATGATACTTTTTATGTCTTCCAAAATCATATCTTAATCTTTATATTTTCAGAGCGCCGCGAACGAACCCATTCGCCAGTTTTAAGTGTTCCTGTGCGGTCTCTTTATTCACTTCTTTTAATATCATGACCAACGCTGTTTTTACATGACCGCCTGCTTCGTTTAAAACTTCCGCTGCTTTTTCATAATCAACACCAGTCACCAACATTACAGTTCTTTTCGATCGTTCTTCCAGTTTTTTAGAAGTCATCTGCAGATCGACCATCATATTTCCATATACTTTTCCCAACCGAATCATGGATGATGTGGTAATCATATTCAATACCAACTTCTGCGCAGTGCCTGACTTCATGCGTGTGGAACCCATTATCACCTCAGGTCCGACGACCGGACAAATAGACACATCTACATTTAAATTCATTTCTTCCCTGGGAGTGCACGTTACATAAATTGTTTTCGCCCCAATTTCCCGTGCCTTTTCGATGGCACCGATAACATACGGTGTTCTTCGGCTGGCGGCTATACCACATGCCACATCATTTTTATTGAAATTTAAAGCCATCAAATCCTCAGCGCCAACTTCTTTTTTATCTTCAGCGCCTTCCTGGGCACTTACCAACGCAGCAAAACCGCCGGCAATGATACCCTGCACCATTTCAGGATTCGTACCAAAAGTTGGCGGACATTCAGAAGCATCCAACACCCCGAGTCTGCCACTTGTCCCTGCGCCAACATAAATTAATCGCCCACCTTGTTTAAATGCTGATACCACTATTTCCACAGCCTTTTCAATATAAGGAATCTCCTTTTCGACAATATGGGGAATTTTTTTATCCTCATTATTAATTATCCTGAGAATCTCTTCAATATTTTTGGAATCGATATCGCGTGTTTCTGGATTGACTTTCTCTGTAACAAGATTTTTCAGTTCATCAAATAAATTTTGGGCCAATTTATATTCCTCCATTTTGCTTCCTGAAAACAGCTACAAAACACCTATTTAGATTTTTATTAACATATCGTTCATTCATTTGAATTGTTTTTATAAATATATTAGAAAATTCAGATTTGATATTTTCTATCTCTGATTGAATATTCCCACCTTTCCAGGCAACATACACACCCTGTGGTTTTAAAAGATTTTTTACCGACCGAAAAACCACATCTAAGTCAGCTACTGCACGACTTAATCCGAAATCAAAATATTGCTGCCATTGCGTCACTTCAACAAACTTTTCGAGCCTGTCATTATGTACATCCACATTTTTCAAGTCCAATTGAGACACGACCTCTTTCAAAAATAATGTTTTTTTTCTTTTCGACTCAACTAATGAAAAATGGGATTTGCTGCAGCATATTGAAAGCGGTATACCAGGAAAACCTCCACCGCTCCCGACATCCACAATTTTTGATCCGTCTGGAAAATCGATTGCTTCCAAAATTAAAAGTGACTCTAAAACATGCCGTTTAATTAAATTGGATTTGTCAAATCGGGATACCAGGTTTATTTTTGAGTTCCACGCACACAACAGGTCCAAATATTGAATAAGTTGTTTTTTAATTTCAGGTGAGAACGCTCTACCGATATCCTGAAAAAAATCTTCAACTAAATCTAATTCTTTCATATTGATTGATCATTCTGGAAATTGTTCCACGTGAAACAATTTCAATTTTTAAGATGAAGCAATAAAATAGAAATATCTGCTGGCGAAACCCCGGCAATTCTCGATGCCTGGCCAATGGATGCAGGCTTCACTCTTTTCAATTTTTCCCTTGCTTCATTTGAAAGCGAGCCAATTTGATTATAATTAAAATTATTTGGAATGGATTTATTTTCCATTTTTTCATATCGAATGATTTGCTCATTTTGCCGCTTTAGGTAACCTTCATATTTTATTTCTATCTCAACCTGCTCTAACACCTCATCCATCAGTCCATTTTCAACAGCATCAGAAATTGACGTTTTATAATTTTTTTCAAAATCCTGAATTTTCATTTCCGGTCTTTTCAACAACTGATACACACTCTCCTTTTCTGATATTGGAGAGGTTTTTTTATTTTTAAGAATTGAATTGACTTTCTCGGGCGATACTCTTATATTTTTAAATTCGCAGATGTATTGTTCTATCAATTTCTGTTTTTTTTGAATCCTCGAATAATATTCTGATGAATTCAATCCCAATTTATAACCTATTTCACCCAACCGCAAATCCGCATTATCCTGCCTCAATAATAGCCTGTATTCTGCCAGTGATGTAAACATCCTGTATGGTTCATTTACGTCTCTGGTGATCAAATCATCGATTAAAACGCCGATGTATGCCTGAGACCTATTCAATACAATCGGCTTTTCATTGTTATTTTTCCGAACCGCATTCACAGCAGCCATAAATCCCTGAACAGCCGCTTCCTCATATCCTGATGTTCCGTTTAATTGTCCGGCAAAATATAGATTTTCCATAATTTTTGTTTCAAGCGAAGCGTATAATTGATTCGAGGGAAAATAATCATATTCGATGGCATACCCTAACCGCGTCACTTTTGCGCGCTCCAATCCAGGAATTGTTTGCAATGCATTGATCTGAATATCCTCGGGCAAGCTTGTTGAAAATCCGTTCAAATAATACTCGGTGGTATTTCGTCCCTCCGGCTCCAGATACAATTGATGAGAAATTTTATCGGGAAACTGCACCAATTTTGTTTCAATAGATGGACAATATCTCGGTCCAATACCAATAATCTTTCCGCTAAATAATGGCGAACGATCCAATCCAAAGTTGATAATTTTATGAGTTTTTTCATTTGTCGTTGTTAAATAACAAGGTAATTGATCGACTTTTAATTCTTTGGTATGAAATGAAAAGGGAACGGGATTTTCATCACCGTGCTGAATTGTCATGCTTTCAAAATCCAAAGACTTTCCATCGATTCGAGGCGGCGTACCGGTTTTTAGACGACCTGCGACAAATCCCAATTGCATCAAATTCTCTGTCAACCCTTTTGCAGCAAACTCACCTGATCTTCCAGCATCGTAACTAAACATGCCAATATGAATCAAACCATTCAAAAAAGTTCCGGCCGTAAGAATGACCGATTTTGACGAAATTTCAGAACCGGTGAATGTTTTTACACCGACACACTTATTCGCATCTATGAGCAAAGCAACAACCTCGCTTTGCAGCAAATCCAGATTTTCCTGGTTTTCCAATACTTCCCGCATTTTAGCGGAATATTCCTGTCTGTCCGCCTGCGCCCTCAAAGACCATACAGCCGGGCCTTTGGATTTATTCAGCATTCGAAATTGAATTCCGGTTGCATCGGTCACCTTTCCCATTTCACCGCCAAGCGCATCCAACTCCCGCACCAGATGTCCTTTTGCCAAGCCGCCAATGGCAGGATTACAGGACATCTGCGCCACTGTGGATATATTCATCGTAATGAGCAGGGTCTTTGCTCCCATACGCGCGGCAACCAGCGCAGCTTCACAGCCCGCGTGTCCCGCCCCTACAATGATGACATCATATTTATCTTGATTACGTACCATACCAAAATCTCGACAATTGTTCCACGTGAAACAATTTCATTTACCAATACAAAATTTAGAAAAAATATTATTCAATATATCTTCACTTGATACCACGCCAATAATTTCACCTAAATGATCGAGCGCTTCCCTGAGGTAAAGAGCAATAAATTCAGATGAAACGTTTTTTTGTGCCTGCTCTTTCGCTTTCTGCAAGCTCGCTAAAGTTGCTTTCAATTGTTCCAAATGTCGAACTTCCGTGATGATTATTTCCTCATTCAACATATTCTCTTTATCGAATATCACTGAATCACTCAGTTCTCTTTCCAAAGCATCGATTCCAAACCCGGTTTTTGCAGATATTTTGACTTTGGAAATTGAGTCGTCGTTCAATTCTTCATAATCATTTTTTTCTACCAAATCATATTTATTAAATATCCGAATGATTTTTTTTTCGGTCAAATTATTCAAATGGTCTACAATTTCAAAATCTTCTTCATCAAGATCATTCGATCCATCACAAACATGCAAAACTATATCTGCTGATTCGAGTACTTTTTTGGCACGAGATATTCCTTCCATCTCGACTAAATTTTTCGTCGCAGCAATTCCGGCCGTATCAAATATTCGAAACAATATTCCATTTAAATCGAGTTGCACTTCAAGGACGTCCCGTGTAGTCCCAGGCAATTCCGTTACGATTGCCCTGTCCTCTTTCAGTAGTCTGTTCAACAGACTGGATTTTCCCACATTTGGTTTGCCAACGATAACAACTTTCACGCCTTCTCGGGCGATTCTTCCATATTTATACGTGTGAATCAGATATTGTATTTTCTGTTCTCTTTTCAAAATCAGTTCAATGAAACCCTGTCGATTTACAAATTCAACATCTTCTTCAGGGAAATCAAGTTCCAGTTCAAGCAACGAACATGAATCCATCAATTCATTTCGAATTTCATGAATCATTGAGGATAAGGAACCTTCAAGCTGCCTCAGTGAAGCCTGCATGCTGGATTCGGTCTTTGACTGAATTAAAGTACCAACAGCCTCGACCTGAGATAGATCGAGACGACCATTCATAAATGCCCGAAAAGAAAATTCGCCAGGATTTGCAATTCTGGCCCCATGATGAAGTAATAATTCTAAAATTCGTTGTGAAACATACACGCCGCCGTGACAACTTATTTCAACGACATCTTCTTTCGTGTATGAAAATGGAGCTTTATAGACAATTAATACAACCTCATCCAGTACAACGTCACCATCATGAATTTTCCCAAGCATGGCTTTCCAGGGTTCTATTTCATGAACACTGCTTTTTCCCCTGAAAACTTTATCAGCAATCGGTATGGCTTCATGACCGCTCATTCTTACAATAGCGATTCCACCATGTCCAGGCGGCGTTGAAATAGCAGCGATTGTGTGCTCATCAAATGAAATCATTAAGTTATCACCTAAAAAGCCCCACCAGAGATTACGATAGGGCTTTTTGATAATATTCTAATTTTCTTCCTTATTTACTACTTATTTTTCCTTTTATTACTTTGTAATTTTCTTCCTGCGTTTTTTGCAGGTTTTTGAACCTCTTCAGGTTCATCTTCAGCTTTTTTCTCGTGAGTAAACTTTTGTTGAAGTATTGTAAAAAAGTTAAATAAGGTATAATACAAATTCAAGCCGGATGGAAATGAATTAAAAAGCAGTGTAAAAAATATTGGCATGAAATACACCATCGCCTTTTGCTTTGGGTCTTTCATGGTCATTTTTTGTTGTATCAACATGGATACGCCCATCACAATGGGCAGCACATTGACTAAATCACCATAAAATGGAATTGAGAACGGTAACTGAAATATGGTATCCGGCGCTGAAAGATTTTTGATCCACCATACAAATTCTGCTCCCCTCAATTCAATTGTATTTCTGAAAATAATAAACACCGCCCATAATAATGGCAATTGCAGCAATGTTGGCAAACAGCCGCTTAATGGATTCACTCCTTCTTCTTTGTATAATTTCATCGTTTCCTTATTCATTCGCTGCGGATCTTTTGAATACTTTTCTTTTAACTCATTCATTTTTGGTTGCAGCGTTTGCATTTTTTGCATGGAAACATAGCTTTTTCGGGTCAGAGGAAAAACTAATATTTTTATTAGAATTGAAAAAACTATAAGGACGACACCATAATTTGGAATGAATTCATGTAAGAAGACAAAACTTTTTAATACCAGTTTAGCGAACGGACGAATAATGGACATTCCAAAATCCATCAATTTGCCAAGAGTTGGGTGATAGTTTTTAATGATAGAATAATCCAATGGACCGATGTATACTCTGAAATTTTGATTTACATTATTGAGATTCGTCGGTGGAATATTCGATTTAAGTATTACCGTATAATCTTTTTCAACCCTGTCTTTTAAATTTGGATTCTTGTAAAGTGGAGACGTTTTTCCTTTGAGGGTGGGCTCAATATCATATTCTTTATCTGGAATAATAATCATTGCAAAATACTTCGTCCGCACTGCCGCCCAGTCTACAATTCCACTGAAATCATCTCGTGATTTATGTTCATAGGGCTTATTTGGAAGGGATAAATCTTCTTTGCTTCCACCCTGATAAATATAGGCTTTGGCACTATTCACATCTTCTTTGTCAACATAACCATTATAATCCAGTTCGGCATATTTCAATCCGGAATTCCATGCGAGAAAATACTGATGATTATCAAATTGAAGTGGAATTTCTTTCATTTCGATATTTAAATCAACAATATACTCATCTCTGAAAAATGTAAATGTTTTAATAATTTGACGTCTATCATTCAAATCCAGCGTGAATTTTATAGTTTCACTGGTTTGATTATTTCTGAAAAGAACGTTCTTTTTATTTGGTTTGAAAACGGAATCATAAGTATAAACCGTATCCCCATCAATAATAAAAAATAGTCCTAAATTTCCAACACCGGCGTCTTTAATTAATTGAACATTTTCATTCTCTTTGTACTCATAATTTTTGAGAATCCAACTTGATATCACCGCACCTTTTGGATTTATTCTGGCTTTATATAATTCAGTTTCAACAATAACTTCATCGTATATTACATCGTTATTAATATTTGAAAATAAAAAAGTTTTGTCATTTTTCTCTTTTTCGTCCATTACTTCAGAAGCTATTGGAGAAATATTTTCTTGCGTTGCTGGTATTTCTTTTTCAGTTTTAGCTGCCAATGAAGTTTCTTTATCATTGTACGTGGAATCCTGCAGAGACTCTGAAACAATCGTTTTTTGTTCCGGCATTACGAGATCGCGATAAAAATCTGTTCTCATAATCAGAAGTACAATACCAATAAGAACAAACGCGAGAATAGTTCTTTTATCCATTACATTATCCTATATCGATTAAAATTGAATTATACCAAGGGATCGTATCCGCCTTTATTGAAGGGATTGCATCGTAAAATTCGCCAAACAGCCAGAGCAGTACCTTTGAAGAAGCCATATTTCTTTAATGCCTGATATGAATATTCTGAGCAAGTTGGTACAAATCGACATGATGGTAAAAAAAAAGGCGAAATCGCCTTTTGGTAAAACTTTATGACTGCCATTAGTACATATTTCATATATCAAATACTATATATTGACAAATCCTTTAAAAGCGTACTATATATTGAACTCTTTTTTCAATAAATTTAAAATTTCGCCCCTAAGTATTGCAACGTTTTTTTCTCTTCCCTTGGCAATTAGTATTAATTCTTTTTGAATTGGAAACTTTTCTTTATTTTGTCGATAAATTTCCCTCAGTATTCTTTTATAATAATTGCGTTGAACAGCTCCCTTTATTCTCTTAGATACGACAAAACCAACTTTTTCTGTCTGACTTTCGACAAATAAAATTGTTATATTTCTGCCTTTCAAAGATGAGCCATTTTTAAAAATGAAATCAAATTTTTCTTTACCGCGAAGAATTATCTTCTTCGGCAAGGCATTTCTTTTAAATTTGTGAAAAGCCATAAAAAGACCGAACAACTTTATTCATCACTAACAGATAATTTTTTTCTGCCTTTAGCTCTTCTTCTTTTCAATATTATACGGCCGTTTTTCGTGCTCATTCTTTCTCTGAAACCGTGTTTATTTGCTCTTTTTTTTCTGCTGGGTTGAAATGTTCTTTTCATTACAAAATCCTCACAATTTTTTATTCCAAAAAATACCTGATCTTTCAAAAAATTATCTCATAAAAGTATTAAAATTTTAAATAAAAGTCAAGCTATTTTTGTGCCATTCAAAAAGAGACATCTCCAAAATTGTATGATAAGTAATCAAGATTTCCTCCTGTTTTTAATCATATTTGGCATTATCACATTAAAAAACATGAACGTTATATAATTATAATCGTAATTATTTCTTTCCGGTCACAAATTTTTACATTTTTAATTTTTTATTTGACATTTGCAATAAAATTTCTAAATTTAAAGCAAGGGATATCGGGCGCATGTATTTATAAAATGTTGACAATTTATCAATGTTGATATTTTATAAATTACTTCCAATCCATCCTCATTTTTACTTATCATAGTATTCATATTTCATCCTGAATTATTGAAGTTTTCTATCTTATTTATTTTTATTTATTTAAAACAATATATTTATTATTATAACATTAAATATACGCTTATTTCTAATTTATGTATTTTTAGAATATTGGACTTTAAAATTATTAGCATCCCTGAAATATTGTTAATAATTTGTTGACAACTTTTCACCCTAATCAAAAAAGGCATACCCAATGACACCCAATTGCGTAGACATCTGGTCAAAATTCTTATCTAACATAAAAGAGAATTTAAACGATCAAACTTTCATAACCTGGTTCAAGCCCATTACGCCAGTCAATTTAGATAAAAACAAATTGACAGTTCAAATCCCGAGCCAGTTCTTCTATGAATTTCTGGAGACGCATTACAAAGAATTAATTAATCGAGCATTGCAGCGTACGATTGGCGATGATGCGGAATTGCTCTACTCGATCGTAGTGAATGACAAGCCTGAGGTCATCAACGGTTCTTCCGATTCAATCAAGATTCCTGTTCAGGAAAAACCTATTTACAATAATGTCGATTTCGAAAGTCAGCTCAACGAACGATACACTTTCGAAAATTTTGTTGAAGGCGCCAATAATCAATTTGCCCGAGCTGCTTCCCTTGCTGTATCGCAATCCCCGGGTAAAACCACATTCAATCCGCTTGTCATTTACGGCGGAGTTGGATTGGGAAAAACACACCTCATTCAGGCAATTGGCAACTATACCAAAATTGAAGGATTGGCCAAACGGGTTTTATACGTATCTAGTGAGAAATTCACAATCGAATTTATCGACTCCATCCAAAATAACAAGACAACTGAATTCAGCAACAATTATAGAAATGTAGATATTCTTCTGGTCGACGATATTCAATTTTTTACTAACAAAGAGCGAACCCAAGAAGAGTTTTTTCATACATTCAACTCTTTGCATCAAAAAGGAAAACAGATTGTTCTCACTTCAGATCGTCCCCCTAAAGAACTCAAAGGAATGGAAGAAAGACTCACATCCCGCTTCCAATGGGGATTAGTTGTGGATATTCAACCTCCTGATCTTGAAACCCGAATTGCAATTCTTCAGAAAAAAGCTGAAGAAAACAACCTCAGGCTTCCGCAGGAAATTATCCATTTGTTTGCAACAAATATCACATCAAATATTCGCGAACTCGAAGGTTCTCTGATCAGATTATTTGCAATTTCCTCGCTCCAGGGAAAAGATATCACCACAGACCTGGCAAAAAGCGTATTAAAAGATCTCAGTCTGGGATCCAAGCGAAATTTGAGTATTGAGGAAATTCAACGAATTGTCTGCGAACATTATTCCATCCCGGAAGATCTCATCCGAGCAAAAAACCGTAAAAAAGAAATTGCTCTGGCAAGACAAGTATCCATGTATCTGGCAAAACGAATGACACATCATTCCCTGAAGACAATTGGCTTACATTTTGGAGGCAGAGACCATTCCACTGTCGTTCATGCAATTCAAACTATCGATCAACTCAGAAAACATGACAAAGCGGTGAAAGAAGATTTATCTGTTTTGGAGAGAAAAATCGAGATCGCCAGTATATAAATTCTTGAACTTATTCCAAAATGAAAATATACTGGTTATCAACATTTCCATTTTGCAAATTTCAGTAAAAATGTGTTTAATTCATGTACAACCAATTTATTATATCATTTTTTATTATTCACAATTTATCCCCAGACGAACACATGAACGATATCAATCGATGTGAATAATTTAGCCAAAACATAGCCAGTTTCAAAAATTTTAAATACACGTGAATAACCCGTAACCATATTAACAATTTCTCAACATTCATTCCAAAGTTATTCACAACACTCCTTCTCTTTAATTCCTTTATTTTTATTGAAAATAACAAATAAATTTTTCATAGAAGTCAGTTATCAACATCTATACTATAATAACTATTCTTTAATATTTATTATATATATTTTATATTACAAGCGTCACATTTTGTTCTGTATCCAAATTGAAATCACACAAAACTGATTAACTTTTATGGATAGAAAAAAGTATTGATAATTTTATTTTTATTCTTTATATTATACAATATTATTTTCGATAAAATAAATTGAACGATAAAGGAGTCTAAAATGCACTTTACAGTATCCAAAGGTGTACTTCAAAAAGGATTGCAAAAAGTCGTCGGCGTAATACCGAGCAAAACCACGATTCCAATTTTAGAAAATATGTTACTGGAACTTCAAGGCAATAGACTTCAAATAACCGGTACAGATCTGGAAATTTGCATTTCTACCGAGATTGATGTAAACGGAAGTATGGATGGATCGTGTGCAGTGCCAGCTAGATCGATGAACGAAATTTTAAGAGAACTTCCTGAAATACCGCTGGAACTGCAGGTTGAAGATCAGGGAAAAATTTCACTTCGTACCAAAAATGGTTTGTATAAACTGAGCAGTCAGCCAAAAGAAGAATTTCCAAGTATTGTGCTGGAAGACTCCGAAGGCCAGATCGATATTGATAGCGATACATTGCTTAGAATGATCAATAAAACAATTTTCGCAGTTTCCACGGATGAATTGAGAACAACTTTAATGGGCGTCTATTTTCAATTGATGCAGGAAGAATTTCGATGCGTGGCTACCGATGGTCATCGATTGGTGCGTATTAAAAATTTGAATATAAAATCGCCTGAATTTCAAAAAAATGTGATCGTTCCAACTAAGGCGCTGGCTCTCATTCTGAGAAATATTGAAGCATTGGAAGAGCAAAAAAATATCAATATTTCTATGGGAGAAAATCATGTTGTCTTTAAGTTGGATGAAACATTTGTTTACTCGAAAATTATCGAAGGACAATATCCCAAATATGAAAATGTAATCCCCATAGATAATGATAAAAAACTGACTGTGGATAAAAATGAATTGGCGGCTGCAGTCAAGCGAGTGGCTATTTTCTCTAATTCGTTTACGCATCAAATCAAGTTTGATATTGACAATGATGTGATGCGAGTGAGTTCTGAAGATATTGAATTTGGTGGTGAAGGAAAAGAGGAAGTTGCCATTAAATACGATTTTGACAACATTGAAGTAGGATATAACGGCATCTATATTTTGGATATCATAAAAAACATCGATACAGAAGAAGTCAATTTTCTTATAAAAGATTCAGTGAGCGCGGCTATCGTAACGCCGACCAGTCAGAAAGATGGTGAGGATTTGATGATGTTGATAATGCCAATTCGGTTAAATGAAGGATAATTTCTATCCATGATTCTCAAATCGATCGAATTAGCTGACTTTAGAAATTATCAGCATGAGGTGATAGATTTTAGTCCCCGTAAGAATTTTTTTATTGGAGATAATGCTCAGGGAAAAACAAATTTATTAGAAGCGATTTACCTGTTGTGCCTTTCGAAAAGTTTCAGGACAAAACATGAAAAAGAGGCAATTCAGTTTGCAGCCAAAGAGTTCCTGATAAAGGGGGAGATTGTTCTTGATAATAGTACTGTCCAAAAAATCGTCTTTAACTGTTCCATAAATCAGGGAAAACAAATTTCAATCAACCGCAAAAGGTTGAGTAAAATATCCGAGTTGATTGGAAATTTCCCTGTTGTAATTTCATCTCCTGAAGAATATAATCTGACGCTCGGACCACCGCCGGAACGAAGAAAATTTGTTGATATTCTTTTATCACAAATTTATAAAAGGTATTTTCGTTTTTTACAAGAATATCATCGAATTGTTCAGCAAAGAAATTCAATATTATTGGACTGGAAAGTATCCGGCTTTAAATCACCTGCAATATTAGATCCCTGGGATGAAAAATTAATTCAGGTGGGAAGTGCCCTCATTGAACATCGGATGAAATTTTCTAAAACTTTTTCGGAAATCATCTCTGGTATTTATTCGAATTTTGTAACCAATAATGAAATTTTATCATTTGCTTATAAGCCGAATATTGGTTTTAAAGTAGGAGAAAATATACAGGAAGTTTTTAAAGAGAAACTCAATAGAAAAAGACAAAAGGAAATTAAACGTGGAACCAGTTTGACAGGTCCGCATCGTGACGATTTTATATTTAAAATTAATGATCAGGATATTAAAAAATTCGGATCGAGAGGGCAACACAAAACAACTTTAATATCGCTTGTCATTGCTGAAGCTGATTTGATTGAAAATCAGAAGCAAGAAAAACCAATTATTTTGATTGACGATCTCTATTCAGAATTGGATGTGAGCAGGGAAAGCAGAATTCTGGATGTATTAAATGATAAAGGACAAATATTTATTACTTCAACGAGCGTTCATAATAAATCAGAAAAAAATGATGAAGATAAATATTTCTTCATTTCCAGGGGAACTGTTGCAGAAGGGAAAAAATCAGATAGTTGATTGGTGGCTATGATGAAAACCCTCGAACAAGCATTAAAAAATTTAATTAAAAATTTAGGCATAGAAGAACAGGTTCAGGTGAACCAGGTGTTAAATCTCTGGCCAATTGTAGTGGGAAAAAGGATAGCTGACGTGAGTGAGGCGAAAAAAATTGAACATCACGTGTTATTCGTTAGGGTGTTGAATGATAGCTGGAGAAATGAACTTCTCTTTCTCAAAAAAAACATCATTGAGAGATTGAATAAAAAAGTGGGCAAAGATATTATTAAGGATATAAGATTGTACTAAGATTTTCGTCTTCGAAATTTACAGGGGATCTGCTGAACAGCAAAAAATTCCCCACGTTTTTCCATCCTAATTTCACGGGATAAAAATAATTGCAGGAAGGTATGTCTATGGACAAACAACAAGATAAAATGAATGGTGGATTGAATTCCTATGACGCCAGCCAAATCACAATTCTAAAGGGGTTGGAAGCGGTCAGGAAAAGACCTGCCATGTATATAGGCGACGTTTCAATTCGCGGACTCCATCATTTAGTTTATGAGGTTGTGGATAACAGCATTGATGAAGCTTTAGGAGGATATTGTACAGAGATACTAGTCATCATTGAAAAAGACAATTCCATCACAGTCAATGATAATGGTCGCGGAATACCCGTTGATATTCATCCGGTTCAGAAAAAATCCGCACTTGAAGTTGTAATGACTATTTTGCATGCCGGCGGTAAGTTCGATAAAAAATCGTACAAGGTTTCCGGCGGACTGCATGGCGTTGGCGTCTCAGTGGTTAATGCGTTATCTGAATGGTGCGAAGTTGAAGTGCATCGTGAAGGAAAAATTTATTTCCAGAAATATGAGCGTGGTGTACCTTTATCAAATGTTAAGGAAAAAGGTAAATCCAAGAAAACCGGTACAGTTATAAAATTTAGACCGGATGGAGAGATTTTTAGAAAGATCAATTTTAATTATGAAATTTTGTGTGAACGATTAAGAGAACTGGCATTTCTGAATAAAGATTTACAGATTAAAATTAAAGATAGAAGAAACGATAAAACAGATACATTTAAATATAAGGGTGGAATTTTAGCTTTCGTTCAATATTTGGATCAGAACAGGGATTCACTTCAAAAAAAGCCAATTTATATTGAAAACAATAAAGAAGACATTCCTGTGGAAGTTGCATTTCAATACAATACTGGCTACACTGAGAACATTTTCTGCTATGTGAATAACATCCACACCATCGAGGGAGGTTCTCATTTAGTCGGCTTCAAATCTGCATTGACCCGAACGCTAAATAATTATGCAACAAAAAATAATCTTCTGAAGAATGTGAACTTTTCATTGACAGGAGAAGATGTGCGAGAAGGACTGACTGCCATTATCAGTATAAAGCACATGGATCCCCAATTTGAAGGCCAGACAAAAACAAAGCTTGGCAACAGCGAAGTTAAGGGAATTGTCGAAAGTATTGTTGGTGATGGTCTTTCATTATATCTCGAAGAAAATCCATCCGTGGGAAAGAAGTTGGTGGAGAGAATTATTGCGTCAGCTCGATCACGGGAAGCTGCCAGAAAAGCCAGGGAAATTGCCAGGAGAAAAACTGCATTAAATGGCGGAGGCTTACCCGGGAAATTGGCTGATTGTTCGATAAAAGACCCTGAACATTGCGAAATTTATTTAGTTGAGGGTGATTCTGCCGGCGGTTCTGCAAAACAGGGGCGAGATAGACGGTTTCAGGCAATTTTGCCTCTGAAAGGAAAAATACTCAATGTTGAAAAAGCCCGTCTGGACAAAATTCTATCCAATGATGAAATCAGAACTATTGTGACGGCTCTTGGCACAAGTATTGGCGCGGATGCCTTTGACATTTCAAAAATACGATACAATAAAATAATTATTATGACCGATGCGGATGTGGATGGCGCTCATATCCGAACCTTGTTATTGACATTCTTTTTCAGGCACATGAAAGAACTGATAGAAAAGGGGCATATTTATATTGCGCAACCCCCATTGTATCGACTGGCCAAGGGAAAGCAGGAACTGTACGTTTATGATGAGGATGAATTAGAAGAATCTTTTAACAAATTTGGTAAAAATGGCGCGACTATGCAGCGGTATAAAGGATTGGGTGAGATGAATCCCGAGCAATTATGGAAAACCACCATGGACCCTGAAAATAGAACTGTGCTTCAGGTGACAATTGAAGAGGCTTTCCAGGCTGATCTGATCTTTTCCACTTTAATGGGGGACAAAGTGGAGCCGAGAAGAAAATTCATCGAAAAAAATGCCAAATACGTTCGGAATTTGGATGTCTAACATAGCATTGTGAGAAAAGAACATGGAAATCAATAGAGAGAGAATTCTTCCCATATACATTGAAGAGGAAATGAAAGATTCCTACATCGATTATTCGATGTCGGTTATTGTATCGCGTGCGCTTCCTGATGTTCGTGATGGTTTGAAACCGGTGCACCGAAGAGTGCTTTTTGGAATGCACGAATTGGGATTGCGACCTAACTCGTCGTACAAAAAAAGTGCAAGAATTGTTGGTGAGGTCTTGGGTAAATATCATCCGCATGGCGATTCAGCAGTTTATTTTTCAATGGTTCGAATGGTTCAAAAATTTTCTTTACGGTATCCGCTGGTGAATGGCCAGGGTAATTTCGGATCGATAGATGGCGATTCTCCGGCAGCGATGAGGTACACCGAAGCAAAGTTGGCAAGTATTGCTGAAGAATTCCTGAAAGATCTTGATAAAGATACAGTCAATTTCACCCCAAATTTTGATGAATCTCTGAAAGAACCTTTGGTGCTTCCCACATTATTGCCGAATTTGCTTGTCAATGGTTCATCCGGTATTGCTGTTGGCATGGCTACGAATGTTCCTCCGCATAATTTAACAGAGGTTGTGGATGCCTTGATTGCCCAAATTGAGACTCCTGAAATTCAGATTAACGACCTGATGCAATTCATCAAAGGACCTGATTTTCCAACCGGGGCGATCATTTATGGTGTAGAAGGTATTAAGGAAGCCTATACAACCGGGAGAGGGAGAATTATAGTTCGTGCTAGGGCCAATGTTGAATCCGTTCGGGGCATAAAATTTCAGATTGTGATCAGTGAAATTCCTTACATGGTCAACAAGGCAAATTTAATCGAGAAAATTGCCGCACTTGTGAATGATCGTAAAATTGAGGGAATCACAGAAATACGTGATGAATCGGATAAAGATGGATTACGAATTGTCATCGAATTGCGCAAAGATGTGCACGCGCATGTAATACTCAATCAGTTATATCGTCACACGCAAATGCAGGTAACCTTTGGCGTCATAATGCTCGCTCTGGTGGACGGTGTTCCCCTGGTCCTGAATTTGAAAGAAATTTTGCAGCACTTCATCGATTTTCGTCATGAAGTCGTTGTCAGGCGAACCAGATATCAATTGGATAAAGCTGAAAAGCGCGCCCATATTTTAGAAGGGTTGAAAATTGCGCTGGATAATATCGATGAAATAATCGCTCTGATTAAAAAATCGAAAAATCCTGAAACTGCGAAACAGGGATTGATGAAACGATTCAAATTGTCAGAAATTCAGGCACAGGCAATATTGGATATGAGGCTGCAAAGACTGACCGGGCTGGAGAGAAAGAAAATTGAAGAAGAATATTTAGAGACAATTAAATTAATCAACAAATTAAGAGCGATTTTAGATAGCAAGCCAATGCGAATGAATATTATTAAGGAAGAATTAATTGGCTTGAAAGAGAAATTCGGTGATGAACGGCGCACTGAAATCATCATCAAAACAGAAGAATTTTCTGTAGAAGATATGATCGCAGAAGAAGATATGGTCATCACAATTTCTCATTCCGGATTTATCAAAAGATTTCCGGTGTCCGGTTACAGGAGACAAATTCGGGGAGGAACCGGTCATTCCGGCGCCAGCACCAATGTGGAAGATTTTATTGAACATATTTTCATTGCATCAACACATCATTACATGCTGATTTTCACAGACAAAGGAAGATGTTATTGGTTAAAAGTATATTCAATTCCGCAGGCAGGAAAGGGATCGAAAGGTCGAGCAATTGTTAATTTGATTGATATTCAGCGAGATGAAAGTATCGCATCCATCGTAAACGTAAAAGATTTCGATGATGAGCACTTTGTTATCATGGCCACTCGGAAGGGATTGGTGAAAAAAACTGTATTGTCAGCTTTTAGCAATCCCCGCAGAGGTGGCATAAATGCAGCAACAATCAGGGATGGTGATGACTTAATAGAGGCACGGCTGACGGATGGCTCTCAGGAAATTGTTTTGGGAACGAGATTCGGCAAAGCAATTCACTTTTTTGAATCAGATGTGCGTGATATGGGAAGACAGGCTAGCGGGGTCAGTGGAATCAACCTTGCAAAGGGAGATCGGGTTGTTGGAATGGTCACCGTTCGCCAGGATTCGACGTTATTAGTCGTAACTGAGAATGGATATGGCAAGCGAACCGCTATCACAGAGTATCGAGTGACGAAACGCGGGGGCAAGGGGATTGTTACCGTGAATACAACTAATAAAGTTGGAAAAATGGTCACTATCAAGGAAGTATTTGACGATGATGATCTGATGATCATTACAACAAAAGGAAAGGTAATTCGTCAACCAATTAACGCCCTTCGAAAAATGGGGAGAGCAACACAAGGAATACGCCTCATTAAGCTGGGAAAAGATGACAAGATTGCCGATGTTGCAAGAATTGTAAAAGAAAATAATCAGTGATGAAAATCACACTCATTAATCCAAAAGAATTACAAATTAAAAAGAATCGAGCCGACACTCGGAAAGGGCCAACATGGAAGCGACAGCTGGAGAAAATGAGAAGCGGTTATTGGCAGCAACAGTTCGAGAAAGATTGATCGGACAAAGAAATATTATATTATATAAGGAATTATTAGAGAATAAAATACCGATATTTTTAAAAAATTATTTACAGAATAGCGTCCAAAAATTTGTTCATACAGAGGAACCAGTTCAATTCAAAAATTCGAAACGGTTTGATTTAGAAGATGAAAAAATAAATCAATTAAAATCATCTATAATCAGGGCATACGAACAAGCAACAGTTTTCTCCAGGGATGAATTGGGCGAGATCATCAATCGAACTGTCAGACTTCAATTCGATCTTCTGGTTAAACCCGGGACGACGCTGTTAAAAATTTTCTACAGAAATAAATCAGACCGCGTTCAGAATGATCTTCTTCAAATACTCGAAGGTCTTGATGATTGTAGGATATTCATTCAAACATTAATTACAAATATAAGGGAATTCGATCAGTATCATATCGTAGAAGTAGATTTCAAAAACTTGCTTCACAAAACTGAAAAAGAAGTGTATGAAGCAAATTTTGTATCAGCGTTTCTTTCGGATGTATCAGCGTTTGCGGAATTTCTCGGTTATATTCATGGCCGGAAAGCAGATAGAATGAGTCTTGACCTGCTCAAATTACTCATGAGCGAAAGAAACCATAATGAATATGAGTCGTTATTTAACGATTATAAAGAAGACACAATAGAAATTTCCCACATACCTTCTCTTTTCAAAACCAATAACCGTGATAAGGATGCACTGAACAAAACACCGGGACATGATGAAGATGAAATAGAAAAATTTATTATGTCTCCGGTAGATGAAGTCAAGTTGCAGGATATAGACGAAAAATCTCGATTGTATGAATCTGAAATAAAACAAAGTTTCGGGCAAGAGACTGGTCAGGTAGATGGGCTGGAAAATGGAGATATAGCATCTGAAGGAATTCCTGAAACATCTGTTAATGGTAATGGAAATAATAAAAATAAACATCCGATTATTACCAATGTCTGGAAAGATCCAATGGACATGGTAATTACGCGCAGCAAAATCGAAGCGCAGCCTTCCGGCCCTTTAAATTCACTTGAATTTTTGATTGATGAAAAAAGTAAAAAATTCATCATAAAGAGAATTTTTAAAAATGACGATTTTGCTTATACTGAGTTCATTAAAAAATTAGAAAAAATAAGCAGTTGGAAAAAAGCCAAAAGAGTAATAGATAAAGAACTGATGAGCAGAGCAGTTCAACCGTTTTCAAAAGAAGCATTACGATTAGGTGATTTGGTTTTCAATCGTTACTTTCCCAAAAAACATTAAAAAACAAATGAGGATAATCATGCAAAACACGAAATTTTCTTCATCTAAAATTTTAAGGGGAATCGTAATAGTTCTTCTTGGAATGATATTTTTATTTTCAATTGGCTTTGCTTTGGAGCAGGATGCTAAAAAAGGATTGATAACATATACTGATGGTCGCGTCAAAAAAAGAGCGTTGAGCAACGAAGAATGGATGAATGCAACGAAAAATTCCGATGTGCTTTCCGGAGACAGAGTGAGAACCTATCAGAGATCCAGAGCAGAACTTGAATTACTGGAACTCGATGTCGTACGGATGGCCCCGGAGACCATTATTGATGTTGTTAAACTTTACGAAGAAACAAAGCAAAAGGTGAAAGAAACAACGCTGACGGTTGAAAAAGGAGATATTTGGGCCAAGGTAAAGAAAAAGAATGAAAATGTAAAATTTAATATTTCGGCGCCGGTTGCGGTTGCAGCAATAACAGGGACGGTTTTGAGGATGGGCGTGCAATCCGATTCAACAACTGAATTGAAGGTGTATAATGGAGAAGTTCGAATTACCAATGCACCGGAAAAAACAAATTTGACTCCAAAGTCGATAAAAGTGCATGAGGTTCCAGGCCCCTATGAAATTCCAGGACCACGTGAGGTATCTCTGGATGAATGGATTTATATCGTCCGAAATATGCAGAAAATAGTGATTGACAATAAAGGTAAAGTGAAGGAAGTGGGAGAATTTGAACATACAGACCAGGATGAGAAAACAGATTGGGTGAAATGGAATCTAATGCGAGATAAAATGAAATAATCGAATTAAAATATTTTGAAAGAAAAACGCTCATTGCATGTGAAGATTGTAGTGAGCGTTTTTGTTTAAAAGGTGAAGCCTGCCGAAAAATACAGAACTTTTTTACCTTCCCATAACTTACCGAGCGCGATACTGAAAGGTCCAACCGGTGTATTTATATCAAGTGAAGTTCCAATTCCAACATTGAAATCTTTTGGATTGATATCCACGCTATTTTCCCATGTAGCGCCGATATCGTATCTTATGGTCCAATATACATCGACTGGAAAAGCAAAAGGAAAAAAGTAACGGTATTCGAGACTCCCCACAACAATATGTCTGCCAATCATTTCGTCTTCATATAATCCATAAAAAGATTTTTGGCCACCCAAACGATATTGCTCAAAAAATGGCGTTGTGAGATCTGATGTGCCCCAAAATATCCTGGGATGAAGCGTGTTTCTTCTTAAAAATGTATGATACAATTCAAGTGAATTGAATAGCTTGATAAATGAGATTTCGCTATTCAAGAAAGTAGCGGAAGACATTTTGTAAAAGAATTTGTAATACTTTCCCTTTCGTGGATAGGGATATGTATCCTGAGTATCTACAATCGACTGTAGTGCAATAGTTTTCAATTCGTAATTACCAGTCGGAAAGCCATAGCCGCTTAAGGAAGACAGACGAATGTCATTAAAAGAGGCGATCGCTGAAATTACGCCGAGCCGTTTAATCTGCTGCCCCAGGGAGAACGAAAAACCATAATCCTGTTGTTGATATTCACCAGAACGCTTTCCATTTTCGTAAACATAATTTTTTTCTCGAATGTGAAAGGCATTAAAGTCGCTTGTGGCGAAGGACTTAAAAATTCTATCTGCACGAAAATTTAAATTGAATTGCTGTTCCCTTGGACCATAAATTGTATGCAGCATCAGCTGATTTCCAGTTCCAAATAAGTTTTCATCAGCAATTTCAAAGAGCACTTTGTTTCGTTTTTTCAAATTGTAATTATAACTGAGCTTGATAATACTGAAAGCTCTTTCTCTTATTTTTATGACAAGCTCCGCTGATCGATCAATTCGATTTACTTCAAGAGATACGGTTTCGAATAAATTGGTGCTGTGTATATTATTTATGCCATCGTCTGCTTTGTTGAGATTAAAAATATCACCATCTTTCAAGGGAAATTCCCTTAATATCACAAAATCTTTTGTCCGAACATTTCCATCAATTTTTATGGAAGAAATTAGGCCTTCGTTAATATTAATAAATAACGAATCATTATGTATTTGGATTTCATTTATTGAAACAATAGCATAGCCGTTGCTTTTATACAAACGAATAATATTAGCAATATCATGCTTGGATTGTTTATAATTTACCGGCATGTTCTTTTTACATGCAATCTGGGCGCTGAGAATTGAATCAGGGAAAACTGTATTTCCCTTGAAAACTACATCACAAAATTGTGGATTGGGTGACAGGAGAAATTTCACAGAAAGTTCCAAATTGTCAAGAATACATTCTGCTTCAACATGCTCGAAATAACCGGTTTCATAAATGGATGTTAAAATGGAATGAATATCAGCATACGAAGCCTTTTCGTTCAATTGAATATTCAGAATATCCAGGATCAGGTTTTTTAAAGTATCTTGTACGCCGGTAACTTCCACTTTTTTTATATGGTATGGAAATTTGGAATATGTATCGTTATTTGATTCCAGAATTAATTTTTTAATGGGATAGATTTTTTTTATTGTTTCTTCCCTGCCTGCCTCAATTATCTGGTCGACTTTTTGAAAGCTATCTGATTTGTAATCATCTAAATCAACTTTAATGAGTACATCAGCTTTGTTTCTTTGTTCCTCCAGTTTTTCACGTTGCATGATCGTCGTCACCTGGTCAGCGATTTCCCATGGTGCAGATAATTGATTCTTTTGGCGCAATTTCGAAGCGGTATCCAATGCCAGTACGATATTTGCGCCGGCCTTGCGAACATCATCAACAGGAATATTATTGAGGAGTCCACCATCGACAAGAAGCATAGAGTCGTGCGGCACAGGAGAAAACAATAATGGAACGGCAGAGGAGGCCTTCATGGCTTCGGCAAGATTTCCATTCCTTAATACGACTTTTTGGCCGGAGATCAGGTCGCAGGCCAGAGCTTGAAATGGAATTTTTAACTTATCGAAATCAGAACTTGTTTGGTAGTCCGCTTTAAGATAGAGATTGGTCAAAATTGAAGTTAATTTCTGTCCGGGTGTTATTGCCTGAGGGATCGATGGACGCAATCCTCTAAATCTGATTTGAAGAATGGTTCGGCTTCGCTCCTGTTTTTGGCCAATGAAAAGGCTTGACCGTGGAGGTGTGTCCACCATAATTTTGCTCCAGTCGATTGATTTGGCCAGGTATTCGATTTGATCAGGAGAATACCCGGAAGCATACAATCCTCCAACAATGCTTCCCATACTGGTTCCCACAATAACATCAATGGGAATGGCATTTTCTTCAAGGACCTGAAGCACTCCAATTTGCGCGAATCCTCGTGCACCGCCCCCACTTAAAGCCAGACCAATTTTAGGCCGACCGATTTTTTTATGAGCAACAAAACAATAAGGAGGTTTGTCCTGTCCCTTATATTTCAGACGAAGGGTGTCTACCCGGACCGATTTTCCATAATTTTCTGTTACAAAAATAAAAAGAAGAAAAGAAAGAAATAATATGAGATAAATTGTTCGTTTCATATCGCTGAATTGTCAACTATACACATGTATTTGGTTACCAAAATTAAACGTAAAAAAATGCAATAAAGTTCAAAATATGTTGAGGTTATAAAAATGGAATTGACTTTGATAATTTTATTTAGTATATTTGTAGTAATTTCAATTTAATACGATGAAAATATGGGCATTGCTTCCAAAAATCAGAAAATTATTTTGGTCAGTTTTTTCACTGCGTTGACAGCAGTTGGCGCATTTATGAAAATACCTTTACCACATGTTCCCATCACTTTGCAGACATTTATTGTTTTAATGGCCGGTAATTTACTCGGCTATAAATTTGGATCAATAAGTCAACTTTTATATGTGATGTTGGGGCTTGTGGGAATACCAATTTTTGCTTACGGCGGCGGACCGGCTTACATTTTTCAACCGTCTTTTGGTTATCTTTTGGGATACCCGCTCTGTGCGTTTTTCATTGGTTTACTCATCAAAAAAATCGACTCAAAAATTTCATTTCACATATCGAGAACTAAGTATTTTGTCGGGATCATTATTTCAGATATTATCGGCATTTTTGTAATTTTTATTTGTGGACTGAGTTATTTGTATTTCAATATTAAATTTGGACTGTATCTCCGGGTTGAAGAAATGACCTCATCGTTAAATTGGGGCAATGCGTTGAAAACAGCATTTTTCGTTTTCATTCCCCTGGATTTGATCAAAGTTTTACTGGCAGGTTTGCTTACAATGAAGTTGAAACACATCAGATTATTCGACAATTCAATGTACTAAACGTAATTAAGCTAATATTTAAATAAATGCTTACATATTTAAGGAAGGATGCAGGTAATGAGTCATTTCGTAATTGGAGTAGATGGTGGCGGCACCAAGTCGGAATTGGTGCTAATAGATATGTTGGGGAATTACATCGGAAGAGCCAAAGTGGGGAGTTCGAATTACCAGGCAATCGGAGGCGAAAAACTGAAAGAGAATTTACTCACTGGTTTCTCTGAACTGATGAAAACAACGAACGTCACCGATCAAAAAATTGATCACATATTTTTGGGACTGGCCGGCGCTGGCAGAGAAAGTGATCGAAAAGAAATTAAAGCGCTGTTTGATGATACAGAATTTCAAGGGAAAATTACTGTGGACAGCGATGCCATAGTGGCGTTATCAGGCGCTTTTGGCACCGCGCCGGGGATTATCATTATTTCCGGAACCGGAGCAATTTGTTTCGGAAAAAACGATGAGGGAAAAGTCGTGCGCTCCGGTGGATGGGGATATCTGTTAGGTGATGAAGGAAGCGGATATTATATCGGAAGAAAAGCCATCATGTCAGCACTGAAGCATTTCGATGGACGCGGAGATAAAACAGATTTGCGGACGGCATTAGAAAAGCATTTCAATTTGCAGTCTATCGAATTAATCATTCCCCAGATTTATCAAAACAAAATTGATCGAATCGGCATTGCCCAATTAGCACCAATTGTTTTTGATTATGCAAATAAAGGCGATACTGTTTCGGAAGAAATTATTCGGCAGACAGGAAGAGAACTTGGAAAACTGGCAAAAGCTGTGGCTGAAAAATTGAATTTTTCAAATGAAGAAATTCGGGTGGCTCTCATCGGTAGCATTTTTAAACAAAAAGAAATGTTGATGAATGATATTTCTAAAGAGTTGTATGAAATTTCGTGGAATGTTGAAATTTCAGATCCCCTTTTTAATCCGGAATTTGGCGCCGCATTAATGGCCCTGCAGAAAAGTGGCGTTGAAATAAATGAACAATTATTAGACAATTTAGAAAATTCTATTCAAAGATAATCGGAAAGTCCTGTGTCCAAATTTGCTCAGATTCTCCATAAAAAAGAAATATTAACTATTGGACTGATGTCAGGCACGTCCATGGATGGCATTGACGCAGCTCTGGTTCGACTTCGAGGGAATGGTGAGAAAACGAACGTTGATTTGCTGCATTTCATGACTTACGAGTATCCGGCAGATTTACGGGACAAATTATTACAAATTTCTCAGGTCGGAGCTGGTTCTGTTGAACAAATATGCACGTTGAATTTTGTCGTCGGCGAATACTTTTCAGACGCTGCACTGGAAATTTGCAGACAGGGGGACATCGATCCTGCAAATCTAGACCTCATTGGATCGCACGGGCAAACGATTCATCACTTACCAAATAGAACAAAAGTGTACAATAAGTTCATTGGTTCAACGCTTCAGATAGGAGAGCCAGCCGTCATTGCGAATCGTACCGGAATTTTAACCGTTGCTAATTTTCGCAGCGCTGACATGGCAGTAGGCGGTCAGGGCGCGCCATTGATTCCCTATTTTGATTATTTGGTTTTTCAATCAAATCAAAAAAACCGGGTGATATTAAATATTGGCGGTATTTCAAATTTTACGGTGTTAAAAAGAAATTGCAGTCGGAATTCAGTAATTGCGTATGATACCGGGCCCGGCAATATGGTCATCAATTCACTTATGAAAAATCTGTTTGATAAAGAGTTTGATGAATCAGGGAAAATTGCTTTGAGTGGAAAGGTTTCGAATCAGTTATTAGAAAATTTGAAGAAACATCCCTATTTTGAAAAATCAATTCCCAAATCCACCGGAAGAGAGAAATTCGGTGACGTCTTCGTCAGTGAAATTTTAAAAAAGGCGGGCAAACTTCGGCTGACGAAAGAGGATATCATCGCAACAGTCACAGAACTGACCTCATGGTCCATCGCTGATGCGTTGAAATATTCTTCCTTGGATATCAGCGATGTTGATGAATTAATTGTCAGTGGTGGCGGCGTTCACAACAAAGTCATTATGGCTTCTCTCAAAGAAAAATTTAATCACAGCAAAATACTATCAACCGACGATTTTGGAATTTCTTCTGATGCAAAGGAAGCAATTTGTTTTGCTGTGTTGGCGAATGAAACGATTTCAGGAAATCCCGCTAATGTGTCATCAGTTACCGGAGCAAAAAGACCCGCGATATTAGGAACAATTAGTTATGCGTGATGTAAAAGATCATATTGTAATCGGAATCACAATGGGGGATTACAATGGTATTGGGCCTGAAATCGTTCTTAAATCGCTTGGGGAATTTTCAAACGAGAATTCTGCTGTGATACTCATCGGTGCGCAGCAGGTTTTTGATCAAGTAAATGGAATAATCAATTCAACTGTCGTTTACGACCTAATCGACCGTATTGATGAACATATAATTCAGCCGAATAACATTTATTTGTTTGATATTTTTAAAAATGAAGATATCCGAGTTGAATTCGGAGCGCTTTCAAAGCATGCAGGCCTGTGTGCCGGAAAATGCATCGAGAAAGCAGTGCAACTGGCGATCGACGGTAAAATAGACTGTATGGTGACTTCGCCAATATCAAAGGAAGCGCTGATGATGGCAGGATACCATTTTCCAGGGCAAACCGAAATGCTGGCGAAATTAACCCGATCAGAAAAATTTTTGATGATGCTGCTGGTGGATGATTTCAGGGTTTCGCTTGTGACGACCCATTGCGCGATTTCAGAGGTATCCGATAAATTGACTTCTGACAGAGTCCTTTTCAAAATAAAAATATTGGAAGAAAGCCTTTGTAAAGATTTTGGAATTGGAGAACCGTTAATAGCGGTTACAGCCCTGAATCCTCACGCTAGTGATGGAGGCGCATTTGGATTTGAGGAAGAGAAATATATCGTCCCGGCCATCAAGGATGCGCAGTTAGCCGGACTGAATGTTCGGGGACCTTTTCCGGCAGACACGCTTTTTTCAAGATTCGAAATGGAAAAATATGATGGTTATCTGGCGATGTATCATGACCAGGGATTGATACCTTTAAAAATGCAATCTGCGGGTCGAGGAGTAAATTTCACCGCAGGATTACCGATTATCCGAACATCACCGGATCATGGAACTGCTTTTGATATTGCAGGTAAATTTATCGCAAAATCAGATAGTATGTTGGAGGCAATAAAACTTGGCAAGCACCTTGCCCAAAAAAGAAAAAATTGTTGAGCCCTACTCCAGATTAGCTGAAATCTATGATGAAGTCATGTCCCATGTTGATTATAAACATTGGGCAGAGTATATTAACAAAATCATTAAAAGGTGGAATTCGGCTGCTCACAAAGTTGTGGATATTTCCTGTGGAACCGGGAGTATCTTATTCAATTTAAAAAGATATAATTATCGCCTTTTCGGATTTGATCTTTCATTTGAAATGATAAAGAATGCAAAGGAGAAAATCGAAAATAAATCTGCCATCATAGATGTTTGGCAGAGCAACATGCAGTCATTTCAATTGAAACAAAGCGCAGATGTGGTCATTTGTATTTATGACAGCATCAACTATTTACACAAGCCTGAAGAAATTGCTAATCTGTTCAATGTTGTGTGGCAGAATTTATCAGATCAGGGAATTTTCATATTTGATATATGCACTGCGAGAAATTCAATTGATTATTTTTTGAATTATTTTGAACAAATCGGTGGAAAGAATTATTCGTATACCCGTCATAGTACCTATAACAAAAAGAAAAAGATACACTGCAATCGATTCGAAATAATTTTCGATTCAGAAGATAAAAAGTACATCGAGATGCATAAGCAGAAGATCTATGCAATAAATGAGATTTTGAGTTTGATAGAAGATTCAAATTTCAGTCTTGCTGGATTTTATGATGGATTTTCATTTCGACAGGGAAGCGAAAAATCGTACAGAATTCACTTCGTCTTAAAAAAAGAATAAATTATGATTCAGTTATCCAATGTTGTCGCCATGTACCCGGGCGGAGATGGTTTGGAATTGGTGAATTTTTCAGTCGAGCCTGGAGAATTTGTCTATTTGGTTGGTTCGAGCGGCGCTGGAAAAAGCAGTGTTTTAAAAGTCATTTACATGGACATTTTTCCTGAATCCGGTTTTGTCCGGGTAAACAGCTATAATTCTCTGAACATGAAGAAAAAGCACATTCCATATTTAAGGAGAAAGATAGGTATTATTTTTCAGGACTTCAAATTACTCACCGATAGAACTGTTTTCGACAATGTTGCTTTTTCTCTTTATGTGACCAATACGAGAAAACGGGATATAAAAAAGAAGGTGTTGAGAGTGCTGGCCGAGGTTGGACTGAGTCATAAACGCGAAAAATTACCGCTGCAATTATCCGGCGGCGAACAGCAACGAGTGGCAATTGCCAGAGCATTAGTGAATGAACCCATTGTTTTATTGGCAGATGAACCCACCGGGAATCTGGATCCTGAGGCTTCTCACGATATAATGGAACTATTGGAAAAAATCAATTCTAAAGGAACGGCAGTGTTAATGGCCACTCACGATTATCGGCTGGTTGCCAGTTCAAGAAGAAAAGTGATTAAAATTGAAAAGGGAAGAACCAAATAAGTGTACAGAGGATATCTATATTCAATAGCCGAGGGATTTCGGGGACTGCGGAGAGCCAAATTTTCTGCATTCGTTTCAATTTCAACCATCTTTCTGTCTCTGGTTCTTATCGGAATTTTTATCATTTTCATTTTTAATATTCAGAGGCTGATTCAACAAATTCAATCCAGAGTAGAATTAGAAGTGTTTATCGACAATTCCTACACACTCGAAAAAATTGATGCACTGAGGCAGGAAATATTTCAGATTGAAGGCGTGGAAAGCGTACTGTACATTTCCAACCAGGAAGCAGCGAAGATTTTTGAAGAACAATTTGGACAGGATGTGTTTGAAATTCTGGAAGAAAATCCTTTGCCTGCGTCTTTTCAAATAAAATTGAAACCGCAATTTCGATCGGCGGAAAAAGCGCAATTCATATTTGAAAAAATTTCCGAGCTCGAAGGGGTAGATGAAGCTTTGTATCGGCGCGATTTGATTATACTCTTGGAGAAATATATTCGTTTGTTCATTATAATCATTTTTGCTATGGGAGTTTTACTTGGAATTGGTTCAATTTTTCTTGTTTCAAATACCATAAAATTAATTATTTTTTCGAGAAAAACAATCATCGAAATTATGAAGCTGGTGGGAGCAACGGGACGATTTATTCGTCGCCCCTTTATTATTGAGGGAGTAATCCAGGGAATTATCGGCGGTGCCCTGGCTGCATTGTTTTTCTATTTAATTTTCCGTCTCATTGATTTTGAAATACCCGGCCTGATATTGATTGATCAAAAAAACTATCCTATTTTGATAATTGTTGGCTTGTTGTGGGGTCTGATTGGCAGTAAGTTTGCTCTGAGAAAATTTATGAAATATTAACTGTTTCGTCTAATAAAAAAAATTGATCTATAAAATCATTATAATATTCTGAAATCTTTCAAAGTATTGAGGTAAAGATTCGGTGTCGTCTGATTTTTTTCGGCAGGAAATTTTACTTGACAAAAGAGTTAAAAATTATTATCTTCAAATTGCATCAAAATAACATCTTGTTAGAGATAAAAAAAACGAATAATCTGGTAATTATTGGTTAGGTTGAATTGAAATGAAGGAACCGGTACTGACAACTCGTGAAAGCATGATTTTGAAGTCGTTAATAACGACTTTTGTGGATAGTGCTGCTCCTGTTGGATCGAGATACCTGTCCAAAATTCACAATAATCAAATCAGCGCTGCCACTATTCGCAATGTTATGATAGATTTGGAAGACAAAGGTTTGGTTTCTCAACCGCATACATCAGCAGGCAGAATACCAACGGATTTAGGTTACAGGTATTATGTCGATGATTTGATGATGATAGAATCTCTAACTCGGGAAGAAAGAAAAGAAATAGATTATGGTCTAAATCCTGTTAATAATGAAGATGTCGAAGCAATACTCGAAAAATCCTGTGAAGTTTTGTCAAAAATTTCAAACCAGTTTGGAATAATTCTCACACCAAGGTTTTACCAGGGAAAATTCAAAAAGTTAGAACTGATCAGTTTGAGCGAAACCAAATTACTTGTGATAATTTCCATATCTTCAGGCCTGGTGAAAACAGTAATGATGGAAATTAATTCAACTATTCCCAGGAACAAGCTCGAGCAGACAGCTTTGGTTTTGAATGAACGATTATCCGGATTGTCCCTTCGGCAAATTCGAGAATCCATCAAGAAAAGAATGAAAGATGTCACGTATGGTGACGAGGAACTGATTTTTCAACTTGCTGAGTCAGCCGATAAAATTTTTTCAGTACAAAATGATCATGTCCACTTTAGAGGGACGCAAAATATTTTATCTCAACCTGAATTTTCAGATCAGGAAAGAATCGGCAGAATTTTGGAACTGATTGATAATCAAAAAGTTTTAATTCACATTATAAACAATACGAAAATTCAGGATGAAAATATTTCAATTACGATAGGAAATGAGAACAAAGAAAAAATTGTCAATAAATGTAGTTTGATCACTGCAGACTATAAAATTGGCGATGTCACCGGCACATTGGGTATAATTGGCCCAACACGAATGAAGTACGAAAAGGTAACCAGTCTTGTCGATTATCTGACAAAGACTCTGGGGAATCTATTCTCATGATATAGCGAAAAATTTCTAAGGAGAGTTGTGTAGTCAATGGCGGAAGAAGAAAAGAGTCAAAAAGGAAAAAAGAAAGAAACCAAGTCAAAAAAAACATCGCGTTCAAAAACGGCGACAAAGAAATCAACAAAAAAACCGACTCAGTCAGATGCGTTAAAGAAGGAAAATGAAAAGTTAAAGACGGAATTGAATGAGCTAAAAGATAAATATGTAAGACTTGTCGCAGAGTTCGATAATTACAAAAAGAGATCTGAACGAGATATTGGCAATATTATCCAAAGTGCAAATAAAGAGTTCTGTCTTGGGTTACTTCCGGTTCTGGATGATTTGGAGCGATCATTAAATTCAGAATCGGATACAAAGAAAAAAAACTATACTTCCTTTAAAGAGGGCATTGAACTCATCTATCAAAAATTAATGTCAACGTTAAAAAGTCAGGGAGTGGAGCCAATCGAGGCAGTCGGAAAGCCATTCAATCCTGAATATCACGAAGCCTTAATGCAGATGGAAGATAAAGATCAACCATCGAATTGTGTGCTAAACGAGGCGGAAAAAGGCTACTTATTGAAAGATAAAGTCCTCAGATATTCCAAGGTTATAGTCAATAAATGAATACTTCAATGCAAGATAAATGGTAAGGGAACGAGTGTGTAGTTATGGCGAGTGATTATTACGAAGTATTGGGTATTTCACGAAGTGCAGATCCAAACGACATAAAAAAAGCGTATCGTAAATTGGCCATGCAGTATCACCCTGATAAAAATCAGGGAGATACAAAATCAGAAGAAAAATTTAAAGAAGTTTCAGAGGCATATGAAGTCTTAAAAGACCCTGAAAAGCGTCGACGATATGATCAATTTGGGCATTCAGGATTAAAGGGAGACTTCAGCAGTTTTGGCGGTTTTGAATTTGATCTGGCAGATGCACTGAAAACATTCATGTCAGAAGGATTTGGGTTCGGAGATTTCTTTGGAAATGCAGGTCAGGGGCGTTCACGCAGGACGCGAACAAAAGGCCCGGATCTTCAAATTAATCTGAAATTAACCTACGAAGAAATTGCATCAGGAACGACCAAGAAGATAAAACTTAAACGATACACAAGCTGTGAAATCTGTGAAGGTTCTGGCGTAAAAAGGGGAAGCTCGCCAACGGAATGCCCGATATGTCATGGCACCGGCGAGGTTCGGCAGGTATCGAAAACTATTTTTGGTCAATTCATCAACGTAACAACATGCTCTCAATGTGGCGGAGAGGGGAGAATAATAAAAGATCCCTGTCCCGAGTGTTCTGGCGAAGGAAGAGTGAAAACCAATGCGACAATTTCAGTGAATATTCCTGCCGGGGTTTCTTCAGGGAATTATATCACATTAAGAGGTGAAGGACACAGCGGTCCACGGGGTGGTCCGGCTGGGAACGCAATTATATTAATCGATGAAGCCGAACATGAGTTTTTTGAGCGTCATGGTGATGATATCTTGTACGACTTATATCTGAGCTTCAGTCAGGTTGCCCTTGGGGATCAGGTTGAAGTTCCAACCTTGAATGGCAAGGCGAAACTTCATATTGTTCCCGGGACTCAGTCAGGAAAAATTTTAAGAATGAAAGGGAAAGGCATTCAGCATCTGAATCATAATGGCCGGGGCGATCAGTTGGTCAGGGTTATGGTGTGGACGCCTATAAAATTATCTGACAAAGAAAAGAAAATGTTCGCTGAGTTAGCTGAAAGTGAAGCCATTAAACCACCGGCTGAAGATAAAAGTTTTTTTAGAAAGGTAAAAGAAGCCCTTTTTGAATGAAAGATTTTTTTACAAAACAGGAAAAACTTTTCATAATTTTCTTATTGGGTGGAATCCTTTTCGGAACCGGGGCGAAAATTTATCGAGTTTATTATGGATCAAGTGCCGAAGTAAACTCAAATAGAGAAAAATTAGAACAAACTGGAGATAAGATCGCGGAAAAAGCAGCTCTTATAGATTCGCTTTTGACCAATGATGTGAAAAATGAAATCACATCAAAAAAGGCAAATTCAGGTAATTCAAAGTCGGATAAACCAAAAGAAAATCGGTTAGCGAAAGCATCGATCAATATTAATACGGCACAATTAGAAGATTTAATCAGGCTTCCCTACATCGGCCCAGTATTGGCACAACGGATTATAGATTATCGAAGTGAATATGGTCAATTCAGGACGCTGGATGAAATTCGTGAAGTCAAGGGGATCGGAATAAAAAAATTAAATTCAATCAAACCATATATTTTTATAAGTTCCAAACAAAATTAAGTTTGGTTATTAAATCATTAATAAATAGTAGGCTTAAGGAGGGAAAATGGCAAAGGCAAAGGCAAAAGGTTCTATTATCCTGGAAATACTCATTGTTATTCTGATTGTCGCATTAATTGCAACAATATTATATCCAAAAAAAATATGGAGGGAGACAGAAAATCAAACAAAAGCCTGCCGTAATAATATGGACAGACTTTTAAAGGCAGAGTTGGTATACCAGAGTTATAATAATAATACATATACAGATAGCATTCAGGGATTGGTTTCATTTTTCAAAGAGGATACAACCAAAAAATCAGTACGTGATTATTTTAGAGCAGATACAACACTTGCGGAAACAATGGTTAAATTTCTGAGAGATAAAGACGAGGCTGCGGATTTGGTCGTTAGAAATTTGTTTGCCGACACGTTGATGTTTGCCATTGTTGAAGCCGTAAAATACGATTCAAACCTGGCCCGAGTTATGCTCAACCGTTTGGAGTTTTCTCCATTGGCTGATTCTATCGCAGCAAAAAGAGCAACCGATAGCAGTGATGTTGTAATTCTAAAACAATTGGATAAAGAATACGCAGGTATCGATATCTACGAACCAATGATGGACGATGACTCGTTGAAACTGGTATTTCACAGAATGATGCCGGAAGTCCCCACGGGTTCGTTATTAGACTCTCTCTATTCCCTGAACGAAAGTTGGGCGGAAAAAATTGACAGCGCTGTCTTCTATACGATGGATAATTTTACTTATTGTCCCACGGTGAACCGTGAATACAAACTCACAGTTATTGATACATCTGCGATAAAATTCGTTAATATTGAGTGCCCAATAGATTCGACAGATATTGAGCAAAATAAATCCGATTTTGTCAAATATTATTTCGGTCATCGAAGAATCGCAAACCATGGCAAAATTGAGCAGACAGAACGTAGTTGGTCCAAATAATTTAGATAGTAATTTAGCATTTACCGATGGGTGCTTTTGGAGGCAAAAACATCCATCGGTGTTATAATTTAAATATTTCTCTCTTTCCTTTTAAATTTGATTGTACATTTCGGATAGATGTCAGGTGGGGATAAAGAATGAATGAACAACAAAATGGCAATATTACAGGAATCCATTTGAGAAAGAACAATCTTAAACTGATTGAAGTTGTTAGTGCGACCAATCAGCAATATCGAATTAATAAGATTGTTCAGACAAAAATTGAATCCCCATTGACAATTGAAGCGCTGGGCGATGAAAACAAAATTGCGAGAATAGGAAATGAATTATCTGAGATAATAATTGATAACAATATAAATTCTCGACATGTCGTATTTTCATTGGAAAGTTTGATGACGCTCATAAAAAAAATGCCCTATGACAGAGACCTGTCCGAGGAAGATATTATCAATCAGGTGGATTGGGAAGTGAAAGAATTTTCGTATTCTCCTGAAGATGAATATATAGTAGATTTTCATAAACTATCCCCTTCTGGTAAACGCTCTGTGCCTGAAATGGTGGTCGTTTCTGTCCGAGAAAAGCTTATCTCCAAATTGAAAAAACTTTTTGCAAATGGAAGAATTCAGGTCAAGGTCATTGATCTGGATGTCTTTGCAGCAATGCGCGCGATAGAAGTGAATTACGACTTACGGGAAGGTGAGATAATCGCATTGATAGAAGTTAATCCTACCGGACTATTGTTCACAATAATAGAGGAAAAAGAATTCTTTTATTCTCAGGAAGTGTCTTTAACCAAGTTAGGACTTGACATAGAGTCATTGGAATCTTCAGATGAAGAAGAAGTCGCAAAATTTATTTCAAAGGAGCTGCGGAGAATAATACTGGATAATAAATTGGGCGAAAATATCGAAAATTTAAATCGAATATTTTTATATGGCGATATGGTTAAAGACAATATACTCGAAAATCTTCAAAATAATTATAATGTAAGAATAGACCGCGTAAATCCGTTTAGAAGGTTGCTATTTGCTCCAAATGTCAGTGTTGACGAAAATATATGGTCACGTCCCGAAACATTTACCGTCTGTGTAGGTTCCGCATTACGTTAAACATAGATAATTATTCCTGCATGATTAATAAGGCAACAGGAATATTTTTGGTGCAGGATTCACCTGCTTTCTCGATGGTTCTAAGAGAAACGTATACTAATTTTAAATAGGAGGGGTCATGGTAGATATTAATCTAATCGGAGATGACCAGGATCAATTTGATGGTGAAGAAAACGACAAAGACAAAGACTTCCAAGACAGTTTTGAGTCTGATGTCGGGGAGCATGAGAGCGGGAATTACATGAGCGATGGCGGGATAGATGGTTCGGAATACTCCAACTACATGAACCGAGGTGGATCTAAAAAAATTGTTTATATTTTGATCGCTGGATGTGTTATTTTGCTATTCATCGTGGGATATTTTCTGATTTTTTCAGGCAAGGATAAAGAACCGGAAACCTCCCCTTATTTAACTGAGCAACCTGCTGCTGACGATACAGTAGAAACATCGAGCCTTGAAAATGAAACCGCAACAATGTCTACCGTTTCACCTGCGGTTCGGGAGAAATTGAGAAAATCTCAAACAGGCGTGAATACTGTAAGTAATATTATCACGACAGTTCCTGAAAATGTAAATTTTACCATGATCACGTACAATGATGGGAAATTTTTAGTTGAGTTCCTGGCCAATAATGACAAAGCGATTAATGATGTAAACAGCAATTTGAAGCAGAAGCTTTATGATTCTGAAATGAAAATATTGTCGCGTAACAGGCGAAATATTATGGGAAGACCATATCGCCAGGCATTGATGAATGGAAATGTAAATGTTGGTGATGGTGCGGGAGAATTTGGTACGATTCAGGAACCAAAATATTTAAATGCGAATGATTTGAAGAATCAGTTATCGCGTTTATGCGGACAATCGGGTCTGGCATTAAAGCAATTTGACTCTGGGAAAAATAAAATCGAAGGCGATTTTGAAATTGTACCGATAAAATTCAGAGCAGTTGGAAAAAAGAGCAATATTTTGAATTTTCTTCAACAAGTGATAGATGAAAATGTGAATATCAACTTCACGAAAATTTCGCTCATCGCTAATGATGTCGATTTAAGTGATTCCAATATTTCACTTGTTCTGAATATTGAACTCTATCAAATGATCTAATGGGGTAAAGCTTTGAATGCGGGTGATAGCCGGAAAACACAAGGGCAGGATTCTTTTTAGTCCAAAAGGAAATTCAATTCGCCCGACTTCTGATAGAATTAAAGAGTCAATATTCAATTATATTGGAGACGATATTCAAGGATCTGTAATTTGTGATTTATTCAGTGGTACAGGAAATTTATCCATCGAGGCATTGAGCCGGGGGGCTCGGTATAGTGTTTTAGTCGACAATTCAAGGCAAGCTCTTGATTTGATACATCGGAATATAAATTTGGTGGGGCTTTCGGAGAAATGTCAAATTATTAAAAAAGATGTCATTCAATATCTCAAAAACAATATTACGAATAAAGAAAAGTTTGACATAATTTTTGCTGATCCACCCTATTTTAGCAGGGTTTATGAGAAAATGATAACGCTTATCGAAGAAAATGAACTGCTAAAAAAAGGTGGATTATTCATTTTAGAACATAGCTCAAAGAGAAATATTTCATCACTATCGAATAGATTATCAAAGAAAAACGAGAAAAATTTTGGTGACACAACAGTCACATTTTTATTACAAGAAAGGTAGCCGTAGTGAGAATCGGAATTTACCCTGGCACGTTCGATCCGGTGACGAATGGTCACATAGATATCATTAAACGGGCAGTCATGCTTTTTGATGAGGTCGTCGTGGCAGTGACAACCAATCCTTCTAAATCACCCTTGTTCAACATTGATGAACGTATTACCATGATTCAGAAGTCCATTCCAAAGCTGGAAAAGGTAACCGTCGAAAGTTTTGATGATTTGCTGGTGAATTATGCGTTGAAAAAAGGAGCCACAGCGATCATTCGCGGCCTCAGGGCTACATCAGATTTTGAATTTGAATTTCAAATGGCGCTGGTAAATCGCAAGCTTTCCGATGAACTGGTTACGGTGTTTCTGATGCCTCATGAAAGATTCACCTATTTAAATTCAACCATCGTAAAAGAGGTTGCCAGTTTTCAGGGAGATGTAAGTTGTTTTGTGACCCCTGAGGTGAACACTCGGCTCAAAGATAAGTTTAAAAACAAATAAATGTTTTGATATTTATCATTAAAGTGCAAATATAATTATCCGATAACTTAAGTGTTATAAAAGTGTAAATCGTTTTGAGGATGTAGAATGGAAAATATTGGATTGAATAGCGAGATTCTGGCGGGCGGTAAAAAATTCCATATTCAAACACAATACCTGGAACCCAATGAAAAGGTTGTATCAAGCGTATTTGATGATGGAAAAGTAACAGTGTCAAAAGGTGTAGAGCTATCCAATGAAATCGGTATTTCGGACATAAAGCTCGAAGTGAACAAGCTCCACCAAAGTATGATTTCTGACATTGAATTGCTGTTCTATATTTCAGATAAAGTGAAAATGATAGAGCACGCTGTTTCCAACAACAAACTTGGGATGGTTTTCCTGAGCAAAAATATGGTGGATGAGGCGATTTCCGAATTTAAGCGGGCTCTGGAAATCGATCCTGAAATGGTAGAAGCTTATAATAATCTCGGCAGAGCGTATTTAAAAGAGAAATTGTATCAGGAGGCTATCGACGTTTTTAATACAGGAATTGAATACAATTCTGACTATGCGGATATTCATAATAATTTAGGATACGCATATTTAAATAAGGAAAAATATTCCGAAGCAATTTCTGAATTGCAAAAAGCGATTGAACTGAATTCGGATTACGTAGTCGCCATGTTCAATCTTTGTCTGGTTTTTTTGAAGACAATTGTTGAAGGCATTGAAGAGAACGAAAATCTTCCCAATAAAGTGATTCGTCTTGAAAAGATTAAATCACTGTTGACAGAAATAAAAGAGAAAAAGCAGTTTTTCAAACCGGAAAATATTGACACTATTCTCAAACATCTGGATGACGAAAATATAGATGAAGCAGTGAACGCACTGGAAATTGCCGAGTCCGACCGATCAGATATTGTGGGCTACGATTTTGAGAATGAGTTTTATCTGAAATTTATGTTTGGCGGCAAAGGTAAAGATGATGAATTCATCATGCAATATACAAAACAACTGAAAGATGTCATTCAGAAAAATCCTGACTATGCAGATTTGCGGAATAGTCTGGGAATTGTCTATTTGATTCAGTGTCGAAATCTGTTCTTAAATGCGCTTGAAGAATTCCGTCAGGCATTGAAAATTAATCCTGATTTCAAAAAAGCTGAGAAGAATTTAAAATTAGCAGAGAACGATGGTAAAGGATTTTTAATACTTCTTCGGGCAATTTTGAAATAATTTATTAAATTGCAGGACTTATTCCTTTTCATGGCAAGCAAATCACATGAATGTATGATGGAATAAGTCTGCATTTTCACCTTCTTATATTTCCTCATTGAATGAGTACCTTTTATGAACATCGGTATAATTTTTGCAATTCAGAAATTTAAATAATATGTTTTTTATATTTTTTCTGAACTTAGAAAATTTTTTTGGATAGTATTATTTAATTTTTTGATGAAAATCACCCACGCACTGGAAATAATCCAATATAATTATATAACCAAGTTTTTTAGAGCGAATCATGTTTTTCAATCTAACATGGAGAATATACAATGATGTATCTTTCTGAAACATATCATAGGTTTGAGACAGGGAAGACCAGATTCATCCCAATACTATTTTTTATTACAATAATTTATTTTTTCACCAGTGTGGCGAGCGCTGCACCTGCCGATACTGTCAATGTGATTGCCAGACATCCTGAATCAAGTGCAAAATCGATTTACAAAATTGAATTTAGAATCGAAAAACCGATTTCGCCGACGGCAAAATTGAATGTCACTTTTCCAGCGGAGTTTGATTTATCAGAATTGATGATAGCCAGCTCAACAACAATGAATGGTGGATTTGACGTTGAGGTCAATGACCAGATATTGACGCTGAAAAGATCCGGGCTTGGAAGAGAAATAAAACCGAATGAAAAAGTGGATGTCAAGTTCGCGATTGTAAAAAATCCTTTAAAACCTGCCGATAACTATAGAATAACAGTGGAAATAATAGAAGATGAAAGATCAGTTTTAAAGCAGGAAAAAATACACAGAATTCTGCCCGAAAAAGAATAACATGCAGTCTGATTTTTAGCCTGAATTATTCACAGATTTCAACCTAAACATATATAAATAAATGTTATTAAAAAGATTAACGAGGTGTATGAAATTTAACAGAGTTTGATATAACGAATTCTGAATTAAGCAGCATTTAGGCTATCTGGATTCCTTAATGAATTACAATGAATAATCCAGGTTAGAGACAGATGAAAAAGAATTGACGAACAAAAACTTTGGAAGAGCATCAAATGAGGATAAGACATCTGAGAGCAGGGATCGTAATAGTAATAATTCTCATTTTTTCAGGGAATGCAACTATAGTATTTGCGCAAGGTGATCTAGCAAATATGAGTACAAGTTTGAGTGATAATGTTGCCGGGGAGTCCGCGATTTATACTTTTACTTTCACAACTTCAGCGACAGGGAATAATGCTGATGACGGCATCCCGGTGGATGGCAAAATTAAATTAATTTTTCCGTCGGGATTCGATCTCACGGGCGTTCAAATTGCCGATTCGGAGGATGGCAGTATCAATGGCGGTGTTTCCATACAATATGTTAATGGTGACTCGGTCATGATCGAACGTGATGGCACCGGAACAAAAGTTCCGGCATCAACCGAGGTGGAAATCAGTATCGGAACTGTGGGGAATAACCCGGATGCGGATAATTATAGCGTAAAAATTATTACCATGACCCAGGGATACACCCATATCGATGACGGGAATACACCAAATTTTTCAATTGCTGCCGGAGCGCTGGATCATTTTGATGTCAGTACAAGTGGCGATGCAACGGCTGGTTCAAATTTTTCTGTCACAATTACCGCACAGGATGCATACGACAATACGGTCACGTCGCATACATCTTCTGTTGCGCTGACAGATTTAACCGATACTATTAGCCCAACATCTACCGGCAGCATCACAGCAGGTGTCTGGAATAGTACGGTGACGTTTACTAAAAGCAGGTCGAATAATAAAATTACAGCCACGTATAATGATATATCCGGCATGTCATCTGAATTTGATGTTTTGCCTGCCGGCCTGGATCATTTTACATTTAACACAATCACCAGTCCAAAAACGGCCGGGACGTCATTCAGCATTACAGTTACTGCGAGGGATCAGTATGAGAATCTTGTGGAAAGTTTTACTGGCACTGTATTGTTGACCGATCTTACCGGTTCGCTCAACGAAACATCAAATATTTTTAGCTCAGGTTCATTAACGCAAAGCGTAACAATCACGGAAAGCCAGAGCGATAATTACATTACAGCATCCGGGAGTTCCAAAGTTGGCACATCGAATTTATTCAATGTGAATCCCGGAAGTTTGGCAAAATTTTACATCGGGCCGATTTCTTCTCCCAAAACTGCGGGCGAATATTTTTCCATTTCAGTTACTGCCCAGGACAATTATGATAACACCGTAACAAGTTTTACCGGAAAAGTAGATATTTCGGATAATAGCGGGACAGTCTCGCCCAATCAGAGTGACAATTTCAGCGGCGGAGAATGGAACGGTCAGGTGAAGATTACAGCCGATTTTACCAATGATCAGATCAGCGTTCAGCGATCCGGCGGAGGCGAAACCGGGACATCAAATGCTTTTGATGTACAAGTGGGAGCGTTAGATCATTTTACTATTGACGCTATTTCAACACCACAAACAGCCGGTAATTCTTTTTCGATAACTGTAACGGCAGAGGATAGAGAAGGGAATACAATACCAACGTACGCCGGTCCTGTGGCGATGAGTGATTTAACAGGCACACTCACTCCCCAGGTTTCAGGCAGTTTCAGTGGAGGGAGCTGGAATGGTAATGTGATTGTCACGAAAACTGGTTCCAGTAATAAAATCATTGTCAATGGCAGCGATAAAAACGGAACGTCAAACAGCTTTAATGTGAACCCGGCATCACTGGATCATTTTTCAATTTCAGATATTTCCAGCCCGCAGACTGCTGGAACACCTTTCTCGGTGACTATTGAAGCAAACGATGCATACGAAAATATAGTGACCGGATTTACAAATGCGGTCAGTTTGACGGATGAGTCCGGTTCTTTGAGCCCCGGTTCCACAGGAAATTTCAGTGCAGGCACCTGGTCAGGAAATTTAACAATCACAAAAAAATATACGGATAATAAAATCACTGCAGCCGGCTCCGGCGAGAGTGGTGTTTCGAATAATTTCAATGTGAAACCAGATGGATTGAATCACATTGTCATTCGGGATAATCCGGGTGGTTTGGGCTCCGAGGTTGGTGATTATATGTTGAATCTGGATGATCAAATATCCCTTTACGCTGCAGGATACGACCAGTATGATAATTACATTCGAGAAGTGGTTGCAGACTGGGGAACCACCGGAGATCTGGATACGCCAACTCCATTGCAGGGAACGAGCACAATGTTCAGTCCGGCTACGCCCTATACGAGTGGACGAATTTATGCTGACAGTGTGAGTGTGGGAGCCGATTCGACAGGTACATTTACTGTGGGAGCCATTCACCACGTGCTCATTCGCGATGCAGATAATGGCGCCGGCAATGTGGTGACGACGCGTACCATTTCAGCCGATGAAACATTGACACTGTATGCGGCTGCTTATGACGAAGGAAATGTTTATCTCGGGCCGGCGGTTGTAGATTGGTCCAGTGACAGTACATTAGCGCCGGCTGTATTGTGGACCGGTTCAACGCTTGATTTCTCGCCATCAACAGCGCCGGCGCACGGAAAAATTCTGGCCGTGCATGCTACAGCAGAAAATGATACGACTGGACTCATTACTGTAAATCCCGGCGTACCGATAGGCGAAATTGTACTTCATCCTGTTCCTGAAATAATACCGGCCGATCCTGATTCGTTTTCTGTGGTTACGTCGGATACAATTCGTGACAGCGATAACAATCCAATTTCCAGCGGCGAATATTTCACCGTGTCAACAACATTGGGTACCATTACAACACCTGATGAAAATCCGGGTATCGGAGGCACACAGGTTGTATCAGACACAGCAGGCCAAATTTCATTCGTTGTCAATGCAGGTGTAACAGGTGGAACGGCTCTCGTTCAGGCGAATAGTGTTGTCAGGGGAAGTGCAGTTGGGGATACCAGCATAATTATTTCCGGGTTGGAGATTCTGTCTGTTAGTTCAGATTTTGATAAAGTGAGCCGCAATCAACAAAATATAACGGTTCTGATGGCCGTGAAAAATCATGGCGCTTCAAATGCCACGATAATTTCTGATGGCGCTGGATTAGAATTTACCGGCCCTGCACCCGGTTATTCAAATCGTTCAGGCGATTATATTGTGAGTCGTAATGATACGATTTCAGTGTTACCAGGAAATGGAAATAAGACCCTAAGTTTTTTAGTGAATGTGAAGTCAAACGCATTGACAGATTCAATCCAGATCGATGGTTTCATTAATTGCAGGGTAAATGGCAGTTCTGTAAGCGATGTGGCAGCCAATGAAACGGATAAATGGCTGGTTCAAACGCCTCCTTCACTACAATTTTTGAGAGTGAAAGCTGATGCAGATACCGTTACCCAGGGGACAAATACAATTATCTCCGCAAGGATTCAGAATAATGGGGATGCAACGGCGATTGTGGATTCAGTGAGATTCTCTTATTCAAATTTAACGCCACCAATTTTAGATGTGAGTGACGAATATGCGCTCGTGCCTTATCCGACGAATCCAACCTCAATCGCAGGGCACAGCCTGGATAGTCTGTTCTTTACCGTAACGGTAGGCACAAATGCCACACTCGACAGCATAACAATCGATGGAAAAGTCTATGCAAGCGATGAAAACTCAGAACTACCCTATTCGGATTTGAACGCAGACACAACCGATCAATGGTATGTCAAACAAGCATCTGATTTGGAAATAGTCGATTTTTATCCCAGTCAGAGAACGGTCACCAGCGGTCAGGCTGAGAACTGGTTTCTGAACATGGTAATTCGCAATAATGGGGGAGCGCCGTTGCGGCTGGATAGCGCTCGGGTAAATTTTACCTATGGCGGTTCAGATATTTCGAGCGAGTACCAGATGTTATATCCTGACACATTCAAGACAAGTGGTGATAGTTTGCTCGATGCCGGATTGACCGATACGCTGATAGTAACGGTTGATGAAACCGGCACAACAATCGGTTCAGTTACCATTGGAGGAACAGTTTATTTGAATGATATGATCAGCGGTCAAATCATCAAAAGCAAAGTGACCGGGGTAACGGTGCAGGCGCCGGGTGAGCTTGTTATAGATTATATTCGAACATCCCAACCAGAAGTAACAGTAAATCAATCAATGCCCTGGCAGACTATTATTTCGCTAACTAATAACGGTGGCGGAGATATTGCAATCGATTCGACACACCTGAATGACTTTGTGAGTTTTGGGGATGACACAAATTATGTGGTCAGTTTCCCAATAAGTTTTGAAACACTCGGCTTTTTCAAGCTGCCTTCCGGCGCTACGGACAGCCTGATTTTTTCAGTGGACACAACCGGTTCTGTTGCAGGCAGTCGAACGATTCATGTATCGGTTTTTGCCGAGGAGATAAACAGTCAGGAAGAAAAAACCGCTGAAGATAGCACAACAATTAAGGTAGAAATGCCGGCCGATATTCGAATTCTGAAAACTGTGAATATTGCGCCCAATGCGCCGTATGTGGATAATAATCAGGTTTTCCAGATAGCCGTTCTTGTCCAGAACCAGGGAGAAGACGCGGCCCAAAATATCAAAATGTCGTTAATTAGTGATAGTACATCAACTATTTTGAATCCGGTGGATTCCCTTGAAATTGTGCAAGGCGCGAGCACGGATACGCTAAAGTTCAATGTACAGGCGTCATCGGACTGGATTTGGGATGAAGTATTCTCCGCCTCAATTGATACCGCATTTGCAGAAAATACACCGACGGAGCCTGATAAAATTTTTATCAGCCCCTCAGTCGATTCGACGGATACAGTCACTGTACAGCGACCAGGCAAGTTCAAAATTGTTTCCATTTCGCCATCGCAGGATACGGTCAGAGCGCTGAGTCCTTTCGAATGGCAAATTATCGTGGCTGTTGAAGATAGCGGAGCGGGATTCATAAAATTGGATCCGCCAAACAGAGAGGATGTATCCATCATAATTACCGGGAATGAGCAGGATGATTACACCATCGTGGCGCCACTCGAATTTGAAAATAATCCAAATTTAACGCTGTCCTGGAATGGAGCCGATACGCTGATTTACCGCGTGACAAGTACCGGTGTTTTGGGCGGAATGGCAAAAATAAAACTAAATTTGAGTGGAACCTATTTAAATACAAATACAACTTTTCAGGTGGCAGACTCAGGCGCGGTTTATGTTCGTCCGTCTGCAGATGTTTTCATCGATTTTACGGAACCGGTGTGTCGAAATATTAACCAGTACGATATCGGCCAGGTGAACACAAACCAGGCTTTTTCCGTGAGATCAAAAATCCGTAATACCGGGGGGGAACAAGTTGATAATGTGCTGGTGAGTTTAACAGCGCCTGGGTACATCATACCCTCTGTGAATATCGATAATATTTTACCTTCAGGAGAGGCCATTGCTACTTTCAATGTTGCGGCACAGTCCGTGGCCACTGAACAGGTGAAATTTACAGTGCGAATTGAATCAGCTATTTCACACGGCAGCGGCCTTCCGGCTACAATCGGTGGAGCATCTGACTCCACAGCGTTGGTTCGTGTGCACGATCCGGCCCTGTTGAAAATTTCCATCAATAAGGAACATTCGATTTACTCGATTGGCCAGGTCGCGCCATTTCAGGTTCAAATTGAAAATCTCGGAACAGCAGATGTGGACGCCAGCGGCGAACTGGCCTTATTCATGCCGCAGAATTATTTTGTCGTGGTCGACCAACAACAAAAATCATCCGATACCACATCGTTTGAAATTAATGAAACAGTGGAATGGCAGGTCGTGCCGCCTTCATATGCGTCCAGTAACGATACGATTGTCGCGAAGATTTCAAAACCGCCTTTGGATGAAAATACCGGCTCATTTGCTTTGATAGAAAATACGGACCCGTTTGATTCACTTGTGGTGAGAACGGTGCCTCTGGAGCTTGCCGTGGAATCATTCGAAATAAGTTCGCCTGAAGGGGCGCTGGATGATACTTTATCCACACTTCAGAATTTTTGGGTTCAGGTAGATATTATGAAGTCGGAAAACATCACCAGCGCAAACGCCAGATTGAACCTCCCGGCAGGATACAGATTTGCGCCTGGCACAGATTCAATCAAAGCGAACGTCGCAGACGTGGCCGGTTGGGAACTTATCGCTCCTGAAAACGCACATTCCAATGAGAAGTGGATAAAAGTTCTGGTCACAGGAACCGTTGGAGGCGATGAGGTCACGGCATCTGACAGTATTTCTGTCGTAGTTGAAAATCGGGCGACGTTGTTGATCGATCGGGCATGGATTTCCTGGCCTTCCACCGACAGCACACTTTCCATGGGACAGGAATTCGATTTGAGTGCGATTGTCATTAATTCTGGGGATGCACCTCTTGAAGGCGCGGCGTATTTGAGCATCGATTTTGGAGCAACCGGCGTCACCACGGAGGACGATACAGTGAAACCGTTCCAGCCGGATATTCCTGTAACCTGGCGATTGCTGGCTCCTGAAGTCGAAACCCTGAAAGCACCAATTGTTGTCACCATCAATACGATACCCAAAGATGTGAATACAAATGAAAAAGCAATGGTGCCGACCCGATCAAAATATTACTATGTTCAGACGCAACAATCGGCAAATGCCTGGATCGAGAATCTCCGGATTGTATCACCGGTCGGGGCGATTGATAAAATTCTGTCAACTCATCAATCCTTTCAAATTGAAGCTGATGTGAGCTGGTTTAACTGTACCGGCGCGCCTTCCGTGCAACTGCAATTGGAAGGAGGATTTACAACGCCGGAATCCTATCCAAAATTACCGGTGGGAGTTGGCGACCAGGGAACAGTGAATTGGACAATCACCACGCCGGGAGGCACAATCGACGATCAGCACATCTGGATGAAATTAACAGCGCAGGATGCCAACAGTCGAATATCATTCACCAGAACATCGGATTCGCTGGAAGTGGACGTGGTTCGCCGGGCAGAAATTCAATTGAAAGGTAAAATATTATCTCCGGCAAGCGCTCTGGATGGTATCGTTTCAACGAATCAAAACTTTGTAGTGAGCGCTTATCTTTCAAAAACCGGCGATGCAAACATTTTGGGAAATTTCAATGCAACGTTAACTTTGCCGGAAGGCCAGGGATATTCCATCGCGCAGGATTTAACCCAGACGGCTGCGTATAATGATTCACTGTTCTGGACAATCACCGCACCGACATCAGAGAGAGATCCAAGCAATATCGCGATTGACCTCGTGAGTTGGCCGGAAGATGAAAACTCAAATCTACCTGTTGCAGCAGAAGCAATCTTGCTGAAAAATGTTTCGATTCCAATTTCTGCTGAAGAAAAAAGCGTCACTGTGAGTATGTTGCCCACAACAACAAAAAACACGATTGCCCGGGGGGATACCGGCGTGTCCATGATGGGACTGGAATTGCTGGCATCCGGCGATGCGTTTTCGAACAATATACTGTTTACAGGCGTTAAAATTAAATTGAAGGATCGATTTGGCGTGCCTGTTACAAATCCGGCCCAGGTTATTTCACGCGTCTGTGTTGTGAATAATCAGCAAAACAATGAAGTTTTTGGACAGATAACAGCAATTCCAACGTCAAATCCAATTGAAATTCTATTTTCACAAATAGATACGCTCAAACCTGAAATTGAAAACCAGGTTCAGTTCAAAGTGGATATTGCAACCACAGCCGAAATTAGTGATTTTCAAATAGCGATTGATTCGGTCAATTCTCTTTATCTTTATGATGAGGAATCCGGGCAAACGCCGAAATTAAAGAATGTCAATGGGCAAACATTGGAAGCGCTTAATTTTGAATCTGAGCCATCGGTAATAATTGAAGCGGATTTTGACAAGGCGTTCAGCAATTATCCCAATCCTTTCGGAGAAATCGGGAGGCCGGTGACCAATTTCGTCTATTACCTGGATGAAGACACTGAAGTGAAAATACAAATATATACGTTGATCGGCGAGCTGGTTTGGTCACGCACCTATTCTGAACTCGAGCCTCAGGGTCGAAAAGGTTTGCACGATTCGGATGTGATTTGGGATGGCAGAAATGGTCAGGGATATAAGGTATTAAACGGCGTCTACGTTGCCAGAATATCCACTGGTAATGGAAAATCAGCACTCATAAAAATTGCAGTGATAAAATAGCAAACAGGATTTGTACTATGCGAAAATCAAATTTATTCATAGGGATTTTCAGTTTTTTTCTGGCATTTGGTATGTTTGCCGGTATAGCTAAAGGAGATGATGGTTTTGCAGGGACGCAAAGCAATTTCAATCTTGGGGTCGGCGCCAGGGCTCTGGCGCTGGGCAATGCCTACGTTGCGATGCCGTTCGATGCAACCGCAGTTTATTGGAATCCCGCCGGACTGGATTATATTCAAAGAAAAAACGTGAGCTTGTTTTATACCAATCTCGTCATGGATACTCAATATTTTTATGTGGGTTATGCTCATCCCACAGTGGCGTTGGGCTCGTTCGGTGTGGCCGCCATCAGCATTGGAACCGGTGGAATTCCTGAAAGAGATAATGATAATGTTTATTATGGGGACGATAATTCACTCTCCAATCAACAGTTTTTGGTTTCCTACGGAAAACAGTTGCCGTGGAATATCAGTGTCGGCGTGAACCTGAAGGTTGAGCATCAAAGCATTTTTAAAATATCGGATACAGGCGTTGGACTCGATCTTGGATTTTTATATCGACCCAATTTTACCAATGCACTTTTGAGCGGGCTTTCTGTTGGAGTGGCGCTGCAAAATGTTGTCGGACCGAGACTGAAGTTAATTTCCGAAACAGATGTCCACCCGCTGAATTTCCGAATGGGATTTGCCAAGCCCATTTTAACCAATGAATGGGGAAATCAGTTCACGATTTTTATGGATTTTGAGCAAAGTGAATATGAGCCGTTCAAATATCACACCGGCACTGAATATGTGTTCAATAATTTCGCCATGCTGCGCGTTGGGCTGAATAACAATCAGCTTGCCTTTGGCGCTGGCGCAGTGGTTAACAAGTTTCAGATAGATTACTCGTATGGAAAATTTTCAGAAAATGAATTCGATGCAAGCCACCGAATTTCTTTGAGCATGACATTTGGAAAATCGAAAAAGGAGCTTGTGAAAATAGCAGAAGAGCGGCGGCTGCAGGAAATTCAACGGAAAGTGGAACAGCAGCGAATTTGGGAACGGGACGAAAAAATCGCGGAGAGTCTGGAACGCGGAAAACAATATTTTGAAATTGAAGATTATGCCCGGGCGTTGAGAGAATTCAATTTCATTACCAGCTATGAGAATGAAATTCCAAATTCAACGGTGATCGAAGAAGCGCGTAAATTGGCGGAAGCAACAATTCAGAAACGCGATGATAAAATTAAGCAAGCCTATGATGAAATCAGAACCCGTAATGAGGAAGAAAAACGACGCGAAGAATTGAAAATTTTCCTGGACAGGCAATTTGATGCAGGATTGGCGCACTACGAAGTCGATGAATACGAAAAAGCCATTGCTGAATGGCAGAAAATGTTGGATCGCGATCCTAATAATGTACTGGCAAAAGAGTGGATTGCCAAAGCAAATACAGATTATGAAAAGAAAATACTCTCGCTGATTAACCGAGCGGATAATTTTGCCAGGAAGGGCCGCTACCTGGAAGCCATCAGTGTTTTGAACAATGTGCGTATGTTGAATCCGGATCAAAAGCAAATTAACGCAATTGAAACGCGCAGCAATCGATACAAGCAGCAAATGCAATTCGATGAGTTATTTCAGCAGGGATATCGGTATTATATCACAAAGGATTATATCAATGCGATGAATTCATTCGAAGAGGCGCTTAAGCATCGGCCCAATAATGAGCAGCTAAAGAAATTCTATAAAGATGCAGACCGTCGCGCCAATGCGAAAAAACAGCGAATGACCCCGGAAATGACCAAGCGGTATAATCGAGGAATTAATCTCTATAGAGCTGAAAAATATAATGACGCAATAAAAACCTGGGAAGAGCTGTTAGAAATTCAACCTTATAACCAGGAAATATTGGACGCCATCGATCAGGCAAAAGAGAGACAACGGCAGCGGAATAAATAGAGAGGATTATCGGAAGAGAGGATAAATTAAATTTGAAAGCAGCGATTAAAGAAGAAATAAAAGTTCCCGCTCACATTGATTATCTGGGCGAACTGCGGAATTTTGTCACCAAAGCAGGGCGCAAACATAGCTTCCCGGATACAGTGGTAAATGCATTCAAGCTGTGCATTGACGAGGCCGCGACGAATATCATTAAGCATGCCTACCGCGATCTGGAGGGCATGATTACAATGCGCGTCATCGTCAAGAAAAACAGCATGAGTGTTGTGCTTATCGACCAGGGAAAATATTTTGATCCGTCCCGAGTTGCAGACCCGGATTTGAAGCGGTATGTTGATATCGGTAAAAAGGGTGGTCTGGGAATTTTTATCATGCGCAAGCTGCTGGATGAAATTGAATACCATCATACCGAAGAAGGCAATGAACTCAGGCTGACGAAATACAGGGTCAGTTCTTTTCGCAAGAAAAAAGTGATTCAGACTCCCACCATATCTGTCAGTTTGAAAATGCGCTACTCAATCATTTCCGCACTAATATTATTCGTTGCTATTACGATCGGATATTTCTATTATTTTTTCAAGCATGGGAACGAAGTGCTGGATGAATTTGTTGCCATCGAGCGACCTACCGGCAAAAGTATTGCCCGCAGTATCATCGATAATGAAGATGAAGATTTGAAAATATTTTATGTGGCGCTCAAAGTTAAGGAATTTCAGGAGTCAAAAGACGATTTTTATCGTCTGTCAGTCACTGATACGACCAATTATATCATTAATTCAACTGATGAAACATTGCTGGGGCAGGAATTTGTTATTCCCTCAGATCGCGATGAACCACGTCCCAATCTCTACAAATATAAAGACGACAACAGTGGAACGGAAGTTTACAGCTTTGTAAGCGATATATACAATGCTTCTCGGGTAAGGGTTGGAACCGTCTACCTGGAATTTCAAAAAGATGTCGTCAGCAGCAAGGTGGCTTCGGTTCGGACGAGAGATCTTCTGACAGCATTTATGATTTTGGCGCTGAGCTATCTCGGCGTGACATTGCTCATCTATTTAATAATGAATCCATTTCGCAAGCTCTCAACCTGGGTGAGTGATCTGGGTCATGGCGGAGATGTCAAAGACGAAATTGATTTCGATAGCGGCGACGAAGTGGGCGAGATTGCCAAAGCCTTTAGCGATATAACGGATAAATTTCGACAATCCCAGAAAAATCTCGCTGAACAAGAGCGGATTCAAAAGGAAATGCAACTGGCCCAGGATATACAGCAGACATTGCTTCCGGCAGAAACCCCGGTTCTGGAGGGATACGAGATAGCATCGCATTATGAAGCGGCCAAACAAGTTGGCGGTGATTATTTCGATTTTGTTGAAGTGGATAAAGATACTTTGGGGATTGTCGTTGCTGATGTGTCAGGAAAAGGCGTTCCCGGTTCACTTATCATGACAATGATTCGGACTGCCCTGAGAACCGAAGCGCGCTCCATTCGTTCAGCTTCAGAGGTGTTGGCGCGTGTGAACGAGTTTGTCGTCAATGATATGAAAAAGGGAATGTTTGTGACCCTGTTTTATGTCATCATTGATTCCAAAAAGCGACGAATTAATTACGCCAGCGCCGGGCACAATCCAATGATTCTTTACAGACGGGGTTCAAAGAAAACGTATTATTTAAATCCCAGGGGATTCCCGGTGGGCATTTCACTGCCGGATCCTGAATTGTTCAAACGTTCGATCGAATCGGACACAATTCAGTTAGCCGAAGATGATATCCTATTGATTTACACCGATGGTATCACCGAGGCCATGAATGGTCGCCGTGAATTGTTCAGTGAAGAGCGATTGCAGGATGTGATACGTAAGCATGGAACGTTACGTGCCAAGGCATTTATCGATAAATTGAAAGATGAAATACATTCTTTTACAGAAGGCTTTGACCAAAATGACGATATCACTGTTGTTGCCATCAAAGAAAAAAGTTCGCCGGAAAAAATTGAATTGCATCGCGCGCAGAAAGCGCATAACGCCATATTAGCCGGAAAAAATATCCGCGAAGCGTGTGAGGAATCAGGCATCACAACCTATGCATACTATAATAAATACAAAAAAATATTCGAAGAAGAAGGGATCGACGCCTATTCCATTGACGAAACCATTGCCGTCGAGGCGAAACATCTGAGTATCGAAGAAAAAACGAAGATATATGACATTATAAAGAAACATCCGGAATTTGGTGCCAAGAGAATTAGCGAAGAACTCAACACAGAAAAATACACCTACACGGAAATCAATGAAAGCCGAATCTATGATGAACTCGTTCGAAGTCGATTAAACACACGGCAGTTGCGGGAAGCTTATATCGCCCGGTCAGGCAAGAAAAAGAGAATGAAACCCCCGGGTACCCCGATGTTAACATTGGACGGGAAGATTATTCTTGACCGAAGCTACGACGAACCTCCCTTACCACCGCCGCCGGAGGAATCGAAAAAAGAACTCGGTCACGAAGAAGATGATGAACGACCCGTTGAAAAGAAAAATAAACCCAGGAAGCCAAAGCAAGTCAGGATGCCAAAGGATCCGGATGATAACTTCTACCTCGAAAGCCTGATGACCATGCCAATTGAGGACCTGCTCAAAAAAGAACGGGATGAAGAAGAAGACGATGAAGAAGAGGGTGGTTTGCATGAATCAAGTATTCATCGCGAGGATGAATCAGAAACTGCGGAAAGTGAAGATGATTTCGATTCATCGGATGAAAAATCAGAGGAAGATATCTTTTTTGAAGAGGAAGAGTCAACTGACCTGGAAGACGATATTGATTTTGATGATGATGACGTTTCGGAAGAAGCTGAGGACGTTGATGATCTCGGCTTGGAGCACGATTTCAGCTTCAAAGATATTTGGGATGAACAGGGGGAACACGATGAAGAAAACGATTTGGATTTAAATGAAACGTCAGACTTTGAAGATTCAAAAGAAGAAATTTCAGACGAGCCTGACGAAATTGATCAACCGAAAGAAGAACAGGAAAGACCAAAACCATCAATAAATTTAGATGAATTACTCGAAGATTCTGAAGAAGACAACTCAGACGATCTGGGTTTCGAAACACTGGTTGATGAAACGAGTTTTAAAAATGAAATTTTTCAAACCGATACGGATAAAAATGGCGATAATGGAAAACTGGACTTGAGTGATGAACAAGAAATTCAAGATTCCGAAGAAGAGGATGAGAATCAATCGCAAGATGAAACCATGGAGTTATTGGATGATGTCCAGGACGTGTCGGAAGTTAATGAACAGGATATTTTAGAGGACGATGAAATTATGGGCGATGAATTTTCATTCAATGATTTATTGGATGAAATCGAATCGGACATCTCATTTTTCGAAAAAGGCGAATTGCAGGACGATGAAGCTGAGCTTGTGCTCGAAGGTCAGCCAAAAAATCCTGAAAAGAAACGAGCATCCGAAGAGAATAATTTTATGAATTTTTCCAATAGCCAGGTTACAAATGATTCTGAAGATTCAAATTCATTCCTGTCGAAACAGGACCCACTTCGCGAGAAACACCTTATTCTGGGTTTAAAATTTTATAATGAGCATAATTACGAGCAAGCTGTTGAGCAATTCCTCCAAGTTACAAAAATTTATCCGGAGTTCAAAGAAGCATTCAGTATTCTGGGAAACTCTTATTATCGTTCCCACCAATACGAAAAGGCTGTTTCAGCTTACCTTCGCGTCAAAGAACTGGATCCAAAAGATACGGATGCTTATGAAAATACAGGAGTTATTTATGCGAATAACGGTAAGTTAAAGGAAGCTATAGGGGAATGGAAAAAATTACTCGAATTAGATCCCGGCAGAGACGATATTTCGAATCATATTATCAAAGCTGAAGAATTACTAAAAAATCGTAAGTAAATTTTTAGAGAAATGAGATAGTATATTAAAAAAACGAAAGATGTAAATCATATTTTTTTGTTGACTTTTACTTGTTTTTCTATTATATTTGAATTTAAGAAAATTTTGCGAATCATACATCTTGGAGTATTCGATGGAAGGAATTCAATTGTCTGTTAAACAAACAGGTGTTGACAACAATATTTCTGTGATAAAGGTGGGTGGGTATATTGACACGACTACTTCCGCAGAATTAGAACACTCTCTTGAAACCTTGTTAGACGCCAACAATTACAACATTATTATCGATTTGTCCAATGTTGATTACATAAGCAGCGCAGGTTGGGGTATTTTTATCAGTGAGATTAAAGGTATTCGGGAGAAAGGTGGCGACCTCAAGCTTATCGGCATGATTCCTGACGTGTATGAAGTATTTGAATTGTTGGAATTTCATTATATTTTAAAAGCCTTCGATTCGATCGAAGATGCGGTGGCTGATTTCGATAAATCCAGACCGCGTGGTGAACAACGAAGTGTCAGTCAGGTGAGACGAGACACTGAAAGTTATAAAGAAGAAACGAGTCATTCTTCTCACTCCGAAGACGATGCAAGCGAGAGAGAAGCGTATTTAAATAAAATGATTTCGTCGGATGCCGGGGATAAAAGCGTCGAAGAAAAAATAAAACAGTTGGTCATTGAAAATCCCGAGAATGGCAGCATAAAAATTATGCGCGAGTTAAATTCACCGATGTACGGCAATTTAAAGTTAAGCTGGTTTCAGGTGGTTAGATATTTAAAACAGTTGAACTTAAATTCCAAGAAAAAGAGGGTTGAGTTTTTTCAGAGAGAGACATTTAAACAGAATTAAAATTAGAAAAATATTTTTATTCATATAAAACAGGAGTTTGTTGAAATTTATCAAACTCCTTTTTTTGTTAATGCGCAGATCGCTGAAGATGAAAACTATTCAGTCTCTTGCAGAATGATCTCTGAAAGGCCAGAGGTTCAGAGATATTTCGGTTCAGCTTTAATCTGCTAAAGCTGATTCAACTTAATGCTGGTAGCAGAGCGATGAAGACCAAACACTATTTGTTGATCTTTTTTGAATTGATAAAATAACATTTATTTAGGTGATGAAGTGTGAAAATTTAATGGAATAAAAGTGAGGATGTGATGCGAATCCGGGAATTGTTCGGAGAAAGAATCGTGCTTTTCGATGGTGCCATGGGCACCCAAATTCAAGCCATGAATCCAACACAGGTAGAGTGGGATGGCAAAATCGGATGCAGCGAAGTATTGAATTTGACCGCGCCTGAAAAAATTCAAAAAATCCATGAAAAATATTTGGAGGTAGGCGCTGATGTGGTTGAAACCAACACGTTTGGCGCTAATGTAATTGTACTCGCCGAGTATGGATTGCAAGATCGGGTGGTTGAAATCAACAAAGTTGCTGCTGACATTGCTCGCCGGGCTGTTAATAAATATTCTGCAGACAAAAAAAAAATCGTTGCCGGGTCTGTAGGCCCGGGTACAAAACTGATAACTCTGGGCCAGACTGATTTCGATACCATGTATCGCTCCTATAACCTTCAGGCAAAGGGATTAATTGAGGGTCACGTTGACCTGTTTATTATGGAAACATGCCAGGATTTACTTCAAATTAAAACGGCGCTTCTTGCAATATTCGATGAAATGAAAGCACAGGATGTGAAACTTCCGGTTATCGTCTCCGTGACGGTCGAAACCACCGGGACGTTGCTTCTCGGCAGTGAAATTGGGGCGGTTATGGCAGCCCTGGAGCCATTTGACATCGATGTTCTCGGGATCAATTGTGCCACAGGACCGGAACAGATGCATCCTTATATAAAGAGAATCAGTCAGCAATTCGATGGCCCTGTCATTTGTCAGCCAAATGCAGGATTGCCGGAAAACATTGATGGTGCTCTGGTCTATACGCTACCGGTCGATGAATTTGTTAACATCATGTCGGGTTTCATAACAGAAGAGGGAGTTCAGTTCGTTGGTGGTTGTTGCGGTACAAATCCTGATTTTATCAAAGCAATGGCAGAAAAAATTCCTACTTTAACCAGACCGCAAAGAGAGCCGGAAAAATTTCCATCTATCGCCTCATTGTTCAGTGAAAGAATTCTGAAGCAGGACCCCGGGCCCTTTTTTGTCGGAGAGCGCACCAATACCAATGGCAGTAAGAAATTTCGTGAATATGTATTGAACAATGATTGGGATGGCGTCGTTTCTGTCGCGCGACAACAGATGAAAACCGGTGCTCATGGTCTGGATTTATGTGTCGCGTTCACAGGCCGAAATGAGTCTGCCGACATGAAAGAAGCGGTATCCAGAATTGTCAAGCAGGTGGATTTACCGTTGTTTATCGACTCCACAGATGCGCACGTGATTGAAAAAGCGCTGCAATTGGCCGGTGGTCGTTGCGTTATCAATTCCATCAATCTGGAGGACGGCGAGGATCGGGTGGATAAAATTTGTCAATTGGCGAAGCGATACGGCGCAGCCCTCATCGCCTTAACCATCGATGAAAACGGCATGGCGCGTGAAGTAGATACAAAAGTAGAAATTGCCAAACGATTGTATGAAATCGCAGTGAACAGGCATGGACTCAGATCCAAGGATATCATCTTTGATGCATTAACGTTCACCCTGGCCAGTGGCGATGAAAGTTTGTCGGATTCTGCAGCGAACACCCTGGAAGGCATTAAGCGCATCAAGAACGAGCTGGACGGCGTGTTTACAATTCTTGGCGTCAGCAATGTTTCTTTTGGGCTTAATCCCCATACGCGTGAGGTGCTCAATTCAGTCTTTTTATCTGAAGCGGTTAAGGCCGGTTTGGATTTGGCCATTGTCAATGTTAAAAAAATCATACCACTTTATCAAATTGATGCAGCGGATAGAGAACAGTGTTTGAATTTGATCTATAACAGAGGGCCAGAAAATGATTTACTCACCTTTATCCATTATTTCGACAAAAAAACTGGTGGAATAAAAAGAGAACGGATTGAAGAGAAAAAACTGTCGCTTGAACAAAAAATAATGCGTCAGGTAGTGGATGGCAACAGCACCGGCCTGGAAAAATTGCTGAAACTCGCGCTTGAGAAAACCGGACCACTGGAAATTGTCAATCAACTGCTTATTCCAGCCATGAAAAAAGTCGGTGATCTTTTTGGCGCCGGGGAAATGCAGTTGCCCTTTGTGCTTCAATCCGCAGAAGTCATGAAATTCGCTGTGGACAAGCTGCAACCCTTTATGGAGAAAACTGAAGATCATGCAAAAACGAGTATTGTTCTGGCTACTGTTCGGGGCGATGTGCATGACATTGGGAAAAATTTGGTGGACATTATACTGACGAATAATGGTTATAAAGTCTACAACCTTGGCATAAAATGTGAGATTGAGACAATCCTCAATAAAGTCCAGAAAGTCCAGGCCGATGCCATTGGGATGAGCGGACTGCTGGTGAAATCTACCATGGTGATGAAAGAAAATCTCGAGGAAATGAAGCGGCGCAGTGTGAATGTGCCTGTTCTTCTCGGCGGCGCGGCGTTGACAAAGAGTTATGTGGAAGATGTCTGCCAGCCGATTCTGAAGCAGCCGGTGGTTTACTGTCTCGATGCATTTTCCGGACTTTCCTCCATGGGAAAGATAAAATCAGGAGCGTTGGTCAATGAGTTTTCTGCAAAACCGCTGAATACAAAAAAAAAGCCGAAACAGCAAGAGGAAAAACCTGCCGGGTCCGGTCCTCCCAAAATAGACCGAAATGTGAACATTCCATCACCGCCGTTCTGGGGAGAACGGATAGTACGTGGCGTTGATTTGGGTCGTGTTTTCACTTATTTGAATGAAACCGTGCTGTTCCGCGGTCGCTGGGGATTTCGCCGTGGAAAACTTAAGAGCGATGAATTCGAAAACATCATCAGACATGAAGCGCGACCTGCATTGGATGAATTCAAAACTCGGTGTAAAAATGAAAAGTTGTTGGTTGCAGACGTTGTTTACGGATACTATCCATGCAATAGCGAAAATAACCAGGTAATCATTTTCCATCCTGAAACGCAAAAAGAATGGAAGCGACTCACGTTTCCCCGCCAGAAGAAAGCGCCATTTCATTGCATTGCAGACTTCTTCCTTCCGCTGAATTTGGGGAAAAGAGATGTCATTGCATTGCAGGTGGTAAGCGTTGGAAAAAGAGCCTCGGAAGAGACGAAATATTTATTTGAAACAAATCAGTACAAAAAATATTTATTGTTTCATGGACTTAGCGTAGAGGCTGCTGAAGCACTGGCTGAGTACTGGCATAAGCAAATCCGCAAAGAGTTGAGCATGGAAGCTGAGGATGGTGAACATATCCAGGATTTTGTCGTTCAAAAATATCGCGGTGCGCGGTATTCTTTTGGCTATCCTGCATGTCCGGATCTAAGCGAAAATCGAAAGATATTCGAAATTCTGAAACCTGAGCAGATCGAGGTGACGCTCACCAATGAGGATCAGATGGTGCCTGAACAAACGACATCCGCTTTTGTTGTGCATCATCCGCAAGCAAAATATTTTACGATTGAATAAAATATCGGGTTGAATATGGAAAAATATGTGTGCACAAATTGCGGCTATATTTATGATCCGCAAAAAGGGGATCCGGAAAATGATATTGATCCGGGCAAACCATTCAAAGATTTGCCTGAAACCTGGGTGTGTCCCATGTGTTATGTCGGTAAGGAAGAGTTCGATCTATTATAAATGGTAAAGTATCATTTCTCTCGCTACCGGGCACTTTTTGTAATATTGCATTTTTGATGGAATTGTCATGCCCGAATGCCTGTAGAGTTACATTGTATTTTAAGGAAATACAGACTGTGCTTCTGTCGGGCATCCATTTGACAAAATATATGGAGATTCCCGCAAAAAACATGCGGGAATGACAGAACTACCGAACATAGATTGAAAAGTGTCAGGTAGTGAATCATTTCTTAGAGAATTCATGGAAAACAAAGAAAAAAAATATATTCTCATTCACTACAGTGAAATAGGTTTGAAAAAAGGGAATCGCGGATATTTTGAAACGAAGCTGAAAAACAATATCCTGAAAGCGCTGAATGATATTTCCGGGAAAAAGTTGAAGAATGACTATGGGAGGTTTATCCTTTCTTTTCCGAATAATTCAGATATTGACACTGTAGTGAAACGATTGAAAGATGTCATTGGAATCGCCTATTTCACCATTGCGTATTCGGGTGATTCTGACGTGCATGTGCTCAAACACCAAATTTTCGAAAAGCTGAAACATGTTTTTTTTTCAACGTTTCGGATCAACACCAGGCGATCGGATAAACAATATCCGTTAACTTCTGTGGATGTGAACAGAGAGGTTGGCGCAAAGATTCATCTGGATCTTCACAAGCCGGTCGATTTGACGAATCCTGATTTAACTTGCAATATTGAAATTTTCAATAAACAGATTTTCTACTACTTTGATCGTCATGAAGGAATTCGCGGGCTGCCGGTGGGAAGCAGCGGCAGGGTTGTCAGCTTGCTTTCGTCCGGCATCGATTCCCCGGTCGCTTCTTTCCGAATGATGACCCGGGGATGCAGAAACATCTTTGTGCATTTTCACAGTTTTCCGTTTACGGACAAAGCATCATATTACAATGCAATAAAGCTGGCCGGGCATTTGACCCGGTTCCAGCATTCAGTGCGGCTGTACCTTGTGCCACTGGTGAAGATTCAGGAAGCTATTATCATGCAGGCGCCGGCCAAACTTCGTCTTCTGCTGTATCGTCGAATGATGTTTCGCATTGCTGCGTTAATTGCAAAGAAGGAAAAGGCCAAAGCGCTGGTGACCGGGGAGAGTGTTGGTCAGGTGGCATCTCAAACGCTGGAAAATATTATTGCCATCAACGATGTCGTCACATTGCCGGTTTTGCGTCCACTCATTGGAATGGATAAAGAGACAATCATTGCTGAAGCCAAAAAAATTGAGACGTTTGCAACATCAATAGAACCTTACGATGACTGCTGCAGCTACCTTGTGCCCAAAAACCCGGAAACCAAAGCCAAATTGCCTGAAGTTCAGGCGGCTGAAAATAGCATCGAAAACTGGCAGCAACTAATTTTCGATGCGGTTCGGGAAGCGGAAATCAAAAAGCTGGAATTTGAGGAAAATGCTTCAGAAAACGGAATTTAGTTGAAATTGAATTGATGAAATATGTTTTTCCCTGAAACATTGTTTTGGAAAAATTTTATTTCCGTTGCTGAAATAATCAAACTCCTTCCATGGCCAGAAGATATGCCAGTATGGCCATAGCCGCGGCTCCCAGTTCCAATTCACGATCGTTGACAGCTTCTAACACATCATTGGCAGAATGATGGTAGTCGAAGTAGCGATGATAATCCACCATAAGCCCAATCGTCGCGACCCCCAGTTTCCGCAGTGGAGAAATATCCGGTCCGCCCCCCCCCCTGGTGAACCAGTCCGCGCCGATATATTCGAACAGAGGCGACCAAGTTTTAATTTTCTCAAATGCTGTCGAGTCCGCGCCAATGGTGAAACCCCGGGGAGTTAATCCACCACGGTCCGATTCGATGGCAGCGATGTGTTTGGGTCCGCTGTTTTCAACGCTGTCGGCGTAAGCCGGGCCTCCGCGGAGTCCAAATTCTTCGCACATGAACATCACGGCCCGGAGCGTGCGCTTCGGTTTTAAATTTAAGGCTTTGATGAGCCTGAGCGCCTCAATTGCCTGGACGCATCCGGCACCATCATCATGTGCGCCATGCCCAACATCCCAGCTATCGAGATGCCCACCCAGAGCGATAACCTCTTCCGGTTTTTCAGATCCCTTAATTTCGCCTATGACATTGTACGAAATTATATCCGGTTTCTGCTGGCAGTCGAGAGCAATTCTCACACGCACAGCCCCATCTTCTTTCAAAACATTGCTGAGCAAATTTGCGTCCACAGTGCTGACCGCAACAGCGGGAATTTTGGGAACATTCTCTTCATAGTGCATAACACCGGTGTGCGGCACTTTGTCCAATCGCGTGGTGACAGAGCGCACCAACACGGCAACCGCGCCAACTTTTCCGGCTTCTGCTGCTCCCCGCGTCCGCTGATCAACCGCTCCCCCATATCCTGAAAATGTTCTCATCGTGGTGGGATCCATGGGACGATTGTAAAATATGATTTTACCTTTTGCTTTCTCCCCTATTTTCTTGACTTCTTCCAGACTTTTTACTTCAATCACTTCAGCAACAATTCCCATTTGAGGTGTGCCCACACTGCTGCCAAGTGCGCTAATTGCAAGCGGTACCGTACCCACTGTGGGTGAGTTCACTATGGAAGCTTCTTCAACATCCCCGCGAATCCAGCGGGGAACCAGCACAGGCTGGAGATGAACGTTTTCAAATCCATAATCTAACATAACCTGCCGGGCCCATTCCACGGCGGCCGCAGCCTGTGGCGAGCCGCTCAATCGCGGCCCAATATCCGTGCACAATTCAGTCAGCATGGAATATGCATGGCCGTCTATCATGGCGGTATCGACAATTGCTTTGGCAATGGTTTTGTAGGTTTCGATTTGAGTTTTATCGGAGTCACCCGGCGAAAGTGCAAAGAGGTTTGCGACAGATAAAAATGAAAAAAGAATAGCGACGACGAAGTACTTTGATATTAATTTCATATTTACTCCTAAAAATTTATCTCACAAGAAGAGAGGACTTTTCAAAAGAATAAAATATACACAAAATTGAAGTATTAATCAAGTCAATAAAAGGATTTTATATAACATTAAGCTAAGGAAGGGTATAAACCAATAAACTTCAAACGAATTAAGACGGAGCACTTTCAGACCGCGCAAGAGAAGTGTTGAAAACAAAGTAACTATTTGATTATCAATTAGATTCGCTTCGGTTGAATTGGCTAAAAAATGGTCAAAAAAATGATTTTCAGGATGAAAAACATTTGCATTTTTCAAAATAATTGGTTATAATATGAACTTTAATAATTTCAATTCAGTACTTAAAAAATTCAATCTCTTTAACCTAGATTATTCATTGTAATGCATTAAGGAATCCAGGTAGCCTGAATGGTGCTTCATTCCGAATTCAGTATATCTAACTTTGTTAAATTTCATATATCTGATTAATTAGATTAATAACATTAATTTAAACATCTTTTGATTGAAATTTGTGAATAATTCAGGTTAAAGAATAAATTTAGCCTGAAAGGTAATCGGTATCTGTGGCAAGAACTGAAATGGTCGAAAAAGTAACTGCTGTCGCTTCGGTTCTTGTCGGGGTGGCCCCCGTCTACGTTTTGGCTTCATGGTGGGGTGTGCCCACAAAAATAACAGTGGGCTACGGCGCCTTCGCTTGGATAGTTGCAGTACTCCTAAAAGTTGCAATCCACCACATTTTCGTTGAACCCGCAGTCCGAAGAGGAGTCAGCTACAAGAGTATATCTTTGTTTCAGGGTTTACTTTCTTCAAGCACTGAGTTGGGTGCTGCGGCGCTGTTGTTTTGGTTCTTCTGGCAACCTGATACTTTGGCCGAGCTAATTGGGATTGGAGCAGGGGCGGGAATGGTAGAGGCAGTGATTTTGCCCTTTATTGGTAACCCTTTCAAGGGAACGAATCTGGAGGATCACTACAATGATGTAACGGAATCGTCTCAGGGCGACCCGCAAATCCAGTGGATGTCGGTATTGGAGCGAGTTCTTGCAACAACTATCCATATTTCGAGCCGCTCATTAGTGTACATTTCCATCTTGAGCACGAACCCAATTCCATGCCTTGCCGCCTTAGTGGGATTTTCAGGTGTTGACGGGCTGGCTTACTATGGTCATTTACAGAAATGGCGGTTTGACTCAACCAGGGTCCTCCTTCGGATCTATGGTGTTATGGGAGGGATTGGATTGTTGCTCACCGGGGTGTTTGTCTTGTTTGCGGGGCTGTTTAACACCTCAGCCTGACAATCGTTTGCACTAGACAAGCCGACCAGTCACGTGGCATGCTTCTGAAACCCGCGCGCGTTGCCGGCATCGCTGGCTGGTCTTGCATCAGGAATAAAACGATAAATTAGATGTTTTTATATAGAAAATCCTTTGAATGCTTGAAAATTTTTTGCGTTGGATGATTGAAGAATTTCAGAGGAAAGTTTTTGTGAATTAAACAAAAGGATGGAATTTATGAAAAAATTCGAAAAAGTGACAATGGAAGGAAATACAGCGGCAACACACGTGGCGTATGCATTCAGCGAAGTTGCAGCGATCTATCCGATTACTCCTTCTTCCGGCATGGGTGAATTGGCCGATGCCTGGGCTGCGAATAAACGAAAGAATATTTTTGGCCAGGTTGTGGATGTTGTTGAAATGCAGTCTGAAGCCGGCGCTGCCGGAGCGGTGCATGGTTCGCTTTCTGCCGGGGCGCTAACCACGACATTTACTGCTTCACAGGGTCTCATGCTGATGCTTCCCAATATGCATAAAATAGCCGGTGAAATGCTTCCAACAGTTTTTCATGTTTCAGCGCGATCGCTGGCATGTCAATCATTATCTATTTTTGGAGATCATTCCGATGTAATGTCCGCCAGAAATACCGGTTATGCGCTGGTCGCAGCAAGTTCTGTTCAGGAAGTTATGGACCTTGCAGTTGTTTCTCATCTGGCCACGTTGAAATCGAAAGTGCCATTTTTGAATTTCTTCGATGGTTTCAGAACATCCAGTGAAATACAGAAGATTGAAGAGATTGATTATGACACGATGGCCGAAATGCTGGAATCAAATTATGTTGAAGATTTTCGAAGTAGAGCACTGAATCCTGAAAATCCGAAAGTCAAAGTCGGCGCGCAAAATCCGGATGTTTATTTTCAGGGTCGAGAAACAGTCAATCAATATTATCTGGACACTCCAGGCATCGTTCAGAAGTATATGGATCTTCTGGCCGAGAGAATTGGCAGAAAATATCAATTGTTCGATTATTTCGGTGCCCCGGATGCCGATCGAATTATCATTGCAATGGGCAGTGGTTGCGACACTATTGAAGAGACAATTAATTACCTGAATAAAAAAGGTGAAAAATTAGGTCTGATCAAAGTCCGCCTGTACCGTCCGTTTTCTGTTGAACATTTGTTGAAGGTAATTCCGGATAGCGTTAAGAAAATCGCAGTTCTGGATCGAACAAAAGAGCCCGGCGCCATTGGCGAACCGCTTTATCAGGACGTAGTGACTGCCTTGAAAGATAAAAAAGACTTGACGATTGTTGGCGGCCGTTATGGTCTTTCTTCAAAAGAATTTACACCGTCAATGGTCAAAACGGTTTACGATCATTTGAATGACAAATGCACCCACGGATTTACTGTAGGTATCACCGATGATGTCACCCATACCTCGCTGGAAGTGAAGGAGACCATTGACACAATTCCCGAGGGAACCATTAGCTGTAAATTTTGGGGACTTGGTTCAGACGGAACAGTTGGCGCGAATAAAAATTCGATCAAAATTATTGGCGATAATACCGATATGTATGCTCAGGGTTATTTCCAGTATGATTCGAAAAAATCCGGTGGAATTACCCGAAGCCATTTGCGATTCGGAAAATCACCGATTCAGTCGCCGTATCTGGTTGAGCACGCTGATTTCATCGCGTGTCATAATCCGTCCTTTATCGGGCGATATGATATTTTGGAAGGCATCAAAGAAAATGGTGTTTTCCTGCTGAACTCTTCATGGTCCAAAGATGAAGTGTTTGATAATCTGACAAAAGACATGCAGGAAACGATTATCGATAAAAAAATTAAAGTATATAATATCAATGCATTGGAAATTGCAGAGAGTGTCGGATTGGGAAATCGCATCAACACGGTGATGCAGACAGCATTTTTCCTGATCTCCGGTGTTTTGGAAAGACAGCAGGCAATTGACATGATCAAGGACGCCATCAAGAAGACGTATGGAAAACGTGGCGAAGAAATTGTGAAAATGAACTGGGATGCTGTGGATAAAACTGATGAAGCTTTGGTTGAAATCGACACCCCGTCTTCCGTTTCCGAGAAAAGCAGGGAAGCGCAAAAACTCATTCCTGATGATTCGGATGAATTCACAACAAAGGTCATTGAAAAAATCATGCGCGAAAAAGGTGACGACATCCCGGTCTCTGATATGCCGCTCGACGGCTTTGTTCCCTCAGGAACCACAGCTCTGGAAAAGCGCGGTGTGGCGCCACATATTCCACACTGGATTCCTGAAAATTGTATTCAGTGTAATCAATGTTCATTTGTGTGTCCTCATGCGTCAATTCGTTCAAAGCTAATTGACCGGGAATTGCTGAAAGATGCGCCGGAGACCTTTAATACGTTGAAAGCAATCGGCCGTGATGGTGAAAAATATGATTATAAAGTTCAGATCTATCCGGATGATTGCCAGGGCTGTCAGGTGTGTGTGAACGAGTGTCCCAAAGGCGCGCTGGTCATGAAAAGCGCAGAAGACGAAAAAGCTGCCGGCGAAGCGGATAATCAGAGATTTTTCGAATCGCTTCCCAACGACGTTCTCAGCGACATGGTAAAAGAAACGTCCGTGAAGGGCAGCCAGTTCAAGCAGCCGTTGTTAGAGTTCTCCGGCGCATGTGCCGGCTGTGGTGAAACGCCTTATGTGAAATTAATCACCCAGCTTTACGGCGACAGGATGATCGTCGCCAACGCCACCGGCTGTTCTTCCATTTGGGGCGGTACTTTCCCGACCATTCCGTATACCAAGAACAAAGAGGGCCATGGACCGGCCTGGGCCAATTCACTGTTCGAAGACAACGCAGAATATGGGTTTGGCATGCGATTAGCCGTAGACTCCAACCGAAGGCTATTGCTGCACAACGTGGAAAAAGCGCTGGAAATGGGCGTGGATGGCGATTTGAAAGATGCTCTTGGCAAAGCAAAGGAGTTGTGGAAGGAAACCACAACCGAAGCCAAAGCGAATTCCAAAAAAATCAAAGAACTGCTTCCCGACGCTGTTAAAAATGCAAATGGAGATGCATTGAATGTATTGAAAAATATTCAATCCCTGAGTAGCTATTTTGTCGATAAGAGCGTCTGGTCTTTTGGCGGCGACGGATGGGCCTACGATATTGGGTACGGCGGTCTGGATCATGTCATGGCAACGGGCCGAAATGTGAATATCCTGGTGATGGATACAGAAGTGTACTCCAACACCGGCGGCCAGGCGTCCAAAGCAACGCCGTTGGGTGCTGTGGCCAAGTTCGCCGAGTCCGGCAAGAAAACCGGGAAAAAGGACCTCGGCCTGATGCTGATGAGCTATGGCTATATTTACATCGCCTCGGTTTCCATGGGCGCCAATAAAAATCAATTTGTGAAAGCGGTTGTCGAAGCGGAACAATATGATGGCCCATCGATTATCATTGCGTACGCGCCGTGTATCAATCATGGAATTAATATGGCGCACGCCGGATTGGAAGAAAAGAAAGCGGTGGACACCGGATATTGGATGCTGTATCGCTACAATCCGCAATTGAAAAAAGACGGCAAAAACCCGTTCACACTGGATTCCAAAGAACCTTCGGTTGGCGTGAAAGAATTCCTGAAAGGCGAAAAACGATACACTTCTCTCTATCAGACGTTCCCGGACCAGGTGGAAGGATACTGGAACGAGTTTGAACAGATGGTGAAGGATCGTTATGAATTCTACAAGAAAATGGCTGGAAAATAAAGTCAGTTTCTGAAAATATTTTAATTAAAAAAGGCAGAAAATTTTTCTGCCTTTTTTCTTGCTTAATTTGAAATTTTATTGTATAATAGATTCAATTATTTTTTAAAAGGAACTCCGATAAGATTGTGTTCATCGATCGAGCAAAAATAATGGTCACTGCCGGCAACGGGGGTGACGGAATCGTCAGCTTCCGCAGGGAAAAATATGTCCCAAAAGGCGGCCCAAATGGCGGGGATGGCGGCAACGGCGGCGATGTTATCATCAAAACCGATGATAACCTGGCCACACTGCTCGATTTTCGTTATAAACGACATTTCAAGGCAGAGTCAGGGAAGCATGGGCAAGGTTCCGACAAAACCGGAAAAAGTGGTGATGATTTAATCATTCGGGTTCCCTGCGGCACACTTGTGAAAGATTTTGATTCGGATGAAATACTGGCGGATTTGGTTGAGCAGGATCAACAGGTAATCATCGCCAGAGGCGGAAAAGGCGGACGGGGAAATGCCCGATTCGCAACGCCGACCAATCGCACGCCGCGACATGCCGAGCCGGGCCAGGAAGGCGAAGAGCGAACAATATTTTTGGAGCTCAAATTAATCGCTGATGTGGGATTGGTTGGATTGCCGAACGCCGGCAAATCGACGCTGCTTTCGCGATTGTCCGCGGCCCGACCGAAAATTGCAGATTATCCATTCACAACATTGGCGCCGAACCTGGGCATTGTGAAATACGATGAACATTCCAGCTTTGTGATGGCAGATATTCCAGGGCTCATCGAAGGCGCGCATGAAGGAAAAGGCCTGGGGCTGGATTTTCTGCGGCACATCGAGCGCACGCGGATTCTGGTTTTTCTCATTGAATCCATATCTGAAAACATTTTGGACACTTTTCAACTTCTGAAAAATGAATTGCGCCGGCACAATCCCGAATTGTTAAAAAGGCCGGCAATTGTTGTTGTCTCAAAAATCGACCTGCTTGACGAAAATCAATTGGCTGGAATGCAGGAAATCTTGAAATCAGATAATCCGGTATTGAAAATTTCGGCCGCAACCGGACAGGGTTTAGAGGAACTGAAGCACACATTGTGGCAATATATCATCGAATCGAATTCAGAGAAATAATCAATAAATTCCGGAACGGTTCAATAATGTTCATTAATTTGGAGCAGTTAATCAATCTTTCTGCTGTGCCCGGCGTGGGGCCGACGCGAATTCGTTCGCTGGCGGCTCATTTTAAAAATGTTGAGTCTATATTCGAATCAACAACAAAAGTTTTGTGCGCAATAGATGGCGTTGATCTGAAGACAGCCCGACACATTCTGGATTACAAGGATTTCAAATTCGGCGAAGCGCAGGTCAAAAAAGCGGCTCAGTTGGGCGTGGAAATCATTTCTTTCTGGGATAACCGCTATCCTGAAAATCTAAAAAAAATTTACGATCCGCCGGCGTTCATTTTTGTGAAAGGTGAATTGAATCCGAACGATCGTTTTGCAATTGGAGTGGTGGGAACACGACTGGCCAGTTCATACGGGAAAGTGATCGCCGAAAAATTCTCGAAAGAACTTGCAAAGAAAGGCTTGACTGTTGTCAGCGGCATGGCGCGGGGTATTGATACCATCAGTCATTGGGCAGCTATACATGCGGGCGGCAGGACGTTCGCTATTCTCGGTTCCGCACTGGATAAAATTTACCCGGCAGAAAATACAAAGTTAGCCGATAAAATAATGAGTCAGGGAGCGCTGATCTCTGAATTTTACCTGGGAACCGGACCGGATGCTGTGAATTTTCCGAGACGGAATCGAATCATCGCCGGTCTTTCATTGGGTACGGTGGTGATCGAAGCCGGGATTCGAAGCGGCGCTTTGCTCACAGCAAATTATGCGCTGGAACAAAATCGTGAAGTTTTTGCCGTGCCTGGAAATGTCAATAGTCCCAAGAGCAGCGGGACAAATCAGCTCATCAAAGAAGGCGCAAAATTAACAGCATCGGTTGATGATATTCTCGCGGAGCTTGAGCCGCAGCTTAAATTTTTTCTCAATAAAGAGGAACAAAACAGCCGTGAAAAATTGGAAGATCTTTCTGAAGCGGAGAAAAAATTGTTGAGGTTGTTATCTCATGAGCCAATTCACATTGATAAGCTTTCTCATCTCATTGGAAAATCAACGGCCGAGACGTTGTCGCTTTTGCTGCCGCTGGAATTCAAAGATCTGGTCAAGCAGCTTCAGGGTAAAATGTTTATCAAAGAATGAAAGTTAAGATAATTTGAAACGTACGCATCAACATATTAGACAGGATTTTGAAAATAATAGCAAATGGAATCCTCGAAAAAGCGTTGTTTCTGTAGTTCCGTGCAAGAGTTACGATCAGGAAAAAATCGATCTTGCGGTTCAGGGTTCGATAAAAAATATCTGTAATTTGGAAGAATTGGTCAGCCCGGGCATGCGGGTGCATATCAAACCCAATCTGCTCACTGCCAAGACGCCGGATAAAGGCGCAACAACGCACCCGTCGCTGGTTCAATCGATTATTGAAATGGTGCAAAAATTTGGGGCAGACGTAACCATCGGCGATAGCCCTGCCGGACGGTCGCGCCCCATTGAAGAATATTGGGAAAAAACCGGCATGGCCGATGTCGCAAAACAAACCGGGGCACGACTGGTGCGATTCGAAAAAAAAGGGGTTCAGCGATTTGAAATAAACAGCAATGAATATTTCATTGCGAAAGCTGTAGCAGCAGCGGACGTCGTCTTCAATGTCTGTAAAATGAAAACGCATAATTTAACCCTGTTCACCGGGGCGATTAAAAATATGTTTGGCTCCATACCCGGATTTCAAAAGAGCGAATACCACAAACAGGCGCACAAAGCCAGAGATTTTTCCAAAATTGTGGTAGAGATATTTTCGACAATTCGTCCGCAAATCAATATCATGGATGCTGTGGAAATTATGGAAGGCAATGGCCCTTCCGCCGGCGACGTGAGCCATCTCGGACTCATTCTTGCGAGCACCGACGCTGTGGCTCTGGATTCGGTCGCCAGCCGGTTAATGGGATTTGAGGATGGCGAGATTTTCACCACGCAGTTTGCATACGAAATGGGATTGGGTGAAAAAGATATCGATAAAATAGACATCATAGGCGAAACTCTGAATGATTTCTCAGGGCGAGAGTTTGAGCTTCCGACCAATCGATATCTAAATTATATCCCATCCGGGTTGGTAAAATTTTTAGGAAAATTAATTTGGGTTCGCCCTTTGCCTGATGAACAAAAATGTCAACGGTGTGGCGCGTGTATTGCTATTTGTCCGACAGGGGCCATGTCTCCCGATGATGGATTTCCGGTGATTGATTATCAAAAGTGTATCAGTTGTTTTTGTTGTGATGAAGCTTGTCCACATGATGCTATCAGTCAACATGCAAGTTGGCTGGCGCAGAAAATCCGGTAAAGAAATAAAATTAGATGAAAAAAATATTGACTAAGTAAGTAAAAATTTGTATATTTTAGTTTCCGGAGGACTAGACCTAATTGGTAAGGCAGCGGTCTTGAAAACCGCCGCGCGCGAGCGCTTGGGGGTTCGAGTCCCTCGTCCTCCGCAAATAAAAATGGAGAGGTGCCGGAGCTGGCTTAACGGGGCGGCCTGCTAAGCCGTTGTAGGTCTTTGATCTACCGAGGGTTCGAATCCCTCCCTCTCCGCCACTATAAAGAATGGCAAATGCGATTTGCCAACGGAAATTTGTAATGTATGTCCACAGAAAAGCATGATGATGTTCGTGTTCGCTTTGCGCCGAGTCCCACCGGCTATCTTCACGTGGGGGGCGCGCGGACGGCGATTTTTAACTGGTTATATGCAAGACAGCGTCAGGGAAAATTCCTTCTTCGGATAGAAGACACGGACGAGGCCCGATCCGATGAAAAAATGGTCGCTGCCATTTATGACGCATTGAAATGGCTCGGCATTGATTGGGATGATGCGCCGGTTTTCCAGTCGCAACGATTGGACATGTATCAAAAGATTTGTCAGTCCCTGATTGATTCCGGTCATTCGTATTATTGCTATTGTACCCGGGAAGAATTGGCTGCACGAAATCACGATGCATTTCAATATGATGGACATTGCAGAAAGCTCTCGGCAGAAGAAATTGAACGACGAGAAAAACAGAAAACTCCGAGAGTCATCCGGTTCAAAGTTGAACTGGGTGAGACGTTTTTTCGAGATGTAATTCTTGGTTCTTTGACATTTGATAATAACGAAATTGATGATTTCATCATTTTGCGATCCGATCTAAAACCGACATATCATCTGGCGGTTGTTGTCGATGATTTCAATATGGGGATAACGCACATCATTCGGGGAAACGATCACTTAACCAACACGCCGAAACAGGTACTGATTTATCGTGCGCTAAACTGGAAGTTACCAAAATTTGCCCATGTCCCTTTGATTCTTGGGCCGGATAAAAAACGGTTGAGCAAGCGTCATGGAGCAACTTCAGTATCTGATTATAAAAATGAAGGCTATTTGTCCGATGCAATGTTTAACTTTTTGGCGCTATTGGGCTGGTCACCCAAAGGAAATCAGGAAATTTTGTCGCGGGAAGAAATGATCGCTAAATTCTCTCTCAAAGGGATTTCAAAAAACAGCGCCATTTTTGATGAGACAAAATTGAACTGGCTGAATGGACGATATATCAGCCAGATGACTGATGAGGATGTTTACCAGGCCTTGCAGCCAATGATGGAAAAATTTGACTTCATCGCATCACAACAGCATGACAAAACTTATTTGCTGAAAGTCATTTCTTTGCTGAAAACGCGGGTCAAAAATCTCAATGATTTTTTGGTTCTGGGATATTATTTTTTCAAAGATCCGGAACAATATGATGAAAAAGCGGTGGAAAAACATTGGCATGGAAATGAGGTTGTCAAACGATTGGATTTGGCTCATATAGATTTAGCCGAATTAGAATCATTTCAGGATAAAGAAACAGAATTAACGATTCGGGGATTAGCTGAAAAACATCAGGCAGGTGCCGGCACATTTATCCATCCAATTCGACTCGCAATCACAGGGTATGGCGTGAGTCCCGGGATATTCGAAATTATGGAAACCCTGGGAAAAGAAACGGTTTTAAGGCGGATAAGTAAGGCAATACATTGGTTGAATCAGAATAAAGAATAATTGGGGAGTCGTCCAGTGGCAGGACACACGGCTCTGGACCGTGGAACCGGGGTTCGAATCCCTGCTCCCCAGCTATCAGGTGAAATGTGAGAAAACGTATCTGTTCGCATGTGTAATGAAAATAGCTCATCGGGAACTCACGAATCACCAGCCTGCGCCCGTAGCTCAATTGGATAGAGCATCTGACTTCGGATCAGAGGGTTGGGGGTTCGATTCCCTCCGGGCGTACATTTCACAAACGGCGCGTTCGTCTAGCGGTTAGGACGCCGGCCTCTCACGCCGGTAGCACGGGTTCGAGTCCCGTACGCGCTACGATTATTGCGCCCGTAGCTCAATTGGATAGAGCGTCTGGCTACGGACCAGAAGGTTGGGGGTTCGATTCCCTCCGGGCGTACAGTTGAAAACCGAACAATTTTAGGAACAACAAAGCATGACAGAATATGAAAAATGGATGGAACAAGCTTTTAGAGAGGCCGAAAAGGCATATAAAAAAGATGAAGTTCCGGTTGGTGCAGTTGTTGTTTTTGAGAATAAAATTGTTGGTCGAGGGTATAATTTGATTGAAACGCTTCAAGATCCGACAGCGCATGCAGAAATATTAGCAATAACGGCAGCAGCAAATTCATTAGCCTCCTGGCGATTAAACGCTACTTCAATTTATGTGACATTGGAACCGTGCGCTATGTGTGCAGGAGCGATTATATTATCCAGAATTGCGCACGTGATATATGCAGCACCAGATCCTCGAATGGGCGCTGCCGGCTCTGTAATGAATATCTTTAATAATCCAGATTTAAATGCAAATGTAGAAGTTACTGGTGGAATTTTACAAGAGAAGTGTGAAAGAATACTGAAATCTTTTTTTGAAAATTTAAGAAAATAGTACTAGGAGAGGTGCCGGAGCTGGCTTAACGGGGCGGTCTCGAAAACCGTTGTACCTTCGGGTACCGGGGGTTCGAATCCCCCCCTCTCCGCAAGAAATATTTTTATTACATCAACAAATAGTGGAGAGATGCCGGAGCTGGCTGAACGGGCACGATTGGAAATCGTGTGAGGGGTTTATAGCCTCTCCGAGGGTTCGAATCCCTCTCTCTCCGCTCTTTATTTGGAGAAAAATCAAATGGGGCAGTAGCTCAGTTGGGAGAGCGCCAGAATCGCACTCTGGAGGTCGTGGGTTCAACTCCCATCTGCTCCACTTGGCTGTGCTAGACGGGGAGCTAGCGGTGCCCTTTACCTGCAATCCGCTATAGCAGGGTTGAATTCCTCTCCGAGGTTTACTCGCTGGATACTTTGGGTTAGCAAGCGGTGTTGATAGTTAAGTCCTGCGCAATGCAGTACTGCCGAACCCCGTCAGGACCGGGAGGTAGCAGCGGTAAGCAGGATCTTCATGTGCCGCAGGGTCGCTTGGCTGGAGCTGGCTGCTAAAACATTTTATCCGGAAAGAGGAGTCGAAGAGAGGTGCACAGCCTTAAATCTTTTGGGATGATGGATTTGGGACAATTCGTTTTAATTGTCCCTTCGTTTTAATGAGCAGTATTTATATTTCAACCAGACGAGCATTATCATTTGGCAAGATTCGTTTAAATTTTAGAGGGATTCAATGGCTTACCTTGTTTTAGCAAGAAAATGGCGACCCCAAAAATTTGAAGACGTAGTGAATCAGAAGCATGTTGTTTCCACGCTCCAAAACGCATTAAAAACAATGCGTCTGGCAAATGCATATCTGTTTGCCGGCCCCAGAGGAATAGGAAAAACCACAATTGCCAGAATTTTGGCCAAGGCAATTAATTGTGAAAAGGGACCGGCTCAAAATCCCTGTAATGAATGTGATAGTTGTATCGACATCACAGAAGGCCGAAGTTTGGACGTGCTGGAAATAGACGGAGCTTCAAACCGTGGAATCGATGAAGTCCGAAATTTAAGAGAAAGTCTGAAGTATGCGGCAAATCCCGGCAAATATAAAATCTACATCATCGATGAAGTCCACATGCTCACCTCTGAAGCATTCAATGCCCTGCTAAAAACTCTGGAAGAACCCCCTGCACGCGTCATGTTTATGTTTGCGACAACGGAACCCCACAAAGTTCCTGCAACAATTATTTCGCGATGTCAGCGATTTGACTTTAAACGAATCGCGTTAAGCGAAATCATTGAACAACTGAAAAATGTCTGCGCTCAGGAAAACATTTCCATTGACGATGAATCGCTCCATCTACTCGCGAGAAAAGCTGAAGGGAGCATGCGAGATAGCCAGAGCCTGCTGGATCAGGCCATTTCATTCTGCGGTGAAGAAATAAATGCTAACGACATTATGGATTTGCTCGGTGTGATTGATTGGGAAATTTATTTCAATTTTACCGATGCCATTCGAGACCAGAACCTGAAAGCCGGATTTCAACTCATTGAAAAAATATTTTATAATGGCTACGATTTGGTAGAATTTTTATTGGGCGTCAACGAACATCTGCGCAATATTTTAATTACAAAATCAGCAGGTTCAATCGAATTAATCGAAGCATCCGATACGTACCGACAAAAATATCAACAGATCGCACCAGAATTTGAAGAAAATGATTTGCTTCGGTTGATTCAAATTTCATCGGACGCGCAATACTCAATAAAGCGTAGCGCAAATCCACGTGTTTTCTTGGAGATGGTTGCCACAAAAATGATTCAGTTGGACAAATCCCAAAAAATTGAAACATTGATTAAGGGGATTGATAGTCTTAAAGATAACATTATGGCAGGCGGTCAAATTTCCGGCTCATCAGGATATTCACAAAATAAATCGCAGACTGCAATGTCCGGGAAAACAACAAATACAATACCGAATGTTTCCCGGCCTAAAAAAGAGAATCCTGTTTCAGAAATACCTGTAGTGAACGACCAATCAACGGATGAAAAATCAGAAAATCAGGAAGAGGAAAAATCAGACGAATCCGAGTCGAATCGCGGTCAGGTGATGCCACAGCAAAAAAGTAATGTTGAACTGGAGAAAATCAAACAGCAATGGCCGCAAATCGTTGAAGAAATAAAAAAGAAAAAAATTGCGCTGGGGTCTTTCCTCATGGAGGGTAAACCGGAGAAGCTCACTGATGAAAACCTGCTGTTCATCGGTTTTAGTGCAGAAAATGGATTTCACATGAGCTCTGTCAACCGAAATCGGAAAAACATTGAAGAAATTTTTAAGGAGGTGTTGGGCATTCCGGTACGGATTAAATGCGTTAAGACTACGATTGCAACGGAAAATGAAAAAGGTCAAACCAATGGCGGTAGTTATATTGACAGACTGGGCCAAAGAATACCCCTGATTAAAACGATTGTCGATGAGTTCGATGGTGAATTGATAAAATAATAGTGGAACTTTATTTGTATGATTAAGTAATAATTTTCTTGAGGCTTAGATGAAATTTATATTCGGTAATTTTTTTATAATGAATTTCTAACCTAAATTATTCATTGTAATGCATTAAGGAATCCAGATAGCCTGAATGGTGCTTCATTCCGAATTCAGTATATCTAACTTTGTTAAATTTCATATATCTGATTAATTTTATTGATAACATTAAGTTAAATATCTATTGTTTAATATTTGTGAATAATTCAGGCTAAAAGCTGAGCCCGAGAAAATAAAAATAGATTGTGTGTATTAAGGAGATGGTACGATGAAAAATATGGGCATTGCAAACATATTGAAACAAGCCCAAAAAATACAGGATGAGATCAGCAAAATAAAACAGGAATTGGTTGGAATGAAAGTCGTTGGTTCCGCAGGTGGGGGAATGGTGGAAGTCACTGCCAATGGTCGGCAACAAATCATGAAAATTAAAATAGAACCGGATTTGGTCAATGGCGATGATGTGGAGATGCTGGAAGATCTCGTTGTTGCCGCGGTAAATCAAGCGCTTGAAAAATCTCAGGAACTGGCCAATGAACATTTGAACAAAGCCACGGGCGGCATGTTGGGGAATTTACCCGAAGGATTGAAAATACCAGGTTTTGGAACGTGATTTAGAAATTTACCGAAGAAAAGGTATTTGTATGCAGACCAAGTGGGGAGTCAAAATAAGATATTTCAATTTTCCATAAATATTAGAAACGTATGACGACAAGTTATTTTTCAAATTCCATGCAACGAGCCGTTGATGAACTATCCAAATTACCCGGGATTGGTAAAAAATCGGCTCAGCGATTGGTATTTTTTTTGTTAAAAATTCCGCGGGAAGAAGTCGAAACTCTTGCACAAGCCCTAATAAATGTGAAAGACAGCGCCACGTATTGCAGTGTGTGCTTTAATATCACGGACAGCAATCCGTGTTCAATTTGTAGCAATACGAAAAGAGACAGGCATGTAATTTGTGTGGTTGAAGAAGCGAATGATGTGATTGCCTTCGAGAAAACCGGGGAGTACAAAGGACTTTATCATGTTCTTGGCGGCGCCCTTTCGCCTTTGGATGGCATCGGACCGGATGATTTGAAAATACGAGAACTACTCACGCGTCTCACCGATGAAGTGGATGAGGTTATTTTGGCAAATAATCCCAATGTCGAGGGAGAAGCAACGGCTCTCTACTTATCGAAGTTGATAAAACCCTTGGGAATGAAAATATCCCGAATCGCCCGAGGAATTCCGGTTGGTACGGATATTGAATATGCCGACGAAATTACATTGTCAAAAGCGTTAGAAGGAAGAATCTCGATCTAAGGATGGTGTTGAATTTTAAATTTCAAAACCAAAAATTGATTAATATAACATTTTATGAAATATGTACGTTGCCCGATGATTACCCGGCACACTACATGGAGAACGAATGAATTTCCCCACACAATTAACATTGCTACGAATTATTCTGACTCCAGTCTTTCTTTTCCTGATATTTTTTAATGGTTTTAACTTTAAAATAATCGCCTTTTTTGTTTATTTCGTTGCCAGTTTAACCGATTGGTATGACGGCTATTACGCGAGAAAATTTGGCACTGTTTCCAAATGGGGTAAGTTTCTCGATCCGCTGGCAGATAAAATTTTGGTGTCCGCTGCATTTATCGCATTTTATGTGCTTGGATATATAGATTTATGGATTGTAATAATAATAATAGCGCGCGATTTTTTAATTACAGGATTGCGCTCCTATGCTTTGTTTAAGCACCGGCCTGTTGCAACCTCACAGATGGCACGCGTAAAAACTTTTGTACAAATGGGCTCGGTTTATGTTGTTTTCATTTTTTTGCTATTTGACCACTTAGCCATGTCACGAAATTTTCAATTCCCTATCATTGAATTATTGAAAAAAATTCAATTTATCGAAAAAATGATGGTATTTGTGGTTTTCTTGACAATATACACTGGAGTAAAATATTTCATTGAAAACCGCGATCATGTTGCAGATATTTTGAAAGCATGTTTCAGCGTTTTCAAACCATCTGATCTCTAATCCCGATAGATTCACGATATCCATAACCATCATAGTTTTATGATGCTTTGAATTGGTCTTATGTGAATTTTCGGGATTTGTGTTTTTTGACCAAAATCATTGAATAAAATGAAGTTTTAAGGATTGTTTATGAATTTAATGTCCAGATTTATTGCGACATTTCTGGGAATTGGGTACTCACCGGTCGCGCCGGGTACAATGGGTGCTTTAGCTCTGGTAATTTTGTATTGGATTTTACCCCCATTATCGGTAAGTCTAATGATCGGGATTACAGTTCTAATAACCCTGGTGGGGGTTTTCTGTGCATCGGTGATAGAAAGAGACTCACAGAAAAAATTCGGTACAGAAAAAGGACAGGATCCCGGCATCATTGTGATTGATGAGGTGGCTGGTATGCTCGTTGCATTGATTGCAGTTCCAAAAACAATCCACTTTGTGATCGCTGCTTTCATTCTCTTTCGAATTTTTGATATTGCCAAGCCATTTCCCGTGAACAAGTTTGAAAAAATTCATTCCGGCTGGGGAATTATTTTAGACGACATCATGGCCGGTGTATACGCAAATGTGATTTTACAAGTTGTTAGGATATTTCTTTAGTCATTCATAACGATTGAACTGTAAGAGTCATCACAATAATTGAATTGCAGAGGTACTGCCTGGATTGAAAATGAACGCCGAAATTTTATCCATAGGCGATGAACTACTGATTGGTGATACCATAAACAGCAATGCTGCATTTATCGCTCAGAAATTGACTGATTTGGGGATTACTATCAAGTGGATTTCCACAATAGGAGACGATCGTCAATCGCTGCTGGAGAGCCTTCGTGTCTCAGAAAAAAGAACTGATATTGTTATCGCCACCGGCGGTCTTGGTCCCACGCATGATGATATAACAAAAAAAGTTTTCGCCGAATATTTCAATGCAAAGCTAATTTTGGATGAAGATATATTGGCAAAATTAAAAGAACGGTTTCGGCGACGAAATATTCCCATGGCAAAAATCAATATTGAACAAGCGCTTGTTCCTGACAAAGCGCAGATCATTCCAAATTCCGTGGGCACTGCCAGTGGGCTGTTGTTCGAACAGGACGGGAAATATTTTTTTGTGTTGCCAGGTGTGCCAGCTGAGATGAAATTTATGATGGATTCCTTTGTCATTCCATTTTTAGCTTCCAGAGTGAAGACATGCTATACTAAAAAAATTCTACATACTGCCGGTTTACCTGAATCAACACTTTTCCAGAAATTGGGAAATGTGAATGAATTGGAAAAAATGGCCAAAATCGCATTCCTTCCCACAAATGGTGGGGTGGATATTCGTATCAGCAAATTCGGCACAAGTGAAAAATATTGTCGAAGTTGTGTTGCTCAGGTCGAAAAGTTCATTCATCAGAAAATTCATCAGAATATTTGGGGGACAGATGATGATACACTCGAAGATATAGTCGTCACGAAGCTGATGGAGCAAAAAAAATCACTCTCGCTCATTGAAATCGGAACGAAAGGAGCGATTGTCGCAAGACTGTCAAACAGTGACACGATCGGGAAAGTTTTGAACCAGGCAATTACGTTTGGCAGCATAGATTCTCTGATGTCCTATTTTAAAATCGCATTAAATTTTAGTGATGATGAACGGATTTGGCGAACAGAAGCGCCGGGGCTGGTGACAGGGCTGCTGAGAGAAAATACAGGTTCGCATATTGGCTTGTTTACGATTCATAACGGAGAGTGGGATTTGACTACTATCATTGGAATCAGTGATGACCGGGAAACTCGAAGCGAACAATTTATCTTTGATTTAGCCCCTTCCATCAATCTGCATCGAATAACAACAATGACGCTAAAAATGCTTTACAGTCACTTAACCGGCCAAAAAATTTCTTGATTAATTAATTTGTTTATTGTATATTTTAGTTAATATTTTGCTGAAAGTTATGAGGATTCCATCCGGCAATTAGATTGGGGAGAGCCAATGTCGTTCATTCGTACATTCATTGCCATTCAAATTCCTGAAAGTATAAAGAATGAAATTTTTTTGATTCAGGAAAAATTGAGAGCAGCAGGAAGGGGAATATCCTGGACAAAGGCCGATAATATTCACCTGACATTAAAATTTTTGGGATCCACAGATGAAAGCTTGATTGATTTGATCAGCGATAAAATTAGCGATTCAATTGCCGGAAAGAAACCGTTTAAAATCCAGGTGAACGGTGTTGGCGCGTTTCCAATTATGAAGCGTCCCAGAATTATCTGGGTTGGCGCCAATACTGAGAGTGATCATCTGAGAGAAATTTCGCGCAATTTGAATGAGAACCTCGAGTCCCTGGGATTCGAATCTGAGAAACGAAAGTTTACAGCGCACTTAACGATTGGTCGTGTAAAAGATGCGCGAAAGATAAGCCCGATACTTGAAACAATGAAAGTTTTTACAAATTTCGACGCCGGTGAATTCATAGTTGAAAAAATCGAATTGATAAAAAGTGATTTACACCCTTCAGGTGCGATTTATACGCCATTAAGAAAAATATTGCTCGGTAAGGATCAATAAAAAATCGTTGAAAACAAATTTAAATATGGAGTAGACTATGTCCAATGAAAAAGATGAACGCAAAAAAGCATTGGAACTTGCACTGACCCAAATAGACAGACAATTTGGCAAAGGTTCGGTAATGCGATTGGGAGATGATCGGGCACGGGATAGAGTGAGAGTCATCTCAACCGGATCAATTTCGTTGGATGCGGCGCTTGGCATTGGCGGGCTGCCGCGCGGAAGAGTCATCGAGATATTTGGTCCCGAGTCCTCCGGGAAAACCACGCTTGCGTTGCACGTCATTGCTGAGGCTCAGAACGTGGGCGGACTGGCCGCGTTTATCGATGCTGAACATGCGCTGGATGCGTACTATGCGAAAAACCTGGGCGTGGATACGGATAATCTGCTTATTTCCCAGCCGGATACCGGAGAGCAGGCGTTGGAAATCACTGAAACACTCGTGCGAAGCGGCGCCATCGACATCATTGTAATCGATTCTGTGGCTGCCCTGGTGCCCCGCGCTGAAATTGAAGGAGAGATGGGCGATGCTCAAATGGGATTGCAAGCCCGTTTGATGTCCCAGGCCATGCGAAAGCTTTCCGGCGCTATCAATAAATCCAATACATGCGTCATTTTTATCAATCAGATTCGCGAAAAAATTGGAGTCCTGTTTGGAAATCCGGAAACAACCACAGGTGGACGCGCGTTGAAATTTTACTCCTCGGTTCGGGTCGATATTCGAAGAATTGCATCGATCAAAGATCGTGAAAATATGATTGGAAACAGAACAAAGGCCAAAGTGGTAAAAAATAAAGTCGCGCCACCGTTTCGAGAAGCTGAGTTCGACATTATGTACGGCACCGGTATTTCCCGTGAAGGCGATGTTATCGATCAGGCTGTAAAACATGAAATTATTGAAAAAAGCGGTACTTGGTTCTCATACGGCGAGGTTCGGCTGGGACAAGGGCGTGAAAATGTAAAACGGTTCCTCATGGAAAATCCTGACATTTATGAAGAAGTGGAGTTAAAAGTGCGGAAAGCCATGGGGATAATTCAGGAACCGAAAAAGGAAGAAAAGGCGGCAGATAAAAAAGAAGAAAAATCATAATTCTGAAATCAGGCTATGAGGAAAAAAATTACCCAGATTGTTATCCAAAAAAAGAGGAAAAATCGCTGTTCAATTTTCTTGGATGACGAGTTCGCTTTTGGATTGAATGAGGATGTGGTTCTGCATTATGGTTTGAAAAAAGGGGATGTTTTAACAGAAAAGCACATTGAAGATATCCTCTTTGCTGAGGAAAAAAAGGCGGCAAAAGATCGGGCGGTGAATTTTTTGTCGTATCGTGACCGAAGTGAAAAAGAGATGCGGACAAAGCTCAGGCAAGTCGGTTTCGAAGAAAATTTCATAGAAGATACGATCGTGGAATTGAAACGACTTCAGTTATTAGATGACGAAAAGTTTGCAATGAGTTTTGCCCGGAGCAAATTGTTATCCAAGCCCATGGGTGAATTTTTACTCAAGCAGGAATTGCGCCACAAAGGAATAGAAGACGATGTTATTAATCAGACCATTGAAGCAATATATTCGGAGAATGATCCGTTCCAGTTGGCGTTGAAAATTGCGGAACGAAAACTGAAAAGTATAAAGAATCTTGAAGAAGCAAAGAAGAAAAAAAGAGTGAGCGATTTATTGTTGCGACGCGGCTTCAATTGGGATGTGGTTTCTCAGGTGCTGGAAATGTGGGATGAAATTGGTGTTGAGGATAGTAAATTCAAATAAATGTCATTCCGAATCCCTCAAATATTGTTTCTCACCGTATTAAGAAGCATCCCCAATGGGCAAAATAAACGTCTGTTTTATTTTCCTCCGATTATTTCTTCTTGTGAATCATAAAAATTGAATGAACATAAGATTTTGTATTAGCGGAAAAGGTATAAATTATGACGTCAAAAGAAATTCGAGAATCGTTTATAAATTTTTTCAAAAAATATAATCACAAATTTGTGCCCAGCTCATCGGTTGTGCCTTTCGATGATGCAACATTGCTTTTTGCAAATGCCGGCATGAACCAGTTCAAAAATATTTTTTTGGGACTGGAAACGCGCGAGTATACTCGGGCGGCCAATACGCAAAAATGTATTCGTGTAAGTGGTAAGCACAACGACCTCGAAGAAGTGGGCAAGGATACATATCACCACACATTTTTTGAAATGTTGGGCAATTGGTCGTTTGGTGATTATTATAAAAAAGAAGCCATCGAATGGGCGTGGGAGCTGTTGACCGATGTGTGGGGACTTCCCAAAGACAAGCTATACGCGACTGTTTACAAGAACGATGATGAAGCCGAAAATCTCTGGAAAGAAATTACCGACATAAAACCGGATCAGGTATTGCGTTTTGATGAAAAAGATAATTTCTGGGAGATGGGTGAAATCGGTCCGTGCGGACCCTGTTCGGAAATTCATATCGATTTGGGTCCTGATGCGTGCGACAAACAACACATTGAGGGGCATTCCTGCGAAGTCAATGGCGGCTGTGCGCGTTATATTGAATTGTGGAATCTTGTTTTCATTCAATATAACCGCGAGCAAGACCAATCGCTCACAGATCTGCCTTCAAAACATGTCGATACCGGCATGGGATTTGAGCGAATTGTTGCAGTGCTGCAGGGGGTGCCATCCAATTACGATACAGATCTCTTCACTCCCATCATTGGAAAAATTGCAGAATTGACTGAAGCCGTCTATGACTCCGGCCCGGCTGGCATGGCCCATCGTGTTATTGCCGATCATGTTCGGGCATTGACTTTTGCAATTGCCGATGGCGCTTTGCCTTCCAACGAGGGTCGTGGTTATGTGCTGCGGAGAATTTTACGTCGCGCTGCGCGCTTCGCACGAACCTTGAATGTGAAAGAACCTATTATTTATAAACTGGTTCCCACTGTGGTGGATGTTATGGGCAAGGCATTTCCGGAAATTCGTGAAAGACATCAATATGTGTCCATGGTGATAAAATCCGAAGAGGAAAGCTTTAATAATACTTTGGATCGCGGAATTGATTTGTTTGAGAAGCTGGTAGCTGATTTGAAAAAGAAAAATGTTGATGAAATTCCCGGATACGAGGCCTTTCGCTTGTATGATACGTATGGCTTCCCGCTGGATTTAACTCAACTCATGGCAGAAGAAAAAGGCATGACTGTCGATGAAAATGGATTCGGAAAAGAAATGGAAAAACAGCGCGAACGCGCCCGGAAGGCCGGAAAATGGGATTATAATTTGGAAGTCAATTTTGATGAATGGGAAAAACTAAGTGAAGGTTCTGATTCCGAGTTTTTGGGATATACGTCGCTGGAAACGGAGACGCGTATCAGGATGCTCAAACGGGAGGCCGGCCATGTTTACATTGTGTTGGATCGAACGCCGTTTTATGCCGAATCCGGTGGTCAGGTCGGCGATCAGGGCGAAATTGAAGGGCCTGGAATTTTGCTTTCCGTGACCAATACTGTTCACACCGGTGAGAAAATTGTCCACATTGCCAAGGGTGAAATCCCTGAAAAAATTGATGATTCCAAAGTATTTGCCAGGGTTAAACGCGATCAACGGATGAGCACAGCCCGGAATCACACGGCAACGCATTTGCTGCAAACGGCCTTGCGAAAGGTGCTGGGTGATCATGTCCATCAGTCAGGATCACTGGTTACGCCGTTTCGCCTGCGGTTTGACCTGACCCACTTCGAACGAATTTCCCCTGAACAACTGGAGAAAATCGAGCGAATTGTCAATGAAGAGATTTGGGAAAATATCAATGTTGATGTGTTGAACATGACCTTCGACGAGGCCAGGGAAAAGGGAGCAATCGCCCTCTTTGGTGAAAAATATGGTGACGAAGTACGCGTCATCAAAATTGGAAAATTCAGCATGGAACTTTGCGGAGGTACGCATGCCTCTGCGACCGGTCAAATTGGTTTGTTTCGGATTGTCTCGGAATCGAGTGTTGCTGCCGGAATCCGTAGAATCGAAGCTGTCACAGGCGAAGAGGCGTTCCGCCAGGTGACTGAAGAACGGGCCATTCTTTCGTCGCTGGCAGAATCCATGAATGTGCAGATTGATGAAATTGGCCATCGAATAAAAGCTCTAATGGATGAAAAGAAAAATCTTGAAAAAGAATTGCAAAAAGTGCGCATGCAGGATTCCACCAAAGAAGTTGGCAAATGGATAGAAAATGCGCTGCAAATAGATTCGTTTAAATTGGTTGTCAGTTCGGTTCAACCGAATTCTGTGGATGAACTGAAACAGATCGGCGACCAGTTGCGGAATCAGTTGAAATCCGGTGTGGGTGTGCTGGGGGCGAAGATTGGTGAAAAAATTAATTTTCTTTGTGTGGTAACGGATGACCTGGTTTCACAGAAAAAATTGAAAGCCGGGGACATCGTGAAATCAGTAGCCTCAATTGCCGGCGGAAGCGGCGGTGGAAGACCTCACATGGCATTGGCCGGCGCAAAAGATGTGGATAAGTTCGAGGCGGCTCTGGCGGAAACAGAGAAAATAGTAAGGGCAAAACTGAACTGAATTAGTGACAGGAAGCTAAATGAGTACCTGGGAAAAGTTATCAACAATTTATCAACAGCGCGGTGCCGGATATGTGGTGCTGATAGATCCGGATAAACAGTCACTGGAGGAAAGCGTCTCACTGGCTGCGCGAGCTGAGCAAGAGGGCGCAGATGTTATTTTCATCGGTGGCAGTCTTCTCTCAACGCCGATATTTGATGAACTTGTCAAGCAAATTAAGGAACATGTTACTATTCCTGTCATCATTTTTCCCGGCGGGGTTCAGCAGATTTCCAGGCACGCGGATGCAATTTTATTCATGTCGGTCATCAGCGGCCGAAATCCGGATTTGCTCATCGGTCAGCACGTTATGGCGGCACCCATCGTTAAAATGCTGAACGTTGAAGCCATCAGTATGGGATACATGCTCATTGAATCCGGGCGGGTCACTTCTGCGGAATACATGAGCAACACAAAACCCATCCCTCGCGACAAAGCAGATATTGCCGTGGCGCATGCGCTGGCAGCGCAATATCTGGGAATGAAAATGATCTATCTTGAAGCCGGCAGCGGAGCGATGAATCCGGTACCGGATGAAATGATTTATTCGATTTCTAAAATATGCAGTCTTCCCATAATTGTTGGCGGCGGCATAAAGACCCCGGAAATCGCCTGGAAAAAAGTTGAAGCCGGGGCATCCTTTGTGGTCACCGGCAATATTTTAGAGCAGAATTCGGACAAAGGAACGATATCGGAATTCGCACGGGCGATTCACCAAAAATGAAAGATGAATATGGCGCCAAAATTAATTGACATACATTCTCATATTCTCCCATATATTGATGATGGTTCGGACGATTGGGAGAGCTCGCTTACCATGTTAAAAAATGCCGAAAAAGAAGGTATCGTCGCCATCGTGGCAACACCGCATGTGTTAAGCGAAAATGATTTCAATACTGAAAAACAGATCATTGAAACATACCTCGAACTTCAGCGCCGAGCAGAAGCCGAAGGATTGAAAATAAAAATATATCTTGGCTGCGAAATTTACGCCCAGCACGATACTTCTCTAAATCATAAAATCGCGACCCTGAACGACAATAAAAAATATTTCCTTATTGAATTCCCAATGGGCGCCATTCCGCGTTTTGTGCCGGACATGTTTTTCAATTTTATTGTCAATGAAAAAATTCCTATCGTGGCGCATCCAGAAAGAAATATGGGATTTCAAAAACGCCCGTCACTTGTTTTCGATTATGTACAGCGCGGCGCTTTGATGCAAATCAACGAAGGAAGTCTGCGCGGGAGATATGGGCAACACGCGCAAATGCTGGCGCTCAAAATGCTCGAAAATAATTTGGCCCATTTTATCGCATCGGATGGGCACAAGCCCAACAGCCGAACCGTGACCCTGCTGAAAAGCTACAAGGTGATCGCCGATGATTTCGGAAAAGAAAAGGCAGACCTGCTGTTTTATTCGAACCCGAAAAGTGCCATTAATGGCGAGCCAGTTATCAATGACTCTCCAATTCCTATTGAAAGAGAATTAAAGCCAAGTTTCTGGCAACGGTTGAAAATGTTAAAGAAAAGGCGTTGAATTCAGCAACGCGTTTGAATTTTTTCAGATATATCGAATGGCCTTAATTTCAATTGATTGTTCTTCATCATAAATCCATCCCAAAATTTTCATTCCCGATTTATAATTCCCCTAATGATTTTTTCGGTCGCGCATATTTTTCTTGATTATTTACCAATTAATTTTATATTAGAGAAATAACCCAGACCGAACCTCCAATAAAAGAGCCAAAGACTGGCTTCAATCAGAACCGGAAACTGAAAAGGCGCAGGTGCTGACAATGCCAAGTTATATTCCTCTTATCACCACTTCTATATTATTTATCCTTCAATGTGCATTTAATATTCCGACAAGTTTGGGATCAGAAACAGAGTTAAACTACAGACTAAAGGAACGCTGGAGTAACTCTGATGTAACAATATTTCCAATTGACATCAATGAAGACGGGCTGGACGAGCTTGCAATTCAATCTAATGATCAGATGGATATTATCGATGCTGATTTAAATTTTTACGAAAGAAGTTTCAGAATCTCCGGACCAGATAATTACATGATCTCGGCCCTTTTGCCTGCCAGGAATGGTTCTCCTCCTTTTTTAGCTTCGTACTACGACCGTGATTCGTGCGTCCATAAAATTTTATTGTCCACAAGCATGACACGCGGGAAAAGTATTCCCATAGACTCTCTCAGACCGTTCATCACATTTTATCGACCTGATAGTTCTTCGCAATACGATTTCAAGCAAACAATAAATATGTTGGCCTGTTTTAAAAATAAGGCGGGCAGAAAAATTACATTGTTTCAAAAATTGACCTCCTGGGATGCGAACGGCAACAGAGGGCTCATTGCGTATGATATTTATGCGGGAGAAATACTCTGGGAAAGGGATTTCGCATCGATAATTTACTGTTTTCAAATCGATGATATTGATGGAGACAACGAAGGTGAAATAATTCTGGGATTATATGCCAATCAAAATGGGGTAAATTTAGGCGGCACCACAGATGACAGCAGTTACGTGATTGTTTATGAAGCCGATGGCAGAGAAAAGTGGAAGCGTTCAATTGGTCCGGGATGGACAGGCGCCTGGGTGGGATTGGGTAATTTTGTTGAAAACCGTGGAAAGAATCTGGTAGTATACCAATACAGTAAAAGAAAAACGGATCCGAACCAGGATAAAATTCAAATTCTGGATGCAAATACCGGAGAGACGATTGTCTCGCCAAAACGAATTGGAAATCAATTCACACAACCCCGAAATAAGAAATTGAATATTTGTCAGGATTTTAATGGCGATGGAGCAGATGAGATTGTGATCGGGAATACCGATGGATTCGTTCGACTACTAAATGGAGAATTGACGGAAATTGAACATTCGGAGTCATTCGAAAAGAAGCCTGTGCGGGTTGACGCGGTTGCAGATTTTGATGGTGATGGATTACTGGAAATTGTCTGCGTCGTGCCGAGAGAACGGATCGTTATTTTGAATCACCAGCTCAAAACGCTTTATTCCTATCCGCTACCGGAACCTGACAACATTCAGATCAATATTGTTCGCGGAGAAACAAAGTCGTTGCTGCTCACATCGCATTACAAGGACGGAGTAGGCGTCTATCGATTATTTGAATTGCAGCGCTCCATTTATCCGTTCGAAACAGTTGAAAAAGCAAAGAATATTACGGCATGGGTGATAGCAGCCTGTATATTTGTTCTCATCATTATCTTTATCCGAAACTTATTTTTTGGAACGAGGGCGCAAAGAATCCTACCTGACCTGTTAATGCAGGCAAACCTGATGCAACATTGTTTGTTAGTCAATAAAAAAGGCACAGTTCGAGAGGTTGGGCAATTATGGGAAACACTATTGCAGATACCTTCCTATCATTCGAAAGAGACGCATTGCGAGGAATTATTTCAAACTGAATGGTTGAGGTCAGTTAAGTCGGTTATCACTGATTTTTTTGAGCGCAGAGCAACAGAAAGGTCACTCAGGATTTTGGTCGGCCAGGACGGAGAGCAAATTGCGATAAAATTAAAATCCATTTATTTGCCGGAAGTAAAATCGTTTTGCTTCATGATTTTTGATATGTCTGAAGAGGAGCATATCCGTCAGGTGAAACACTGGGCTCAAGTTGCGCAACGATTGGCCCATGGCATAAAAAATCCGCTTACCACAGTAAAACTAAATGCGGAAGAATTGAAGCATGTGCTCGAGAAACGTTGTCAGCATAAGTTGCCGGATATAGATGATTATTTTGACGCCATGATTCACCAGGTCAACAAATTGAAAAAAATGAGCGATGGATTCATGCAATTTGTGGAATTTGAAAAACCAACATTGAAAAGCGCTGATTTAAACGAATTGACTCAGGAGCTGGTGTATCTATGGAAACCGGAAAAAACTACCGGCATTAAAATTGAATGGGACCTCGATGATAACCTGCCACCGACACTACTCGATCCTCAGCAATTTGAATTCGCTTTGAAAAATATTTTCTTCAATGCAGTGGAAAGTATGCCAAAGGGCGGAGCGATCATCATTTCAAGCCGAACAGTTGATGTATTAAAAGACAAAACTGCATCCGGGTTGGCAATGAATTATAATGAGCTGCAAATTCAGGACACCGGCGCCGGCATTCCACCGGAATTTTTAGATAAAGTCACGCAGCCTTATTTCACGCGGAATAAAATTGAAGGCACCGGCCTGGGGCTGAGCATCGTTCAAAAGATTATGGACTCTCACGGAGGCCAGCTTGATATTTTCAGTGAATTGAATGTCGGAACAACAATTACACTTCGGTTCAGACCTCTCAGATCGGAGTAGAAATATTAGTGTGCAATTACATGTGGGATAATGGAATTTTCTGAGTCGTAAAAACGATCAGGAAGAATTATGGAAAAAGTGGCACATTTTTTTTCTTTTCCCAAGCAGCGAATTTCGCCTGTAAAAAAATCAGCAAACAAGTTTTGGCATACGGATTGCAAACCATAATTGGGCGAAAAATCAAGAACCTTTATGAACGAATGAAAAAAATCCCGAACAATTATGCCACATGCGAAAATATTAGTTACTGATGATGATCTTTCTATCTGCCACATTCTCAATAAAATACTTTCCGGCGAAAATTATCAGATAAAAGAAGCGCATAGCGGTGAGGAGGCGCTTCAGCTCGCCTCCAAAGAAAATTTTGATTTGATCCTGTTAGATTTGCAAATGCCGGATTTGAGCGGAATCGAAGTCGCCCAAAAACTGATCGCCGACCAACCGCAAATTCCCATCATCCTCATTTCTGCGTACGGAACCATTTCAAAAGCTGTGGAAGCCACGAAAATCGGTGTGTATGATTTTTTGGAGAAACCACCGGATCGGGACCGCATTCTGGTCACGGTTCGAAACGCGCTCGTCCAGGGACAGTTGAAAAAAGAGCTGGATCGATACAGGCAGGATTACCTCGATCGCTTCAAGATGGTCGGGAAGTCGAAAGAAATTCAGCATGTTTTTGAACTCATCGAAAAAATTGGGCCGTTCGAATCCCCGGTACTAATTATGGGGGAAAATGGTTCCGGCAAAGAATTGGTGGCTCAGGCGATTCATCAAACCAGCAGGCGCGAAGACAAACCGCTGGTAAAAATGAATTGCGCTGCCGTGCCAGACAATTTGCTGGAGAGCGAGTTATTTGGCCACACAAAAGGCGCATTTACCGGCGCTTATTTTGCCAAAAAAGGTCGGGTACAGGTTGCGGATGGCGGTACCCTGTTTTTGGATGAAATTGGCGACATGAGTCCATCTGCCCAGGCAAAAGTACTTCGGTTTCTGGAAAGCGGGGAGATTCAGCGGGTTGGTTCATCGGAAACATCGCGGGTGAATGTGCGGATTATTGCTGCAACCAACAAGGAAATTGCAGAAATGGTTGAAGAGAAAGAATTTCGGGAGGATTTGTACTATCGATTGAATGGTTTCACTATCACCGTTCCGCCGTTGCGGGAACGGAGAGAAGATATTTCATTGCTTTTAGATTTCTTCATTGAAACCGCAGCGGAACAAAATGGTGTCAGTCGACCAAAACTAACGCCCTCGGCGCGGAATTATCTGCGGGGATTCGACTGGCCGGGGAATGTCCGCCAGGTCAGAAATTTTGTCGATCGATTGATGGTGATGAAAGAAGGCGATTTAATTGATCTGAATATGGTGCGGCTGCTGATATCCCCTCAAAGTACTCCACAGAATTTACCGGACTCCACCAAACCACTCCAGGAAGCGCGTCAGAGTTTTGAGCGAGATTATATTTTGAGCGTTTTAGATGCCAATAACTGGCGTGTATCCAAAGCCGCGGAAATTCTCGATATGGACAGGGCAAATTTATATCGGAAGATGCGGCAGTTGGGGATTGACGGGAAACAAACATGAGAATGTGATAAATAAGACATGATAAAATTATCGCAATACACTCTTGCTAATTTCCCTGGCGAATTGATCAAAATCATCCAAATTATTGATTAACAATAAATGAATTTTTTCAAGATCAATATCCAGGTAATCATGAACAAGGATATTACGAAGTCCTGCCAATGGCGCCATTTTATCGGCCAACTCCGCTGAAATAATTTTGTATTCACCCAATAAAATAAAAATGTCCCTGTACTCTCCCGGTGTTTTGGACTTCATATTGGCTAAAATATGGTTGCCAATATCCAGGCACGAGTGAATAGCTAATTGAAGATATCGTTCGGCGTTGCCATACACAAATGGATCTGAAACAAATTGACTCTTCGGAGCATTGATTAACTTTTTTAGCAATTGAACATATTGATTCAACTTTTCCAGCCGCTTTATTATGACTCCATCATCAATCAAAATAAGAACCCTCTAACATTTTCTGGCGGATAATTTTATTTCTATCATCGATAAAGTGTTTTCTATCCAAATAGTTACGTATCGTTTCCTCGGTAAAAGTTACTCGCTGCAGACTATCCCGTTCATACAGTAGTTTGCCATGCTTCAAAATTTTGTAACTCAGTTCCAGGGGCGTTTCATTTAAAAAAACGAGATCGATATTCTCTGTTTTTAACAAATCAAACAACGCCGTCAATTCTTGTAACCGTAAATCGAAAAGATTTTCAGACGCCTTTTCGATTTGGATGTAAGCTGCAATATCAATATCACTTAATGGCGTAATCGTATTTTTGGCCCTGGACCCAAAAAGATAACCGAAAGCCACGTAAGGCCTGCCGGCAAAATATTCGGTAAGCTTTTTCTCGATTTGCTGATTTGTCATTTTATTCATTATTAAACTACAAATGGGGTTAGGAAGTCTGTTTAATTGGATAAAATTACTAAAATAATTGGCTATTGTCAAGTTGTTTTTGTCGTTCATTTTTAAGTCCTGTTAAAATTTTATTGTAATTTCAGTGAATCGCGAAACACGCGAGAGATAATAGATATCTCCGGCCAAGCCCGTTGAGATAGCTTATTATCCGCAAACGCGGAAAATCTTCAACATATATTTTATTGAAAAATTTGGATACTTAAATTAGATACAAAGATTTATTTTAAGCAATGAGGTAGAATTTTAATAATTTATTAAAATGTAGATTTGTGTCAATATTGACACAAGATTGTAGTCAATTTTACTACAATTTAATTTTGATTTTGGGAAATTAATTTTTCTGTCTGCTTTAACTTGTTATTTTTTAAAGGTGGATAAAAGTGGAGGAGGACTTAAATTTGGGTATGGTAATTGTAAATTATGTTTAGTGAAGGTTTAATTTTTTGGTTTGATATATTTTAATATTAAAAAGATACATTCAAGAATAGAGAGATTTTATATGAATTTAAAATTTATAAAATTTATATTAATTTGTTTAGCATTATTTATACAAAATAAATTTATTTATTCTCAAGTTAAAAACGAGCCCAGAAGTTTTAACTTTATTACTGTTATTATAAAAGGAGTTGGAAATACGCATAAAGAAGCACTAAGAGATGCATTTAAAAAAGCTATTGAAAATGCAGCAGGTGTTTTTGTCCAATCTGAATCAGAGGTGAAAAATTATCAGCTAAAAAAAGATAGGATTCTTACGTATGCTGAAGGATATATCCATCGATATAAGTTGCTTGATAAATATATTGATTTAAACAATGATGTTATTCTTAAAGTTGAAGCAGTTGTTTCCAACGAAAGAATCTACAATGATTTAGTCTCGCTGCAAATTTTACAAATGATTGTTGGCAATCCCTCTATTTTAGTATTTTATGAAAGTTATTCACATCAAAATCCACGTTATATTCATCATGCAATAAATGCAGTTAATGAATATTTATTGCAATATAATTACAATATAGTTGATTTAAAACAGGCAGAACAAATAGCTATTTCAGATGAACAGCTATATTCATCTCAGAATTTAAATTATGACCTTGCAAATCATTTCAAAGCTAATATTTATATAAATGGTAACTATTCAGTCCAACAATTTTAAACAATAACCGGTTGATTTAGAAAGCAAG